>JBHLRZ010000038.1:0-27476 GCA_048882045.1 Candidatus Thorarchaeota archaeon | reverse complement strand
CCAGTCAATAGTCTGAGTCATCTTCAATGGTTCTGATTCGTCCTTTCCCTCAACCCTCTTTTCATGAAGGGAAGCAACAGCAGGTTGAACAGCTTTCTCAATTTGATCGTCAGACAGGTCAACACCATAGACTTCGCGCATTTGCTTTAGCCTAGTTGAGAGGAAAACGTCGGGAGCTACTTCACGCGCATTGACTTCGTCTATAGCATTTAGAGGATACTGAGTTATCATCCTCAACAATTCACTTCTAGTGATTGGACCAGTTCTTTCTGGATTCAGTGACTCTAACCAGGTTATTTCCTCGAAGAGAGCAGTGATTGCTTCGACTCTCTGACCTAGACGAATCAACGAATTGATTGTTGCCTCGTGTCCAAGGACCGATGCAGCATGGTAGTCGCCCAAAAGCTCGGCAGCCCGAGATCCCTTCTGCATGAAGAATTTAGACAGTGCTGCAAAGATTCTGGATAGCAGGAAGAATGCGACCAATCCGACGACCCGAATACCAGCGAGGTAGAAATCTCCTATGAGAGCTGAAGTCAGGAGAGCGAGAATTAACCTGATGTAGACATAGATATAGATTAGATCTACAAAGAAGGATGGCATTCGTGTGAATATAGCAACAAGTGAATCTCGATTCTTAATATGGCCCAGTTCATGTGTGATTATGGCTTGGACTTCTTCCGCATTTAGGACCTCGAGCGTATTGCTATGAACAACCACAACAGAGCCAATGAAAGGAAGACTGAAAGTAAAAGCATTGGGAAGTGGTGAATCCATCATGTAGATCTTTCGAACAGATACACCACTTTTCTTTGCAAGAGTCTGAGTCCATTCTACAATTTCATCCCGTGAATAGCGACACTTCCATTTAGTGCTCTTATCGTATTGAGGTAATAGCTCTATGAGGTCAGTCTTCCTCAGAGTTTGGTAAGCAATGATGTAAATCATAATGACCTGCATCGTCACTATAGCAAAGAATAGTGAAACTGAAGTCAGAGGATTGGACCTCGAAAAATCAATTCCAACAACAAATGGAGTTGTGTCATCCAGATAGAGAATTGACACAAATAGAATCTGAATGAAGTCAGTAATAAGAAATGCATAGATTGCAAGCATCTTCTCACGTTTGATGTCGTCAACCATCTCTTCGTCCCGATATTGGATGAACTCAATTCATTTTGAACTCTACGGTGTGAAGACACTCTTCTAGTGAGAGTGTTTATTATCAGGAGTAGGCCACATTCCAATGGGCGTTCAAAGATGAAAGATGGTAAAGATCTTGCTGAGTATTGCATTGAATATGGCAACAAACTAGGCTGTAACTATATAGAGGCAAGATATCAAAAAGAATGGGCAAATAGTCTGACATATCGGAACAGTCAACCAGTATCTGGAGGGTTCTCACCTACAAGTGGTATAGGTGTTCGGATCCTCGTTGATGGGAGTATTGCATTTGCTTCATTTGATCGACTTGAGAAGGGACTGGCTGAAGAATCGATAACAGCTGCTATCAAGATGGCAAAGAATGCCAAGAGGAAGGAACCTATTGATCTAGGACTGCCCGTTTCTAACGAAACAAAGTGGAAGATGAAGGTCAAGGAAACTCTGAACGATATTGATATGGACACTATGATGGAATTTGCCTCTGATATGAACAAACAGATGGACGGACTGGCTTCCTATGTCTTCATCATGAATCCTCAAGTGATTGACAAATATCTTGTTACGAGTGAGGGCACCAAAATAGAGAGTCAACAATCATATCTTCATATGTACGCAATTCTTACAGCTAAGGCTCCAGGCGGCTCAGAGCAGAAATATATGACGCTCTCCCTCGCAGGAGGTTGGGAGAGGATTAAAGAAACTGAGGTAACTGAGTTCTTGAAAGATCAGGTCGGAAGACTCCAGAAAGCCGCACAGTCAGCAGTCAAGGTTGAGGAATTAATGGAGAAACCTATCGATATGATTGTTGGGCAAGAAGTCGCAGGGATAATTTCCCATGAGAATGTAGGACATCCCAGTGAGGGAGACCGTATCAGAGGACGAGAGGGAGCGCAGGCTGGAGAGAGTTTCTGGAGAGATCTGAAGATTGGAGAATCCCGTGTAGGTTCTGAAGCTGTCAATGTCAGTGAAGATCCAACCATTGAACATACGACAGGATTCTATGCTTATGATGACGAAGGAGTGAAGGCAAGAAAACGAGAACTGATCAAAGAGGGTATTCTGAATGAACCACTTCTCAATAGAGAGTTTGGAACAGTATTCGGTTCAGAGTCTAACGGAGCAGCTAGAGCTGTTTCATTCAATAGAGAACCCCTTATTCGAATGGCAAATACTTTCTTCGAACCCGGGAATTTCTCATTAGAGGAGCTTGTGGAGGATGTGAAACTTGGAGTCTACATGAGAAGTTTTCAAGAATGGAACATTGACGATAGGCGATATCAATCAAAGTACACAGGCTCTGAGGCATATCTGATCAAGAATGGAGAGATAACAGATACCATGGTCAGGAGACCTGTGATGGAAACAACCAGTGTTGGTATGCTGACAGCTGCTGATGCAGTGTCCAAGAATTTCGACCTTGTGTTCCCTGCCACTTGTGGAAAGAGTGATCCAATGCAAGGAGCACCTGTCATGGCAGGAGGTCCGGAAATTCGATTCCGTCAGATTAGACTAGGGGGAATTGGTTGATGACGGACTTTCTGAAGAATCTGGTCGACCTCGCCATCGATTATGGAAAAGGTAAGACGGATTCGATTATTGCTAGGGTATCTAAGACCAAGAACGCGCAGGTACGATTCTCTCAGAGTAAGATTGACATAAGTAAGACATGGGACGCACTTCAATTGGAACTATTCGTTGTGGTCGCTAGCCAAAAGACTGGAGTTTCGGAAATTTCAATTTCAGGAGAGGACGATGTTAAGAGAGCTATCGATGGTGTTGTGAAATTCACTGGAATTTTACCTGATTCAATGTTCTTTGCTGGAATTGAAGAGAACACTCACAAATATACCAAACTCAGTGAGAATTACGATGAAGGGATCGATTCATTCGTTGAAGAGTCTCCTGAGATAATCAACTCAGTTATAAACCAAGCATTGAACGAAGGAGCGAAGAGGGCAGCAGGTGCATTAATGACAACCAAAGTCCATTCATTCTTCAGATCGAGCATGGGGCCTGAAGGGGATTCTAGAAAGACAACCTTTGATTTGAACATCAGAGCCCTTCAGGATGAGCTCGACTACTCAGGACAAGGTCTAGTATGCGGGACAAAACCATCTGAATCTGAGAAAGGACTACTTGAAGCAGGAGCAAAGGCTGGTCGGTTGTCGAAGGAGGCAATCGGAGCTGTTCAAGGTGAGCCCGGCAAATATGATCTGGTTCTCAATCCAACAGTTGGTGCCAATGTTATCGGCGGAGTCCCTGTCCTAGCCAATCCTATCTACATAATGATGGGGCTATCACCTCTTGGAGATAGGACAGGGGAACAAATTGCGCCTGCGAATTTGACAGTCACTGAAGATTCGTTGTTTGAGGGGGGATTGAACAGCACACCCTTCGATTGGGAAGGAACGCCAAGTCGTGAAACGGAGATAATTGAGAAAGGAGTGTACAAGAGTATGTTGCACAACACATCAACAGCGAAAATGTACGAAACCGAGTCCACAGGCAGCTCACGACTAGCAGAAATAGGCAGAGGAGCAAAGATGCTACTCCCAGATGCTTCCAACATTGTGTTCAACAACGGCGACTACTCTTTGGAAGAGCTACTGGATACTAAACGACCAACAATCTATGTCACAAGTAATTGGTATAGCAGAGCGCAGAACTATCAGACAGGAGAATTTTCGACGATACCAAGAGATGCTATGTTTCTGATAGAAAAGGGAGAGAGAAAGCCAATCAAGAACATGAGAATCAGTGACAACGTTATGCGGATGCTTGCGAACATTGATGCAATTGGTAATGACCGTATGCAAGTATACTGGTGGGAAGTTGTAACTCCCACAGTCATACCTTCATTGAGAATTCGTGATTGCCAAATGACCGCGGCTACGCAGTAGCATGACGGAGTCTACGAGACTCTAAAGCTGCATAATGGAAGAGCTCACCTACATTCTCCCCAGTCTTGGCGGAGGTCTCGAAGTACTTCAATGTCAGAAGATCAGCTAGAAGTTGACCTTCTTGACTTGATACCTGAGCCTCATTCTTCATGTCAGACTTGTTCGCCACAAGAGAGCCACCAAGAAATTTCTCTCTCTGAATGCAAATCTTCTCAGTGAGCGCCTCATGTAGGTCAGTTATCCGTTCAAAGGTCGCACGGTCTGTCACATCGTAGACCATGATAAGATGATGGGCACCCTGATAGAACTGGTTTCTGAGACCTGCGAAAGTTTCCTGTCCCCCGATGTCTGCAATGGTTAGTACGACTCGCCCCTCTGGAAACTCAAAGGTTGCTGCACTCAGGTCTGCACCAATTGTTGCTGTGTGGGTTTCTCTGAACTCGTCGCTCTGATATCGACGGACAATACTGGACTTCCCAACATTTGGTGGTCCCACGATTATTGTCTTGTAGAGTTCAATAGCCAAACAGCTCACCGGTCCCTGATGAACAGATTTCAGTGGGTCTGGTATCTTATCAGGCTTACGTAAGTGAACCTATCGAAGCGTTTAGAAGGAATCAGAGATGTGGAAAAAACATGGTTGACTTCAATGACATCAAATCTAGGACGACAAATGTCCGTGGATACATTGACGAACTGAGAGACAAAGACAAAGACATCATGCTTGAAACCTATAATCAGTACAAGTTAGATGACAATGTGGTCGACGAGCTGAAAGAGTTTGGCAAATTGACTGTGGTGGCATTCAGTGCGGCGTGGTGTGGAGACTGCAAGAGAGCTATGCCAGTCATGCTGCATCTTGAAGAGCAACTTAGCTGGGAGATTCTTGTCTTCAGTAAGATAAAGACAGATCCGCTCAATCCAAATGTTCAATGGAAAGTCCCACCGTCGCCACCAGAGGTCAATGACTGGAAAGTCACTGCCATTCCCTGGTTCGAATTCTTTGACTCCTCAGGAAACAAGTTGGGGATACTTATCGAAAAGCCACAGGTCAAGGACACTCTGGAGTCAGAGATTCTTCACATCCTCAAGAATTAAGAGCAACCAGTTAAAGTGAATTAGATGTTTAGGAGGAAACAAGATGGACATTCCTGTGCTTACTAACTTTGTTGATGGATTGAAATTATTCTTCTCATCAAGAAGACTCAGATGGTTGACACTTCTATTCTTTGTGGCGGCACTCACAATCACTATATTGGAAAGAATTGTGTACCTCACCTACCTCGTTGGTACACCAGTAGTAGTAATTGGAGCGATTTTCCCGACTTTCTTCATGCTAGCTGCCTTTGTTTCACTTCTTGGATTGGCAAGGTTTGTTGTGGATGATGAGTCATACATGAGATCACTCATTTACACAGCAGTCTGGGCAGTCATTAGTATCATTGTACTTGTGTTAATGGTCACCTTCACTCCTGGCCTGCTTGCGTTCCTTTTCATCGGAGTCGCATTTCTGGGTTGGATTGGGTTCCAGTCATTTTTCTCAACAAGAACAGCATTAGGATTTGCTGAAAGTGTAGTGATTGAAGATAGATCTGCGATTGTAAGGTTTCTCTACATGGCCATCTATTTCTTCAACTATATCATAGTAGTTGGATCCTTCATTTTCACTATCGTCTTCGTCAATCCTCCAGTATTCCTGACAGCAACATTTTGGTTCGCTGCTCTTGGAATGCTTTTTGCCATGGGATTCAACTTTCTTAATGGTTGGATTCTCATTGCTGAAAGGAACAAATCGACTGCAAGCAACATCTCCTTCCTAGGTCTTTTCATCTCGCTATATTCAGCCTACTTCATATACAACCTTCTCCAAGGATTTAACGCATCAATCGACTTAGTGAGTATTGGAATCTCCATCTTCTTCATTTTATACACTATGAGTAGTGTAGGAAGAACACTCGCGAGTCGTGCAGAACTTGAAACAAGATGGAAAGTTAGTAAGGAATTCGCAGCCACTTTTACATACTTCCTTGCAACTGGTTTCATGTACGTTGATGCATTGTTCACTTCCATCGTCACTGATGCAGGTGCAATAGCTCTAGCAGGGACTGCAGGAGACATCGTGAAGCTAGTAGTGTTTCCATTCGTCGCCTTGGTTATGGAACTCAACTTCATTCGAAAGTCAAGAAAGAAACTAGAGATTAAAGACACTCCAACAGAGGTTCCTGAACTTTATGATGAACCAGCAGCTTCTGAAGAAGAGCCAGCAGTACTTGGCGAACCAACTGATGAGGACGATGCCTTAACGGTTCCTGAAGATGAAGAGGTGGAAGACCTTCAGGATGTGGCAGATGAGGAAGATGTCCTAGAGGAATATTACGCCACAGACGAAGAGGAATATTCTGAGGATGATTATGAGAGTGAGTAAGACTTAACGCCATTATTCACTCGCTACCACCTATCCGAAGCCTTTTATCCGATTCAGCTCAGACCATCGCACGGACATTGCGTCCGTACAATATACGAAAAACCGGAGATACTGACATGGCTAAGTACGAATGTATGGTATGCGGATGGGTCTATGATGAAGACGTTGGTGATCCCGACAGTGGTATAGCTGCTGGGACAAAGTTCGCTGACCTTCCTGACGATTGGGTCTGCCCAATGTGTGGGGCAGCTAAGGAAGACTTCGAGGAAATTTAATTCTCGATTATAAAGAGGAGTCTCTTGAGGGACTTCCTCCTACTATCTTTCAATTCTGCTGTCTATAAGTGCAATGAGAGAAAGTAAGAAGTACTCACAAAGGCACTTCATCAAAGCAGATATCACCGTTTCCTTGTGAAGATGACAACGAATATGATGATCACGACGCCCGCACCTGCAATTACAATGAACAAGGTAACATCCGCACCTTGAGGAAATGTAGGAATAGTAGTGGTCGTTGTGGAATCTGGACTTGTTTTTAATGGCATAGGATAATAATTATACTTGGTCCATTCGCTCTCTGGAATTCCAGTCAAAGTATCATTCGCAAATACCCAATTGTGGGTATTGGGGAATGAGATGAGTGTTCCATAACCACCCACGATTATTCCTAGGTCAGAGTTATCTTCATACCCTTCGAGTTCACTCTTTGGAATTTTGATCTCGAACTGACGATGCTCCGTTGCGTTGTTCTCACTCGGTCCAAAAGACCAGTCGATATTGTAGCTCAGTATGGATGAGTATGGCAGAACAGTATGTTCTGCAATGTTGTTTACTGAATCAACGCGGAGATCAATCCTCAGAAAATCATATGACGTCTTGAATGGTGCAGCACCAATTCCGTTCAATGAGAGAATCACCTCAGAGGGTGATGTGAAGTTCTCTGGAAAGAGAACCACACTGCTGTCTATCACTCCAGTACCAGTTCCGAGAGACTTGACAATTGATGGATTCAGATTTCCATCGAGGTCTGAAACACTGAGAAAGTGCTCACTGAGGGTAGTGTTGTGCTGGAAATTATAATCCAGGCGAAGATATCGAACGTGGTCGAGAAAGAGCTCCTCAAAGACTGGGAAGAATGTGGAGAAGTCAATTGGTATATCGACACGGGTCAGATAGTGAGTGCCATTAAAGACCGATGTTGCATTCAGGTAGACACTGTCTTTTGACCAAGTATCTGATGATTCACCTTCAAGAGAGCCATTCACTGCAACAAAATTCACAGGATTATGGAAATAGGCTGTATTGTAAGACTCATGGAAGAACTCCATCGTTTCATTGTTATCTACATCAAAAACAAATGACTCCATTCCTCTGTCCAAAGCAGCCTCCCAATCACGTGGTGATTCGTATGGACCATTGTTTACTTCTGTCATGTTCGTGTTCAACCACACACCAATCCATTCACCAGTCTCGTTATTGGTCTGGTCACTGCAGAGATCGAGAGCAATGTAGAGACTGTTATCATCTTCGTCGAGATACATGTAGTTATACCCGTCAGAATTCTCTGGGTCTGCATCCATGAACCATTCCACTTTGTGTGCCGCAGATTCCCATTCACCACCAGAGATAGATCCATCAATAGAAATCTCAGCTATAACAAAGGAATTACCAGAAGCGTTTACGAACAGAGTTGAACTAATTATTAGTGCAACGAGCATAACTAGTGTGCGCGATGATTTATCTCCTATCAATAGATTTTCTCCTGTCACACAAATGAATAAAGTGAAAGATTGAATTTTGATTATAAGATTAGTCTGCATGGTGTGGAAAAAAAATCAGGCTAGAAGTTGTCCAATGTATCAAGACAACATTTTGGATGATTTGTGTTCTCTGACTCACAATGTTAGCGCAGAGGTGTTCACTTATATGCAATCATGCTCTTTTTTGTACCACTTCTTCCGTAAATCACGGTTAAAGGAGGAGGAAGAAAGAAATTATGCAAAGAAACCAAATAATAGCAGTAGTACTCATTATAGTAGTTGTTGGTGGCGTAACTGGCTACCTACTCTTCTTTGCACCTGCACCGGAGAATATCATTATAATGGGAACTACTGACTCGGTCGAGACCAACCTTGATCCTGCCCGAGCGTATGACTACTTCGGGTTGGAGATGGTTCAGTCTCTTAGTTCGGGATTGGTTGAGATAACACCTGGGTCGCAAGCAAGTGTTGAAGATATCGCTCCTGCGTTAGCGACGAGTTGGACAATGGCTTCAAATGGTCTGTCCTGGGACTTCAACCTCAGAGAGGGTGTTCTGTTTGAGGATGGACGAGAGTTCAACGCCACAGATGTCAAGTACTCATTCGATCGTAGCTGTAACCTAACAGGCGATGGTTTATTGGAACCAGATGGTTCTCAATTGGCTTTGGAGTATCATCTGATTATAAGGAATGTGACAGTGGTGAGTGAGTTCGTAGTCAGATTCAACTTGTATCAACCATTTGCTCCATTTCTACAGCTACTGGCCTATCAAGGATCTTTCATTGTTGATAGGGTGCATGCACCCAAGGCGGAGCTTGTAGAGTTCACTAGTGGCGATGCTCGTGCCAGTCATCCAAATGGCCTCGGTCCATTTCTCTTGGAAAGCTGGGTCAGGAGTGGAGCTACAGATGTAGAGTTTCGACTCAAGAAGAACCCTGACTACTGGAATGCTGCAGCAGGCTATCCAAAAGCAGATACAATAGTCATCAAGAAATATGCAGATGCGACTGCCTTGGCTACAGCGATGGAGTCTGGTGATATTGATATTGCCTACCGACAGCTGACAGCTCAGCAGATTCACAGTTTCATGGATAATCCGGACGTTCGTGTTTGGAAAGGAATTGGAGCGCAGATACAGTACATGTGCTTCAACCAGGCATTCTATCCATTCAATGAAACTGCGATCAGACAGGGAATAGCTGCGGCTTTCAATAGGACTAATGTTGTCAACACAGTCTTTCTCGGTGACTTCTCGCCATTGTACTCGATTATTCCTGAAGGAATGGCATACCACAAGCCAACCTTTGAGGTCTATGGCGAAGCTAACTACACCTTCACACGGAGTCAGCTGGCACTTTTTGGGTACAACGAGACAAACAAACTTGTCATAGAGTTCTATTATGAAAACTCTGGACACTATCCACAAAGTGGGCAGCAAGCAGCTGTGTACAAGACTGACCTTGAGGCGAGTGGAGTTATGACGGTGAACCTCCATGGTCTGGATTGGGCTCAGTATAGGGTTCAGAGAGATGCTGAAACCATGCCCATGTATATGTACGGTTGGTATCCAGATTATGTAGATCCTGACAACTATGCATTCTTGCCATTCGCAACATGGCTTCACATGAACTACAACAACACCTACCCAGCTGGTGGTGTAGCGCAGTACAATCTATGGCAGGATGGTCGGTCAGCGCAGACTCCTGCAGAGCGGGAAACTGCATACAATGACCTGCAAGACCTGCAAGCAGTAGAGTGCTCAGCCATACCCCTTTGGCAGAGTGACACAACAGCTGTCACAAAGCTAACAATACACGGAGTGGTGCTTGACATCAGTGTCAGCTGGCGCCATTGGCTCATATATTCAGGCACTGCAGCTACCACTGGTCCGTAACATCTAAATGGTGCGTGCTATCGTCCTGAAGAAACCTAATTGGGGTTCAATGAAGGATGGTAGCACCTATGTTTTCTTTCAATAATTATGGTGATTTATCATGACTTTGAGGTCTTATGTAGCAAGCCGTATACTGCTGACGATTCCAATGATCATGTTTCTTCTCACATTTGTGTTTATCATAATAAGAATCCTCCCGGGAGACCCTGCTCTTCTCCACTTTGATAGACAAGTTACTCCAGAGCAGCTTTGGGCGTTCAAAGAGCCGTTGGGTCTCAACAAACCTCTCCTCGAACAATACTTCGACTATCTGTTTGGATTGTTCCGTGGGGACCTTGGTCTCTCGATGCAAGATTCCTCGCCCATCACTGACCACCTAATCTCACGCTTCCCAGTGACTTTGGAGTTGAGTCTGTACTCTATACTCTTCGCCATCCTACTCGGAGTAGCGCTTGGTGTGAAAGCATCGAAGAACTATGATTCAGCCAGTGATCACTCAATTAGACTTTTCGGGATCATCACATATGCAGTTCCTGTTTTCTTCTTGGGAATGGTTCTTCAATTCATCTTTGGAATCTGGTTGAACTGGCTACCAACAGGAGGGTCATGGGACTCACATTATGATTACCTAAAACCTCCGAGAATCACTGGAATGATAACAATCGACAGTCTACTTACTGGAAACCTCTTCGGATTCCTGCTAGGGTTGAGCTATCTCATCCTGCCTTCAATCGCTCTGGGAACAGTTCTATGCGGCATTTTCATTAGATTGACCCGCACCAATATGATGGAAACTTTAAGGACTGACTTTGTCATTGCCGCTCAGGCGAGGGGATTATCAGAGAGGACAGTAACATACGGATACGCCTTGAAGAATGCATTTCTTCCGATCTTGACAATGATTGGATTACAGGTTGCCGCACTCCTTGCAGGTGCTATTCTCACTGAAACCACATTCAGTATTGATGGCATGGGCAGCTATCTTGTGGGTAGGATCAACCAGCGAGATTACACAGCTATTCAAGGTGCTGTTGTACTTTTTGGCCTTTTAGTGAGCCTTGTGAGTCTAGTTGTAGACCTGATCTATGCGTATCTTGATCCAAGAATAAGATTATAGAGGGAGAGAAGATGGAGCAAAACTCGACTGTAAGGGGTATCTTTCTACGCCTAGGTCCAATGAGGGAGTCTCTTCGACACCGATCAATGAAATGGTGGATAGGTTTTGGTGCGGTTTTCGTCTGTGCAGTGGCACTTCTAATCGGTCTGATTTCTTTGGCTGCATTATCCAAAAGCGGTATAGGACTTCAGGCTGTAGCTGGTTCACTCAGCTTCGGAATTTTTTTGATGTTGTCCACATTTTTAGCCAGACGGATGAAAACAAAGAAATGGACTGAACGCAGATTGGGAATTTGGTTGGCAGCTTTTATAATCGTAATCATGACAGACATGATGGCTTTGCTTGGTCTAGTTTTCGTACCAGGGGAATGGATAGGTTTCACTGTGGAAGTATCAACTGCAGGAGTCATACTTGGAATAATTCTGCTCCTCTATACGCATGGCTACCCTATTCTACGTGAGAGAGGCTCTGCAGGACTTATAACAATCGCAGGCTTTACAATTGTGCTTTTGATTATCTATATGACTGTTATATCAATGTGGATTGTTCCGTATGATCCATTCTATGACATCAATGTTGGTGGTATACTCGCCCCACCATCTGCAAGGTTTCCACTTGGGACTACTGACCTTGGTCAAGACCTTCTCAGTCGTATTATAGCAGGAGGAGCTGTAATGTTACAGGTGGCGGCTCTTTCTGTGGCTTTCTGTGTCGCGATAGGGATTCCCGTAGGTCTATTGGCATCATACAGAGGAGGCATCGTCGACAGACTCGTTTCACTAGTCATGGACAGTCTATTTGCTTTTCCAGGTCTGGTTCTGGCAATTGCTCTCGCTGCAATGCTTGGTGCTGGCGTAGTCAACATGGCGTTGGCTATTGCTGTTGTGTACATTCCTTCGTACTTCAGAGTAGTAAGAAGTCAAGTCCTTACAGTGAGAGAACTGCCATATGTCGAAGCTGCAGTTGTTTTGGGTGCAAGAAACCATGAAATACTCCTTCGGTATATCCTGCCTAATGTTTTACCCTCAGCAGTGGTGGTTATGTCCATCAACTTTGCAGATGCCATACTGACAGCCGCGGGTCTGACTTTTGTTGGGCTTGGATTGGGAATAGATGTCACCGACTGGGGTCGAGACCTCACAACTGGTTCGCAAAACCTCAATGTTGTCCGTGCATGGTGGTTCATTTCTTTTCCCGGACTAATGATTATCATTCTAGCTCTTGGATTCACATTGATTGGTGAGGGACTCAGCGAAATCCTCACACCGAAACTTAGGGAGTAGATGCATTGACTGACCTCTTAAGAATTGAAGACTTGGTAGTGGAATACAAAACCCGTCGTGGTACAGCTAGAGGGGTGGATGGAGTTTCTCTGAATCTATGGGAGAACAAGACTCTTGGCTTAGCAGGAGAGAGCGGTTGTGGAAAGTCAACTCTGGGAAGATCTATAATCAAACTTGTTCCTCATCCTGGGAAAATTCTTTCCGGAAATATTTTCCTGACGCTGGATGAGGATGTTCAGTTTGAAGATGGTGTCATCAATAAGGGGGAGGTGAACATAACATATCTCGGTGAAAAAGAGATGAGGGCTCTTCGAGGACAAAAGATTGCATACATCTTCCAAGACCCTATGACCTCACTGAACCCGATGCTGAACATAGGCCGTCATTTCGTTGAAACTATCCAGGCACATATTCCTGAAATCGAGGAGGAGGAAGCTCTTGAGAGGGGGGGTAAAATGCTCGAGAGTCTTGGTATTCTTCCTGAAAGGATCAATGACTATCCACACCAATTTAGCGGCGGGATGCGCCAACGTGTCATGATAGGTTTGGGTCTTGTGTTGAAACCACGGTTGTTGATTGCTGACGAACCTACGACCTCTCTTGATGTGATTGTAGAAGCTCAAATACTTGAGGAAATTGCTGAGCTCAAGGATATGTTCAACCTGACTCTGATACTCATCACACACAATCTTGGTGTGCTCGCACAGACTGCCGATGATATCGCGATAATGTACACTGGGAGAATCATGGAGCTATCTCCAACAGATGATATGTTTGAAGACCCACTTCATCCGTATACAAAGGCACTTTTGGCATCAGTTCCAGACGTGACTCAGCCTGATAAAGAGCTGGCCTGGATTCCTGGTGCACCTCCCGACCTAATCGATCCTCCTCCGGGTTGTATGTACAATCCAAGGTGTCCACACGCAATGGATATCTGTAAGACAGTCCAACCGAAATTGTTAGACGCAGGACAGGGAAGACTCGTTGCTTGTCATCTCTTTGGAGGAGAATGAAACATGGCACTAATTGAGGTAAGAAACGTAGAGATGCACTTCGAGGTTACAAAAGGTTTCCTTAATTCGATTTTTTCACGGGAGCATGAATATGTAAGGGCAGTCGATGGAGTGTCTTTTGAGATTGAGAAGGGGGAGGTGCTTGGTCTTGCTGGGGAGAGTGGTTCAGGAAAAACGACTCTAGGGAGACTGTGCGTTCGATTACTTAAACCAACGACTGGGGAAATCATTTACGATGGAGAGGATATAGCTGATCTTCGGGGAAAGGAGCTAAAACTGCTGAGGCGAAGAATCCAGTTCACATTTCAGGATCCTACATCCTCACTTAATCCTAGACTGAATATCGGAGATGCAATCGCAGACGCTCTTCGGTTCCAAGGTATTGGAACGCCGGAAGAGAGAAGAGAACAGACTGAACAGATCCTCGAACGCGTGGGCCTCTCACCTGCAAGTTCGTTTTACAACAGACTACCACATCAGCTGTCAGGCGGTCAGAAACAGAGGGTCGTCTTTGGCAGGGCCATGATTCTGAATCCAGAGTTTGTTGTAACAGATGAGCCCGTTGCTATGGTGGACGTTTCCATCAAGGCGCAAATTCTAGACCTGATGCTTGATTTGAAAAAAGAACTGGATTTGACCTACCTCTTCATATCACATGATTTAGCAACAGCGAGGTATGTATGTGATCGCATCGCAGTTATGTATCTCGGGAAGATTGTTGAGGTGGCTGATAGGGACCGGATCTATGAGGATCCTTTGCACCCCTATGCTGTAGGACTGATGAGTGCGATACCTATCCCAAATCCGAAAGTCCAAAAAAGCGAAGCCGTTCCAAGGGGAGAAATACCTAGTCCGATTAATCCTCCAACTGGATGTCGATTCCATCCGCGATGTCCAAAAGCATTCGATAGATGTCCAAACGAAGAACCATCTCTTAGGGATCTGGGTGATGGACGACAGGTAGCATGTCATTTGTACGACGAGTGAATTTCACAAAATAACGTGAGGAGTTTATGTGAGGAGTTTATGGTTGGACTCCCTGCAAGTATCTTTCAATCCTTGTAGAGACTGCTGCTAAACGAGTTCTTGTTCTTCAGATCCTTGACTCTTTCGCTAACTTCTTCCTGTTCCTTTGTGAGGTTGTTACTCTCAACGATGAGCTTGAGAAGAGAAGAAGCATAGTCTGATTCAGCTACAAGTCCATTTCGCATTTCTTGTTCAAGATTGAACCTCTTGTTCTTTACCTCAACCAGTGCCTTTCGAATAGATTGAAGCCTAATCTCCATAAAAGTAAGTGAATTTGAACTATTCATTGGTCGTTCTACCTTTCCCCAAGACACTTTGTTTGGAAGTGTACTACCGTTTCGACTCATTGTTTTATACTCCTATTTAGGGGGAATACGACACATAGAATATAGATATACTATAATATAAAATAATTGTTGATAGTCGAAAATATCTATATATGTATATAATACGAGTAATTGTTGGATGCAAACGAGTAGCCCGCCAGTACACCCTCCTCTTTGACATTCCATAATGGAACTGAGACACGCTAGGGGATGCTACGTGCCTATTCAGATGCTTGATAGATGGAGCTTTGAGCATTGGTGGAAAATCAGGAGGTTAGATCAAAAGGAAAACTATTCTTTGAGATCATCCTAGGTTTGCCTTGGATTTTGACCCGACCTTCGTCAACGATAGAAAATGAAGGGACAAAACGAAAGGCAAGATTCCTCAGGATAACCCTCCTCACAGCTATCTGTGTGTTTCCGCTCCTGCAGATCATAAGTAATCCTATCCCGAACTTCCCAATCTATGCTATTCTCACAATTGCTATTGCTTTTGTCTACTTATTGAGTGGAACAGAACATATTCGTTTGTCCTCAGCGATCACAATTATCACTGCCGCCTCAATCCCATTTATCATTCTCATTCTTGTGCCAGTTTGGAGCAGAGCATCTCTCACATTTCAAGTAATCTCTTGGCCAGTCATAGCTTCTTTAATCGGAAGTCAATTGATATCTACTAGAAAGATGACCTTCCTTGTCGGTTTAATGAATGCAGGACTTTTGATTATAATCATCTATCATCCAGGCATCAATAACAGAGAGGGACTTGAAGCGATAGGTGTTGCTTTCTTGATTACTGTGTTTCTATTGATTACTTCATGGACTCAGCAATACTACTCACAGAGCTTAACCAAGAGTAATAGAGATCTAGAAGCAAAGAGGAAAGAACTTGAGATGTACACACGGATTCTCCGACACGACCTGGGTAATGACATTCAGATGGTTCTTGGTGGGATCGAACTCTCGCAAATGTCAGAGGGAGAATTCAGACAGAAAGCACACCTCGAATCTACACTGGCAGCTGCTGAACGAATGAGAAGTTTATTGCAGATGATTTCACTGACGGAAGCAGAGCTTGACCTGGATATCGTGACAGTTCTTGAGAAGATTGCACAGCGGGCCGAGATCGCATTCAAGGGGATGATAGTCACCATTAAAGCTGCTGAGGATGTAAAGGAAAATCCTCCAAAGTATGGAAGACTTGTAGCAATAGCCTTTGAAAACCTGCTTCGTAATTCTGCTCAACACGCAGGGGATCGGCCAAAAGTCGAGATAATGATATCGAGTAATGGAGATTCACTCGAGATCCTGTTTGGAGATGATGGCCCTGGAATAGATCCAGAGATCAGAAGGAATCTCTTTGAAAAGGGCACAACAAGTGGAGAACCTGGGAAAGGCATGGGACTCTATCTAACAAAATCCATCCTAGAGTCAGAAAAAGGGTCAATCCAACTGATCAAGGATGACCACCCAGGATGTCACTTCTTCATCATACTGCCGTTGTTTAATGGTCGCTAGGACACCATACCCATTCCACGAAAGAATAAATGGTCTGGTGCGCACTCCCCAGAAGGGAGAACAGATTTGACAAGCCTTCAAACTACAATTTCAAAGGTTACAGTATTTCGTGACGCTGCCCGTGTTACTAGAATTGGTAAATTGAAACTTGAACCTGGACCGCACAAAGTTCAGGTGAAGAACATAACCAACTATACTCAGAGTGATAGCTTCAGAGTGAAGGGTAAAGGACCAGCTAAACTTTCGAGTATTGATGTCCAGAGTGTAACAGATGTGTTTGAACCTTCAACTAACATCAAAACACTCTATGACCAACTGAAAGACATTGAGAAGAAAAGAGAAGAGATCATGGATGAGATCACATTTCAGCAAAGCAGGATGGCTCAGGTCGATAGCATGGTCGCAGAGTTTGCAAATCACTTTGGTATGGTCTATGCTGCTAATGAGGGAGAAATCAAATCTATGTCTGAAATGGACAAGAAGGGAACCAAACTCGTTGGTGATATCCAGAAGAAGTTGCGAGAACTGAACGAAGAGATTTTGGAACTAGATGTACAGATACAGGTAATTCGAAACAACATAGGAAAGGTAAACGCTGAGAGAAGGACTGTGACAACATTGGCAGTCGAGGTCTCTCTCGAAGTTTCTTCAGCGTCAGAGATAGAACTTGAAGTGACTTACCAGACTGGTGGAGCTGGTTGGTCACCACGTTATGACGTCGACCTAAATCCAGAGAAAGCAACCCTTCGAAGGCTAGCTCTTGTAAGAAACAGGACAGAAGAAGACTGGTCTGATGTTAATCTGACTATATCCACAGCCACAGCAAGACCAATAGAGGCTATTGAGGGAAGCCCATTCTATATCACCGCATATGATCCATCCATGTTGGCTCGCACCAAAGGTGTTAGAGATGAAAGACGCAGGTACAGATCAGCACCAAAACCATCAGCAATGGCTCCGGGTGCAGGATTTGCGCCCCCAGCACCGCCTCCAGAGATAATAGAAGAATTCGCAGAGGCAGTTGAAACAGTATCTGGAATTGCAGTCTATGAACTACCAAAGAAGATGTCAATCCCATCCGATTATGAAGAACACCCTGTGACATTAATCGAAGAGGAGCTCAAATCCTCAACCATTCATTACTGGTATGCAGAAGAGATGTCGGAGGTTGTCGCACAGGACAAAGTCACAAACAATGATAATGTGATACTTCCTGGAAGAGTGAAGGTGTTTTCTGAAGGAGACTATATTGGTGAAACTTCGATTGGTCAGATCTCACCACGCGAGGAGTTCAAGATTGGTACAAGGGTTGCCTATGATTTGAAGGCTGAGAAAAAGCTGGTCGAACGTGAGATGGAAAAGGCTGGAGTCCTTAGAGGAAAACTGCGGCGGTCCTACAACTATAGGTTGGAAATCCAGAGCTTCTCTAGGAGACCAATCAAGATAGATATCATCGATCGGGTTCCGCACAGTGTTAATACTGAGATAGAAGTGAAAGTGGATTGGGAGAAACTAGCGCCCAAAAAGCACGAACTCGGTGTTATAGAGTGGCAGAGGAATCTTGAACCGAACGAGAAGAAGATAATCGAGTATAGCTTCGAAGTCGAGTGGAACAGAGATGTAACTATAAGTCCACCATTGCCATGAGGAGAAATGAGGAATGAAAGAAGTAACCACACAAATCTCGACAGTAACAGTCTTTCGTGATGGAGCACGTGTTGTAAGGACTGGTAAGACCGAACTACCAGCAGGAGAACAGATAGTGAAAGTTTCAAACATCACACGATATGCAGAACCAGACAGTTTCCGAGTGAAAGGAAAGGGAAAAGCAGTCCTAAGAGGTATTGATGTCAAACAGATAAGTCGGACTTTCGAACCAGAAGGAAACGTAAAGGAACTAACTGAAGAACTCAAGAAACTTCAAAGGGATAGAGCAGATATATCTGACAAGATCCAACTCCAACAAACCAGAGGAGAAAGACTGAATCTGGTGATGAACCAGTTCAGTACAGAGTTTGGAAAGTGGTTTTCAGTTGGAGAAACGGAAATGGATCGTTTCACCTCAATGGATAAGACAGGTAGTGATTTGGTCCGAGATTCCAAGAAGATGGTTCGTAAGCTTGAATATGAGTTAGAGGATTTGGATGCGAAGATTGCATCACTTCAGGACAACATCAACAGGATTCAGGGACAACGTAGAACTGAAACTGTTAATGAGGTACTAGTGAGCCTTGATGTGAAGGAAAGCACTCCTCTCGAATTGGAGGTGACCTATCAGCTACACACAGCTTCTTGGCAACCAATGTATGATGTGGACATCTTAGAGGACAAGACTTCAGTCAAGAGGATAGCAGTTGTTCAAAATAGGACACTAGAAGATTGGGAGGATATTGAACTAACTGTTTCAACAGCCTCAGCCCAACCTGTTGAAGCGATTGATCCTACTCCATATTATGTTGATGTATATACTCCAGACTTTGGAATGGTAGCTACAGGATCAGCAGCAGCACCCCGAGAAATGAAGAAAGAGAAAGCGGATTATGATGAATATGAAGAGGAGATGTTGCTCGATGATGCCATAGGTGAAGAGCCCATGCCAGAGCTCATTGAGGACTACGCAGAACCCATTGAATCTCTGGGAGGGATTACAGTATACAATGTTCCCGGTGAGGTTTCTATTCCTGCTGATACTGACCCTCATCCTGTGACTCTGACCCTCGAAGAGTTTGATTCTCGACGACTGCACTTCTGGAACGCATCCGCAATGGCTGAGGCTGTAGCCCAGGATGAGATTGCAAATGGAGACTCGGTCCTTTTACCTGGTAATGTAAAGGTCTATGCAGCAGGAGACTTCATCGGTGAAACCTATCTCGATCTGAAAGCTCCAAGAGAGAAGTTCAGACTAGGCACCAGGGTAGCATATGATGTAAAGGTCGAGAAGAAACTTGTAGAGAAAGACACCGATAAGGCGGGAATAACCAGAGGTAAGAGGAAGAGAGGTTACAAGTATGCACTCGAGTTGAAGAACTTTTCAAAAGATGAAATCACAATCAAGGTCATCGATGTCATTCCTCACAGCAACTCAGAGAAGATCGAGGTTGAAATCACATCGATGTCACTCCCAACACAGAAGGACGCTCTAGGTGTCCTGGAATGGGAATCAAAGATTGGTCCCGATACAGAGTTGAAGATAGAATATGCGTATGAGGTCCAATGGGAGAAGGATGTATCAATACGACCACCTCTCCCCTGATTACCAGTTTCTCATCTCATCTAAAATGGCTACAATTCGATGCATCGTCTTACGGAAGTTCTCGATGAGAATACTCTCGTTTGGAGAGTGAGCCTTGGACATATGATCCCCACAGCCGATTGAAACCATAGGTACATGTTTGTTGAAGAGGTATAGCGGTCCAGAACCAGGACTCGTTATGTGAATCCTCAAATCTCCGAACACCTTCTGATTGGCCCTTTCAACAATCTTTACGAACGGATGGTCCACTGGGGTCTTTGCAGCGGGGTAGCCTTCGAAATACGCAATCTTCACATCGGTGAATCCTCTATCATCCAGATGCTTCCTGAGTTTCTTGTGTACGTCATCAGGATGCATACCTTCAACAAGCCGGAAATCAATCTTGCAGGTCGCCTTCGCAGGTAAGACAGTCATCGATCCTTTTCCTTGATATCCACTTGTGAAACCACAGATATTTGCGGTAGGTGCCCCATAGTACGCTTTCTTTAACTCCTCGCCGGTCAACCCATTGAGAAATTCATCAATGCCGTAGTCCTTTTTCAGCAGTTCTTCATGTAGATCAATTTTCTCCATAGCCTCAATCTCGGAGTAGGTGAATGGCTTGATACCATCGTAGAAACTATCAATCAGAATGAGACTATCTTGGTCCTTCAAGGAATTGAGTGCCCACACAAGTCGACTTGCAGCAGAAGGCAGAATACATGCTGACGCAGAGTGCATATTCCGCGCAAGCCGCTCCACTTCAAGTTCTACAAAGAAAATACCTTTGAGACCCAACCAAGCTTCCTGTGTTCCATCAATTCCCGCACCACCAAACTCCCATACGCCAGCATCGGCGGTAATGAAATCGACATTCTTTTCCGTGTATTCAGGAAGGTTGACACTCCCTATCTCCTCTTCGCCCTCGATGACGAATTTTATGTTCACTGGAATATCTGTTCCAGTTTCCTTGAAAGCTTTCATAATCCAAATACGAGAGGTCATGTCACCCTTGTTGTCAGCGACTCCTCGGCCAAACAAACGTCCATCCCGAATCTCAGGCTCAAAGGGTGGTGAGTCCCATAGGTCAAAGGGTTCTGCTGGTTGTACATCATAATGATCATAGAACAGGAGGGTCCTCTTTGCTCCAACATCAATCCATCCAGTTACTACTGAGGCACCAGAGGTCTCATGGATCTCTGTTTCAAATCCTACGGATTTGAGCATCTTTTCAACGAGAGCTGAAGCTTCTTCGAGACCCTCGTTTTTTGCGGCAATGGATGGGATCCTGCAAACAGTCTCTAGATCCTCAATAGTTCTGTCCAGATTTGCATCTATGAAAGCAGTCACTTCTTCATACATCTCGAACACAAGTCTTGATTCGACAATCTGAGCAATATATCCTCCCTTTCATGAGATGAACGAACGGCTTATCTAGGCTCAAACAAAGAACTAGATGCAATGTTGAAAAAACTGAAAACTCCTCCATACACAGGCGAGGAAATCATCACTTTCCTCGAGTCCGAGATTCATAGGGAGGGTGTATTCAGCAAGAAGGATGTGGAATTCCTCGAGCGGGTAATGACCATACAGCGCCCCTTTAGAATGGTCAGACTGAAATTGAGTGGCTATGGCTCAGATTCTGGTGTTGAAGATGAATCAGCCTCTGCTATTGATGAAGACCTCGCTGGAAGCATTCCAGATACCGATCATCAGTTCCTTCTCTGGAGACCTCGATTAACGGCCCTTCTAAATCAACATATAGAAGAGTTCGACGAAGTCGATCCATATCCTGGAAATGAGAAGTCTGTAAAAAGAGTCTTAGACCAGATGCTCTCTCTCCGTCTACAAGCACAAGAAGATGATGAGGAGTTAAGACCAATGATTCGGAGTTTACAATCAGATCCACTCACAAGTATAGCTTTTGTTGTGCCTCGGTCACCAGGAGGAATTAGGAGAGAGGAGAAAATCCTCGCTGAAAGAAAGGAAGGTCACTCGTACATTTTGGCATCATCTCTGGTCACAAATTCCAAACCAGCGCAAATCATACATTCTGCTGAGGTAGGAGAGAGGATCTACGTGGAAACGGTTGTAGCAGAATATAGACATCTTGGGGACAACAGTACGAGATTGATGTTTCTGGAAACTGCTGGTTCAAGTTCTCTTGGAGAGGCAAAGAAGGCTGCCGGAGCACTAACTCGGATATGTCAGCTATATTCAGATTGCAAATCCAGCTTCCAAGACAGTTTCTCAATGTAGTTTTTAATTCATTAGATGGTTTGAAAATCTAACGCATTGTGGAGCGCAGTTCGAAATCCTTAAAGCGCAGGATTTGGTTGATGTCAGTCGGAAAGTAGGAAAGTACCTTTCCGAATCCGGAGGATAGAGAAATTGAAAACAAGACGTAAGATTGGTTACGTTGTACTAGCGATGTTCCTATTCTTCCCAGCAATGACCATTCCTGGCGTTTTTGCGCAGGATGATGAGATGCTATTTGTTATGGCATATGGGTCAGATATTGGTGAACTCAATCCGCTGACTTGGCGGAGTGAAAGGTCTCACTGGTATGACATGCTGGTATATGACTCGCTATTATCAACAGATGACGATCTAAACCTGATTCCATGGTTGGCGGAAGATTGGACAGTTTCAGCTGATGGTCTTACAGTCACCTTCGATATCAGAGAAGGTGTAACTTGGCATGATGGTGAACCGTTGACTGCTGATGATGTTGCATTCACATTTCAGTATGTAAAGGATGCTCCATCAACGATTGGCAACTGGTGGAATTTCATGCAGAACATGACTTCTGCCAGTGTTACTGGCAACACAGTTACTGTGGTGTTTAACAAGCTCAATTCATTTGCCGCTCAAACCCTGGGACAGATATACATTCTCCCTGAGCACACTCATGATGGCGTCGCAGCTGATGATGCAAAATGGGATGACGAGGATGACATGACTGCTCACATTGGCTCAGGTCCGTACAAGTATGTTGAGCGTGTGCCTGATGAGTACACCGAGCTCGTCCGAAACGATGACTGGTGGGGTCCAGACAATCCATATGTGGGACAGCTACCAAACATCGAACGAGTCAGGATCGATGTGGTCATTGGTCAGGATGCAAGAATCCTTGCCATGAGGTCAGGTGAGGCTGACACAGAGCGTTACGAGGTCTTCGGTGCGTATGTCAATGAGATCTTAAACGCTCCTGAACTGCAGCTTGTTACAGGTGTTGCATCCCAGTGGGACTATGTCTGGGGATTCAACCTCACTGTAGCTGGTCTCGATGACATTGATGTCAGGGAAGCAATGGCACTAGCTATTGACCGAACTGAACTCATCAACATCGGTCGACTAGGATTTGGTACGGCAACATGGAGCGCAATTCCAGAGGTATTCTTCCCAGCATTACATGATGATGCTGGTAACTTTGATCAGAATGTCACTCTAGCAAATGAGATTCTTGATGCTGCCGGTTACATCGATACTGACGCTGATGGAGTCAGAAATGGAAACGGAGTTGAGGTCCCATTGGGTGAGGAGCTCGAGTTCGACTGTCTGAGTCTGTCATGGGACGACATTTCTGTCGCAACCGTCACTGGTATCAAACTCCAGATGGAGGACATTGGGATCAAGATCAACAACGTTGTTACTGATGACGGCCCAATGTATGATGCTATCTATACTGGTGCATACGAGATGTACAGCATGGCACATGGATACGACAACATCCCCGATCATATTTGGTGGAGATTACATTCATCAAACATCTTCGAGTGGGGTGACAATGTCCACAATTTTGTCAACTCGACAGCTGACACAATATTGGATGACTATATGGCATCCACACCATCAACCATAGCAGCCAATGCCTTGGCAGCTGCAAGGGTTGTGTTGGACAATGTGCCATACATTCCACTGTACCTGTCTGACGACACCCATGCTCTCAGAGCTGAATGGGTCAACTACACCACTCCTGCGGGAGGACCATTCACAGCATTTAACCCAAGGTCAATGGTCTTCATGTACGATAGTACAGGCGGACAAACCACACCACCACCTGGTGGAACGGATATGGTTCTGATTCTTGGAATTGGAGCTGGAGCACTGATTATTGGTGTTGTAATTACATACTTTGCACTGCGAAGGAAGTAACAGTTCAACAAAAGGGACCAATTTTGGTCCCTTCCTAATTTTCTTTTGAAAGATTCAATTTGTTGTTACTGAGTCCGATATTCTTTAAGGGGGTTCTACCATGCAAAAAGGGACAGTGCAAATTGGAGAGATGAAAATTGGCTACTCGAAAGACAATTGGTACTTGGAGATATATTGGTCAAAGACTTGTTCAGACAGTTCTAATCTGGTTCATCATTATCACTCTGAACTTCATAATCTTCAGAATCATGCCTGGAGACCCTAGACAAGCATTATTGGGTGAAGGACTAGCACCAGAACTCCGAATAGCAATTGCTGAAAAGTTCGGACTTGATAGACCTCTCATCGAACAGTATTTTCTCTACATTGTCAATCTGTTCCAAGGAGAATTGGGCTATTCATTCTCTCATTTCAATGAGCCAGTTATAGAAACAATATTCGAATTTAGGTTTGCAAACACATTCATTCTCATGGGTGCTTCACTCATTGCATCCATATTCATCGGCATGGTTTTTGGTGTACTTGCAGCAGCACGCAGAGATTCAGCTGTCGATACTGGATCAACAGTGGTCTTTCTGGTAGCATATGCAATGCCTGTCTTCTGGATTGGTATGCTCCTACTCTACTATTTGGGATTTCTTGGAAGACTCATACCGCTTGCAGGGACTATAACGCGGGGATATGATCATGTGAACTTCCTAGATTATGCGTACGATTACCTTCACCATATGGCCGGACCTTGGATTGTCCTCACCCTTTCATTCATTGGAGGATTCTACCTTATCATGCGGGATTCTGTCCTCGATGTTTTCACCCAGGATTATATTCTCGCAGCCAAGGCAAAAGGTCTCAAGGAGAGAACTATTCTCTATGGTCATGCTATGCGTAATGCTATGCTTCCAATGGTCAGTGTAATAGCAGTCAATCTGCCCTATCTGATCAGTGGTGCCATGATGACGGAATATATCTTCAGCTGGAGTGGGTTAGGTCTGCTTACGTACAACTCAGTCTTGTCAGTAGACTATCCTGTACTTCAGGGGATATTCCTGTTTCTGGCAACTATCACTCTAATTGCGAATTTCGCGGCGGATGTCCTCTATTTGTACCTGGATCCGCGCATACGGTATTGAGGTGAAACACAATGCTAGACGAAGGACAACAACAGGAACGCAGAGACGCAGTAGTGATGCAGAAACCGAAGAAACCAATCCATGTAACCATTGTCGGATTCGGAGCTGTAATCCTGATAATGATAATGACCTACATTTTCACGGACCTCTTTGCAGGTTCTTTGAGTGCATGGATTGCAGCTAGTCAAGTTGGCTATGGAGAGGAAATGACTGCACTAGCTGTTCAAGCAGTCAGAGTTTTGGGTATGGGTCTAACAGGACTTTCACTTTTGCTGATTATTCCAGGAAAGAAAATCTTCGTACACCGACCAGGACGAATATTGCAGAAGATACTGCTTGCAACAATCTGCGTCCTAATATTCTTCATAGCTGGGGCAGGTTGGGGTATTCTCGTTACTTTTGCAGTATTCTTTTGGACACCAAGACTGTTGAAAGATTGGCCTATTCGAAATCTACAGCTCTACCGAGTCTTAATCTTAAGCGTTGTCATGCTATTCATGATTCTTGAAGAAGGATGGTTAGGTTACTTTGGAGTGACAATTCCTATAACATTCTTCATTCCATCATGGGGCTCATTACTTTCCACTACTGGATTCTCTTGGGTTTCTTTTGCTAGTTTGATGTTTCTTGTTCCTTTATTCCTATTATTGCCAAGAGCGTTTCAAATGATTTGGAACATGAAACCAAACATTGAGTCATTTTGGAAGGAGTTTCTTCATCACAAGATGGGCATGTTTGGACTTTTGATAATCTCTGCAATTGTCCTGATGGCTGTATTGGCACCTTTGATCTCACCATATCACTGGGGTGATGGGTCTCTAGCTATTGAGGATCTCCTTCAACCTCCAAGTGCGGAACATATCCTAGGTACAAATCACCGGGGTGAAGACATCTTTAGCCGGATGATATACGGTTCGCAAATTTCACTCTTGGTCGGTTTCGCAGCGAGCGTGGTTTCGGTATTCATGGGGACATTCATCGGCCTCATTGCAGGATACTATGGAGGAATCATTGACACAATTCTCATGAGAATTACTGACGTGTTCTTGTGTTTGCCTACACTTCCTCTGATGCTCATCTTTCTTGTCATATTTGGCCAAGGTCTGCAGAATGTAATAGTAGTCATTGCAATCCTTGGTTGGACAGGTACAGCGAGGATGGTGAGGAGTGAAGCATTATCACTTAGGGAGAGACCTCTTACTGAGGCTGCACATGCGCTTGGGGCAAGTGACAACTACATTCTCTTCAAGCACATCATGCCGAACACACTTCCCCTCATCCTAGCAAACATGATTCTTGGAGTTGTCAATGCAATTCTAAGTGAAGCAGGAATTGCTTTCCTGGGTTTCGTCGACATCCATGGACAACCGAGCTGGGGGATTCTCTTGCATTGGGCGTGGAAGAATGCGGCGCTACTCGGAAATCGCTGGTGGTGGTTTATACCTCCAGGAGTCCTGATACTATTGACAACACTAGGTTTCGTCTTCATCAGTCATACGGCTGACAAAGTCGTAAATCCGAGACTACGAGGGAGGCAATGATAGATGGCTGTCTTAGAAGTCAGAGATTTGGCCACATACTATTACCTTGGAGGCAGAGAACTCAAAGCAGTCGATGGCGTGTCATTCGATATTGAGAGTAAACGGACTCTTGGTCTTGCAGGGGAATCAGGTTGCGGTAAAACTACAACTGCATACAGTATTATGCGAATCCTTGCAGAGAATGGGAAAGTCGATCATGGCAGTATCAATCTTGGTGGCTTGGAACTCACAGAACTGTCAGAGGAAGAAATGAGGCAGATTCGCTGGAAAAAGGCCTCAATTGTTTTTCAGTATGCGATGAATGCGTTCAATCCCGTACTTCGTATTGGTCGCCAGATAGTTGAGGTCATCCGTGAGAAGGACAATGTATCTGAGGAAGAAGCAATTCTTACTGTTTCTACATTATTCGATGAGGTCGGTCTCAAGCCTGAGAGGCAGAACGACTTCCCCCACGAATTCAGTGGGGGTATGTTACAGAGAGCGATAATAGCACAGGCCCTTGCGTGTGATCCACAGTTGATCATTGCAGATGAACCAGTAACAGCCCTAGACGTGATTGTTCAGAACAAAATCCTGGATCTACTCAGGAAACTCCAAGACAAATACAGCCTCGCAGTGCTCTTCATCACGCACGATCTCTCAGTTGTTGCTGAGAACTGCCATGATGTAGGAATAATGTATGCGGGCAATCTTGTTGAAGTGGGGGATGCTGCGTCCGTATTCAAGAGCAGTCTGCATCCATACTCTTACAAACTCATTGGAGCATTTCCAAGTGTTGTCGGCCCAAAGAAGAGACTCGAGTTCATTCCTGGAACACCTCCCAATCTACTCAATCTACCAACAGGATGCCGATTCCACCCAAGATGTCCCTTTGCCCAGTCAATATGTAAGGAAGATGAACCAGAATTGAGAGAGATTAATGCTGGCCACTATGCAAAATGTCATTTTGCGGGAGAGTTGGACCTTGGAGGTGAACAGTAAATGGC
>JBHLRZ010000037.1:0-27585 GCA_048882045.1 Candidatus Thorarchaeota archaeon | reverse complement strand
CCAACCAATTTCCAAAATGATACATTCGATTCATGGTGTGAGCAGCTCCTATACAATAGTAGCTACGAGGCAGTATATGAGGCAGCTGCAGCTATGCAATTGATTCTTCATGAGAATGTACCTCTTGTGGTAGCGTATGAGAACATTCTACATCAACCATATCGAACCGATGAATATACAGGTCATATATCAGACCTTGGACGATGGATCGGAAGTCATTGGACATTGAGGAAGATTCACAAGATAGATGGAACATCTGGTGGAACAGTCAGAGTAGGGTGGCATTACCCTACGACATTCAATATCTTCACGTGTTGGAGCGCATACGAGGAAGATATTTTGATCAATCTCTGGCCAACACTCTATTCGAGAGATCCAAATATGGATCCTTGGCCATACCTTGCAGAAGATATGCTGATGGAAACTCATTCTGAGAATCAAGCGGTGCAAGAAGGAAACACCCGTTTCACTGTTGATATCATCCAGAATGCTACATGGAGTGATGACACACCTTTGACAGCTAAGGATGTTGTTTTCACCTTCATGTATTTACGCGAGACTGGTTTTTTGGGAAACCCCAAGGCTGTAGGTCTAGTCGACTTGGTGGCAGCCTATTCACCAACTCGATACAGAGCAGTTCTTGAGTTTAGTACCGAGTCGTACTGGCACTTCTCCAACATTGCGTATACTAGGATAATTCCCGAACACATCTTCAACAATGTGGACGGAATAGGATATGAAGGATGGAATACATGGAATCCCGTTTTCAATCCTGCAGAACCATACATAACCGCGGGACCGTTTGTACTAACAGACTGGGAGGAAGGAGAATTTGTTGAACTATCCGCAAATCCATCATTTTACTACTTCCCTGAAGAGGTTCCTCCCACAAGCACACCGACCAATACTGACCATGATTATAGTGACACGCTGGTAATCTGTGGTGGTATTGTGGGTGCAGCAGTGGTGATCTTTGTTGGGGGACCCATTCTTCTGAGGAAGGAGTGAGTCCTTCTGGGTTCTAGCTATACTTTGATTTTCGAAAACTAGTTCAACTAACTCACTATCTCAGGAAACATAGAAATTGAAAGATCTTTGAGATATCTCATGCTTGGAGCTTTAGCAGTTTCTTGAACCTTATCAATCAACTTTCTAACATCATTGCTCCGTCCCTGTCTTCTACGCAGCTCTGCCTTCAACAGCAATGAACGAGCTGAAATACCAGGGAGATCATTCTTCTCTGCATGTTCCATCAACTTTTGCATCCAGGGGCCAGACGTTTCAGCATTTTTTGCAAGTGATTCATGAGTAAGCATCTCGATTTCTATCTCAGAGAGGTTTAGAAGACAGATATTCACCAAGAGAGGGATTGGTCTTTCTTCGAGATGACTTAGTACTTCAGTAAAGCATTCAATCGCACTGTCAAAACTACCCTCAACTTTGTCTAAGATACCCTCGACCATCCGAACCCACACAATCTGTGAAATATCTCCAGATTTATTGGCAATTGTCAGGGCTTCCGCTAGCTCAACCTTGGCTTCTTCTAACCTTCCTAGATTAATCAAAGACCAAACTAGTTGAGCACGAGTGTAAGCAAGATGTCTGAGTACCGAACCTTCAAAATCAAGAATTATCTTTGCATGTTCAAAGGCCTTCTCTCCATCTCCGATTTGATTGTAGTAAAATGCAATAACAGAACTCATGTACTCGGTTGGGAGCCCCAATGATTCTCGGACTGCTTTGTATTCAATTTGACTTTCTATTGCTGCATCTATTTCACCCCTCATGCCTTTTATGTGGCCCATTTGATGGTGAACCATTGCAACTCGGTCCTTATACCCCAATTCTTCGCCGAGCTCTCTGCATAAGGTGAAGTAGTGCATCGCCCTTTTCATGTCAGTATGTTTGATATTACTGGCAAGATCGAGGAGATAATCAACCATCAATATCTGATCATCGAACTTCCTTGCAACAGCTAGGGCTTGTTCTAACTTTGCTATGGCGTCTGTTCCCTTGTTTTCTCTGAAATAACCTAGTGCATCAAATTGAAGAAGATATGCTTCGAAGAATGCTAAATCCCTATTCTCTCTCACAGTGGCTGCGATGGCGTCTATTGGCCGAATATCAACATCGCACTCTGGATAAAGAATCTCCGCCTTGAATCTCCAAGTAAGATAGAGATGACTTGCAATCCAGTCATTAGGAGCCAGTTCTAATGCTCTTATCATAGCTGCTCTCATTTCATCCCAGCTAACCGGATCAGCTCTTCGTCCCCTGATTAGTAGGACTATTGGTAAAGCCAAAGCAGTTATGTTTCCCGCCGATTCCAATCTATCGACTGGATTATACCATTCTATATGAAAGGCAAAGAAGACAGAGAAGTATTTGAGTAATGGTGGCGAAGGCTCTTCACAGACTCTGTCACAGAGTCTATCAGTGAAATCAGCATAGTTCTCAGCTTCTTCCATTAATGACCTCAACGTAGCCCTCGTGGATTCGTCGACATGGGGGAAACACATAGTTATTGTTCCCAGTGGCTTCACTCTTTAAACCCTCTACTCTTGAAATTGGACTGAATCCGTTTTTCTTATACTTCAGTGTTTTGGCACATGTTTCCACCAAGCTCATTTCTCCAAATCCAGCCTTTTACCTGTATTGATGTATTGTTGATTACACTGATACATTTCAAAGTGTATATTAGGATCTTCGTCAAAGAGTAATATACCGGAGGTCAGGTTGGTTGACACAGAAAAGAAAAAGCGGAGAGTCTTCACAGAGTTTGAGAGACGTACTGATCAAGGAGATGACCACTCCAGTATCATCTATGAAACGTGACATACCTGTGTCGACACGACTCGGTAATGAAACCGTCAGCATGCTAGACATTCTTGTAGCACTTGGTATCTTCAGAAGTAGATCTGAAGCTGCAGCTGCGATTATAGAGAAGACACTTTTCCGACACAAAGACGAATTCAAACTGCTCAAGGATAAAATCACGAAGCTTGAGAAGATTCAGGACTCAGCAATGGATATCGCCTATGATGTCCTTACAGGATAGGGATAGGGAACCCATTACGAAAATGCGTAGATAGAGCTCAGCTTCTACATCAGAGTTTTGGATTGCGGAAAGGAAAGGAAATGAGAGGGAATTATATCCCTCTCTCGTTTATCTAACGTCTTCTCATACACACCACACCTGCTATGATGACCACACCCCCCACTCCCGCTCCAACGATAAGTAGGGTCGTGTCGATTGGGATTCCAGGTCCTCCATTGGTTGGAGTAGTATCAGGCGTAGTTGTTGTTTCTGGTGTCGTGGTAGCGGGTGGTGTGATCAGAATCTCATCATCCACGACGATATTGTCAATCCGAGAGCCCTCTGCATCGAAGGCACAGGTAATCCTAAACTGCTCTGAATAGCTGTGAGTTGTATCTACTATCGAAATCGTCGGTTCTGCAATGGGTCCTGTCTTATTGACAAATACATGAGTTTCGCCAATAGAGTTTCGAGTGATATCAAAGTGCGTCCATGTTTCACTACCAACCACGAAATCAGAAACGTTTAGAGATATCCCACCCTGCAAAGTTAATCTCGGACCGATTCCAACATTGCCCGGTTGAGATATTGTCAGATGATAATCATCAGAACCATTTACGATGTAATTAATAGTTAAAGAACCATGATTGTTTTCAACATAAACATAGAAGATGTCAAAACTCCAAGTTCCTTCAACCTGTGAGCTATTATGCGAAATTGTGTTTCGTATGCTACCAACTGCCTCTAGATATCCGTTTGAGGCTTCCCAAGCCCCTTCAGTGACAGTCCATTCAGGTGCATAAGTACCGTCATCGAAGTTGTCTTCCCACACCACAGTTGCAGCCGTCTGGGGAAACAGTAAGAAAACAAAGACCAGACCAATTAGAAATCCTGAACATTTCATTATTTCACTCTTCAAAGTTTCACCTCCAAATCCGAGATATTTCTCGAAATCATTACATTTATACATGTATTAAAGTATTAAATGTTACGTCAATACAATCTGAAATGCTTATCAGTAAAGAAGAAAAAGGAGATCACGCAAGTGTTTCATCACATTCTTTTGTTCCATTACAAAACCAATAATGAATGAACTATTTGCTTCGTAAGTTCTATAAGATTCGGATGGTATTGATGAATAAGAGAGTAAAGGAAATGAGTCCAGAAAAGAAGGAACCTGAAGCAGTGTCAACTCTGAGAGAAACTATCCTAAGCAAGATCATTTCCGAGGAGATGGCAGGAAAACGTGAATTCTCAGTGATGACTCGACTGAGTACGGAATTCATTGAAATCCTCGATGCATTGGTCAAACTCGAAATCTTCAAGAGCAGATCAGAGGCGGTCGCAGCTCTCTTGATGAAGACGATTCTGGCTGATATGGACTTGTATAAACAGCTCAAAGAACAAGCCAACAAGCTTGATGAACTTCAGGACACCGTGAAGACTCTCGCACTGAAGACTGTACGTGATTAGTGTTTATTTTGAAACGGAATATTCTGCTCACTGGACGACCCGGTGTTGGAAAGACGACCGCGATAAGGAAGATTGTGGAAAGACTTCCACCGGTAACAACGAGAGGTTTCCTGTCATATGAGATGCGTGAACGTGGAAGACGTGTTGGGTTTGCTATTGAAACTCTTTCTGGAAAGAAAGGGACTTTGGCACATATTGATTTCAAAACAGGTTATAGAGTAAGCAAATATCATGTGTCTGTCGAGGATATCGATTCAATCATCATTCCTGAGCTTAGGGAAGCCCGAGAATCAGACAATTTGATCATTATCGACGAGATAGCAAAAATGGAGATGTTCTCAAAGCTGTTCGCTCCAGAGGTCCGAAGATGTCTAGATACAGGCAGAGTGGTGGGGACAATTCAACAAAGACGGAGTCTCTTCCTGGATGAGGTAAGGCAACGGAGAGACGTACGAGTCCTAGAACTCACTCTCAATAATCGTAATGACATGCCTCTGCGTGTACTCTCGCTTCTTGAGAAATGACTACCGTGTCTTTGTCCTGAAGTACATCACCAAGATAACGATTAGGGACAGTCCTCCCAGAACGCCGACAACCGCGTAGATTGGTGCAGGTGCTCCACCATAGCTCTGGACCGTGATGACTACGTTCCGCCAACCTGAGTCATAGACAAGATTCACTGAAGAGTTGTCAGTTGCAAGAATCTTGAACCAAACCTGCTGACCGACATCGAATTCACCGAGGTGAGTAACAAAGATGTCACTAATCTCACTCTCTTCCATGTCCGTCGTTTCAGATGTGAAATCAGCACTCTCTGGGTCTCCAACACCCCATTCAATCTTGATACTGTGAATATTATTCAGATCCCAGACATAAGCTTGAATTGTCAGGTTACTCGAGGAAGGTGTACTGAAGGTCTGAATTGTAGTAATACCTAACACTGTAGGTACATGCGAATCAGCCAGTACTGTCACTTCAATCAGTGCGAAGGCAGTCTGATTGAAGAAGTCGGTGTAGGACATATTGTAGACATAGACACCTACGTCGAAACCATCAACATCTAACTCGTATCCAGAACCATCCCAAGTACTATTCTCTAAGCTTACGCCGTCTAAGGTGAGATTGTAATATAATGGATTGTTCTCATCCACTGTCCAGTTGATATGGTTGCCAGTATATCCTTCTTCATATGAAAGGTCTCTAGAAGGTGTGATAATGGGTGCTCGGATGTCCTCATAGACTGTGACATTTACGGTATCATTTGTCATTCTACCGTAGTCATCAAACAGAGTGAGGGTAATCGAGTAGTTTCCAAGGTAGAGACCATCAAGGTCAACTATGATGTCTTGTCCATCGGGATCAGTGAATATCCAATCAGGTTGCACTACATCGATGAATGTATGAAAAGCGGAATAGTTGCCGTACAGAGTGTCATTAAAGAGAATCAGCGAAGTAATCGTGTAGTTCTTTGGATTACTATCGAATGCGTGCCATAATATCTCATACCCCTCAGCTCCAAACTCATAAGCAACATCATCTGGAGATGTTATTGTTGGATTCGTAGTGTCAGGCAAAACTGTAACATTGACATGACTTGTTGCATTTCGATCGAACTTATCTCGTACGAACAGAGTATATAGATACCAATGAGTTGCATTGAGTCCATCTACATTAATTGTGAAGTTTTCATGACCCCAATCGCCACTTTCGATCTCGGTATAATTGGTCCCTGACTCATTGGATATTCGTGTGATGTTGTAAAATTCTGGATTGGCTTCGGTAATATTCCACCGGATTTCATGTCCGAAGCTTCCCTCTTCATATGTGATGTTCTCTGGCTGTTCGATGATCGGCGCAGATGTGTCTGGAACGACTGTAACAACTGTGGTTGCTGATGCACTCTCTCCTCCATTATTGAACACTGTACAGATGAAGGTCAATTCCTTTGGGAGTGTGTCAATCCAATCTCCGAGGTACAGCTGTACGAGGTAGACGGTTATTTCACCTCCACTCCAGAGTCCGTGGTCGAAAACTTCTCCGTTCACAGTTACTGAGTAGTTCTTTGGATTGGAATCAGAAGCATGATAGACAAGAGTGTGTCCAACAGTTCCATTCTCAAATTCATAAACTGGTGGTCCAGATATCGTAGGTGCAGCCAGCTCCATATTATCTACGGGAGAAAATGCTGGGTCAATATGGCTAGTTGTCAAAACGAAGGGTGAGACGAACAACCATACCAGCACAAATAGGATTGCTGAGTTATTGCGACCATGTGAGACCATCTGATTACTTCCTGTTCTTGCCTAATCATGGCTTAGTGACCGCCGAACTTCTTGGCACGGTTTTATACCCTTCGGTGGGAGAGGTTTCGTACAACAAAACTAAAGGGCATCTATCTAGAATAGGCTGATAAGATAGAATGATAGTTCAAAATACTATCAGCTTTGTCTTGAACGGGACCAAGACGACATCGGGGATGCAAAAGTGCCAAAAGCGATTCATTCGATTTGGTGGGACGATAACCTCGGACCCTCAGTAGGACGTTCATTTCCAGAAACTGATCCTTTGACAGGAGAAGAAGCATTACTCATTTTCATGGGACACGGTGTGAATAGGGAAGCAGAAATCGGATATTCAAAGTTACAGAGAGGTTTGTTTATCTCGTATATGAAAGTGCCAAACTGCATAGCGATTCACCTTGAGGAAGGTGAAAATCCTACAGTAATTGAACGTAATCTACTTCGACTAGTCAAGTATATCGATTTCGATAGTGACAAATGGGACAATGAGCTTCAAAGAGCTTTTGAGCTCCTCAAGGAGCTGATAGATGAAACAAGTGGAGCTGCACTACTCACAAATCCCTCAGTGAAGAAACTTGTTGAGGATATCACTTCCAATAGAGTAGTAGCGATCAGACCAAAACATGTACTTCGTGCTTCAGTTAGATATCCAGATGCCCGTAATTACTTTGGATCTGATGATGCTGAAGTCGTGAGGATGTTAAAGGACCTTGAAGATGAGGATCTACTCGAATCACGTACCTACGGACGACGTGTGGAATGTAGACAATGCGGGGATTCCGATTTAACCATTGAGTTACTTTGTCCGAATTGTGAGTCAACTGATATTCACAAAGTATACACTCTCTTTTGTCCAAAGTGTAGCAATCAATTCCATGCTGTGATGGCTGATGATATTGCTGAAGTCACTTGTCTGAATTGCAAGGAACCAGTAAAGGTAGGAAACCTATCTATAATAGATGTTGAACCTCTTTGCAACAATTGTGGAACAGCTTCTAATGACCCAAAGATCGTATTCAGGTGTGCCACCTGTAATAAACATCTAAGAGGAGCAGACCTCCTGGCTGGCACAGGTCTGGCATATTATCCAAAAGAGTGAACCGCAACAGTTTTGTCGCACCCTGTTTTTGAAACGCAAAGGAGTGAGTTCACAAAATGTCAGTTACTACAATAAATGTAGGAGTAATCAAACTCGGTGCGATTGCTTCTGCACCTCTTCTTGACCTTATGTTTGATGAACGAGCAGAAAGAGACGATATACACGTTCGAGCTTTCACAAGCGGAGCAAAGATGGACGAAGAGTCAGCAGCAGGGCCTGTTGAGTCATTGATTGCCTGGAAACCTCATTTTGCAATCATTGTAAGCCCGAATGCAGCCCTTCCAGGCCCTTCAAAGGCGAGGGAGATGTTGGCAAAAGCAAAGATTCCAACAGTGGCGATATCTGACGGTCCAGCTGAAAAGGCATTCTATAAGAAGAATGAAGAAGGGAAGAAGAAACCTCATGTTCTTGAAGGGCAGGGATTCATTGTAATTCCTGCAGACTCGATGATTGGTGCCAAGAAGGAGTTTCTCGATCCCACTGAGATGACCCTGTTCAATGCTGATGCAATCAAGGTCTTGGCAGTCACAGGTGTGATGCGAGCCATCCAGAATGAGCTTGACAAGATTGTTGCAGCTTTTCAAGCTGGTGAAACACCTGAAATGCCTCAATTGAAGTTGACTGCCAAGAAAGCTGTGAAATGTGGTTACTTCAAGAATCCATATGCGAGAGTTAAAGCCCTTGCAGCATTAGCTATTGCCGAAGCTGTGGCGGACATTACATCAGAAGGGTGCTTCAAGACAAAAGAGGCAGAAGACTACATACCACTTGTAGCTGCTGGTCATGAAATGATGAGAGTTGCAGCGAATCTCTCAGATGAAATCAGAGAGCTTGAGAAGGCCGAAGATTCAGTCCTCCGGAATCCACACGTTTCAAAGGGCAAAGTGAAGACGAAGACAGCCTTGATGGACAAGCCGAAGTAGTTCGATCTACTTCTTCTTGACTGTCTTTTTTACGACTTTACGCGCACTCTTGAGAATCTTCTCAGCGCCAGCGACACTCAGCCCATTAATCTTCTGGGAAAGGCGTTGAGCTGACTCGCCAGCCAACTGAGCGGCGGACTCATACCCCGCCGCACTCAGCTTTTTCTCTAGACTTCCACCAATACCGGGTACACGACGTAAGGGGAGCATGTCCTTTAACTCATCACCTAGGATTGCATTCATCTCACTATCACTGAGATCCGTCCCAGCGTCGATAATGTCTAACTGACTCCGAATAGAATCAAAGTCATCTCGCCCAACAAATGCATCCACGGTCCTTTTCACTTCGCGTTCATCAAAATCAAAATCCAGATCCTCCATCTCAATTTCACGACCCAGTGTAGTTGGAAGTGGACCCGTGAGATATAGAGCTCCGAGTGAGAGAACAATAGCAGTCTGTCCACCAACTGTCCAGAGCCAATCAGGTGGGGCAAAGGTTATGCCAAACAACTCCACCCTGATATCCAATGCCCAGAAGAGAGTCATGTATCCTAGGAAGAAGAACCAGTAAAGTGAAAGTCGAAAACCCTTGGTCTTGACAGATCCAAGCTCTGGCCAAATGAGGAGTAGACAGAGTCCTAGAAGATACCCCTCAACAAACCTCTCAGATACGAGAAGGAATGAGAAATTGTTCGTATCAATAAGTGAAGAACCAAAAATTGTCAAGAGGCCCAACAAGAGGATGATGAATCGAAATGCAGTCTTTCTACCCAAGCGGTCTGCCATTAAACCAGCTAACACTATTGCGAAAATCAAAGGGATTAGCTCAAATAATCCAGCTCCAACCTCATCACTGAGGGAAACGATACCTTTCAAAATCAGTGCATTCTTTGTCACTAGATACCATAGCAGATGGGCACCCATAATGAAGGTAGTCGGAATGAAGTACTTGAATGAACTTCCAGCAATAGTCAGAGAAGCTCGTGCGACCTTCCATGGTCTGAATGATGCAGAAATGATGACTGCAACAAGTGAGATGAGTGCTGGAAATATGAGAACATTCGAGTCATAGGTGATACCAGCGTCTCTGAGGTATGAGAACACACCTGACATGAAAACAGCTAGTGCTAAGAACGTTGCCACAGTCCTTCCACGAAATCTTACAACCACACTTTGGTTCACTCTCGCGGCCCAAGAAATCATCATCAGGGTGAGAAAAGCAAAGGTTGTTACAGCCAGTGTCAAATTGAATGATTCTGCGAAACCAGGAATGTCTGTGAACAGACTCAACAGAACTACGAAACTTGGAATTGCTGCTCCTAGATACATCGAAAGATCATGTTTTCGAATTCTATCTACGAGGAGACCCGACAGTGGTAATGCAATTGTTGCTGCTAGTGCCCCATGACCAAGAAGTCCCTGTTGCTCTAGTACAGTGAGGTTCAGGATTGTTCCAGAAAGAAGCCCTGTAATGACGAATATAGAGAACGCCAAAGGAACAGCAAGTAGAACATAGATGAACATCGTCTTTAATGGAAATTCTCTGTACTCTAGCATTTTCTCACCTGACCGATGAGTCTTGGAAATCAGGAAACGATATGGATGTTTCGGGATTCATGCGATATCTTAAAGACAGTTCGGAATCTGGACAGACCCAAGGAGATTCAGTCTTGGTCGGAAAACTCGGTGTGAAAGAATTCATGGTTCTGACAGCAGGAGGAAGCCCAATTTTCCATTACTCAGTATCTGAGGAACGGAAATTAGATGAGTTACTGTCAGGATTTCTGACTGCAATCACAAGTTTTGCATCTGAGTTTGGCGAAAAATCAATCCAAAGTCTTACTTTCGAGGGTTCTGAACTTTTATACGAACAATATGGATCAAACTATCTATTCATCTTTCTAGTCGAAACTGGTTCTTCAGAGAATGTACTCAGAGCAGTACTTCGTGAGCTGAGCAAGAGGTTTCTTACACGATATGAAACTGAGCTCAGGATGGACATCCCTGTATTGGATGTATTCATGGACTTTGAGAATGAGGTGCGTAGCGTCTTCACATATTATGAGGGAATTCTCATAGTTACATCGAGTCTCAGCTCTTTCGTTATCCCGCAAATGCAAAGGGAATATCTTGATGCAGCCTTAAAGTCAGGTGAATTTCTCGACGAATTTCATCGGGACCTAGGTGCATCAGGCAACAGAATCCTTACCGCGATTGATGGAAAAACATCGATACATGATATGAGTAGAGATTTGGGCGTGGCTGATGAAGAGATATCAGAAGTTGTCGAATATCTTGCAATTAGAGGACTCTTGAAGATCTCAAAACTCTGTCCAATAATAAAGGAGAACGACGCACGATTTGACGCATATTTAGACTTGATCGGTCTTCCAAGTAAAGACTACCAGCTGCTTGAGCGAGCGAAGACTCTGTGTAATGGGACCAGACCCCTGGTCGAGGTAAGTGAGAGGCTGGGAGTTGTACCAGAGAGACTTTACGAAGTTCTTGAGAAGTTAGGTGACGAAGTAAAGTGGAACCAAATTGAAGTCAGTGGTCTTGCGGAAGAATCCAATGAATAATCTCCTCAATGTCCTCTTGACAAAGGAATTAAATCCTTTCAGTGTTGAGAAAGAAAAGCCGTGAGAAGGAGGCCACCTGTTGGTAAAGGAGATAGTCGTTCTGCGTGACTCTGGTATACTGTTGTTTCACTACTCAGTGAGTGGTACGCGTAAGCTAGATGAGTTAGCAGCGGCATTTCTTTCTGCAGTCGGTTCATTTGCCAAAGAGGTAAGCCAAGACAGAATCACAGTCATGTCATTTGACCAGAACAAGCTCGTTTGGGAACGCAAAGGAGATCTCTACTTCATAGCTCTAGTTTCAGAGGATGACAGTGGCGAGATTCATCGCGTCATTCTTCAAGACCTAGCGGATCAGTTCGTTTCTACGTTCTATGAAGAAATCAGGAAAGATCTTCCTCATTCAAAGAAGTTCCAACCATTTGCGGATGTCGTTGAAACTACTCTTCAAAAGTTCGATGGAATTCCAGGTCTGGCTAGAAGGTACAAGACTGTTTTGCTTCCTGCGCAGGAATTGAACCGATTAAAACAGGTTCTTGCAGAGGTCGAAATCAACCGGGACATTTTACGGGGAGGGATGGTTACTTATGATGGCCATGTAGCTGTTTCCAATCTTCGAGCATATGAACTCGAGGCGGTTCTTGATTTCCTCCCTTCAATCAAGGAAACAGCTGAAACGAAAGAGCATTCAAGTCTGGACAAGAACACAACCATTCTTTTCAAGAAACTTACCAAGAAAGGAGTATGTGCATTTGTTGTCCAGAAGGGACTTTCAGAGCAGACATACCTCGAACTCTTGAATCCATTCATATCATTAGTTGAGTTGACCAGTTTTTCAGATGCAAGAAAATTCGTACCAGAGAAAATCGATGGACCAATCTCATTCTACGATTATGATGCTGTTGAACTTGTCATGTCGCCAGAAGATAGTCGTCGAGAAACCAAGATGGCTCTCTCTTCGTTCTCAGAGAGCATTCAATCAGGAGCATTGAGAATGGTCAATGCAGCTACCAATGTTACGACTGTTGCAGAGATGCACGACATAAGCGGTCTTATTCGAGATCAAACGGATGAGGTTCTTGCGCAACTAATTGCGAAAGGAATTGTTCGAATCGCAAAATTATATCCAATAATGGAGGACCGAGATGAGCGATTTGTTGCATATCTTGAGGTCATAGGAATTAAGAAAAAGGACTTTGATGTCGTAGATTCTATCTGGAAATACTGTAACGGAAGCCTATCAATCCGGGAGATAGAAGAACGGTCAGGGATTCCAGCAACAAGAATACTTGAAGTACTACGAACATTAGGAAATCATGTTAAATGGCCAAAAGAAAGGGTGTTGAGTCATGTCAGGTAAGATAGTATCAATTCATAGTTTTAGAGGTGGAACAGGCAAGTCCAATATTGCTGCCAATCTAGCAGCAATGGCAGCACTCGATGGAAAACGAGTAGCAGTCATGGACACAGATATGGCTTCACCGGGAATCCACGTGATTTTTGGTCTGGGTAGAGAGAAGATGAAGTATACCCTCAATGACTATCTCAGGGGATCATGCGACATCACTGATGCATGTGTCGATCTGACTGATAGATTGAGTATCAAACAGGGCAAACTGTTTCTAATTCCAAGTTCCATGACTGCTACTGACATCACACGTATTCTCAGAGAAGGATATGAAGTTGGAGACCTCAAGAAGGGATTCACCGATGTTATTAAGAAGAAAGACCTAGATTACCTCATCATTGACACGCATCCAGGATTGGATAGAGAAACCCTACTCTCCATGGCGACTGCGGACTATCTCTTTGTTGTTGCCAGGATCGACGAACAGGACCTCCTTGGTACAGCAGCTACATTGAGTGTTGCTCGTAAACTGCAAGTCCCAGAAATCAAGATTATAATCAACAAGAAACCTGGAATCTATGAGAATAAAGCAATCATTAAAGAGGTCGAGCAGAAATTCAAGACAAGTGTTGCCACCATCATTCCACTACTTCCACTACTCATTGAAACTGGAAGCCGATATGTGGTGACTTTGCGACATCCAGATAGTGAATTCACAAAGAATATGCAAGAAATCTTCAGAATTATGAAATGATCTCTACAATCTGGGCAGGTATATTATTGCCAGAGCAAGGAGCAAGATGATTAGGCATACAAACAGGATAAGTGGAAGCAAGATTGATTGATTTTCATCATTAACTGTCATGACTTCATCTGATAGGTTATTGGTTGTCAAACCAAATTAAATTACTCTTTATCATAATTCTATCTACTAATCGATTTCCCTCAGAAAGTAGCATGTTACACCAGATTAAATTACACCTTAGTAAAACACTTCTAATGAGTTGAGTTTCAGTTTGAATCAAACTCGGAGGACTTCAACACATGGAAATTGATGTTCGGCTTGCCACGGCACAAGACCGCACTTTAATAGAGGAGTTTTACGTTCGGGAAGGTCTTAACTTCCAACGCCTCGTTGCACATACTGCCTCAACACCAGTTGGAGCTAGTACTGAAACTATGTATGTTATTGCAGCTACTAGTCGGATGGTTGTTGCAGCCCTCAAACTTGATGTTGCCAAGGATCCAGCATTGGGCAGAGTAGGATACATCAAACACTTTGAGATTGAAGATGCACTGGAAGGATCTGATATAGGAACTCAAATGCTTCAAAAGGCAAACGAAATCGCTGAGACGAAAGGTCTGAGAGCACTGAACGCAATCTTCGATGTTTCTCGTGCTGATTTGTTTGATCTGTATACAGCCTCAGATTACAAAGAGGAAAGAAAAGAGGTCCATATGCTTCGAGATTTTGGTCATAGAGTATTTTGACTGCAGAATCATTTTACAAGTTTGGCCAATCCGAGTTTCTCGATTGTTTCATCTGTAGGAACCCCATCTTTGCTCCAACCTAACAATTCATAGTATCTGTCGAGTGATCTTTCGAAGTCATCTTTGTCAACAAACACCTTCATTCCTCCAGCAGGACCATGAGTTTCGTTTTCCCAAAATCGCTGTGGAATGGTATCGTCCTTTCGTGAGATGCCTTCTCGAACGTTGAACAATCTTGCCAGAGTTTCGACCCTATGTGTGAAAAGGTCGATCGATTTCTTGTTGTAGTCGACTCCTGTTGCTCCTCTGAGCATTCTGATGTTCTGATCATGTGTGAGAGGCATATGATATGTGAAATGACAGACTACTAAGCTATCTCGAAGTATCTTGATTCCACGTTGTTCAATCAGTGACTCAATTACATCGAGGGCCGATGAATCAGGTTGATCGGAAGTCTGAGGCCAACCTCTTAGGTGGCTTGATCCCACATCAGCTGTTGCATAGGATAGTCCCATGCCTTTCTTCCCTCTAGGATCCCAAGCAGGAACATCCAATCCCTTGAATGTAACTGCAAATGATTCACTTTCTTTCCCTATCTCTTTGGCAGCATGAAGGGTTCCTCGCGCCAAAGTTTCTCCAAATCCATCGCGGTTTGCGATCATTACAACAAGTTTCTTCGCTGCTTTACAGTCTCCAAATGGCAAGGGGAAACCAATGTCAGCTTCAGACAGTAATCCTCGTTCATAAGCCTCCATAGCAAATCCTATGATTGATCCTGTCCCAATCGTGTCTAGTCCAAGACTGTCACAGAGATGTGTTAATTGGAAGACACACTGAGCGTCTTTGACTCCAATGTTTCCCCCCAATAAACCGAGTGTTTCATATTCTGTTGTTGCTTCTACTTCAACACTGGAATTTCTAGGATCACTCGTTCTATACGCATGTGTACAACGCATTATACAATGAGGACAAGATTGGTTGGCACCAACATACCACTGCGCCATCTCCTCAGGAGTCAATGATTCATAACCATCGAAGTATCCATTTTTCCAGTTTCTTGTCGGAAACTGGCCCCGTTCGTTTGAAACTTCAACTAGGAAAGGTGTTCCATACTTTTTGAAATCGACATCTGGTTTTTCATTCCAGACCTTGGTCACTTCCCTATTCACTTCACGAATTTCCTCACTATTTGATGCTCTGATCTTCCCAGTTCCTCTAACGACAAGACCTTTCAGGTTCTTCGAACCAAGAACAGCTCCGGCACCACCACGTCCTGTCTGATGTGCAAGCTCGCAACACCCTATGGCAATGAGGACCAAGTTCTCTCCCGCAGGACCAATCACATATACTGCTGAACCATCTGTTGTGTTTTCATGAAGTATCCTCGTTGCCTCATGAGTACTCTTTCCCCATAGGTCGTGTGCATCTTCAAACCTTACATTGTTATCATCAATAATGAGCGTAATCGGTGCAGCGGATTTTCCTTTTACCCCTATGGCATCATATCCAGCATTCTTGATCTCACGTCCAAGAGGACCACCGCAATGAGTATCTAAATACAATCCTGTTAAAGGAGATTTGGTTACGAGTGACCATCGGCCAACACTCGGAGCGGGCAAACCTTGAAGGGGACCTGTCATGAAGAGGAGAATATTCTCAGGACCTAATGGATCAATTCGTGCTTTTAATTCACGATAGAGGAGAAATGTCCCTAGTCCCTTTCCTCCAACAAAGTCTACATAAGCGTCATATGGAAGCTCTTCCTCTTGTGTTGATTCACCTGTTAGATCAATCCAGAGTATCTTACCGTTCCATCCGTCCATTCTGTTTTCCTCATGAACGCATTTGAAATGTCTATGATATTTCGACCAGCTCTATCTTGTCCAAGTCAACGTCGCGAAGATTTGATAGTATCGCCAACAGAACATCACTAACAACACTAGCCACGAAGTCATTCATCTCTATTCGGTTTCCTTTAACATAGAGCTCAAAATCTGATCCCATTTTGATAATCACCACATTTGTTTCTGTTTTGCGACGAGAGTATTAAGTATTGCAGAAGCACTGTCCGATACTCATTTAAGGGGTACCACTTCGTACCCATCGCGACTAGTGGTGATTGACAACCACATACGAGGAAGGTTAGAAATGGCCCAGTTGAGCTCTATAACTTCTGTAATTCGTGATTCTGGGGAATCAGGTGCTGTTGGAAGACTAGCCGGATTCGGTAGCATTTTCGGAATCATAGCCGCAGCCTTAGGAATTCTTTCAGGAGCAGCATTAGTTCCAGTGCCATCAATTCCTTGGGAAATAATTAGTGATTCTCCCCTTGATTGGGTGTTTGGTGGTAGTTTACAATATCCCCTATTTGCGATTGGATTTATGGCCCTGATGGCTGTGAGTCTTCTGCTACAATATCAGGGATCGAAAGACCTCAGTGGAAAACTTGGCAGTGGTCTTGCTAATATTTTCTTGGTAGCGGCCTTCTCAGCGGTTCTAGTTCTAGCGCATTATTGGTTCAACTTTGGAGCAGTTTATAATGAAGCACTTATTCCCGATTTCCTCCGATCTCTGTACCTCTTGGGTACAGTATTTATTGTGACATGGCAGATTAGTTCAATAATTTACACAGATTCTAGCAAGACATGGATCGGATTTCTAGCTGGAATGTGTAATATATTGTTCATTCCCGTACTCGCAATAGGTCAGGTTCTAGGGGTTCTCTTCACATATGCAGCCTATGGATTATTACTAGTCGGCCAATTGACGGGACTTCTCTTTTGGTGGGGACCGATGGATGGAATACGTGAGTATGCCAGAAGTCCAGGAAAGGCAAAATTCGCATTCGGTCTAACAGGTTTCTTAACTTTCGCTATTGGATTCTTGGCTGTAATTATGGGACCACTGACTGATGTTACTGGAGTCATAGTCTGGAAACCATGGAGTACACTGTCCAGTGAAACCACATATCAGACAAATCCTGCACTCATTTTTGCCATCCTCGCAATGATGGTCTCTTGGATCATGCTTTCTCCAAGACTAGGAGCAAAGGAACTGAAAGCAGCTACAATTGGAGAGGATATTGTTAAGGGAGGTAGTAAGATTGTGATGCTGTTCCTCGCGATTTTTGGGATTCTAGCATCAACTGAGGCAAGCGGATTTTATGAGGGTATAGGGGGTTGGGGTTTCATACTTGTGATATCACCTGCTGGAATCATGTTCATGATGGGAGCCCTCTACGCAGCGAAGACCGACATCATTACTGGTCTACCGCTTGTTGTTGCATCAGTTTTCATTATGGTGCACCCCGCTACAATTTCAGGTCTTGTCATCTATCCATGGTTGGCAATCATAATCACTCAGTTCTTTTTAATGATAGAATCTTGGTGGAGAGGATTCACAGGCTTTTCACAACCAGTTTTGACTGTCTTGAGCAGCATAATATCATCGGCTTTGATTATCACTTTCATGCTTGGAGGATTTGGTAGTGGACCTCTTGCTCTATGGCCCACGAATAGATGGTTCAACATCTCTTTGTTCCCAGGTATACCTCCTGCAATTCAGATTGCGACGGTCATTATACTACCACTCCTTATGCTATTCATTCGGAATGTCAGTCTTGCTGGATACTCTTACGGCAGAGGATATGCAACTGGCGGAGTACTCATGGGTGCTAGTTTCCTCATTTCGTTCATGATTCCTGTTATTGCTGGGAACGAATCAGTGGGTCACGAAGCCAACACTGGTGCTGCATTGTTATTAGCACTTTACTCAGTCAGCTCCATTTTGGTGATATCACTCAATCTGAGTCTAGCAAATGATGTTGAAGACGAAGGTCATATTTTTGAAGGGAATCTTCTCAAGGTATCAACAATGGCAGGACTGGTGGCTGCGGGTATAGTCGTTGTTCTGATCTTGATTACCTTTGCAGGAATGCCAACACCGAGTATGATAGCATTGATGGTGTCATTGATGGTCACATTTGTGGTCAGCTTGGAGATACTATCGATTATCGGTTGGTTCATTGCAGGTCTCCGTCTTGGTATGTTGAGGTTACCAAGACTAGCCAAGCCTGAACAATATTAATCCATAAATGGTGAGAACATTGGCTCCTGATGTAAGGGGGGTCATCACCCATCCAGAAGGAGCCTCTGTCGCTGTTCTCCTAGTCCATGGTTTTTGCGCGGCACCAGATGAAGTTGCGACTCTGAGCGAGTATCTAGCAGAAAGAAATATCGCGTCCTTTGCAGTTGAGATAGTAGGACATGCAGGATCATCAGTGAACATCAAAAAGACTTCCTGGAATGACTGGTATTCATCTGTGAAACAAGGTTTTGACTTGGTTAGGAGTTGGGGGTTGAAACACACTCTTGTAGCGGGAATCTCAATGGGAGGCGCTGCATCAGCTTTACTCACATCTCAAGAAACTGGAATCGATGGACTCATTCTAATCGCACCTGCTCTTCGAATCGGTGGGATACTTCCAAGGCTAGTACCAGTTCTGAAATATCTCATGAAGGACAGAGAGATTGATGTCGAACGTACACAACAGATCTATGATGTGAAGAGAACAAAATGCAGAAGAGAACCACTATCAGCATATCATGAACTGTTCAAGTTTCAGAAACAAGCTAGAAAGAGTTTACCAAAAATAACTATTCCCACACTGATTGTACAAGGAACAGAGGACAAGACAATCGATCCAAATAACGGACAATTCGCGTTTGATCATCTATCTTCTGAAGACAAAGAGATTCATATGATTGAAGGTGGAGAGCATGTAATCACCTGCCATCCAACAAGAAGGATTGCTTTCCCTATCATAGAAGAATTCATCAAACGAATCACTAGATAATTCTTGAGCGTAATATGTGAACACCTCTTTCGGGATAATCAGTGATGAAACCATCAACTCCTAGATTGAGCAGTCGAATCATATCTCTCTCGTCATTTATTGTCCAAGGATAGATTTGAAGACCAAATTCATGTACTCTCGAAACCATGGCTTCTGTAACTAGGTCTTGCAATGGATTGACTGCTTGAGCACCAAGCTCAATTGCATAAGTCGCTAGGTCTTTAATTTCTGTGTGAAACAACACTGCTGTTTTGATGTCTTGGTCTATCTCTTTGATTTCTACAAGTGAGAGATGAATGAAGGAGGATACCATAACATCGTTAACGAGATTCATCTCTTGTATGAGTGATGCGACCTTCGCTTCAATATTGGGAATCTTTAGTTCAATGTTGACTTGAATTCGACCACGCGCAAATTCAAGAACCTCACTTAACAGAGGTATCTTTTCTCCCATACCAGCATCGACTTCTTGTATTTCCCTGAGGGTAAGATCGCTGACTTCCCCCGTTCCTTTAGTTGTTCTGTCAATAGAAGAATCATGTATACAAACTAGGTGACCATCTGAAGACTCATGTACATCCAATTCAATCATATGAGCTCCAAGTTGCCAAGCAGTCCTAAAAGCCATGAGCGTGTTTTCAGGAGCTTTGGCGGATGCACCACGATGTGCAATAACAACGGGCTGCATTATAAACCACACACTGCAGTGTTTCACTCTTCATCAGGTCGAGCTAGACCGGAACCACCACAACGAGGACACACTTCTTCATCCTTTGTTCCAGTACCTTCACAGTAATAGCACTGTTCACGTGGAATATCCAAATTGCTATCCACACCTTTCGCAAATGCAGCCCCTATACCAATCAGGACAACAGAAACAAACATCATAAAGAGAGACGCAAGATAGAAACCAGGCGAGGGGAGAAGTACAAACAAAGAGAGGAGGAATAGGATTATTCCGATTACGACTAGCCCGGGACCAGTTTTCTTACGTTCCATCTTCATTACCTATTATTCTAACTTGTAGGCGTCGGATGTTCGTATGCTTTATAGATTGTGGCAGTACATTGATGTAGTCAGAGGACTGAAATACAAATGTGATTTCATACTCGGAGGAAATCACCCGAACAGATAATAGAGGTCGGTGAAGTTAGTAGTAGAAAGCGGGAGACAGGATGATGTCAAGATCAGACCTCTTTGCAAAGTACACGCAGATGTACGCCAGCGCTAGAGCAAAGGAGATTGTACCCGATGGAACCTTTGTCAGGCAGCTCGCTGATGTTCCAAGACATGGATACGACATCGGAGTATTCTTCAAAGCTAAGAATAAAACTCGTATTGTACAGCTTCATCTTGGAAATGCTATACCAACTGAGGTTGGGAAACAGGAAGGTTTCCTAGAAACTGAAGAATCCACATATCTCAGTAGAACAATCCTGTCCAAGTTCAAGACTATTGATTTCCTACGAGTAGTCTTCTCGGCAGGAAAAGTCCTTTCTGGAAAGGATGAACGGGTAGAATTTCTTAAGGCGACGCAACGAATCATTGACATCATCCTAAGGAAAGCTCGCAATATCCTCCATCTTGGAGAATTGGATCCATTCAGGTTTGATATTCGTGTGAAGAGTTTGTCTGAGTTCTTGCGGAAAGAACTCAAACTCGATGAGGTTTCTGTGGAAGCGGCATCAATACCATTTAATGTTGCAGATCCTAACTACATCCTTCTCGAAGATGGTTCGATTGTCACTATCGATGATGAACTCAATGTCCCACAAGGAGAATTCTTCCTTGTTGGAGGCATTGGGTATATGTTTGACAAGACTGAAGGGGCAATTAGTGAAGAGCGGCTCTTCAGATCCACTACTGACCTGACACCTCAAGGGATTGATGAAGGATATATTGACAGAATGATTCGAAGAGTGACTGAAGATTTTCAGAACAAACTTCATTCCTTAATCTTTGCAGATGTCTGGAAGAAGAGTAAATCCGGTCCAGTTGGTGTCAACTTTGGAGGAGATCTTTTAATCAAAGCGGAACCAAGCAGTGAGATCTGGATGGGAGTGTTTGAGGTATACGTGAAATCACCTAGAGCATAATCAGGTCAAATGCATCAATTGCGAGAAACACCGCCCGGAAAGCATAGATTCTGAAGGTGTACGTTGCAACTCCATGGTCAGTCCCATCTACAACCGATCTCAGAGTTGACAATGAACCCACTCCAAATGCACTGATAAGAGAGGGGAGTGAATCTATTGTGATGCGTTGGACTCCATTTCCAACCGCTAACGCAATATCATTTGCGATGATTGTTAGGTCATTGTATACACTATCTTTCCTATCCAATACATCGGTAGAGTTTCCAACTTCTCCAATGCTCAAGCTCCATTGTGGACCAAGTCTTGCGACTGAGCTTGAGTAGGAGTGGACTAAATACTCTCCTACATCACCACTCATCTCAAACGAGAAGCGGGATCGACTACATGATACAGAAAAGAAATTCCATGATTGGAGTGAGGTAGTTGTGACTCCACAGAGCTTCATTGCATTGGAATCGTTATCAAGTAAATCATCAACAACAAAGGATTCGACTAGCAGACCAGTTGTGATACCTGTAGCAGAAGCTGCATACCTAAGATTTGATGATGCGTTCTGAATGCGAGGCGCATCAACAGAATAGATTGAGCTTCGCATCAAGCCGCCAAATCCAACAAGATTCAGATTTCTAGTCCTAAGCATCAATGCTTGCCATTCCTCTCTAGAGAGAGTCATATCAAACAATATGAGATGAGGTCCATTGATGATGTCAATGATCTCAACATTCATTATCTGGTTTAGAGATGCTTGGTGGCTCTCGTAGATTGCTTCTATCATTTCAGTTGTTGCTAGTGTCTGTGGATTTTCTTCTGCGAGTAGAGCTCTATCAGCTGTCAGTGTGATGGAATACCCAACTGCTGTATCGTTGAGTGCGATTAACCAAGTTCGTAGTCTTGCCCAGGAGGAAGGATCACTTTCGAGCACATGAAGATCCAAGAGGAAGTCATTGTTGAGGATATCAGACAACAACTGTGGTGTTGGTGTAACATTTTGGAAGGGATAATCAAAATCAGCCAAAGGCACGCTTATCCTGAGTTCAGGCACATCGGTGACGTTTGTAGTAGCAATTGGGATTTGTCCCATAAGAATTGTAGAAATGGGAAAGGCAAGTCCAAGTAGGTTCACAACAATGAAATATGCAATCACCTTCTTCCCGGAATCTCTAAGTTTTCTCCGAGGTCGAAAACCTCCTACAATGAAAATTGAAACTGCAGCTGCGAGATTGAAGATCAAACAGATGATGAAGCCACGAACGAGGAGTGAAAGAGTTCCAAAGAAGACTGTGCAAATCATCAAGAACACGAAGTTGAATGCTGCAGAACGACTCGTGTAGTATGCTCTAATCATAAGGGGTAGAATAAACATCAATGGGAGAATGTAGAATGCGATTGGCATAGAGTCAATAAACGCAACACCACCAATAGTCATCCCAACTGTCACAGATATGAGTGCATACAGAATCAAGATCATATTGATTGTCAATACAGCTGTGATAAAGCGATGGAGAAAGAGGTCATTTTTTGGTACCGAGTTTATACGTCGTCGAAATTTTCTGCGTGCCTCAAGAAGCTGACTCATTTCTGCTCCCTGTTCGTTCAAACTGCGGACAGATAAGGTTGATGGGCTCAACCTTTAAGATGATGATACATGAGTTTCGAAATGTGATTTTCAAGAATGTATGATGTCATTGTGATTGGGGCGGGACCAGGAGGAGCTACAGCATCTCGGTACCTCGCTACTCTAGGACTGGAGGTTCTAATGATTGACAAAGACACATTCCCACGTGACAAACCATGTGGGGGAGGATTCTCAAAGACAATTATTGATGAGTTTACATATCTAAGACCGCGAGTTCATGAGTTCTTGAAAGGGATTGCTCGAGTAGGGATGATTCATTCACCAAATCGACAAATCACACTTCAAGGAAGAGTTGACATGGCTGTGACACTAAGGACAGATTTTGATAATGTATTGTACGAAGACGCAGTTTCAGCAGGAGCAGAGCCACTTGTTAATACACGGGTAAAACATGTACGAATCAAGGAAGATTGTGTTATAGTAGAGCATACAGGGAGCAACTCAGTTCAGGGGAAAGTTGTGATTGGAGCAGACGGAGTTACAAGCATGGTTGCTCGTGAAACCAACCTCAATAAAAGATGGCCAAGTTCGAGTTTAACTGCATGCAGGGTATGCGAAGTCCCAACAAAAAACAAGGATATCATTGATCGGTACACTGAGGACTTGAAGTATCACTTCTTTGCTAATCTGGGTGGAAAACCAGGATACGGGTGGATCTTTCCAAAAGAAGAAACCATCAATGTTGGGTTAGGTTTCGTCGGACCTCACTCAGCTGGTTTACCAAGAATCTTTGAAGCATTTGTAAAATACCTCAAAAAGAGAAACCTTCTCAAGGAGGATTCCGACTTGTCAAATGCGAAAGGAGCTTTAGTCCCAACTGGCGGAGCAATTCAAAACACAGTTCTTGACAGATGTGTTTTGCTTGGGGACGCTGCGGGTCATGTAAGTCCACTGACTGGCGGAGGGATTGTATATGCAATGAAAGCTGCAAGATACGCAGCCCACATAATAGCTGATTCTCTGGAGAATGACACAATAGATGCAGTGTCTTTGATGAGATATCAACGTCTATGGAAGTCTGACTTCGGAAATGAGTTCAGAAACCAGCTGATTGCTCAGAAAGTCTTCACTAGCCCATTTGCAGATGTGTTGTTCAAAATAGGGAGTAAGGATCAAAAGATTCAGGACATGGTGTCAGAAGCAATGTCTGAGTCAAACGAGGGGGAAATAGAAGTTTCACAGCTAGCTCTTAGGACACTGTACGTCTGTTTAAGAGAGGCTCTGAAACCATGAGATTACAGATTTAGAATATCGATTTGATGGTTCTCAATCAGTGAATGGACTTCTGGTCGACCCAGTAGTTTTCGTCGTGTTTCACTCATGTTGTTGATGACACAGGCAATTCCGACAACGTGCGCCTTTAGCTTCTCCAAAATCTTGATTGTTGCAAGAACAGAAGTCCCTTGAATGAGCCAATCATCAACGATTGCAACTCTGTCTCCTGGATCAATGGAATCAGACACTATAGCCAACCGTTTATCGGCATATCGCGTGGATGGGAGAAATTCTATGGGACGTTCATAGTCGTCTGGGAGGTATGCTATTGATCGAGCGGGGACTATTCCACAACCAAGATAGTATGCTATAGCACCTCCAAGTGCCAATCCCCTCTGTTCAATCCCAATCACTTTGTTCGGACGAAGTTCAACGAGTGGCTTTGCAAGTTTCACCACAGCTTCATGAAAGATATGAGGATGTTCTAGAAGTCTACTAATATCACAAACAGCCTTTCCAGGTTCTGGCCAGTCCTTAATTACATCAACGTATTCAGTGAAATCTATGTCAGCCATTGATTCCAACCCTGAGTGTGGCTATCGTAGTAAGCTTTTATTCTTTCTGTACGAACATTTAGTTATACATACTCTTGCAACAAGTACTCACACACTAAACAGTTAAAATACTGGGACCAAAGTGGGTTAGTACTAGAATAGGTGGACCCGGGCAAATGATTATTCCAGGAACAACAATCTCACTGACACTACTTACAACTTTTGTGGAAGTACGTGACAAAGGAGTAGTCAAGAAGAAGATCCCTCTAAAAGGGCGGTCCTTCGATGATGTTGCCTTGGAGCTTCAAAAATACTTGAGATATCTTGGAAAGCGACTTGCTCCTGGAGTTCTTGAAGATATACTAGACAAGATAGGACTACCGAAGGCTCGACATGTCTTACAACAAGAACTAATGGAACACCACGAACCTATACCAGAACCTGAATTGGAAGAGGACATTCCCCCACCCTCAATTGAAACGAAACCAGAGAAGAAACGGAAGAGTATCTTGCCCACCAAAGAGGAACCTGCTGCTAAATTCATAGAGAGTCACGGAGTAAGCGGTGATGGAAAGGGTTCAATAACCTCTGATGACTTTGATGATATTGCAGATGCACTTCAGGTAGTGGAATCTCTGAGTGACTCATTTATGACTGGAGAGGAAGAACCTACTGAAGAATCAACTCCTCCACCACCAAAAATCAGTATCAAACTCAGTGGTCAGGAAGAGATTGTGGCTTCCAACAAATCATATGCACGTGTAGCAGATGCAAAGGTCGTAGCAGAGGTAGTTGAAGAGTCTGAAGAAACCGAAGAGGCTGTTGAAGCTGAAGAAGTTATCGAGCTTGTTGCTGAAACCATTGAAAAAGAAGAAGAAGTTGTAGAAGAGCATGAACCAAAACCACAGGTTACCCCAACACATCAGATCAAACCCATTGTGGAGTGCAAGTGTCTGCTTCTTGGTGAAGATGGAGTAGGGAAAGAAACGTTGAAAGCTAAAGCTGAGGTCGTACCCATCGAACACGAGGATGGAGAAGTTTCTTCATATATATTTGGAAAGATCTTCGAGGGAGACAATCACAGAATAGATATGCGAGTCTGGTCGTTTGATCTCGCTGTCAAGGCCAAAGTTCAAAGAAAGCAATTCTACATGGATTCTCATGTCATCATTATCGTATATGCGGCTTCAGATCGATGGAGTTTCGAAAGTATTGACTTCTGGCTCAGAGAAGCAACATTGTCATCTGAAGAAATGCCGCCCATCGTCATTGTTGCCAACAAGATTGACCTCAGAGAGGAAACTGGTGATGACTCTGATGACCAACCTGTTTCCCACAATGAAGGTTTCCAACTTGCAGAGGAGCTGGCAAATAGGTTTGCAGTAGAAAACAAACTGCACCCAGTCGCTTTCATCGAAACGTCTTGTATCACAGGAGAAGGTGTTGAAGATGTGTTTAAGACTGCTAGTCAGCTTTTTGAAAATACTCTGAGTACAAAAGATGAAAGTTAAATCAGAACATACTCAGAGAATTCATATAGTCGTCAGTCGCCATAGGGAAAGACTGTATTTGTGCGTCAAGAGTCAGAAGAAGGAAAGTGGTTTTAATATCGGCAGAGTTCTGTGAAAGCTGTGGCAAAGAAGTGGACCCAATTCAACCAGCTAAGAATCTAGAAGACAACTTCGCCAATGATACACGCCAGAATCTCAATATCTGTACAGATTGTTTCAAGAAGAGGTTTAAGGTCACCTCAAAGAAGAGGAGTGGATATGGAGGAACAATCTACGAACTCGAAGAGAAGGCACAACCACGGTTTGGATTTGGTAGTCAGTCTTTCAGTTGTCTGAAGTGCGACTGGGTTGCCTGGAATGAAGATGGACTTGCAGTTCATATGCGAAAGAAACACACTGATTGATTTACCGATTCACAGCAAATTTCTTGCTTTCTTTTACAATCTCGTGACCTATGATCTTTATACCTTGAACATTTCTTGCTGCGCTCTCAAGCATACCCATTCTATAGGTAGCAGTTCTGGGACCGATTGCGTGCAACCAATCGAGATCTGCCATATCGAGCTTGGTATTGACTGCAAAATAAAGGCGGAGGTCTGCACTGATTGCTCTTGATCTCTCAAACATTGCTGCAGTCAGTCCTAAGCTAGGTGCAGCAAAACCAACGAGGACCCAAACGAAAATCCATGGGTCATTACCGAAGTAGTCGTAGAAGAACACAAACCCAGAGAAAACCGGCCATACCAGAGCCAGAATCACCATAACTAAGGACAGATGCTGGGTGAAATCATCACTCCCAAGACCAGCAATACCGATGACGTCCTGGTCCGGGGGATAGAGATACACGAGTACTCCTCCAGATGTGATTCCAACAATTAGTGAAGAGAAGACTATCATCAATACATAGGGAACTGCTAGTTCGGACCAGATAGCTGGAAAACTGAGGAGTGATTGGAGAACGAATGATAGCGACATGACTATGGCACCTGTGGCAAATCCTTGCCAGCTGAAGAACTCGTACTTCCTTGCCATTATCTCGTCAGACAATATCAAATACTCCTCTATGTATTCTATGACCAAATAAGTCACAAGTTGACTTAAAGCTTCTTCCTATTCGTGGTATTGTCGCCTTCTCATATTATTCACTAGAACTGCGCAAAAAATCAAAGCCTGCCATGGGGGTTACTGCACTAGTACAACTTTACTTACAAAGAAAGAGTCATTTATTAACCTTCAAACTCAGATGAACCATAGCGCGAGATGTGGAGTGGGTAGTACTGAACGACGTAATTGTTGACCTGCAAGAAGTCTCACGAGTCTATGACATGGGAGAGATACAAGTGCACGCTCTTCGTGGTGTATCTCTAAAGATCGATCGTGGTGCTGCAATTGGAATCATGGGGCCTTCGGGATCGGGAAAGACAACCCTCCTGAACCTCATCGGAGCTTTGGACAGACCAACGAATGGAAC
>JBHLRZ010000036.1:0-27603 GCA_048882045.1 Candidatus Thorarchaeota archaeon | reverse complement strand
AGAGAGATTAATGCTGGCCACTATGCAAAATGTCATTTTGCGGGAGAGTTGGACCTTGGAGGTGAACAGTAAATGGCAGCCGATGATGTTATTCTAAGCGTTCAAGACGTAAGAAAATGGTTTACTCTTCGTTCAGGACTCTTCTCGTTCCGAAGAGAACCAACCTATGTGAAAGCTGTTGATGGAGTAAGCTTTGATGTTCCAAGAGGTGGGTCCATCGCGATAGCAGGAGAGAGTGGGTGCGGAAAAACGACTCTAGCAAGGACAATCCTACGTTTGGTTGAGCCTACATCCGGCTCTGTGTTTTACAACGGAGAGAACATCTTCGGGATGAATCGTTTGGAGCTCAGTGAACTTAGACTAAAGATGCAGCTCATTTTCCAGAACCCATTCGAAGTTCTTGATCCAAGACATACTGTTATGGATCTTGTTGGAGAGGGACTTGTCATTCATGAACTTGAGGAGAGCGATGAAACCCTCTATGACAAAGTCATCAAGGCGCTGGAAGACGTGAGACTGATTCCAGCTGAGGACTTTGCCTCAAGATACACACATGAACTATCAGGTGGGCAGCTCCAAAGAATAGCAATCGCCAGGTCTCTGATTCTAAAACCAGATCTAATCATTGCTGATGAGCCAGTTTCTATGCTTGATGCTAGTATTCGGACTGAGGTCATGAACCTAATGACAGATTTACAGAAGGAGAAGGAGCTAACCTACATATTCATCACTCATGACCTTGCTCAAGCCAGGTATATTGGAGACTTCCTCATCATCATGTACCTAGGAAGAATTGCTGAGATGGGTCCAATGGAGGATGTCATCCAGGAACCGCAGCACCCCTACACGAGAGCGCTTGTATCCAACATCCCAATACCTGATCCAACGGTCGAACGTGAGAGAATCATGCTAGAGGGAGAAACTCCGACACCTATCGACTTGCCACCAGGATGCAGGTTCAAGCCCCGTTGTCAGGAGATAGGTGCATATTGCCAAGAGGACGAACCGATTTTGCATGAAGTAACACCAGGCCACTGGGTGGCATGCTACAAACCGTAAAAGGAAAATCATCTTCTGGAGGGATTTTGTCACTCCAGAAGATTGGCATTCTATTAAAATCACAACTCAACAGGTCTGCATAGATAGTCCTTGCTTTTTGCGACTCTGCCACAGACCTCACAGATGAACTTTGCATCTCTTACACGTTCGCGCATCTGTTCGACATTGTGATGCTTTACATATTCACACATGTGTTCTTTGTGATCTCCCATTGAAATGACACCATATCCATATCGTAGAGATTTCATATTAAGGGTTGAGAAAGCGGAGAGATGTACCTTTATCTACGCTCGCAGTTTCTGTAAAACTTGAAAGAGATGATTGAAGACACTCCTAAAACAAGCGATTGGAGAGCGCTGAAATCAGTATATGACTCAGCATTCTTCTGTAGTCTTGGGTTTTTTGTTGTAGGGTTTCTGATACCGATTATTGCATATGGATCAATGGGGGCTAGCGCGACGGAAGTTGCTCTCATATTTTCCTTGCTTACTTTGGGAATAGCTGTCTTCTCGCCAGTCGCTGGTAAATTTGCCAAACGTGGGAGACGTCGTGAATCAATATTCTTTGGTGCCATTGTTCGAGCACTAGCGTATATGGGAATGGCAGTTTCGATTCTAACGAACAGTATTGCTTTTCTGATTCTGAATGGCCTCATTTGGGGGATGGGTGCCGCCTTCTATCAAGTCGGAAGTGATGCAGAAATCTCGGAACGGGTCTTACAAGAGAATAGAGCAGAAGCGTTTGGACGACGAGCCGCATCTAATGGGCGGGGTAGTGTAATAGGTGCATTCATTGGATTCAATATTCTCTTCGCTCTTAATGGGGATCCGGTTCCTGTCTTTGTCTTCTATGCAGTTGCGAATCTAATTGGTGGAGTCATAGTCATTAGAAAGAAACTACCATTGGAAGGAGAACCTGAACTAGTCACTGAATCAGTCGTTAAAACCGCAATTGGAGTAGGAATCATAGCGCTTGTCATAGCTGCAGCTATTGACACCTTCATTACAGCCCTGCTTTCCCCATTTGTGGAACTCTATATACTTGAGATTTTTACAACTGATATCCTCCTTGTAGCTCTAGTATATTTACCCGGAGGAGTACTTCAGGGACTGTTTGGAGGATTTATGGGTAGATTCGCAGACCATAAGAGCAAGATTGGAATTGTTTCTCTGGCAGTAATAATCGGAGCAATTAGTACACTCAGTCTAATCTTCATTCCCACCATGTTTTCATATCCATTTGACCTTCTTCTTGTAGCAACCCTCTTTGCTATTGGAAGTGTCACTTCTGTCATGGCTTACACTGTGATGTCATCTATATTTGGAACCGCATATGCGGGAAAAGCAAGTGAAGGATTTGGATTGTTTGAAGCGGCAATGGGCTTTTCTCGATTTATTGCTCCACTTGTCGGGGGAGTCCTATGGGATTTCCTTGACCCTACTGCACCTTTCATACTTGTTGGATTCTCAGGATTCATACTCGTGCCAATTTATGCATACGGAATGCAGAAGTATGAGCGAGCAATCACAGAGTAGAGATAAGTTCTAGGAGTAAAGATATATCAAAGCAATATCTCCTCATGATACGTAATCACACGCCAAAGGAGAAAATCGCATGGCTATTCGAGTAGGTATCAATGGATTTGGTCGCATTGGACGAGGATTCCTTAGAGCGGCCTTGGAGAAGAAAGGATTCGATATCATTGCTGCAAATGACCTCACTAGTGAAGAGGCGCTTGGGCACTTGATGAAATATGACACGGTGATGGGACGCTTCGACGGTACGGTTGAGGTTGGGAATGGATTCATCAAAGTAAACGGGGATGAGATCAAGATTCTTTCGGAGAGAGACCCCGCAAAACTGCCCTGGGGAGATCTCGGTGTGGACATAGTCATTGAATCAACTGGACTCTTCAGAACGAGGGAAGCTGCTGAAAAACATCTAGCAGGAGGTGCTAAGAAAGTCATCATTAGTGCACCTGGTAAAGGCGGAGACATGCTGACAGTAGTTCCCGGAGTCAACGATGATGATTATGACCCATCAAAACACAATGTCATCTCAAACGCTTCCTGCACAACAAATTGCTTGGCACCACTTGTCAAGGTTGTCGATGAAGCGTTTGGGATTGAGAGAGGACAGATGACCACAATCCACGCTGTCACAAATGATCAAGTTATGCTAGATGGCCCACACAAGGACATGAGGCGTGCAAGGGCTGCCTGTTGGAACATTATTCCTACCTCAACAGGAGCAGCAACCGCAATTGGACTCGTGTATCCGAAGGCATCAGGAAAACTTGATGGCATGGCTTTCAGAGTACCAGTGATGGATGCTTCAGTTGTTGACATGAACGTTGTCATAGAAAAGGAAGCAACAGCTGACAATGTTAACGAGGCGTTTAAGAAGGCGTCAGAAAAGGGGAGCCTAGCCCCATATTTAGCCTATCTTGATGAACCACTGGTTTCTTCTGATTTCATTGGAGACTCACATTCCTGTAGTTTTGACTCGCTTCTGACGAAAACGATTGGTAACTTGGTCAAAGTCGTGGGTTGGTATGACAACGAAGCAGGTTATAGCCATAGACTCGCAGACCTTGCTAGAGTAATTGGAGATAAATTGTAGTTGATGAGGAGTTCCTCTTGAGGAGGAACTCATTCTTCTCTATCTTCGGGGTAATCTCTGATGGAACTAATCAGTAGAATCGACCCAACCGAAAACAGACTTTACTTCAGAGGACTTGATGCGACAGAGCTCGCAAAGACCACGGACTATGAATCTGTTCTCTACCTGCTCATCCATGGAAAGTTGCCAACCATCAATCAGAGGACGAGGCTCATCCGACGTATGACTCAACTGAGAAACCTCAACGTAGGCGGCATTGAATCATTGGACCTGCTGATTGACAGGATTTCAGAACTCCGGGAGAAACACCGACTCGATTTACATGATACTCTTCTGGCCTATGTTACTCTCTGTCCTTTTGTTGTGGCTGCTCAATACGTAAAATCCCAGTTTCATGAAAGGGAAGAGGCAGACAGGAAGTTGGACCATGTAGCTAACTTCCTGTGGATGACTAAAGGTGTGATCTACGAAGAAAGTGAAATCAGAGATTTTCAGACAGCACTTATTCTCCCAATGGATGACCCAGACAATCCCTCACTTTCTGCTCTGACACTTGCATTGAAGAATGGAGATGAATTGGATGCCTTGCGTGAAGCACTAAAAGAACATGTGGGACCATTGCATCATGGGGCAGGGACTCTGGCCATGGCAATGTTTGAAGAGATAAAAGAGCCAGATAGGGTTCATGAGTATCTACGTAAAAGACTGGAGTCAGGTAACAAAATTTTTGGACTGGGTCATCGCATTTACTCAGGTCTGGATCCTCGAGCTATAGTACTCCGTGGGGTGCTTGAGAAGCGAGCTAGAAGAAGTGGGCTGGATTGGTTAATCCAGGTATCAGATGCAGTAGCCAGAGAAGGTAGGAAACTCCTCGCAGACTACAAGGGGATAGATGCCTATCCTAACATCGACCTCTATAACGCAGCAGTATTCTTCACCTTTGGTTATCCTGCAGAGTTGAATACATCACTATTCGCTATTTCACGTGCTGCAGGCTGGATGGCACACATACTCGAATTGAAATCTGGATAGACACGAAGACTTTTCACACCTATCCATTGTGTCCATCTTAGGTGTACATACTGTGAAGGCAATAACCAATGCAACCATTTTCTGTCCTGTAAATGGACTCATCAAGAATGGAACCATTCTTTTCAATAGCAAGATCAAGGAAATTGGAAAGAATGTTACAATCCCTAGTGGGACCAAGACCATTGATGCAAAAAGCAAGTATGTTGTTCCAGGAATGATCGATGCTCATACTCATCAGGGACTCTTTGATGGTTCGATAGGATGGGCAGGTACTGATGGGAATGAGATGACAAAAGCAATCACGCCAGAAGTGAGAGGTATTGATTCTTTCAATCCTGATGAACCTTCTTTGAATGAGGTGTTACTAGGAGGAGTCACAACAATAAACACAGGTCCAGGTTCAGGAAATGTCATCTCAGGGGAGGCACTAGTCGTAAAAGTCACAGGTGCGGCAATCGTCGATGAAATGATCGTCAAGGCACCCTCAGGATTGAAGGTCGCATTTGGTGAGAATCCGAAACGTATTCATGGTACAGAGAAACGGACACCGTCAACTCGGATGGGTATTGCCTCTGTTTTGAGAAATGCATTGGTTGATGCTCAGAATCACAAGAGAGAAGTTAAGGGATATCTGGATAAAGCTGAGGAAGCAAAGAAGAAAGGAGAAACTCCTCCAAGTCCACCTAAAAGAGACCTAGGGCTAGAAACCATCATCAAGGTACTCAATCGAGAGATTCCCATTCATGCACATGCACACAGGGCAGATGACATTGCTACGGTGATTCGAATTGCCCAAGAGTTTGAGATTGATGTTGTTCTCATCCACTGTACAGAAGGGCATAAGATTGCCAAATTAATAGCAAAGTCAGGATTCCCAGCTGTAATCGGGCCTACAATGTTCTGGACATCAAAACCAGAAACTCGTGAGAGAGGATTCAGGACAGCTGTCGAACTGAACAAAGCGGGAGTCAAAGTTGCGCTGCAAACAGATTCCTTGACCCCAATGAACTACTTTCCACTCCTACCAATGAATGTAATCAAGGAAGGAATGAGTAGAGAGGACGCCTTCAAATGCGTAACAATCAATCCTGCAGAGATGCTTAAAATAGAAAAGAGGGTTGGATCTCTAGAGCTTGGGAAAGATGCAGACATCGTGATATGGTCTGGAGATCCATTCGATTTCTATAGTAAGGTAGAGCAAGTGTTCATCGAAGGCAAGAACATTCCTTTGAAGAATTAGCCACTACCAGTCATTTATGATTGAGATAGCTGCTTGTCTCTCTTCACTGGATAGTGGATGGATAGGGGGTCTGCAGAGACCCCCTTTCAGTCCTACGTGGTCCATTGCAGCTTTCACAATAGGCACATTGTTCGCAGCGCCTCGCCCTTCACGAAGATCCTCAAAGGGAGCAATCAGTTTTTGAACTTGCATAGCCTCCTCATAATTTCCATTCACTAAGGCATCCAACATGCGTTTGGAGACCTGAGGGGCAAAGTTACACAACCCACTTGTGAATGCCTTGGCTCCAGCCAAGAAGAAGAAAGGAGCAAACCTTTCAGCAGTCCCACAAGACCAGACAATTCGATTACCCAGTCTTTGGACTGTTCGTGAGAAGTCAACAACTCGGCCGAATGCATACTTGACTCCTACAAGATTTTCGTACTTCATGAGTTTCTCGAGCATCGCATCACTCAGGAGTGCCCCCTTCTTATACAACACCACATTGAGACCCTTGGCAGCTTTTAGCAATTCTTGATAATATGCAAAGAGTCCTTCCTCAGAAACGAAGACATGTTGGGGATAATGGATCATGACTGCTTCGACACCTAGGTTCCTGACTGTTTCGACCTGTGAGATAGCAGTGGTTATAGAATGACCTATGCCAGACATTATTGTGGATCTATTTCCTACTGCGTCAACAGTCCCTCGAAGGACAGTTTCCCATTCGGATTCAGACAGAGAGTAGAACTCACCAGTATTACCATTAGGAATAATCAGCGGCACATCATTTTCCACGAGGAATCTCATGTTGTGAGCGAGGGAGTCTATATCAACCTGTGAGAGATCTTCACTGAAAGGCGTTGTAGTAGTAACTGAATATCCACTCAGAACTTCTTTGAATTTCTCATGATCCATGGAATCACCTTAGTCCACCAACAGGTGAAGTATTGTGACTGAAATATTACTCGATTGAGCCAATCGAGTTACATTAGCTTTATGGGAATTTTGTGAGAATGCTGAACTTGCTCTCAGGTGAATCAAAATCTATAACGAATTCGTCGTAGGTGCTTGTGCATGGATTACCGGCTGCGACCTTGATTCGGAACTCTAATTTCTCTGAATTAAACCCTGAAACCTCAGCAACATAGCTGTACACAGTCTCCCCCAGATAAGGGTCTATTCTAGGATTTTCTGACCTATGCCTGCAGATTGAATCGAATCCCCTTCCCTCACTATGAGTACTAAGAAGTTGGGTCATATCCATAGATGAGGTAGCCTCGGAGAGGAGTTTTGCAGCTTCTTGACGTCGACTCCGACTCGTGGCTATTGGTCCTCCAGCTTCACGTTCAGCTAGTGATGCTCTACTGAGAATATCAGCAGTGGGTAAAATAAGATGATGGTTGGATCTTGTGATCATCGTAGGATCTTCCTCGAGAACAGTAACACCATCGCCAATTTCGATGACTCCCACCCCTTTTGGTGATGCAAGTACAAAGTTGCACCATTGGTAGCGGGTACCGCTTTCCAGATCTGCTACCACTAGTTCAAATGCATCCTGTATTGTCTCTGTTTCTCTTAGGATTCGTTCTAGGAGAGAGTCGTATGCAGCATGTGGTGTAACAAGAACAGTTGTGTTGCAAGCTGCAAGTCCAGATCTATTGAATCCGAATGATGCGCCAATCGGTTCACCATCACCCACATTCACACCTGTAACAAAGAATATGTTAGAGTCAAAGACAACTGAATCTCTAAAGCCGCCCCAGATAAGATCACGGTTCTTCAGGAGATAGTACCGATCACCGATTATCTTCGCTCCAGCGGTACATCCATCAGGCATGGATATTGGACACGGGACTGTTCATATAAATTTCATAGTTTCAATCTGAGGACAAGGATACTTTGGCTTCAGATTGTTCCTCGGACTGGCCACTTCCAATGAGTTGGAACATTGAGATTCCTATGGCCAAAGCTAAAAGATTGAATGACATGTTCAGCCAAGAGATTGGCTGGACTGCACCAAATAGAAACTGAGCAAAGAGACCACCGATGATGGGACCAGCGAAAGTTCCAGCGTTCTGAACACCATAGATCAATGACATAGCCCTTCCCCGTTCGTCCTTTCCTGTTATGTATGCGGCCAAGGCACTCGATGCAGTAGAGGATAATGGGTAGATTGGAAAAGCCCAAAGGATACAAGCTAGGATGGGGTCTCGTACAATTGCAAATCCGAATGAGAAAACAGTATATGACGCAAAGGCTGCAATAAGAACCTTGACTGGCCCTTTGCTATCGACAATCCTGCCAATCCAACCAGTGATTATGATTGCAGTGAGAGTAGCTGCAGAATTGGCAAAGCCTACGTATGATGTCAGACCACCCAACTCATCCACTATGATGATTGCCATCACGAAAGATACCGAGTTCATACCAATCTGACTCAGTCCAACAGCACTTACCAGTCGACTCATTCCAGGGATTCTAAGCAGTTCTCTGAATCTCCTTTCATCCTCTCTCCTCATCTTTTCAAACGGAATGTCTCTGATAAAATACGCGCAGCTCCCAGTGGCCAAGATTCCAAGTACAGCTCCTAGAAGGAACAATGGTCTCATTCCTATGATATCATAAAAAAGACCACTGCCCAGGGCCCCAAAAAACCAACCACCAGACTGAGCCGCAAGGAACCAGCCCAGTCTTTCACCTTTCTGATCAGTATCAGTTGTGAGAAGGGCTTGTCCCATTGGAAGTGCTGCTGATGAGAATATCGCACCAATCGCGCCTACGAGAACGAACTGGAAGACATCAGTCACTAAGGAATAGAGGAAGAATGTCGATGCGTATCCCAGAAATCCAACAATCATGAACGGTTTTCTTCGACCGATACGATCCGATATCGATCCCCAACCGTTTGTGGCAATCATTACGACAAGTGCTGGTGTGGACCAAGCGAAGGTGAGAATGAGGAAATCTTCTACCAATAAATCATGTTTGACAAAATAGGTCATCCACTGCCAGATGATTGCTTGTGCCATAGCCTGAATAGAATAAGCGAGGTACACGGTTGTGACAGCCCGGTCTCTCAAGCCCATCTCTATTCATCCTTCTTGTTGGTGTCTGCGAGCACTACGTCTACCTTAAGGATGTGACGTTTATACATTAAGCAAGCTGCGTGGAGAGCATACTATATGTAGAAGGGAACAGACCGGTCTTTGACTGGCGATGGCTGAAATTGAAGAAACACAAGAACCTGTTGAAGAGTTCATCGTTGAGGAATCCCCAAAAGAGAGACCTTACTTTTTCCAGCTCGATGTTCTGAAAGCAATAGCTATTGCATTCGTAGTTATGGACCACAGTCTTACTTGGGAAGTCAAGGGATCTATTGGGAGTATCTTCTGGGAGAGACTGTCAATCCCATTCTTCCTTATAGTAATGGGATTCAATCTTGGCTACTCGTTCCAATACAGAGGTCACAAAAGTCTGAGAAACCTCTATAGTAGAGCCTATTTCATACGAAGGTTCAATAGGTATGTGTTTCCATTCATTGTGCTATACACAGGGTCATTGGTGCTGGGATCGTTTCTCGGTTATATTTCCTGGAGTGAATATACACTACTTGGTTTCCTTCCTTTTTGGGGTCCTGGAAACTGGTTCATAGCTCTGCTGTTTGGTTCTATCATTGTCTTTCCTCTCGTGTATTGGGCATTTGATAGACAACCTATACTTACCGTAGTAATCTGCTTTCTCTGTGAGATAGTCCTGCAGCTTGTACTCTATTTCTTCTTCCCCTATCCATATGGGTCCGCTTTGGATGCATTCATAGTGAGTGTGATTCGTCTGAATGTGTTGTTCTATCTTCCTGCGGTTGGTCTCGGGCTCTGGTTTTCAAAGGATTTCAGTCTACTCAGTCGTAGAAACTACTTCATCTATCTCTACGCACCTCTAAGCTTTCTCTTCATGTTCGATTATCAGACCTGGCTCTTTGCTTCACAGCCGGGAGTTATAGGTCAGTTCTTCACATTCATGAACGATGTTATCCGTGGCGACTATACATTCCTGTTCTATGGTTATGCTGCATTTCTTTTTCTACTCGCAATGAGTGCGATACCACGTCAATCCAAAGGGAGAATACAAAGACTTGTTCGGGATATGGGAAGAGCTTCATATCACATCCTTCTATTCCAGATATTCTACATGTCCATGGTATATTGGTTCACTTCCAACGATGCAGTATATTACCATGAAATTCCAAATTTCGCAGCGATATTCGGATGGACAAGTGTATACTCATACATTCCCTTCTATCTCATGAATCTGACAATTTCCTTTGGTGGTGGAATGTTGTGGTACTATATTGAGAAGTACTTAGATCAAAGGGAGATGGAAAGAGGTAATGCTTGAGCCGTATAGTATTTCAATGGCGGGAGGACTATCAACTTATGCCCACTGATGATGATATCACAATCAGAGTTGAGAATCTGAATGCTTTTTATAGCTCAAAGAGAGGATTGGTCAAAGCTGTCAATGATGTATCATTCATCATAAGGAAAGGCGAATCAGTTGGGCTCTTTGGGGAATCAGGAGCTGGAAAAACAAGTGTCGCGCTCGCTATACTCGGACTTTTTGAACAGATCTCAAGACAGTATTCATCATCAGCAGCTAGTGCGGAAAGCAAGAAACTCTGGTCATTGAAAGACAATGCACGCAAGAAAGGACTAACTTCCAAGGATATAGGAGAAGACCTTCCTGGAGTAGAGGGTCATGTTTGGTTTGAAGGTCAAGACCTCATTGCAATGCCAGAGAAGGAAATCCGTAAAATTCGTGGTGATAGGATAACTTACGTACCCCAAGGATCAACAAAGGCACTGAATCCCTACAGTACGATTGAAGAACAGACTGCAGAAGCTCTATGGGCACATGACGAAGATGACAGACTCCGGGATTGGGAAGTCTTCCGGCGAGTCTTGAATGCACTTGATTTAGTAGAACTGAGTGATGCACTACTCAGGAAAGATATGAAACCGTCACAATTCAGTGTTGGTGAGGATCAGCGTGTGCTCATCGCCATCGCATTAATTTCTGACCCACTGATACTAATAGCTGATGAACCTACGACATCAGTAGATCTGGGTCTTCAACAAAGAATACTTGATGCGATTCAAATCATCAGAAGGGAAATGGACCTCTCTCTGTTGTTGATCAGTAATAATCAAGGGACCATAGCAGAAACATGCGACAAAGTCGGAGTCATGACAGCAGGTCATCTTGTTGAGTTTTCAACAACTGAAACCATAATGAATTCACCTGGTCATCCGTTCACACGAGCATTCATCATGAGTAATCCATCGATGGAAACCATTCGAAAGATAAGAGAGAAGGGTCTCAGAATCAGAGGTATTCCAGGCAGTCCTCCAGACCTTACAAATCTTCCATCAGGATGCCCTTTCAGTGATCGCTGTGAGTTTGTTCAGGACATCTGCAAAGAAAAGAAACCTGAATTCCGTGAAGTGGAGAAAGATCACTGGGTCATGTGCCACAGATTCGAAGAACTCCCAGAATGGTAGAAACTATTCCACGTTCCAAAATTCTCGAAGTATGCCTATAATAGAATCTGTTGCAGGGCTCCAAGTATCCTCATCACTCGAAAGAGGAGGAGCTCCGATTATATGTCGTATCTTGGAGATTTGAGATGTGTGTTGGAGACCATGCTGATAGGTCCTGAGAAGACACCAAGCAACACTGGGACCTCCTTCCTCATTGGGAGGAATGATTTCCAACTGCTTCGAGTCGCACTCCTTGATCACTCGTTTGATTCCTTCTGTGTTTCCTTCCAGCTTCTTTCTGATGTCTTCAAAGCTCTCAATTTCAAATCGAGGAGCGATGTCGTGTTTGGCCCGATGGAACCAATAGGTTTCAGAACCACCCATATGCCAGATCAATGCGAGTGTGTGGGCAAGATTCTCTTCATCAGAAATCTCCTTCAACAAAAGTTCCTGTGTTAATCCATCGATGATTCGGTACATATGGGCTCGTTGATTTAGATGCGCTTCTATAAGCACTTCACGCTTCCTTTCATCATCCATGACTACGACCCTCTCTGGTAGGAGCCATTCCAGAGATTTAACAGTATTGAATAAACTAGTAGAACATGGTACGTACGAGATCGTTTGCAGAACTAAATTCTTTTAGATTGCCCTCGAAGTTCTGTATGATTGCACCGAACATCAAGTCGAAAGTTTTTGTGAATTCTTCAATCTTATCGACTAAGACATTGTATGGAGCCCTTGTGATCAATACCGAGGTGAATGAGGAACTGTGGGAGAACAGGATTTCAAACTTACCAACTGAAACAACGTTGAGACCCATTTCACTCTGAGTGATCTCCTGGAAAAGTGATTGCACGCCGGAGATCCCAGCAGCTGTGAGTACTTGGTCCAGTTCACCAGTTTTCTCAAACTCATAATGATAGACAAGTAGTCCTCCCTGTTGAATGATATACAATTCTACTAGCTGCTGTCGCCAATCAAGCTCACCTAAAGCAGGTGAGTAGATGGCTCCAAAGCCGAAGACAATCAAACCGAAGGCAAGTGCCGCCTCCCCTAAAAGATAGGGTATCATTCCAAATGCGTAGTATGCCATGTCACCAGAAAAAACGAAACCAATGTAGCCAGTGAGAAATCCTGCGACAATGATTTTGATGCTCTTTCTGATATTACCAGATGTATTCTTCATAGTGTACTGAAGGAACAACATAACCCCAGCTAGTGTTACAAGAGCAATCGAAATAGCTACGTAATCAAGCCAGTCCCGAGGAAACACGACCGCAAGAAATGCATGTAGCAATCCAGCGATGAAGAACACGTGTCTCGTCTTCAGTGGTAGAATCAACTCGATTGCAAAGAAGAATGCGGTGAGTGCTAGAATCAGACCAGCATATCCAATTTTGGTGAACAAAGTGTTGAATGGTTCAACAGTGAAGTAGAAGTCAGACATGATAAACGTACCTCTGTTGAAGACCATTCCCAAAAGAAAAGTCGCCCATGCAAACTTGATGTCGACAACCTTTCGATACTGATTCTGATACCATTCCCGATACAGAAGAGTCGATGTCAGAATTGAGTAGAAGACAACTCCTCCCATAAGAAGCAGACTAAGGTCTCTAATCGGGTCTCCTGGCGGGAAGGTCGGCATATGGTAGCATCCCTCATTGAGGTGTTACTCTATTGCAACCGGTTGGCCCTTTTTAGTAAAGCTCGGATAGTCTAGTAGTGGTATCCTTACTTTGGAGATTCCTTTGTTACAGCGATGAGCTCATACTCTCTAGAGCCAAGTCCTATCTTCTCTGCGTGTTTCAGCTGTATTTCTGCGAGCTCAAGAATTTCACCGGTTTCAGGATCCTTGCAGCCATGAGCCATAGCAAACTTGCATGCACCACACTCAATGTCACCTACCATAGAATCTGGATTTGCAGGAGCATCCTTAATGGCCTGCATCGTTGCGTCGTCAATCGAGAGAGGGTCTCTTGAACCAAAGATACCAATATCATGTACAAGAAGCGGAGGACCGTAGTTCCAACAGTCACACTTGTCAGAGATATCTATTGCTAGATTGATGTAGTAGAACTTGTCAGCCCCAATGGAGTTGATTACTCCGAACGCGTTCTCTACAAAAATTGGCGCTTGCGTGTGGTTTGGTCTCCAAGTCTGTGTAGCAGCCTTTATCCCGAGCGTGCGGCATACATCGACACAGTGGTGACAGGCAATACATCTGGAAATATCGACGACAGCCTTCTCATCCATTGTTATACAACGGACAGGACACACTCTAAGACACTTTGAACATTCGGGACCTAGACATTTCTCAGGATCAATCTTGATATCACCAAGGAAGTGCATTGCAGCCTTTCCCTTCTTTCCTACTAGACCAATGCCTAGATTCTTTATTGATCCACCAATTCCTCCCAGTCCGTGTCCCTTGGCATGAGTGAGGACTATGACTTTGTCGCAGTCGTAGAGTGCTGCAACCACATCCGCACTATTGATGAACTCACCTTTAACTGGAACCTCAATAACATCAGTGCCCCAATATCCATCCGCCATGATGAGTGGTGCACCCACAGATGCAGCTGTGTAGCCATGAAGTGATGCCATCCCCAAATATTCGGGAGCTGTGGTTCTACCTCCATAAGTCCCCTCACCTCCGTAACCGAGACCTGTGGATTCAGTGACAAAAGGCACACCTCCTGCTGCTTTGACAAGATCAACAATCTTGCGGGCGTAGGCGGGTCGTAAATAGTTTGTATTCCCCCATTGGCCAAAGTGTGTCTTTACCATGACCTTCTCTCCAGATTGGATTGCCTTGTCTAGTTTCAGTTCATTGAAGATGTGTTCTAGCTTGTCAATCATGTTATAGTCAGTACGAGTCTGTCTGTCTGTAAAGAATACCTTAGATACCATTGTGCATACATCCACTCTGTGGATATTCCAAAACGACTAATAATGGTTAGGCTTTGAAATTCAAGATGGACTATAGAGCGAAGCCAGCCCTTCTGCAACAGCAACCATGCTGAGGGCGATGAATGCTTGACTGATTTGCATTAGTTTGAATTCTCCCTGTGTAAAGGTGGGTGCAGAACGATACTTCACTCTACCAAGAAACATGACCTGTAGAACTCTTGATCTTGGAATCACTTGCGATGCTATCAACCATGACAGAAACACAGCAGTCAGGAGATTGAACAGAAACAATGGGCTGTCAGGAAATATAACGATAAGGTTGAACAGTGCTATGCCACCCACAAGTTGAGCATTAATTTCAATCATCATTGGATGAAGTTCGTAAATTTCCTGTGAGTAATCATTGAATCGAGAGATGGCTCGTGCTATGTCAAAGTTATTACAGGCATGAAATGAAATGAGTGAAAGCATGTAGGTTCCCAACAGACCTGTAACTAGGTATAGATAGATGTTCAAGCCATAGATACTCATCCCAATATTGACATATCCATTGATGTAGGACACCATTACAAATAGGATTGATGAGAGAGTGAGGGCAATGAAGTCGAATGAGCGGTCAACACCCCACGAATCAAGCTGTCTGAACTTTCGAATCTCATTCCCCAGAATTATGAAAGAAAGGGAAATGATGATCGAATCTATGCTCCAAGGTAAGAGGGCTAGACCTGAAGTGCATTTCATCCAACATCCGACAGCTGGTAAGCTCAATGCAAAGAGAATCCTTGCTCCTGCAGGCTTATTGTGAAAATATCGGTCAAAGACCTGAAAGAGAACGATAGCAAAGAACATAGACCTGAGGTACCAGAGGTGAGACACTCTCTGGATCGGACCATTCCCATATAATGTCCAGAACACGAATTCATCTGGAGTGAGACCCACATTGACATATGTATAGACTGCGTAATATATCAGAACCATTGCGATTGACAGGATGAAGTAGGGTATCATCAACGCTTTGAATCGAGATTTGACAAGCTTCACCGAGTTGCCTCGGTGTTTCTCATTGTTGTGTGCAAGACCATAGAGAATGAAGAAAGCTGGAATCGCACTCCCAGTAAGGACCGCTGATACACCGTTGATCTCCATGGAATGGACCAAAATGACAAATATCAAAGATATGCTCTTTGCTAGGTCTATCCATGACACTCTGTTGTTCATCATTTGGGGGGGTCCTCAGTTGTTGTCTCATGATTCACCATTTGGTGTATCAACTGTTTATTTTGTTGGTTGCGTAATCTCTTACGTTTAAGACTTACTGTTATAGACTCTTACCGAAAAGTCTATTCACAAGAATCTAGAATTCAGCCGCATGTCAACCAAATTTGAATTTAACGGTGAGTCTATCACGAGATTTTGTAATGAGTTTGGAGTTTCAATAGACTACACTCCTGAGCAAGCAAAAAACTTGAGGGCCTATGGTAAGACAAAATTACTGGTTGACCAATTGAAGGAGCTAGCTCAACAGATATGTACTGAGTCTATTTGCCAAGAGGAATTCATTGAGAAGAGATCGACTGAATTTCATCCGGTTTCAATGAGTCTTTTCGTTATCAACGATGATCTATGGAATATCATGACTCGAAAAGAGGACCATCCTGAGAAGATGTTGCCGATGACAACCATTCCTTGGTTCTATTGGGAAAAGGAAGCAGAAGGTAGAAAGACCCCATTCGGAGTTCGCAGGGTGGAGGATTCTGATAGTCCCTTGAAGATAGGTGTAGTTGATGGCATCCTCGAGATAAGTGGAAATGGTGGCGACTTCTGTGGTATACTTGAGGGAAGAATCGTTGATAGAAACAAGGGAGGCCGACCATTGTTCATTCCGGGATCTACAGGTCCGAAGAAGAATGTACCAAAATATGAGTCAGAGTATGTACAAATCAAAGTAGACACCTCAACAACCCAGATAGTTCTCTATCCCATTCCTCAGAAGGAGTTTGACTACATCTTTTCAGAACATCCCAAAGTATTCCATGACCATGGGATTCTACTGTCTACAGATGGAGAGAATGTAAGACTGAAGATTGGGAGTCGAAAGGAGAATATACTTCGTGGAAAAGTAATGATATTCATCGGGAAAGATTTCAATGAAACAGAGAATTCGGACAAAATCCTGACCTTTCATGTCTGGCTTTCCATGTTGAAACAGTTGTCTTTCCGTTAGGACAGGATTTAAAATTAAACGAAATTCCTCGAGCGTAGGTCCCAACATTTAGTTTCGAGGAATGAACATGGAATTTGTATTTGGTCTCTTTGTGACAGGAGTGTTCATTCTTATCGTGACTCTATACCGGATGAGAAATATCAATAGACACAGAGGGTTGCAAGACCAGCTTTCTAACAACTATGATGTTACAGGACTTGATCTAAGTGGAAACACAAGATATGTCAGCTGTTTCTCTCACAAGTGGGTCATTGACAATGTGACTAAACAATCGCATAGCAGATTTGGTTCAATGTTACAGGATCATCTAGCAAACAATACTTTGATTGCTGGAATTTGGATTGGAATCATTGTAGGAAGCTCCTCAATGCTTCTGACGCTCTTCCTCGTTCAATCGTTACGTGCAATAGGGACAGTTATAGTCATCTTCATCATGGGTCTAATGATTGCACTAGGACCAAGTGGTCCTAGGTATTCGGAGGAACTCTTAGATGCAATCATGGATAATGATATCGAGGAACTGAATGCTCAGGACTATGTATATGTCAAGATTGCCAATGATACGATAAGACGTGCAATTATCATGAACTTTTCATTCTCCCTTTTGTTCATAGTTCTGGCCCCATGGGGAGATTTACTGCCAGATTTCCTAGCTCAGGGAATAGCTTTTGTCACTGTATACCTCGTCTGGGAACCTGCTATATTCTTGATGGGAATCAATATCGCAGCCTCTTTGTTCTACATCGGTGCTTTGGTTGGTATCCTCAGTTTCGTTTGTCTTCAAATGGGAAGACGCCTGTTACAACAAGAGGAAAAAGAACCAGTTATTCAGTACTGATTTATGGTGGAAAGACAACTCCGAGGATAAAAAAAAGTCCACTGAATGCAAGCAAGAAGACTGAAGCTATGAGTATGTTTCTCCCAAGTAATGCATATCGCCAGGATTTCACTGGATTTCCTTCAGCATCATATCGTTTATCATCTTCCAAAGGTTGACGACTCATTAGACAGGAACCAGCGATCAACATCAAACCGAATTCGGGAATCATAAAGTTGGCTGCAGTGAAGAAGTCAAAGTTTGTCGTTGTAGCGATATGAATAATCAATGCAATGATGAGATTAATGAAGGCAAGAACACTAGCAATAACCCAGGTCTGTAGAAGTAGTTTGGTCCTGCTCATTACTATCCCACCGGCACAAGAGCTTGAAGCAGAAAGTTCACTGTTATTAGAAGTATAATGAGTATAATTAGAGGTAAGAATATAGTTTGAAGAGACGCTACGAAAAGAGCGGCATAATCAGTACCATCCAACGAACGGAGTGCAGCCTCTTCCTGTTGTGAAGCATACTCCATCCAATCAATCTCTTCTTCCTGGTCCTCTCCAAGATCATCGAATTCATCACTCATCTGACTCACACTCTGGGGTAGGTAGCTGCGTTCTTTAATCAATTGCTGTTTACAAATCTATGCCAATGTGCCATTGACAGAGTCTGCATACTCCATCTGAGCACTCTTTCCAAAGTCCAGCTCTCCAGCAAAGTGACATGCAACCAAGTGTCCGCCACCAATATCTCGAAGCTCGGGATCCTGGGTCTTACAGATATCCTGAGCAAAGATGCACCTTGGATAGAATCTACAACCAGGGGGTGGACTAATTGGACTTGGTACTTCACCTGACAGAATCTGAGCCCTTCCTGAGAACCTAGGGTCAGGAATTGGCACTGCTGAAACAAGAGCGAATGTATAGGGGTGGAGTGACTTCCTGAAGATGTCATACGGAGTTGTTTCAACAACTTTACCCAGATACATAACGGCCAGTCTGTCACTCATGTGTTTCACAACTGATAGGTTGTGAGAGATGAACATGTATGTTAAGTCAAACTCATCCTGTAGGTCCTTCATCAGATTCAGAGTCTGGGCCTGAACAGACACATCAGTACTTGATGTTGGTTCATCCATAACCACAAATTTGGGATTGAGTGCCAATGCTCTAGCAATACAGATACGCTGGCGTTGCCCACCTGAGAACTCGTGTGGGAAACGATTGAGGTGTGCCTCAGTCAGACCAACTTTTTCCAGGAGGTCTAGAACGATTGCTCGCATCCTACGTCCCTTGGCTACTCCGTTAACAACAAGAGGCTCTCCAATCGAGTTTTTGATGGTGACTCGCGGGTCGAGAGAAGCCATCGGATCCTGGAATACAATCTGCATATTGAATCGAACCTTTCTGAGTGCTCGTCCTTTGAGTTTAGTAATGTCATCGTTTCCAAAGTAGATTTTACCACTCGTAGCATCGATCAGCTTGAGTATTGTTCGGCCAAGTGTCGTCTTACCACATCCACTCTCACCAACAACACCAAGTGTTTCGCCCTTCTTGATTTCAAGATTAACACCATCAACAGCATGCACCTTTCCTATTACTTTCCGGAAAACTCCGCCAGTTAGTGGAAAGTGTTTCTTGAGGTTTTCAGTTCGTATTAATGTGTCTGTCATTCTATGAACCTCCCTTGCTGTTCAATGGGTTATGACAAGCAACCCAATGTCCGGGATCAAGTTCTCTGAGAAGTGGTTTCTCCTGTTTGCAAATATCAGTCGCGTAATCGCATCTTGGATGAAAACGACATCCTGTTGGAGGCGTAATGAGATTCGGAACTGAACCCCGAATCTGCGGCAGTCGTTCCTTCTCTTCATGGAGTTTGGGTACTGCAGTAAGTAGACCATCTGTGTAAGGATGAAGTGGTTTTGCAAACAACCGATTAGTGGCACATGATTCGACAGTTGTACCAGCATACATCACATTGACCCAGTTACAGGTTTCTGCAACAACACCCATATCGTGAGTTATGACAATAATCGAGGTGCCAATTTCCTCCTTCAACTGATTGAGCAACTTCAGAACCTGGGCTTGCACCGTAACATCCAAAGCTGTGGTTGCCTCATCACAAATCAAGATACTTGGATTGCAGGCTAATGACATAGCTATAAGAGCTCTCTGTCGCATACCACCTGACAGTTCATGTGGATACTGGTTCACAACTTGCTCAGGAGCCGGCATCCGTACCAATCGAAGCATCTCTATAGCCTTCAGCTTGGCTGCTTCTTTGAGTGATTTCTTATCTGGCTCAGGAGGGTCGTCGAGCTGGTCACGATAATATGCAATCTTTTTCTCAATCTCAGCTCTGTCTTCATTAGAGGTGTCATGAGAAAGAGTAAACTCCAGTTTTGCAATCTTCATATAAAGGACATCTTTGGTGAGATCCTGATGAAGTTCGATTACTTCTGCAATCTGATCTCCAATTCGAAAGACAGGATTGGGATAGGTTGCAGGGTCTTGGAATACAATTGAAATCTTGTTTCCTCGTATCTCAAGCATCTCTTCAGATTGAAGCTTCACTAGGTCCAATTCTTCTGTTTCCTTTGTTCTGAAGTCTTGATCGTAGAAGATGATTTGCCCACTCTCGATCTTGCCTGGTGCCTCAACGAGTCGGAGGATCGACTTGGCTGTGACACTCTTGCCACAACCAGTCTCGCCCACCACACCCATTGTGTCACCACGTCGAAGGAACATCTCCACGCCGTCGAGTGCCCTCACCACACCCTCATAGGTGTAGAAGTTGACATATAGGTCCTTTACATGCATTACTAGTTCATCGATAGCCATTGTATCATCTCCGTCTCAACTTCGGGTCCATGATGTCCCTAATTCCATCGCCAACAAGATTGAATGCAAGAGCTGTTACGAGAATCGCTAATCCTGGATAGAGTGTCATCCAAGGTGCGCTGAGAATGAATTCTTGCCCTCTCGCAATCATCATTCCCCACTCAGCAGTTCCAATTGGAGGTCCGAACCCAATGAAGGCCAGACCGGCAGCAACCAGTAATACTGACCCAATGTCCATTGTGGCCTGAACAATGACTGGCTGTATCGTGTTGGGGAGTATGTGACTGAACAGAATTCGGGTGTCACTAGCACCAGACGATCTTGCAGCTTCAATATACAGCTTTTCACGTTCTGAAAGAACTTGTCCTCTCACAAGTCGAGCATATGTAGGCCACCAAGTGATCATGAGTGCAATGCTAATCGTGCTTAAGCTTCGTACACCAATTGCCATTACAATTGCCATTGCCAACACAAGACCTGGGAATGCAAAAAAGATGTCAGTGACACGCATAACTAGTTCATCCAGTTTTCCACCAAAATACCCTGAGGCAGCACCAATAACAGCACCTAAAGATACTGCGACTAGAACGACACTAAGAGCTATTCTCAGGTCTTCCTGTGAGCCCCAAATTATCCTGCTATATATGTCACCACCATAGTTGTCAGTCCCCCAAATGTGAATGGGATAGATGCTGAAGTATGATATGACAACGCGCGTATTTGCAGACCATACACTGTTCTTATACGGCGCAGAGAATTGAAGCTCCCAAACATATACACCTTCTTCATTAGGGAGTGGGATATACGATAAGAGATTATCATCAACAACTGATCTATTTGCATATAGGTAAGAGAGACGCTCAGACTCAGTCAACGCGTTATATTCATTGAGTGTGAGACTATAGATTCTGAAGGTAATATTGACAGACACAGCATCAGAACCTGTGTTTAAATCTGACACTCCAATGAATAAGTTCGGTATTTCAATCGTTTCTAGATAGGAATCAGTTATCTCAACCTCTGCAGCATAATCATCAGGCATGATTAGAGGATCAAGGTGAACATCCTCAAGCATATATTCATAGTTTTGTTTGATATCATGACTTGCTGCACCAGGTGGAAGTCTAGCATCTGCAAACACCATGTCAGTTCCACCATAAGTTGTAGTCCAAGGAGCGGTGATAGCAACTCCGCACATGAATACGATGATAGCGATACCAACCACAACCAGTGGACTCCTCCGAATGAGGTGTAATGTGAAACGAGTTTCCTTGACTCGAGGTTTGGTATCTTCGACAAACTCTTCTAACCAGTAATATCTGACACCCGGCAAGAACAATAGAAGCAGCTGAAATGCTATTCCGATGAGGAATATTAGTCCTATTGTACCCATAGTTGCATATACTACTGACAAGATGATATACAAATAGAAGGAGGTTCCAAATGCATCAGGTAGTTGTTCCATGACTCCTTGATTGGCTCTTAGAAGAAAAACAGAGAAAACAAGTATTATGAGACTCTGTATCATCCAAGCACCAAGGAATGCTGGAGGCATGATGTCTACTCCTAGCCATCCCTGGATTGTGTAAGCAAAGCTTCCAAAGACGACGAGTCCACCAAATAGAAGATTGGCCATTACAAAGATGATCTGAACAATACTTAGGAATTTGATTGTAGTTCCGTTGCCATTTTCAATTTGAGTTTTTGTTTCCATTTCTCGACACCATCCAATCAGCCAAACCGTATTCGTGGATCTAGCACTCCATATATCATATCAACAACGAAATTCGCAGTTACGAATATGAAAGCGACCAGCAGGGTGAATCCGTTAATTGCAGCTAGATCTGAGTTGAGAATTGAACCCACAGCCCAGCGACCCAACCCTGGCCAGTTGAAGATTGTTTCTGTCAGCACAGCTCCAGTTATGAGACCGCCAAACGCAAGACCGATCACTGTTACGGTTGGAATCAATGCATTCCTCAATGCGTGCCTATAGATTACGATCCTCTCTGAGAGTCCTTTTGATTTTGCTAGTGTGATATAATCTTCTTTGATTACTTCCAACATACTAGAGCGCATCATCCTAGTGATAATGGCTAAAGTGATATAGCCTAAACAAAATCCAGGCATTATTAGGTGGACTAAAGCATCAGTAAACAAGTATGGATTTTGTTCAAAGACCAGTGAATCGATCAAAAGGAATCCTGTAGTGGGTTGATAATCGAACCTCCGTATGTTGTATCTATCTCCACCTGGGAGGTACGGCAAGTCCCATACAGAAAACTGATAGAAGAAGATGTACTTGAGCATCAATCCAAACCAGAAGATTGGCATCGAAACACCTGTGAGTGCGAATACTCGAGTTACGTGATCAGCAGCCTTATCCTTCTTTGTTGCTGATATGATTCCTAGTGGGATTCCAAGTACTATAGCGAATATCATTGCAACGATTGACAACTCAATTGTGGCAGGGAACAATCTAGCTAGAACACTCAGAACTGGTTGGTCGGCACCTGTGGATGTGCTAACACCCCAATCACCTTGAAACAGACTGGACAAATATAAGAAATATTGAACCACTGGAGGTTGATCCAAACCACGGGCACGAATAATACCCGGGATTGCAGAATCAGGGGTTCTCTCAGTCACATACATAGCTAAGGGGTCACCAACTATATACGAGAGGAACCATGTTATTGTCAAAACACCAAAGACAACTGGAATGGCTAATATAATCCTTCGAAGGATAAAATCTCTGAGTCTCATTATGGAATCCTCGGTTTTGTCAAATCTAGATGCATAGGAATCTACTTTCGGAATCTTAGTCCTGCGGATTGTGTTCGATACTTAAGCTTTTGGTTGTTAACAGCTCAAAATATGACAACCAAGTCAATACGTAAGCTATATTAGTCTCAGATTCATGGGAGAGGAATAATAGCGATTCTGGGCTGTTTGAAAATAGCTAATTTTCTTGAAGCCTAGTTTGTTGTTACGATCTATTCTTTGGATCGTTCAAGCGCAACTTGAAAACACGAGATGAATGACATGGAGAGAAATCAATTAATAGCTGTTGTCGTAATCGTCGTGGTGATTGGTGCTGCTGGAGCATACATTTTTCTAGCACCACCAGGCGTTGTACTCGCCGAAGATCAATCCATAATATGGGAAACAATTGCTCTTCCAGAGTACATGGATCCACACAAGAATTACGAGTCAGCTGGTTCATGGATACATTACAACATCTATGAAACGTTGTTCACGTATCCTTGGGACTCTGCAAATACAGAACCTACTGAACCGTTGCTCGCCGAAAGCGTAGCAATTTCAGCAGATGGTTTGACCTACACATTCACACTCCGACAAGGCGTCACATTCCATGATGGCACCGAATTCAACGCATCCTGTGTCCGGGATAACGTCTGGCGAATGCTAGGACGTGGCTGGGATGACGGTTGGGGTCCAGTATGGATGATTGCCGAACCAATCCTAGGCGGCGCAGCTGTAGAGGATGCTGTCTACACCTACGGAGATGGTAGTCCTGAGCACATCGCTGCTTGGGCAAACTGGCAGGAGAATGTAAGTGCAGTTGTTGTTAACAGTGAGTTCGAAGTCGAAATCCACTTAGCCTATCCATTCACACCATTCATTGCAGCTTTGACCTATGAGGTTGGTGCTATGATAAGCCCAACTTGGTTCATGCAGCATGGAGGTATGTCACCAGAGAGTGAAGATACAACCTTGAATGAGGAAGGCATTGGAACTGGTCCATACAAACTGGTTCAATGGGTCCAGGATGACAGAATCGAACTGACAAGAAACGACGACTACTGGAGAGAGTCAGCCGCAAAGGCCATTAATCCATTCTATGGTTCTATCACTGATGTTACAATCAAGAAGAACGCTGATGTAAACAGCAGAATCTTGAACATTCAGGCTGGAACCACAGATGCTTGTTACTGGCCAGCGACACATGCCTATGACGTCTGGAACAACGTAACCACCATTGGTGACGGTACACTCCAGAGCATCAACCCTGACCTCAAGGTCTGGGCAGGCACACCAACTTTCTCAGTTATGTTCCTTGGATTCAACATGAATCCATACCTGAACGTGTCAAACGAGTTCAGACAGAGTCCATTCACGAGCTTCAACCTAAGAAAGGCCATTTCTTGGGCGTTCGACTATGACGCACTCATAGACAACGTCTTGAATGGATTGGGTGTACAACTACAAGGTCCGATTCCACAGGGAATGTTTGCTCATGACGACGATCTATTCATGTTCTCACAGGACATGACTGAGGCTGTCGCTGAGTGGAACTTGGCTATGGCTGCAGGACTAGATGCTGTATGGGCGAACAACTCATACGAGCTGAACATCTACTACAACGAGGGTAACACCGCTCGTGAGGCAGCAGGTCTTCTGGTGAAGCAGGCGATTGAGAACATCATTGCCGATCCAGCTTCTACAGACCCATCATCACCACTTACAATCGACGTATATGGTCTTGAATGGGCCAGCTATCTGTTCCAGGTCAGGAACAAGCAACTTCCGATCTTCTGGCTCGGTTGGGCTCCTGACTATGCAGATCCCGACAACTACGCAGCACCATTCGTCAAGAGTACTGGAACCTTCCCGAACAGGGTTGGTCTAGTTGGTTCTTATGGTGAAGGTGGAGTTCTATGGGATGACGCAACAGTAGATGGTTGGATTGATGATGCAGCTCAGTCACAAGACAATGCTGAAAGAATCACACTCTACGAGAACATTCAGGCAGCAATTGTAGATCAATGCGCCTATCTCTGGGGTTACCAGGGTGCGAACTTCCACGTAGAAAGGTCCAACATGTTCGGATACTGGGCATACAACCCAATGCATCAACCATACTTCTATCACTACTACAAGACAGCTTGAAGTAAGTGATAGTAAGTGACACTATAGAATAATACAGACCGAGGTTTTTTCCTCGGTCTCTCTTCTTATTTTTCGCAATTCTTGGCCTAGTTGGAAAATCTTATAGCACGAATATTAGGGATTTCTCCCGAGGTGCTTTCAGCAATGCAGACCACGGATAAGACAAGTAGACTATCGTCAATGACTTCTCATCAGATGTTTACATTATGGCTGGATGAGCCCTGGGTTCGAAATCTTGTCCTGTTACTCACACCAGTTGGCTTTATCGATGCAACTTTCACAGTTTTTCTGTTCCGATCTATAGGTGCTGAATTCGAATACAATCCATTTGTACGAGGAGTGTTACAAAGTGAATGGTGGGGTGTCTGGTTTCTCATTGATGCAATTTCGTTCTTTCTTTTCATAATGATGGCGGGATCATACTATCTTCATACAAGGAATAGTCTTGTTAATAATCGAATTAATCTCGTTTCAGGACTTGTAGCATTAAGGGTCGGATTGGCGGCACACAATGTTATTCGATTCTTTGGTCTGTTTCCAGGAGTTCTGGGGGGAATCATGATTGGTCTGATCACATTCATTATCATGGATAGTCTCTTGGACCGTACTAGTGATGTTTCTTGGGAAGGATTCAAACAATGGTGGAAGCATAAGGCTGATCGATATCATGACAGTAGGCTTATAAAACGGGCGCAAAAGAAAGATGTAGGAGAAGCAACCAAATTGGATGATGAGATTGAAGTAAAATCTGAGGTTGAACAACCTGTAGGAATTGAATCAGGTAGTGTTTGGCGAAAAAGGGCACTCTACATTTTCAGCGCTTTAGCCCTTTTCATCATTATGCCTTATTTCCTCGTGTTCATTGGTGATTTGACAGGCGCAACTTCATTCACTGATATTTATGGACCAATGGTCTTTTGGAACGAACTCTCCGCACCTGCATTTCTCTTGGGATTCGTTGCAATATGTGTTTTCACAGCAGGTATCATGTATCTAGTCCTCAGGTCCTTTGAGATAACAGAAGGTGCATGGTAGAGAAATACGTCGAGTAATAGTGCTCTTTCAATACGCTTTATTAGTGAAATAGAAACACACCTTGTTGGTGTCAGTATGGCCAAAGGCGATCCATTGCTCATCCTGAAGAACTTGAGAGCATACTATCCCTCCAAGAAGGGATTGGTTCGAGCAGTGGATGACGTTTCACTAGAGATCAGAGAGGGGGAGTGTGCTGGTCTCCTTGGTGAGAGTGGATCAGGAAAGAGCAGTATGGCTTTAGCTATTATAGGATTGTTTGAGAAGGTTGCTCGTTTCGCAGCTGGAGCATCAAACGACCCTACACTAAGGAAAGCCTTCGAAGAAGGTGCTGTTGAAAGGGCCGGAGTCCAGGGAACTGTTATCTTCAGAGGCGAGGAAATAACTTCGATGAGTGAAGAGGATCTCCAAAGGATCCGAGGTCAAGAGATCTCACTCATCCCTCAGGGTTTGGGTCATGCGTTGAATCCTCAACATAGTATTGGTTTTCAGACAGCTGAACCTGTTGAAATCCACGAAGAAGATATCCGCTTGATTGAACTCAAAAGGAAAGTCCTAGAATTTTTGGGACTTGTGCAACTGGCTGATGCGGGACTGAGATTTGTGATGGATCCAAGTAGTTTCAGTGGTGGCGAAAGTCAACGTATACTCATTGCGATGGCCTTGATTGCTGGACCGTATCTCGTCATTGCAGACGAGCCAACATCAGCACTCGATGTCACAGTACAGAGACAGATAATGAATGTCTTGAAGATGATCAGAGACGAATTCGATGTATCACTTCTCTTGATTAGCCACGATGCAGGAGTCATAGCTGAGATGGCCGATCGAGTAGCCATCATGTATGCAGGAAAAATCGTGGAATATGGAAACGCTGTCAGAATATTCCATGAGCCACAACACCCCTATACGATGGGATTGATGTCAAGCTATCCAACCATTGCAATGATGCAGATGAAGCAAGGCAAGAAACCTAGACTACGAGGTATACCTGGAGACTCTCCCGACCTCTGTGACGTTCCAAGTGGCTGTGCATTCCATCCTCGGTGTCAGTATTGCATCGATGTCTGCAAGGAAAAAGTCCCCGAATATCGAGAGGTCATGCCAGACCATTTCATACGGTGTCATCGTTGGGGAGATATCTCACAAGAATGAGTAAATGGTGTGAGCGCCATAGCGGCGCCCACAGAGTTTTCCTATACAAGTCTGAGCGTCATGGTCGATAATCCACATGTTATCAACCTAAAAGTCATGCATCCATCTGAATCGACTTATTCCTCCCAGCTCTAGACAAGTTATTTGCGTTTGAACCTTGTACATTTCTCACTTTATATTCTTTCGACAGTCGGAGATGGCCAAGAGGTCTAACAGAGTTGAATCTGGGAG
>JBHLRZ010000035.1:0-29051 GCA_048882045.1 Candidatus Thorarchaeota archaeon | reverse complement strand
GAAGAGTGGATGCAACACTACTTCTCTGGTCTCAGCGTGTTCAATGACAAGAATGACAATGGAATAATGGATCTGGTATACGATGAGGTTGAATATGACTGGAACGGGGACGGTGTTGTCGATTGGGTTAGTACAGAACTGAATCGGACAGCATCTGAACTCGTCTATGATTTCTATGCTGATAACGCAAGAGTTGGAGATGTCGTCACACCCTATATCAATGAGAACAACCAGATTGAGTGGAGTGTTGAAATAGTTGACATCGATGGGACTCTTGTGGAATACTATCCAGTCAATATCTGCTTCTACGATATCTGGCCACCTATTGACCCTGTTGACCAAGACTCTGTTCCCGTAAACATAGAAGCTGTCGAATTCACATTCAGGTTTGAAACTACAAATACTGCTGCGGTCATCAAAATTGACCAGTTTGTTGGAGACTTTATTGATCCTGTTACTGGCCTCATCCCTGAAGAGCTGGAAGGTCTTGGACTTACTCTGAACTATTGGAGTTCATTCTCCATTTTCACGATTGTTCCTGAGGTGCCTATTGAACCTGTGCCTGGAGACCCGACCGACCCAATTGGTATCAATGGAACAGGATACGAAGAAATGCCGCCCACCACCGACTCAACAGAACCAGTGGATTTCACTGCTGCCCCCACTGATGCCCTTGAAACAACCGAGGTCGTCGATGGATTCATCCGGTTCTCTGAGCAGCAGACTCTTCGTTCGACTGTAGAGTTTGGAGGGACCTATGTCTGGGGTAAGGATGGAGGTACCTACGATGTTGGAACTATCTTCATGCCTATGTACTTCTATGCCTACTATGGTGGAGTACGTACGACTGCAAATGAACTGACATCTGCAGTCAGTGACTATGCATTCTGGCCAACCTCCTACTACGCGTCGTGCTATGCAAACTGGGATGGCTACTCAATCACTCACGACCCAATCTTCTCAGTATTTCCGATGACTACACCATTTTCTGCAAGCGCCTACATATTCGGTCTAATTGGTTCTTCAGTTGTTGTTGGTGTTCTTGGTGTGGTCGCGATCTCAGTTGTATGTGTGAGAATAAATAATGAGAGGAAAGTGAAGTAATTGAAACCGGGAGCGGTTCACCGCTCCCACCTTTTTCTTTGATGCTAATTCTAAAAAGATGATAGTACAGAGTACCGTGTGGTCATCATGAGTAACATTCAGGATATCGAGCTTGCTGCAAAGAGTGTAAGAAAGTGGCGTAACATGGAGATTCAGCTTCTCTCTAAAGTAGGATGTGACCTCTCATATCGTCCAAGATCTGGAATGTCTGCTTATGGATGGATTCTTGCTCACCAAGCGGCTATCTATGACTTCTCAGTGAATATGTTGATAGGGCAGGGGCCTCCAATGAATCCGCAGATGTTCGAGCTGTATAGGCCAGGAACGTCTGGGGATTGGGCTGAAACCCCATTATCTGAGATTCAACAATACTTTGACGCTACTGAATCAAACATGCTTGAATGGGCTCGAAAAGCAAAGCCAGAAGACTTTGATAGAGTGATTGAAGAGGGGACAGCACCCTCGTTCTTTGTAGGGATGTCCTGTAGGGAAGTGCTAGCGAATGGATTCACCCATCTGAACTATCACACTGGACATCTTGCAGCGATCAGGAAAGACTGGGAGAAAACGAAGTCGGCCTGATGATTATTCAAACTACACTGGTACTGCGTCTTCCCAATAGTATAGAAACATATCCTTACATAGTTGATGTCCAATGTCGTCATCCAATCTAAAACCAATGTAGTCAAGTCGACCATCAAGATCAGGAAAGGAGAGTATAGCTTCAGAATCTGACAATATCACAACATGCTTTACTTTCCCAAGATGCCTAGGTTGCATCAGAGTTCCTCTAAATTTACTGAAATCAGGAAGCATGTCCTCAGGAATACTGGGTACTTCAATGTCTGCTGGCAAAATAACTTTAAACTCAACACCTCTCTCCAAACTCTCTTCGAGTAAGGAGAATGTGCTCGAAAGAGCTTGGTCCGACATAATCCAAACATACTTCTTCGCTCTTGAGATGAGACTGTCTACGTGTTGAAAAAGGACAACTGCATTTTCAACATATTCAGCATGTTCTAGCTCTCCAATCCTACTGATGAACTTCTTGGGCAAGCTCGTAACAGTATGAGTCATGAAGTAGTCCTTGTTTCCTATGAAGAATGAGAATGAAGGCAGGGCACCAAGTAACTGAAATCCATAAGGAGTGGTTGAATACGCTCCATCTGAACCCTTCCTGATCAGCCCCGCTTTTGACATCCTTGACAGATGTCTTGATGTTTCCTGAACTGTAAGGTCAAGCTCAGATGAAATCTTCGTAAGCTTTGTCGGTTTCCCACTTAAGATTCTCAGAATACTCAAGCGGTCCTCATTGGAAAGCTCAAAGAGCAGCTTGGACAGTTCTTCCATATCCCAGATGATACAGTCCCACGTTAATATTCATACTGGAGAGCGAAAATACCATAAAAGACAAGAAAGAACCAAATAGGCACATTTATAAATTCACTATAGTGAACCTGTTTGGGAGTTTTCATGTCAACAAATTACAGGACATTCCAAATCATAAACGTCGTCGCAGTAGCATTAACAATAATCATGAACATGCTTGCGAACATCTTGCCATTCAATGGTGTTACAACTGGTGAAGTGGCTGATAACTTCTTGAACTACTTTACTCCCCTAGGTTACGTCTTTGGCATCTGGGGGATTATCTACATACTACTGATAGTTTTCATCTATTATCAAAGCAAATCCAGTCAGGTTGAAGCAGAATATCTCGGTAAGATAGGATATCTGTACCTACTTGGTGCAGTCTTTAACGTTGTATGGTTGCTAGTATTCCACTATTCATTTGGAAATGAACCACTGCTTGTGTGGACTGAACCATTGATAGTAGGTCTTCTGATTGTGCTGCTCATCACGTATGTCCGACTCGAGATCGGAGTCAAGGAAGTACCTAGGATGGAGAAGCTTGCAGTCCATCTTCCGGTGAGTGTGTACTTGGGTTGGATTTCATTGGCAACAATAGCCAACACCGCTTCAGTTCTGAATACATACTTCACATTTGCAGATGGTATTCAACACATTTGGACTGCACTGGTGCTGGTCGTTGCACTATTACTTGTTTCACTCATGCTTGTGCTTCGTAGAGACTTAGCTTACGCACTCGTCGTTGTGTGGGCGGCACCAGGCATAGCGTTCAAGTGGCCTGCAATACCAATAATCTTCTGGACAGCAATACTAGTGACATTGATTGTAGTTTTACTCATCATCGTTGTTCCACTAATCAGGAAGAAAAAGATTGTAGACTACTATCTAGTCAGGAATCTCGAGTAGACAATATTTGGTGAGAGGTCTTTCCTCTCACCAACAAAATCTTTAGCTTTCTTCCTCAACAGGTTCGGGAGCTCTGATTATCTCTGTCTTGAAGGGGGACTCCTCCGTTGAAATGAGGAGGTGGTTGTCGAGTGCCTTCATGATAGCCTGATAGACGCGGCCCTCTTCGAGTCCACATCCCGCTATCTCTGACGCCAACTCTTCAAGTTTGAACTCTTCTCCATGCTTCCGAGCAATTCTCTCATCAGCACATGTAGATGTCGGGAACTTCTTCTCGTCATCAAGCTTGTAGGTTCGCAGAAGAGCACCGTCAAGGAGGTCATCGAACAGTGAGTCAAACTGCATAGTTGTGTGACGATCTAGGACGACTATTGGAACCTCCTCCATTGTGTCATCGAAGATGAATCCAACAGTTTTTGCGAACTTGATCATACGCTCACGTTGGTCGGGGGATGGATTACCAGTTGTGATGAAAGCGCAGATCAATCGGTTAGTAGAAATCACTCTGATGATATCTGAAATTGGAATCAGTCCCCATTCTTCAGTCGAGGTTTCAATATCAAACTCGCCTCTGAAACTTGTGATTGCAGTGATAAAGGCTGAAATCACAGCCTCTTCCAAACCCTCTCTGAGAATCTTAGAATAGATTGGTAGACCACTGTCCTTGTGAAGTACGATTACCCCGAGAAGGTTTCTCACATCATCAAATCGCCGTTTTACTGCGAGTGTAACCTTGTTTTGTCTAATACGTCGTTTTCTTGCACTTCTCCTATAGACAAGACCAATCCCAATGGCACCCAGACCAATAAAGACGTAAGAATTGTCCCTGACTGTCATGTAGATCATCGTGGTGATATCTCGTCTTGGCAACAATTGTATAGGGAGGGGGTCGTCTAACACAAAATTGGCAATGTTGCATCCGATCACAATGAAATAAGTTTCGTCAGCTGAAGGCATAGTAAGCGAAGCAGTGTATACTCCTGGCTCAGAAGAAGACTCAATCATACTCTCTCGGTTTCCATATGGCAAACCATCTAACAATTGAATGTCATAGTAGACTGTAGCTCCAGTGACCGGATCTCCAGTCTCAGTTTCTGTGAGTTTTACTCTGAAACTGATTGGAAATCCCTCAGGTCCCTGTAACCCATCTAGAACTTCAATTGTTAGTGGTATCTCTTCCACCTGGAATAGGAACTGCTTGGTTGCTAGACGGTGGTCAGTTTTTTCCGCAGAGATTGTGAGAGACCATGATCCAATTGCTTCGCCTGTGATTGTGATCACATAGTATCCGACATGTTCAGATATGTCAACAACAAGCCCTGAGCTCTGAACAAGAACAGTAAGACTTGCTCCATCAACATTTTCTAGTGCTGGAGTGTCAGCTCTGCAGTAATAGACAATCAATTCGTATGAATCTTGAAACTTTGCTTGAGCGGACGAAACATCTCCTTCAAACTCTAGAATCGTAGGTATCTCAGTGGCTGACAGTGTAAAAGCTGCACTCGAACTCTGGTAGTTGTCTGCAGAAGCCCTAAAGAGTAAGTCATAGCTTCCTATCCCTTGAGGAGTGAGTGTGAAGTTATAGAGCCCGCCACCAATGGGTGTAACATTAGATATCAAGATGCCAGCTGGGGGATTTACTACTACAACCGTTGCGAGGTCTATCGGATTCAGACTTTCATCCTGAAAACTGAATTGCACAGTGATGTTCTGGTCCAACGCAATAGTCGCACTTGATGACAATGCTGTGAGAATAGTTGGAATCCCTGCTGCAGTCAGAGTAAATGTTGCATATTGTGTTACATGATTCAAGATGCTTGCTCTGATAACGACTGAGAAAGACCCAGCTGCAGTGGGTGTCAGAGTTATTTGATAAAATCCATCAGTTATATGAGAAAAGTTGGAGTGACTGAGTCCAACTTCTGGAGTTATCTGGACGACCTGCAAATCGGCACCAGTCAGACCTGATCCGGAACTGTTTCTATACTCGACAACTAGTAGGTAGCTGTTACCAAATAACACAACATCCGCAGTACCATTTAGAATCTGGAGTTCACTACCTGTTTCGCCAATAATCAGGGTGAAAGAATCTGATGCATTGTAGTAGTAACTCTTTGATAGAGTGACAGATATTCCATATATCGCTGACACGTTACATGTAATGTCCATTGAGTATGACCCATTGTTATAGTCAGTGAAATTAGTCCAAGAAAGGCCTTCTTGCGGGCCTGAGAATATAATTGAAGATGACGCTCCTGGCACACCAGTACCATTAAAGAGTTGGTAACTCAACTGAAGAGTGAAAACTTCATTGAGACCATTTTCGAAAACTGTCCCTGGATTCTGTATTTCCAGATTGGTCTGTAGTGCGGTCACTGAAAGTGTGAATCCAACAATAGAGCTCTGATAGTTGTTTGCAGAAGCCCTGAAGAGTAGATTGTAGACATCCATCTCTGATGATCGAAGTGTAATATTGAACAAACCGTTACCTACAGGGATAGCCTCAGAAATGATTATTCCAGATGGTGTTTCTATCAGCGTGATGTTTGCTGCATTAATCGGATTGGATCCTTCATCTTGAAAGAGCAATTGAACAATGTAACTCTCATTCACCGCAACTGTTGCACTTGAAGGAATTGAGGTCAGGATTGTCGGAATTACAACACCTGTCAGTGTAAAAGTTGTGAACTTAGTTTCATGATTGAAAAGACTTGCACTGATGGTTATTGAGAAGGTTCCTGTGGTCGTCGGTGTGAAAGTGATTTCATAAAATCCTCCACTGATGGGCGTGAAGCTGGTGTTAGTCAATCCTGTCGCAGGGTTGATAGATACAACGTCTAAATCCGCTCCTGGAAGTCCAAATCCAGTGCTATTTCGATATTCAACCACTAGTCTGTAGCTCTCTCCATAGTTTACCACACCTGATGTTCCGTTGATCAACTCAAGTTCTGTTCCTGTTTCACCTATGACTAGAGTAAATGAATCAGAAGCACTTTGATAGTAGGTCTTGTTCAAGGTAATTGTGACAGAATACGTCACTGCGATGTCACAAATAATGTCTACTGAGTAATGACCATTATTGTTGTCATTGAAGTTAGACCAAGATAGTCCGCCTCCAGGCCCAGAGTAATCTACATAGAGCATAGCTCCGGAGATTCCTGTTCCATTCAGCAATTCATAGTCCATTTGAACCGTGAATACTTCATTCAGTCCCCGTTCAATTGGTGTTGCTCCAGCATTCAGAATTTCAAGAGTCATTTCTTGTGTGGCAACCACTGTGAATTGAGTAGTAACGTCATCAAAGTATGGTCTCGATGCTGTCACAACAACTATGTATTGACCTCCCTCCAGTGCTGAAGTATCAAACTCGCCTCGCCACCAATTCTTAACGAGGTCCTGTGTAAAGGGTATTATTGATCCTGTCCAGTTTGCAGTTATTGTAACTGAATCATCGAGGAGATACTCAGATGTGTCAGTATCAGTGTAGTAAACGAAATTTGAAATTACTAGACCAATGTCGGTCTGAACCGTCTGGTACTCTACAGGAACATCAAGAGATGCAGTGTGGTACATGTCATAGGTTGTTACTCCATATGCTACCTCAGTCCCATTGGTCCAAGCGGCAACAACACTCCATTCACCAGCTGTCGTGTTAGACCCTCCTAATGTTCTTTGGTCTGAGTACACTACACCTCCAACTCCTGAGGATGGTGAGTCTTGGCTCCATGTGCTATCATCTGGTGCATACCAGGTCACATTGACAGGGTCCGAAACTAGCGGAGTATCAGAAGCAGTTCCAAGAGTAATTACAACTCTAGTTTTGTTCGTTGGACGGAATATTGAACTATCAGTCCATCCCGTATCGTCAATCTGAGTAGTAACTGACTCCGCATAGTTTGGCGATTCCAGCGTCACTTGCCACCATCCCAATCTGTCTAGGATTGATGTTGGTATTTCAAGCAAGCCTGGAGTAAATGTACAGAGACCAGTCACATCATTGAGAAATGGATCGAAGATGGTGATGTTTTCCCAATCCGGTGGAAGGGATATTTCAACCGTGAAATTCTCATAGATTGCTACTCCTTCATTTCCTACATAGGTGAAAGCTGATAACGCTGCACTTGCACCTGCATCAACTGTATACGCTACACCTTGCTTCGTTGGCTGTGATGTCCAAAGGGAGTTACCAAAGTGGTGTGATAGCAGTTTCACTTCATAGTCAAATGAAATGCTCACATTTGCTGAAACCCCGACATCAAGATAATTATCCGTCCAGTAACTTGGGTTTGTGATTACTGCAGTACCATAATTGGAGAACTCTGTAATTGCAGTACTGAAAACTCCAGCATTGAATGTGAGGTCGACCTCGTCATAACTTGGCTGATTCACACTCAAAAGGCTAATGTTGTCCAGGAATACCCTGTTTATTTGAGCCAAACTGTAGTCCAGCTCACTATCTTCATCATAGTCTGCACCAGGGTACGTGATAAAATAATCAGTTGGGGGAGGAGTCACAGCCTCAACAGAGATTCCAATTTGTAGGTTGAATGTCGAAGGTAGGTCCAGCAAATTTGGCACAACAAACTCGTACCATGTATTGCGTGAAGGACACTCTGTCATGAGATCAGAATATGCAACGAAAGCACCATCTATGAGCACATCCAACCACAACCAACCAGCGACCTCAATGGGCGGATTGTCTATTATTCCACTATCATAATTGTACATGAAACTCAGAGTGAGATTGTCCGAATATGGAACATTATGAATAGTCTGATTCCAGTAGATATATGTCCCATCCCAATGTCTGTATTCCACCAAGCCACCTGGTGTAGCCAATTCAGCTTTGCTTTCTAGAACAAGATACCCGTTGTCTTCATCATAAGTTGTAGATACATTTTGCAGCCCTGAGCTTGGGTCATCCCAGTCTAGATCCCAACCATAGGGGTATGCGCTTGTGGCACTTGGATGGTAATTGGTACCCGGGATGCCATCATCCAAAGTTCCGTTCTCAGCGTAGAGTCTTTCCATATTCCAAATCTCTAGTTCTGCTTGACTTCCTACCCACCCAGTTGCATTATCAATGGGGATGCTGCTCTGGTCATTAGAAGCTGAATCTGTTCGAGCATTAAGCAGACCAGTTCCTTCGTAGCCGTATTGCTCAACAACTACAGGGTCAAGCACTCCGCTAATCGGGTCGGCTGCTACGACTGATCTTCTATTTGTTGTTTGCAGACCTGAAACTCCGTCTGTTTCTTCAACACTAGATGGAGTTTCCCCATTACTACTCTCTATTTGTGCGAATGGTCCACTGAGTGGAGCCAAGAAGAATATCAACACTAGAAGCGTGACTAACAGACGATGAGACGGCATCATGCATACCTCAACTAGGGAAGACAGCCATATTTCCTATCATAAACTATTCTTGCACGAATCCAGTCTCATTTTCGAAGTGGAATCAACATAGGAACAGATGTTTGATATTTCTGATATTCATCGCCAAACTCATTCAGGAGTTCTTTTTCCTCTTTTCTGCAGAGGAAGTAATTGATCAAAATGACTAGTGGAGTCACAAGTATCGAGTATAATGCTGAGAGAAGGAATGAAGCTCCAATATGTGACAGTATGGCTCCCAAATATTGGGGATGCCTTACTCTTGAATATATACCAGTGGTGATTACCTTGTCTACTCGATGGGTTTCAGCTCCTTTTAGTCCCATCTCAGTTACTCCCTTGACGCCAAGATATGCACCAGGAGCAAGAAATACAATGGCTAATATCACGTTGAAGAGTGACAGACCAGGTGGGATGACTCCAAGAATCATTATCACAAACGTCGGTTGGGGTGAAATCCAGAGTCCAAATAGAAACAAAAAGAATCCCCATCCAGAGACCATGCCTAATGTCGCTCCAATCTTGAATCCTCTCTCTTTCCCGTATCTCGAATCGAGTTTTCCATGTTCGACTGAGAGAAAATGCAGTGGGACAACTGCAATCAAGCCCACAAGTGAGAGAATGAACCAGAAACTCATCACCAATCCTACTTACATTCGAGGATATCAATCTACGTGCAGGTTGGAAAGAATCATATTTGAGATGATGCTATTTCCTTGGCACTTCATTAGGGGTGATAGAATGTCAAACGATGCTATGTTGGAAGAACTACGAGAAATACGAAAACTACTAACACCACCGCCCAAACCTCCAGAGCCAAAGGGTTTGATAAACGAGTTTATTGCTTTCATCTCAAATTACAAAGTCCTTGGTCTGGCTGTTGCGTTTATTTTGGGTATCTACATCGGTGAGGTTGTCGAAGCACTTGTTAACAGTTTAATCATGCCGCTCATCGAAATCGTTTATCCAGCCATCCAACCAGAGGACGTGGATTATGTACTGTCAGGTGGTCCGATTTTAGACAGTCTAATCACATTCATTATTGTGGCATTTGTTGTATTTCTCATCGTCAAGATTGCAGCTCGAATTGGAATTGATTAATGAGTGGTATAGAAAAAATAAGTGGGGGGAGATATTTCTCTCCCCTTGAGTTTTTAGTCAGAATCGTGGATTTACCTAACTGCACCTACTATTAGTAGGATAACACCTAATCCTAGGAGGATTAGCATGAGCTCCGAGAAGTCATACCCTGCTAGGGTTAATGTATAGATGTTAAGCATGTAGAAGTAATCTACAAACTGACCAAGGCCGATCATCGGCATGAATAGGGGGAGAATTGCTACAATGATCAGTATAAGTCCGAATAAGGCTAAACCCTTTCCCATTTGAGTTAACTCCGGAAGAATGGTATTGCATCATTAGAGAGTCTGTATTTATGCGTCTCTGTTTTTAATAGCTTTGAATATATTACAATAAATAATTGAAAGAATCAGTTGCCGCCTGATATTGGTAGCAGTGAATTGTTCATGAAGTCCTCTAGGTTGCGTCTGACCTCCTCTATCCTCTCGAGGTATCGCTTAGTCACTTTTGAGTAGAGGTCAGTGACTATTCTCTTCTGTCCTCCTTCATCATCAATCTCCCACCTGCCTACTACAACACCATTCAGCCATATTGTGGGTCTCACCTCGCCAGTCTGCCTGACCCCTGGACTTGGCATGACTCTTGGTTCATCAAGTTTTGAAGGCCAGTAGTGCCTTCTATCAGGTGGTGAAATCATGGGGCTGATCTTTTCTGATATGAAACGAGACCTGTCAATGAACGCTTTTAGAAAGTGGTCTTCATAGGGTAGAAACCAGACAGGGCTGTCCGATGGTGGGTCGATTGAGGAAGCTATTTCCAAGTCTGCTAATGATAGGTACTTTTCAGTACCATCTATCTCAAGCATCACAACATCTTCTTCCTGGCCTTGGATTGCTTCTTTCACAGCGGTCTTTGCTTGCTTGAACCACCAGGCTGTGTCTTCTACCGACACTGGACCGAAAAGCTCGATGTGTTTCTTGACTAGTTCTGATACGGCCTTCTCTTCCTCAATAATCTCCAGCTTGAACTTGGGTGTCCATTTTTCAAGTAAGGCATAGGATGTGAGATTGCTTCGTGCATGTTTTGCCTTGGCTCTTACGACCTCACCTTGAGCCATGAGTAGGATGAGGGCAGAACGGACGTTTTCACCGACCTTTGGTACTGCTTTCTTCAATTCGGAAGTTCGAAGTGGGCCATCTTCCAGAGCGGATCTGACCTGCTCAAGCATTTCCTCGATTTCCTTGTCACTCTTAAGGTCCATCTTCCTGTACTTGTCATTTCGAAATGCCCTGAAAAGAGGAGGTCCTGTAGCACTCAGTATAAGTGATAGATTGTCTGTGTGCATTACATGGACTGTAGTTCTGAAGGAGTGCGTTCGGACAAGCTGTCTGCCATTGTCGATATCCTCGAACATCTTCCTTGCGTCATAATCTCCAATACGTGCCCAGACTGAGAGGTAGGGCGTCCAGTAATCAGTCGAATGTAGACCCAGCTGTGTTTTTGCCACGTGGTAATAATCTGAAGCCTCTTCGTCAAGAAGGAACTGCTTTCTCAGTTGATTCCAGTGTAATTGCTCAGCTGAGGCTTCTGGCATTGGTGACCCCTCAACTGGACTGGGAAAAATCGTGTCCTTTCAACTATTCGAAACCAGCAATTGTGATATTTCTCTGCTGTTGGTATCCACGAACTTCTACAATCCGAGCGCCGAATCCTCCAATGATGCCACCGAAGAACCAAACATAGTACATCGCTTCAGCTATGTTGAGATTCATCGGGCTCCATCCCAGAGTTGGTGCAAGACTTCCCCAGACTATCGTATCTGCAATCATTGTTAGTGACATGAAAACGAATCCTGCAAACATGCCTTTGACCAGTGCACAGATCTGATATTTCAGACTACATCCACCGCCCACGAGATTCTTGTATGTAATTGGCGACACCGTTATTGGTACACCAATGAGAGTAACTGCCCAATAAGACATTGGACCAAATTCTCCACCAATCCCAATTCCTAGAAGGAGAAAAACAGAATATAGGATAACCCAGAAAATGGGGATCCACAACCAACTCTTGAGGTCTGACAGCATACTCACAGTCTATCACTGACAGATTCGTGCTCATCTACATTATTTACTTCTTGGGTTTGGGACCCAATTTCACTCTCAAATTCGAAAAGATTGACAACTTGTTTTTGCGACCTGTCGAGAAGAATCTCAAACCTTGATGGCTACAAGTGCGTTAATAAGTCCTTGAGGAGCGAATGGCTAAGTTGATTCCAAAATGACCGAAGGAAACATGATACGTTGGGAGCTTGATGCTCTGAAGAATGAGTACAATCAACACTGGAGCCACTTCAGACATGCAATTGACAAGTCGTATCAAGCTTTCAACATCCATATGGTTATGATGGCACTATTGTTCTCAGCAGTTTCTCTTGCTATTGAACAGGCTGCGAGTTCAGTTTCTCTTCCACTGTTTCTAGCAATTGCAGCTGTGGCACTGGCTGGAAGTGAGGGGACAATCTCAACATTGGTCACACAAAGAACCGGGTATGTCTGGCATCAGAAGGTAATCGATGTCCTCCGAGAACGAATATCGAAGAAGACTACAAACATCCTCGAACCCGAGGTCAACCTCTTCTATGACAGGAAGATCTTCAGTCCAGGCACGGCATGGTTCGGTCGAATCAACTTCGTAGTCTTGACCGGTAGTGCAGTAGTAGTATTGTGCACCTACCTATTTCTGAAAGGTATGTCTGCTATTGATGCCTCTCTTACAGTTGACAGTTTTACAGCTCTCAACCTGTCAATGTTCGTCTTTGTTCTGACACTCCAAAAGTTGTATCACTCAGTGATCTCAAGAGCCAATACTAAAGCAAGAACCCTCCACTGTCAATTGCAGACCTATGAGAATCCTCCAAACGAGAGCAGGGATGTGAAGTACCTAAGAAGATACAGCCAGTATGTACTTGCCTCAGAAATCATCACTTTGGTTGTTGCTATGGTCTTTGTTACTTTCTCTGTGGTGTATGTAGGTCCTCTGATACTATGTCTAATCATGACTCTGCTTGGAGCTCAATGTTGGAAAAAGGCACTTCAGACCATTGAATGTTAGTTGAGGGAAATTGTGTGAAGGAGGAGGACGACAGATCAATCGCCTACGAAGCCTATGGGGCGATGGCGGACTCCTATGCATCGCAGACAGACACCAAAGTCTACAATGCCTATTTCGAGCGTTCTTCAAGTATCTGATCTCTAAAGTCCCTATAGTATTTCCACTTCCCACTGATTGCTTGAGTGATAGTAAGATGTTTGGGGAACCTAGAGAGTAGGCTTGCCTGTATCTCTTGTGCCTCTGCCGCACTCTCAACCTGAAAGGTCATGAATATGATTGGTCTATCAACAACCTTCCAACTCACAACGAAGCTGTCCTCGAAATGTATCCTCATCTCATTATCTATCTCTAGCTGAGTTTCATTTGTCATTTCAGGAAATTCAAGTCCAAACGTAATGACAAAACCTTGCTCAACAACTCCGATATTCGTGAGAATAGTTTCGTAGAGAAATCCCTGTTCTCTCATATATTCAAGACGTTTTCTAACAGTAGGTGCTGAGCGGCCTAGCTTCCTTGCCAGGTCCTTGATTGGCATACGACCATTCCAACGAAGCTGATGAAGAATCTGCCAATCAATCTTCTTTAATGAATTAAGCTCTTTTGAAACAGGGAGCCCCGCTGCTGAGGATGGAGGAGGAATCATCTGAAAAAGTTCCAAGTCTTCCACATTGTCATTAGATCTAAGACTCTCAATCACCTCATTGAGTTCGTCATTGTTTCTGTAGACAATAACTACTTGGCCATCGAGCTGCATTCCGGTTGACACACTAGTGATAAACCGGTGATTTCCAATCTCGTCCTGCTCCTGTTCAGTGAAGAGTCGTTTCAAGCGTAGGATGACCAGTGCAAAACTGGCATTATACAGACTAAGTTTGAGTTGAACATCGAAAGACACAATGATTCCATGCTTTACCATATCCTCGACTCTATTCTTTATCGTGTTGACAGAAACATCGTACTTTTTACTGAGATCTGTGAATGATGCGCGACAATTGTTACTGAGCTCTTGAAACAGTGCCTTGTCGAGTAGGTCCAATGTTCTTCACCAGGGAATTTCCCTTTTTGCAATAGTTGATGCAATAAAAATAACCTTGACTTAAATCAGATGCATTTATTGAATCAAGGAATTGCCATGCTGTTTTGTAGTTCTATGTGGTTGTGTTTCTTGTGAACTACAATGAATGAATATTTCGTTACCCGATATATTCCCTCGATAGTGTCAGAGCCAGATTATGTTGGCCCTAATGGCACACCGAGGAGTCCAATCAAGATGTTCTTTGCAGTCTTGATTGTATCACTCGCCATCTGTGGAATTGCTATGAACTCGCTAGCAGCTAGTATGACCATCTTGGGTCATGTCTTCTGGGTAGTTTTTCACGCACTCTACATTAGTGGACTTGCCTACTACTTCGTCAAGAAGTGGAAGCAATACAAGGAGGTTGAATTGTAGAATGTCTGTTGAACTGATGTTCTTACTGTTCCTGCTATCAGTCATCCTCTGTGCAATAAGTGGAGCTGTAGTGAAACGATTGGAACTAAAGGTGCCAAAGTTGGCTTTAGTCATCTTCCACCTGGTTTACATCGCTGGACTAGCAGCTGCATACATATTGCTTTGAGAACAGAATAGCAGTGAGTTTCAGACTCTCTGCTCATTCTGTCTTATTTTTCAGAGTCATCTCCGTCCATTCAAACAATTTGATCAGGAGATGTCTTCATCGTCATCTCCCAGTAGATGAAAATAAGACATAGAATCAAACTACAGGAGGATAAACTCAAGATGATTAAGATTAGCAGGTCCCCTGCATCAAATCCATACAAAACAAGGCGTAGTCCCCACACTGCTATTATGATTCCTATCTCTACTGCATCCGCTGACGCAGCATAGGCCAAATTTCTACCATCACGGAACCAAATAGAACGAGCAATGAGAATTCGAATGATCACGACTGCAGTCATTAGTATTGTCGGCAATAGTGGTCTAAATTGCGCAACTGGTGGGCCTCCAGGAAGTGGTGGAATCGGACTCCATGTAAGAAAGTCATACCACATCAGTGCTGCAAACTCGATAAAGATCGCGACTCTCACTAAATGTATCAAGACAAGTATAATCTGACGATTGGTTCTAGTGGAACTCTCACCTTCAAGAGCCATGCTCTGCCCACGAGTAATCATCAGCAAGAAATTATCTAAATCTACTTGTGTGAGTCATCTCATCTTGTCCTCAAAGTAGATGTTTGGTGCGTAGTTGGAGGGCCATTGGGGTGTGTTGTCCAGAATCTCCTCAATCCCTTCAAGTGTATCCTTCGAGAGATTGACATCTGATGCTGCCACGTTGTCGATGACATGCTCTGGCTTCGTTGCACCAACAATCGCAGACGAAACTTCAGGACGCCTTAAGACCCACGCTAGAGCTAGTTGCCCCGTAGTGATGTCCAGTGATGAGGCAAGCTCACTCAGCTTCCTCGTCTTCTCCAGATTCTCTTCAGTGAGATACTTATTCAGCCATGTCGATGTTGCTCCTCGACTACCCTCGGGTATACCATCATTATATTTTCCTGTGAGAAGTCCCTGCCCCAAGGGACTGAACACTGTCAATCCCATACCATGAGTCTTTGCCACAGACATGATCTCGACCTCAATGAAACGGGCGACCATGTTGTAGAGAGGCTGTTCGACAATTGGTTTGTGAGCGCCGAACTCTTTCGCAACAGCGTTGGCTCGTTCGAGCTGTGCGGCTGTCCAAACAGATGTGCCCCAATGTCTGACTTTCCCAGCTCTAATCAGGTCGTCCATTGCCAGTACTGTTTCCTTTACTGGTGTTGTGTGGTCATATCTGTGAAGGAAGTAAATGTCAATGTAGTCCATATTCAACCGTCGCAGCGTATCATCAATAGCGTTCATGATATTCTTTCTACTGTTTCCCCAGTCTGTGATGTCCTTGCTAGTGGGCCAGAACACCTTACTTGAGATCACAAGGTTTCTTCTACTCACATTTTCGTCCCTGAAGAACTGTGCAATGACTTCCTCCGCTTTACCACCTGCATAGATTTCAGCTGAGTCGATGAAGTTGACTCCGAGGTCTAGTGCCTGAACTATGCATTTCTTGGCTGTTTCGTTGTCAACAGTTCCACCATATGTCAGCCAAGAACCAAGGGAGATCTCGCTTACTTTCAGTCCACTCTTTCCAACCTTTCGATATCTCAATAGACCATCTCCAAAATAGTATATTAATTTTAACTATTGTTAATACTATTATGCTTTTTGCTCCGATACCCGGACGAAATATCATTAGTGATATATTCGAATGAGATAAAGGTGCCTCTGTACATAGTAGGAATCATGTTCCGTCCATTCAGGAGGTTGGAAGAAGTCTTTCGAGAGAAAGGAGCCACCACACCTGAGACTGCATTGACATGGAAGGAGCTTGGATTGCCTGACGAACTTGAGCACATGAGGCCTCCGCTTTTATCTGACATGTCACCGATTGTGAAGACGGGTCAGAGATACTACCTCTCTGAGGAGCGTCTGAAGGAATTTCGGAAAGAGTTTGAACCTCTGAGAAAGTGGATCAAACACACTGCGAAGGTCCCCAAGGGATTTCTACGGTTTCGTGTGTTGCAAAAACTCAAGGAGGGTCCTATGTCTGGGTCTGAACTCACAGCCGCAATTGAGGAAGAGATGGGAGGAAGATGGAAACCAAAACCTGGGTCGATGTATCCTCTCCTGAAAAGTCTCCTCCAGGATGGATTAACTCAAGAAGTTCCTGTGGAGGATGGGAGAACTCGAAAATACGAACTCACTTCTGCAGGTCAGAGATTTCTCAAAACACAAATTGACAAGAGTGGTGAGCTACGAGACAAGATAGGCTTGGGTTTCATACCGCCCCTGTTTCCATTGTTTCCAGATATCCCACCATATGTTCGCAATCTCTTCAGGACACTCCCGAGTCTAACCATCATTCTGCAAAACAATCCTCCACCCAAAACTGCCAAACAGCTAGAGAAGGCTGTTAATCGTTTCATCAATGAGCTTGAAGAGATTCAGAAGAGTCTAGATAGCTCTGAGTAAGTTTCTACTCCTCTTTTTTCAGGGACCTTCCAAATGGTGCGTCTGTAGAAACTGATATACTCTCTCTGTGAATTAGCTTGATAGGCGGTAGATACAATGAAGGATTCTGTTGATAGACTGCAGGTTGTACGATCAGGCAGCACGATTCGAGACCCAGAAGCCTGGACCTCTCAGCACGAAGGTCCAAAGCTCAGAGACCTGGAACGAGAACTTGGAGTTCTAAACCTCGCGACTGTGACTCTTGTAGAAACTGATAGAAAGAAGATACTCATCGACACCAGCTGGGAAGGTCAGAAGGACTACTTCTCTCGAGTATCTAATGAAGAAAATCGCTTAGTTTCGGAACTTCATTACTTCGGAGTCATGCCTACTGAAATCGATGAGATATTCATCACGCACTGGCATGGTGATCACTGGGAGAATATCTACCTCTTTCCACAAGCAACGATTTACTACGCTGGACAACCCGAAAGGTTAGTCAAGAAGACGCTCGAAGAAATAGACGCAGAGAACGATACTGTCAACATCAAAGAAGGGGATGAGTGGCACTCGGGACTGGAGATAATTGATACTCATGGCCATACTGATCATGACCATTCAGTCGTGATTCAATACAAGAAGACGAACTTTGTTGCAGCTGGGGACTCAATAGTTTCCAAGATGTACTATCACACTGAAACCTTCTTTCCCAATGCTCGAGTGGAGAAGTTTCACGATGAACATGTGATATCATTCAAGAGGATAATAGATAGGGCGGACTTTATCATCCCTGGCCATGATGGTCCTTTTATCAACTACAAAAGAAACAAGCTTCAATGAATTCAGGAAAAAATCCTAGAACCCATAGCCCTTCGTCAAGCCTTATAAACAAGCCACTAATCACTCAACTTCGGATGAGGTGTTGAGAACGTCAAAACAAGAGAACATTCCTGATGGGAAGAGCCTTCGTGAAGAACTTCTAGGTCAATTCGAGAGAGAGAAACACGGTCTCAAACACCGTGAGATATCCGTTATGACACGTCTTAGTGTAGACATCGTTGAAATCCTTGATGCACTTGTCGAACTTGAGATATTCAAGAGCAGATCTGAAGCAGTTGCTGGCTTCATTGAGAGATCAATAGTAGCCAAAAAGGAGTATTTCGAAGCAATCCGTACCCAAGCCAAGGACATTGTAAAAAAGAGAGAGGCCGCAAAACACCTTGCATTTCAGGCTATACAGTCTGAAAAGGAATAGACTGTTCATCGATCTTTGCGTGGTTCCCAGAGCTCGACCTTGTTGCCCTCAGGGTCGAAAATCCAAGCGAATTTCCCTTCTGTGGTAGTCTCAATCCCGCGTTCATCTACCTTGATACCTTTCTTCTTCAGTTCTTCAAAGAACACTTCAATATCACTCACAACGAAGTTGATCATAGAATCAGCCCCAGAGTCACCGAAGTACTTCGTATCCTCTGGAAAAGGCCCCCAGAGAGTATAGCCTGGTGCCTTCAGGTCTTTCCACATGAAGTAGATGTAACCTTCATCATCGGGTTTTAGACCAAGATTATCTTCATACCATTTCTGGAGTTTCTTCGGGTCCTTCGACCTGAAGAAGACACCTCCAATTCCTCTCACTGACATTGTTTATTTCACCATCACTGATTTTAGAATCAATCTATATGTGAATTCAGATGCAGTCATTTTCCCTTGTCAGCTTCATTAAGCAGAACATAGACGATGACTAGTACAACAGCCAGTAGAGTAAGAGGAGCCACAGCGTCATACGGAACCCAAATCCCGAGTGCAATCGGTGGAGGAGAAAGAATCCACACCATTGTGTCACTTATACCTCCACCGTAAACGTCTTGGACTGCATTGAGTGTTGGAAGGTCCTCTGAACTCGTATAGCCAATTACTGCAATGTCACCATTACCTCTGATAGACATTCCAAGCACGTAGTCGTTCGAACTACCTCCAAAATATGATGCATATGTGACATTTCTGCTGAAAGTAGAAATCAAAGCGATATACCCATCGGAACCTCCGCTGTTATTGGCTTGAAACGGATTGACAGTGGGCATATCTGTGGATGCTGAAGGCATAGTGATCAATATCCCGCCACTCTCCAGGACCTCCATAGCGTATGAACGGTCTTCAAGATTACCACCAAGGTAGGTTGACCATAGAATATCATCACCATCTTCGTTCAGTTTTGCAACGAAGGCATCATATCCAGGAGTATCGTTCTGGAGTTGGTCTACTAGTGGAAAGTCTGATGAACCGGTGTATCCTGACACGAAGATGTTGTTGTAGAAATCGAAATCCACCTGATCCCCAAACTCCCACCCATCCCCTCCAAGCAATGTTGACCAATAAAGGGACGAACAATCTGAATTGAACTTGGCAACAAAACAGTCTGTGGAACCTCCTCCATATGTCTGCTGGTATGCAGAGTCGGTTGCTATTGAGGCTCCATTTGTCATTCCAACGATGGCTAAGTCACCTGATTCACTAAGATTGATGGCCCATGCGTCATCGTCAGTTGTGTTGCCAAAAAAGGTTGAGAAGAGGATAGAATGATTTGCACTACTGATCGATGTGATGAAAATATCAGAGTTTCCACCTCCAAAGCTTTCCTGATATGCACCCGCGGTTATAGGGAAGTCTGGTGACTCGGTAGGTCCAACGATCACATACTCGCCATATTGATTGATGATGATGTCCTCTATTCGATCATATCCGCTGCCACCCAGATATGTTGAGAAGAGAAGAGTCCCATTCCAATTGAACATGGCCAGAAATGCATCGGATGAACCATTCAGTTGGTCTTGTATTGGATTCAGGAGTGGAAGGTCGTCCGAACTCGTACCTCCTGCAACTATGACATTATGATATTGATCTACTACAAGTGCCATCGGTTCCTCAAGTCCGCTTCCCCCGAAGTAAGTGTAGAACTCAACATGGAACTCAGAATTCAACATCACGATGAATACATCTCCTCCCCCACCGTATTCCCCTTGGTAGGCATTCACAACCGAAAGGTCTGATGAACGAGTCATCCCGGTCAATACATACCCATCAGTGAAACAGAAGATGTCGTTTGACCATTCCTCACCATCACCGCCAAAATAGGAACAGAATTGCACCTCCAGTCCTCCACCAGTAATCCATTCCTCAAGAGTTATGCTTGTCTGAGCAGAAAACCTCCCTTGAACAGGTCCAATACAAGCAATTCCTGACAAGAACATTACAGAAATTACAAGTGCAACCAAACGCATACGAAAACCTCCCTACTCTGATATATCACTCCAAGCCTTAATAAAATGGAGATATTAGCACCATACCTTTAGTTGAGCAGAACTCACATATGCTATCAGAGGTGAGTCAGTAACATGCCAGCATCATGGAATGAGGTCGCTGAGGACTATCACAAGACTGTGGGTGATACAGGCGACACATATCATCGGACATATGTCAACCCAGTTATCTTTGACATCCTTGGAGATGTTCGGGGTCTATCTATTTTGGACCTCGCATGCGGTCAGGGATACCTCTCGAGAATACTTGTAAAGAAAGGCGCAGAGGTCATAGGTGTTGACATCTCTGAGAAGATGCTTGAGATTGCTCGAGCATCCGAGGCATCTGAACCCTTGGGTGTGAAATATATTCACTGCAACTCTGCTGACATGTCTGAGATTTCTGACACATCCATTGACTGCGTCGTATCTACCTTTGGATTCCATGATATCGAGGAGATAGATCGGACAATCGAGGAATGTGGTCGAGTCTTGAAAGTAGGAGGAAGACTTGTCTTTGCCATTCCACATCCACTGTTCTTTGCGCGGCGATTTAAAGACAAAGAAGGCTACTTTCTGAAGATGCGCCATTACATGTCAATCCAAGACGAACCTCATTACAAATACGGGGACTCTGGTGTTGTGGCGTATCATCGACCCCTCTCATATTATTTTGAAAAGACCTTTTCAGTCGGTCTTAAGATGGTGGCCTTTCGAGAGATTATCACAGAGGTATCAAGAGGTCGACCGATCACGGATGAACAGTTACTCCTTCACAAACGAGAGATACCTGGCTTTCTTGTTGTAGGCTTTGTGAAAGACATCACGTGAAATGACGCAGACTATGTGCAGCCGCTTGTGAAACAGAGTGTTCGTTCCATTCACCAAAGTTTTGCGCGGCTAGTTTCAGATGTCCAACCTCATTTGGATCAATCCCGACATGTGCTGACACTACAGCATCGAGCTCCAGAGTGTCTTCACAGGTCCAGAGCAGTCCACGATTTTTGAATACTTGCGGGTCAAGAGTCATTCCTTTCGAAGCAGTAAAAACTCCCTCCACAACTCCCTTGGTTTTGAATAGTGAACGGTAGATTTTGTTCATGTCGACTATACTTGGATTCATCGCCTTGTTCATCTCTCCATGAAACTTGCCCCTGTCAGGTCCTGGAATCATTCCGAAGAGGTTTTTGAGAGTCAAAGAGATGACTATGTCATCTCCCATGAACTTGAGCTTCGATAGGTTGAGGAACGTGCCATCACTCATGTCATACAGACGTTGAGGAACGCATGATGCTAATTCAGTCAGGTGCAAGGGAGAGTATGCGTCTTCTACGATTCCATTGATAGTTGCTTCTTCCACTACTCTGTCTGCCCACACTTCTTCAGTGACATTAAGATATTCAACATCATGCTTCTTCAAAACTCTGTCAATACCGGAATATCGGAGGAACCATTTGTCTGACTCTCTTAATGCTTCTCGACTGAAGGGACCGTATTTTTTCTCTTCCACAGCTTCCCGACAACGAGCCCACCCATAGCTCTCAGTCACAAGTGCATCACCATCAATTGCTTCAAGCGTCCAGTCCAAAATGTCCGCCTCAGTAAAGACAACTGAAAATCCCCAGTTGGGTTTGATGACAACCGGCGGTGTTAGCTTCAGCTCTTTGATCATCTCAATGAAGGATTCTCTGTGAATAATATCTCTGAAAGACACTCGTCCGATTTTCAACGAATTCGCTTGCTGCAACATATCAAAACTGCTTGAACCACAAGTAAAGTAAAGCTCACTCGGACTTCCAGAGTATAGGAATATTGATTGTCTTCATAACTACTTAGGATGGTAGTTGATCATGACATGCTACTTCAGACATATGAACGGAATCTTTGCTGAGCTCGGTGTAGTAATTACACCTGACAACAAACGTGACTTAGACAAAGCGATTCACAAGCTTCTTGGTGTGGAATATAAGAACTGCTCTGCAACTTGGAAAGAGATCAAGAAACGCAAGGACGCTGATGAGTCCGCGTTTATGACATCTCTTGATGGCGTTCTTGGAAAGTTCTAGGCACCCTCATCGGACTTTGGCTTGAAGTCCAGGGACAATGAGTTGATACAGTATCTGAGTCCTGTTGGATTGGGGCCATCATCGAAGACATGTCCAAGATGTCCTCCACAGTTCTTGCATACAACTTCGATTCTGTGCATTCCATGGCTATTGTCGATCTTTCTCTCTACAGCATCTTCTGACAACTGGTCCCAGAAACTGGGCCAGCCACTGCCTGATTCGAATTTCGTGTCGGAACTGAAGAGATCGTTTCCACATCCTGCGCAGACATAGGTCCCCTTCTCTTTGTGGTATACATACTTACCTGTAAAGGGTGCTTCAGTACCACACTGCCTGAGGACCTTGAACTGCTCTGGGTTCAGTTCCATCTTCCATTCTTCTTCTGATTTTTTCATGATTAACTATCATGCATGAACAATAAAAACCGCTTCGGAAGAGGCCACGACTGAATGCTCAGAAATAAGAACAAGCTGCGACAATACAAAATTCATATGACCCATTTAGGTGTCAGATGTCTGTATAAAATGGAAAAGAGGTGCAAGAAGGGTGACAAGAGCAATTGCAGAGGTTGAGATTCAGGTTCTCGTAGACAATAACGCTGGTCAAAGCAATCTCCTCGGAGAACATGGATTCTCAGCATTAGTAACTGTCACTTATGATGACTCAAGCGAGTTCAAATTTCTCTATGATTCAGGTGCTGGCTCTCCTGCATTGGACTACAACATCAAAGTGATGGAAAGAGATCTTTCTCAAATCGAGATGATCATCCTAAGTCATGGGCATTATGACCACTCGGCTGGACTTTTGAAGCTCATTGAGAAACTTGGAAGACCTGTTCCGGTCTTGTGCCATCCTGATGCTCTATTGCACAAAATATACCCCTCTGATGATGGAAAGGAACACGAAATTGGGATTCACAGTAACTACAACAAGTCTGCCCTTACAGCAAGAACGAAAATCATTGAAACCGTGGAACCATACTTAATATTTGATGGGATTATGACCACGGGGGTTACACCTCGAAGAAATGACTTTGAAGTACTTACTGGTGTGCTTGAAAAAATCATAACAGTAAGAGATGACAAACGAATGCCTGATCTGATTGAGGATGATCTTTCCGTTATCTTTCACTTGAAGGATGACTCTTTACTTATTCTGACAGGGTGTTGTCACTCTGGTATCGTGAACACCATAGAACGTGCATTCGACCTTACAGGGTCAAAATCGAAAATTGGGATCATCGGTGGTCTACATCTGCATAACGCCTCAGACAAACGCCTAGAGAAGACAATCGAGAGTCTAAACAAATACTCAATCAAGACGCTCGCTGCCTGTCACTGCACTGGACTCCGTGGACGCGCTGCTTTGATGCTTGCATTTGGTGAAAGTTTCAAGGATATTAAATCTGGCTCTACTCTCAAGTTTACTAGTGAATAGTGCTCTAATATTGGGTGCGTGCTAAGAAAGTAATCGATCTCTTTCTTGTTCGAGTGTGGCGCGACAATCGTCGACTGATGTATCAGTAAACGAAATCCAGACCTCGTTCAACTTGTCACATGGATATATCGAACAGACTGAGCAAACAGGATGTCCCTTTTGCATCGCGCAATCTCTCGCCTTACATTCCGCACAAAATGTGTGCACACGGTCGCTAGGACATCCGTCACAGACAATATCTTCTACACCATATTGCTGATTCTCGCTGGACCACCTTTCCGCAATATCCTGTAGTTTCTCTAAATCATTTGATTGTGTTGCTAGATAAGCTGGACAATCTGTGCACACGATACCACATGGAGCCACGATTCGGCTTGTCATAGACGAGAACTATTTCCAAAACTAAATTAGGATTATACCATCCTATGTCGGTATCTCGAGAAAGATGATGATCATGTCTAAGGAATACATCCAAGATTTTTGGCCTGAAAGCGGAACATTCTGTTGGGGTTGTGGGAAAAACAATGAGCATGGTCTTCAGCTGAAGAGCCATTGGGAAGATGAAGAAACTGTAGCCCTATGGGAACCAAAAGAGTATCATATGGCATTCCCGGGTATTCTAAATGGTGGCATCATCGCAACCCTAATTGATTGTCATGGGACTGGAACTGCAAATGCAGCAGCTCACAAGGCGACTGCAGATTTTAACGAACATTTCTTGCATGTCACTGCTGGAATATCCGTTAAATATCTTCGACCTACTCCTATGGACAAACCTGTAACACTTCGGGCTAGAGTTACAGAAATGAGTGAGAAACGAATCAGGGTATCTTGTGAGCTTTACTCAGGTGATTTGAAATGCGCAACAGGTGAGGTCGAAACTGTCCGAGTAGATCAAGGACTTTTCTTGAGGCATGAATGATATCAAATTGCACTGATTACATTTTCATCAAGAAGAGGGCAATTCATTATTGCACAAGACTAATTTTATGGGGACAGAATTGAATAGATATGCCAAAAGAAGGTATACTCCGAACTCCTGAAGACAGATTTGATAATCTTCCCGATTATGATTTTGAACCAAATTATGTTGATATCAAAGGACTACGTATTCATTATGTCGATGAAGGTCCGAAAGAGGCGAACCCTGTCCTCTTGATGCATGGAGAACCATCCTGGAGCTATCTTTACAGAAAGATGATACCACCTCTTGCTAAATCTGGGCATCGCGTTGTTGCTCCAGATCTCATGGGTTTCGGAAAATCTGACAAGCCATCCAGCACAAAGGATCATAGTCATCAGAAACACGTTGACCTAATGTTGGAGTTTGTTCGACGACAGGAACTCGAGAACATCACATTGTTCTGTCAAGATTGGGGCGGGTTAATCGGTCTCCGTGTGGTTGGAGAGGATCCAGAGAGGTTTGACAGGATAATAGCCGCAAATACTGGTCTTCCTTCTGCAAGGGGTATTAAAGCAATGATTGGATACCCTCTCTTCAAGCTCAGAATCAGACGTTTGAGGGGGATCACACAAGAAGAGTTCCGAAAGAACACAAATCTGATGACATGGGTTGCGTACTCACAATCAGTCCCTGAGCTTCAAATTGGTGACATTGTACAATCAGGAACCAGAACGAATCTCTCCCCTGAAGTTGTGAAAGCCTATGACGCTCCCTTTCCGGATGGATCATTCAAAGCGGGAACACGAATCATGCCATACCTCGTGCCCTCCCAGCTGTCTGAGAATCGAAAAGTCTGGGATAATGTTCTGACTAGGTGGAAGAAACCTTTCCTCACAGCCTTCAGTGACAAGGACCCGATCACCAGAGGAGGTGAAAGGTACTTTCAGAAAATGATCCCTGGAGCACAGAACCGCGAGCATGTCACCATAAAGAACGCTGGCCACTTCCTCCAAGAGGATAAGGGAGAAGAACTTGCTGAAGTAATTTTGAATTTCTGCAGCGAAAACTAGGCCACTGAAGGATTGCAGTCTACGTGTTGAAAACAATTAATAATCATAACTCTTGCCATGGTGCAAATGACATGCTACTTTAAGAATTCACGAATGAAGGAACTTTTCGCAGACATTGAAGTAGAGATCACAAAAGAGAACCAAGACGAGATTGACAAGGTGATCCATGATATGCTCAGTGTAGACTATCCAAACTGCGCAGCTGCTTGGAAGATGGTACGTAAGAAACTGGAGATGGATGGACCAGGATTCAAAGAACGTTTGAAGGTTGCACTCACAAATACAATCTGATTCTGCAATTTACATTCTAACTATTCATTATCTTCAGACGAATCAGGCTCAAGAGTTGATGGTTGTTTTCCTCCACTGAGCTTTTCCTCTCTTGCTTTGATAATCTTGTCCGAATCCACAAATCCCTTGTAAAGAAAAATCACACCAAGAACCTCTCCCAAATAGAGAAGATTCCCATATTCAGCTCCAGTCCTAGCAATGGCTCCTGCGATAGCGATTGCTATACCGCCGAGAGCAATCCACAGGTTGAATCTGAACCTGGTTTTCAAGAATGAGAAGAATGCTGCACCAATTAGAAGGAATGATCCTGTGACTGTCAGTAGAGGTGAAAAGTTTCGAACATGTTGAGCCATCGCATGACCTGCGACTGCAATACCCGCAACAAAGTCTTCAGGTGTTACAACAGCAGTTGCTGCGTACATCCCCATCCAGAGGGTCAGTACAACCACGTATATTAGGTAAATATGTCCGTGGAGCATTTTTCTTCTCTTGTCATCCCAATTTCTTCCTACTAGAAATGCTACTAGAATTAGAATGACGTATACTCCCACTCCTGCGATTGGGTAATCCATAGCTCCGAAAACCATTGCAGAGTAATCAGTTATTGAACTCAGTGTCATCATCCATGAGAAGAATATCATTATCCCTAGTAGTATACCATCAATGGCAAGAAGTCCTCTTGTTGAGAACACGTTCTTTTGGAGAATCAGGTATAAGGCACCTGCTCCCATGATTGCTACCAGTGACGCTGACAAAACAACGTAGATTCGGTAGATACTAACACTCCATCCAACGAATTCTGAAAGCATCTCGAATCCAGCAGCCAATGCAAAAAGGAGGAGTGAAATGAACCAAACGAGCTGATAGATTCTTCTCCTTCGTAACCATTGCTTCAATAATAGGAATGCAAACAGTGCTGCAACTATTGTTGCGATGATAGGGAATACTGACATTATGGTCTGCATCGAAACTCACTACATACTGTAAACTGACCTCTTGATATATGAAATGTCAGAAATGTGCATTTTTCAAATTCCTGTCTTTGTCATCAGACACCAAGAAGACGTCCAAAATCCAACAATCTTCATTAGATACCGAAAATGGTGAGATTGTACTATTTTTCCACAAAATCGAGCAAAAACCGGCAAGAACCCGTTTAAAACCAGAATTAATAAGACTCTTTCAATCATATTTTTGATATTACTGCGGGAGCGACACAACCGGGAGAGAGAGAATTCTTGCAGAGAAACAGAAAAATTAGCCTGTATGCCTTATCATTGATTCTAGCTTTCATACTATTTGGCGCTGTTTCTCAGTCCGAATTCAATCCAGATACTACTCCATCGCACATTCGAATATTTGATTCTGAAAGTCCTGCAAATATCATTACACGTTTTCCCATCGCGTACTGGCAAATGAATGAAGCAGGTGGAGTAGATGTGTTTGATAGCACCTTACCTCAGGTCAATGGTCATACTTTAGGAGGATCCATGTGGACTTCAGGAATAGTTGGAACCTGTTTGGAACTTCTCGCGGGTCAATACATTGAGATCATAGATCCTAGTTCTTATCTCAATTTGCCAGAAATTTTCACGATTGAAGCTTGGGTGAACCTCCAGAATACTGTTGGCCATCACACGATTATTGTTCGTTCTAACAGTCCTTCCATTACTCAATACCACTTCGCAGTTCAGGACGGCCAACTATTCTTTGAACAACAACTTGGAACCTCCAAACAGGTATTGTCTTCTCCGACATTCACCGTTACTCCCAATCAATGGCATCATGTTGCAGTTGTATTTCGTAGGTCCGCGAGCAGAGTTTGGTTCTATATTGATGGTCAAGAGGATTCTCAGACATTCCCAGCTGAATTTGTCAGTAATCCTGGACAAGTTTTCATCGGTCAGGACCTTTTTGATCCAGATCCTGGACCTCTCATAGGTTTGATTGATGAAGTTGCAATATACGACTATACTTTGGACCTGATCATGATTCAGGATCATTATGCGAAGGGACTAATCGGTTTAGGGTATCTAGACGAGATCAATTCACCTCCAGTCGCTGAGGATGACTACTATACAGCAGACGAGGACACTCCACTTACAGTGTCACAGCCAGGTGTCTTGGCAAATGACTATGATGCTGAAGGCGATCCACTGGAGGCTGTGTTGGAAACTGGTCCATCATTCGGAACTCTCACTCTTCTCCCTGATGGAAGTTTCAACTATATACCATATCCAGATACTGCAGGAATGGACTCATTCACCTACAAAGCGATTGATGCTGAGGATGTGAGCAACATAGCCACAGTGACGATAGATGTCATTCCAGACGACGACCGGACTGGTCCAGTCATTTCGATCGCATATACAGGTGATTCCACAGATGCCAATCCAGGGACTTGGGATGTATTAGTCTATGACCCGGAGAGTGGCATTCAATCAGTCTTGGTTGAGGTCGATGGGATCTCAGTGGGGACTGCACCAGGGATTTATTCTGTTCCTGGAACTGCAGGAGATCACACAATCACAGTGACCTCTGCGAATGCGGACTTTGACACTGGCCCTCAAGATCAAGAAACCAGTACACTATCTGATACTGTTACAATCATCGATGTGACTTCTCCAGAAACAACCATTACTCTCTCCGGTACCTTGGGAGCGAACAATTGGTATGTTTCTGATGTCACTGTTACTCTCACAGTTAATGAGGCTGCTACTACAGCATACCAGGTCAATGATGATCCTTGGATGATGTACAGTGGACCATTCATGGTAGAACTAGAGGGCAATGTAATAATCTCATTCAACTCGACAGACACTACAGGGAACAGGGAGGATACAAAGACGCGACAATATCAGGTTGACAAGACTCCGCCTGTTATCAAGCTGGACATAGAGCCTGTTCCTGGAGTGGGTCTTCTCGTCACTCTTACAGCCACTGAGACTGGCTCTGGTCTTATTGATATGGGGTA
>JBHLRZ010000034.1:0-30059 GCA_048882045.1 Candidatus Thorarchaeota archaeon | reverse complement strand
AGCCCGTTCCACTTGCATGTCTTAATCCCAAGCCGATAGCAGTGCCCTCTAGCAGGATCAACTAGAGTTGTCCTAATCATACACGTTAGCAAGGTGCGACTGGAGTAGTATTCAGTCACCGTGTACGACTTTTTTACACACTTTGAACTTAGCTTGATGAAGTACAGGCCTAACGGGGTTAGCAGAGATGGCTTACCCTTATTACACCTGCACACTGTTGAGCATTTCTTAGACCTGAGGGCATTCTGACACACCTCGTGCCAGTCTATCTCACGTCCGCATCTTGTACTCGCATCTGGAAATCACCAACCATCATCGCTTGGCACTCGCCGACAGCATCCGGCCTGACACCGTATGATGCGAAAGCAAATCCCCCCGCGAGGAGTTCGAATAAAAAGCTTTCCAAGGGGCGACGAATCTAGAGCCTTTGGAGGGCGATTTTATGGATTCCTAGCTTCTTCTCATAATTTTCGTAAATTGAGCTAGCCCTTCATCACCCGAAATCAATCGTGTGAAGTTTGTACTCGAACATGAAATTATCTCTTCAGGATTAGTGCTTCGAAGCTCAGCAATCCGTTCTGCAACTATATGTAATGCTTCATAGGGCATCTTTCGAGGAGGTTTGTTTGGACCGTCCGTTTCTATTAAGATCAAATCATCTGGAATCATGGACGCAATATCGAGTCGCTCTTGCCAACCTTTTATCTCAGGTTTATACTCCTCAAGATAACTTCTATCAAAGGCAAAATAGAGATTGCTGTCGATTATCTTCTCAACCATTTTTACAGAGCCATAATAGTCGTGGATGATGGCCTTTCTGATTGAGAAACTGTCCAACATAGAAAGAACCTCAACTTCAGCTCCAGCTACATGAAGAATCACGACCTTATCATGGTGTTGTGCGGACTCAAGAAATGTTTCGAGGAGCCTTTCCTGTTCTGGGAAATGCGAGGGGTCCTCTGCCCACTTTCGATCTAATCCGATCTCACCCAGCATAAGCGCCTCATCAGCAATTCTTTTGATTTCAGGGAGTTTGTCCATATGTTCGTGTGCATTGATAGGATGCACTCCAAAGCTCGGGAGAATTAGTTCGGAACGTTTTGTCAATTTGAGGGTGTCTTCATAGGATGGGAGGTCGATTGACACTGAAACCATCAGGACTCCATTCTCACGAATGTCAACCAAAGCACGGTCTATATCCTCATTGTAGTACGTGAAATGATTGTGAACATCAACCAGCATACCTACAGCCTCAGTCTCAGGTAGAGTTGTCATAGAATTTGATATCATTCTTCGCCTCAGCGCATAGAAAACGAGGTGATGGAAGGGCGGGGGAATGCCCCGCCTCTCACAGCGGTTGGTGCCGCTTCCTGCAGTTATCGGTAACTTCCATCCAAGATAATATAGAGAAGTTTGGATATAAAGTAATGATGAACGAATTGTATGTACGAATCATATAGTAAGACCATCCGCGAATTATATCATAGATTCATCCAAAAGCCATAGATGATTCATCCATTGATAATAAGACCAAACCTGACAAGAATAAGGTAGGCGTCACCAAATGCAGACCGAACTATTGCAACTGATCAGATTGGACCTAATCTTTGAAGTCTTCAGTGGAATAATAGCCCTCATTGTGACTATCTATGCCACTCGAGCCTACAATCTGACTGGACAGAAGAAGCTCTCAGACCTTTCGACTGGATTTCTTGTACTTTCAGCTGGGATGTTTGGGAGAGTCATTGGAACATGGTATTTCATTGTCCAATTCGGATTGGCTGATCCTTCTGGTGAGTTGTTGTTTTCGATTGTGACGATTGCATATGGTATGTCCAGAATAATGGCGTACGTACTATTCGTTATAGCAACAAGACCAGCACGCCACCGAATACCTCTAGATAACGAGATTGTGAATGGCAATGGCATAAATCTGCTACTTGCTGCCACCATACTAGTAGACTTCAATTTGGAGGTCATTGCTATTCTAGTTCTTGTTGTTGTGGTTATTCAAGCAATCGTCAACTATGTTTCGACACGCAGTGAGTTGGCATTCTTTGTACTTCTGGGATTTTTCCTGCTCCTACTGAGTCATATTCTTGTTGCACAGACTCTTGAAGATCCCATGATGTATCTATCGAGTCAACTGACTCAATTCCTAGGATTCTTGTCACTACTGGTCATGCTAGTAAGGGCAGGCAAAGTAGAATGAGTAGAAAAAGGACCTATCGCTCAAAGATGCGCATTCTAGCTGACATGATGCGTGCCATCCAGATCGAGGGAGAGGAGGGAGCAGGTCCGACAAAGATACTCTACGCTGCGAATTTGTCCCATGATAGGTTGACACAGTATCTCGAAGAACTGGTTGAGAAGGCCCTTATAACAGAGGCAAATCACGGAAATGAAAATAGAATATACTATCTTACGGAGAAAGGAAGGGAATTTCTCAAAGAGTATGTGAGGATAGAACGGTTTTCTGAAGCGTTCGGAATTGAGATCTAGATCGGATTCAAACCATCCGTAGACAAGGTTTTAAGAAATCTACTGAGGTGGTTTTCTAGACTGGGCCGGTAGATCAGACTGGTAGATCGTCTGATTCGCATTCAGAAGGTCGCGAGTTCAAATCTCGCCCGGTCCACCATCTCTCTTTCTGGTCTTAACTAATGACAGTAGAATTAGTGCTATCAGAGTGAGAACAATGGAGTACTGGAATGCTACCACAGGGGTGAAGACGTCCCAGAGATAGCCTATAATGAGCCCGGCAGGAAATGCGCTGATACCCACTGCCATCTGGAATCCACCAATAATACTGGCACGACGTTCTTCTTCAACTAGGTCAGCAACGAAGCTTGTTTGAACAGGATCCAGTGCACCATTCATCAGACCGAAGAATATGAACATAGGGATAATCATCAGTGGGTCAAATACCAAGTAGATCCATGCAGCGGTCGCTATCAGAAATATGAATGCCACGACAAGTATGGGTTTTCTTCCATACGTATCTGAAAGCCTGCCAAAGGGATATGCGGAGGCAGCATAGACACTGGTGAACAGCAGATAAAGCAGTGTCTGCTGTTGAACATTGTATCCATAGCTTTCAGAGAGAAAGATAAGCAACGAGTAGCTGAATGTAGCTAAAGCAAAGATGACAGATGCCAGCAGGAAGATTTTCAGATTCCTGTCAAGTCCTCCGAAGCTGACCCCTCTGAAGACGTCCTTACCTCGCTTTTCTTTCACGAGGACTGAAACTACAATGACTGATCCTGCCGTCGGGATTGCGGCCAAGAGGATGACGCCAATGTATCCAAGATACCCGAAGAAGAGGAACGTGATAAATGTCCCTAGAACTGCCCCAGCGGTATCGAGTGCCCGAAGTATACCAAAAGCACTCCCTCTCTCCTTCTCAGTGACATGACCAGCCACGATTGCATCTCGAGGGGGCCCGCGCATCTTGCCTAATCTGTCCATTGATTTCCAGACCACAATCTGCAGGAACTGATACCCATATGTTGCAAGAACAAAGCCAATTCTGGAAAACATCGAGAGAGAATATCCAAGTGTGATGAAGCCTTTTCTCTTTCCAGTCCTGTCTGATGCATACCCAGCACCCAGTTTAGACAATGATGTGATCATCAGAGCAAGACCATCAACTATCAGAACATGACCTTCTGTGAGTCCGAGATGGGAATTCAGGAACGTTGGCCAGATTGGCGCAATCATGTCGGACCCTGTATCATTCAGGAAAGAAGCCGCTCCGAAGATATACTCAGGATTGCGCGTAGTTTCTTCCTTTCTAGTCTGATTTTCCTCAATGGACACTATCCTACGCCCAGATTTACTGAAACTCACTCTCTATTATCTTGATTGGAACTCTCCCCTATCCAAACCCATTTTACTGAAAGAACCTTGGAATCATTATGGTCGACGTTTTGCGTAAAGAAGTCCCGTATGGATTCGACGAAGCAGTGACAAAAGTAGAAGACGCATGTGTGAGTGAGGGATTTGGTCTTCAACTCACAAAAGGTCTTCATGACATCCTAAAACAGAAACTTGGAATTGAGGACTATCCAAAATATACAGTTATCCTTGTCTGTAATCCTCATCTAGCAAAGAAGGCTATTGAAATCTCTAAGGACATGGGAACTATATTCCCATGCAGCTTCACAGTCTATGAAGATGATGGAAAGATCATGGTCGCTCATACCTCAATCATGAAGATTGGTGCGGAAACTGGTCTTGCAGACAGAGAGGTAATGAAGGATTTGATTGAAGAAACTGGGAACGCCGTCAAGAAGGTCTGGGACAAGATATAGAAGGATTGTTGGTTCGTTCGGAACCATGGATGAAAGGATTCGTGAGCAGTGGGAGAGCAACGCTCAGGCGTTCTCGGCCCTAATTGCTGGAAAAGGAACTCCACACCACAGGATGATACTCAATCCGTGTGTTGAGAAGCTCTTGGGAGATGTACAGGGTAAGAAACTGCTGGATGCAGGATGTGGTGAGGGTTACCTGACTAGACACTATGCCAAGAGAGGAGCCATTGTGACAGGTATCGATCTGTCACAACGTCTTATCGAAATGGCAAAACAACTGACTGAAGATGAAAGTGTAGAATACAAGGTGGACAACTTATGCCGTATGAAGTCCATTCCCAATGAGGTGTTTGATATTGTGCTCTCCAATCTAGTCCTGCTTAATATTCCATGTCTGGATGAGGCCATCAGTGAGTGTCATCGTGTTTTGAAAACTCACGGCATCTTGGTGTTTTCGATTGTTCATCCAGCATTCAATTTCTATGGCCCAGGGTCGTGGGAGATAGGGGAGAAGGATCCAGAAACAAGAAGACGAGAGGGGCTCTATTTCAAAGTCGACAGATATTTCCATGAAGAAGAGTATCAACGATACTGGAGAACAAGGGAGGGAGAGAAGTTTCCAGAGCCAATCAGCTTCTTCCATCGCACCCTCTCAACATACTTGAACTCGCTCTTAAAAGCGGGATTCCATTTACTGGAATTTGCAGAACCTCAACCGATAGACGATGATGAATTCTTTGACCGTGAGAGAAGAATTCCATTCTTTGCAGTGTTCAAAGCACAGAAGATATAGAGATGAATGTTGGGCAAGAAATTGGTGATCAATGTGAGTATGGAAGAAGAGGTGCCACCAAAATATTACCCAGTGAAGCTTGTCTGGACTGGTGGAAAAAGTGGAAGTCTTATAGTTGAAGGAAAAGCGGAAATCAGAACAGGCGTGCCCTCAGGTGGTCAGGGTGAAGCAATGTTGCATTCCCCAGAAGACCTCTTCGTGGCTTCAGCGACAATTTGCTACATGAATGGGTTTGTTGAGTTTACAAGAAAGATGCGTGTTGAGTTCAAGTCATTCGAGTGTGATGCTATAGGGACTCTCGAAAAGGTCGGGAGGAGTTTTGAGATCACCAAGATAGACATGAAAACCAAAGTCGCGATTGATTCAGAGGAAATCCGAGAGAGGATTAATCGAGCTCTTGAGTTGGCTGCGAAATATTGCTACGTGGGAAATTCGATGAAATGTCCAATATCACATGAAACCCATGTTATTGTTGATTGACATAACCAAACGCTTTTCGAGGGTTGTGGAGTTTCGAGTCTTAGTGATAGAGATGTCTGACGAAACGCATGAATACATGGTTACAGTTGATTGGAAGCATGGTCGAGTTGGAACGCTTAGTGTTGTGGGAAAACCAAGTATTGAGGTTTCATCACCACCAGAATTTGAGGGACCAGAAGGGATAATCTCTCCTGAGGATCTCTTTGTTGCATCTGCGACTTCATGTTTCATGACCACATTTGTGACATTTAACAAGAAGATGCATATTGAATTCAAGTCATTCTCATGTGAGGGGCACGGGACACTTGAGCGGGTTGACAAGGGATTTCAGTTTACAAAGCTGCTACTCAAAACAAAGATTGGAGTAGCGTCTGAGGATTTGATACCAAAGACTGAGAGAGCACTTGAGCTTGCTGAGAAGTATTGTCTAGTTTCAAACTCAATGAAATGCCCCACTGAACATGAGAATCAAGTTTTCATCGAAAAATGATGAATTGGAACGACAATTGTCGTCCAATCAGTCTTTCTCTTCTGCGGGTGGAAAAACAAAAATCACATCTTCAGATTCAGGAAGAGCCACTTCTATGAGGTTACCGTCCTTTGGTTTTCCGAAGCTGATTTTCTCGACTCCATGCATGGCCTGGAGATCCTTTGCCCATGGTTTCAATTTCTCAGAAATATAGGCTTCTGGAAGACCTTGTCTGAGGGATAGACCGGTTTCACGTTTGAACTTCCAGAATCCAGAGTTGGTTTGTAGAAGAAGGTCGGTATATTCCAATAGGTCGGATTTCCAAGTCTTCTCATATGATGGATAGCTCTGTCGATGAATTCCCTTCTCATCATAGAGGTCTCTGTATATCCTATCGGTTATGAAGGGAGTCATAGGAGCCAGAGCTCTAGTGATGATCTTCAAAACCTCATGTAGAGTGAACCAGGCAGACTTCTGCTCATCTTCCGAGAATGCGTCACCAGTATTGAACGACCTTCCCTTAATCATCTCCAACACATGGTCAGCAAAGAAGTTCCACGTGAAACCTCGTATCTCTATCGCAGGCTTGTGGAAATCCAGTAGGTCACATTCAGGCACAATCCGCTCTACCATCGCATTCGCCTGAGCAAGAATCCACTGGTCAACGGGTGTCAGTTTTTTGAATGGAATCGGATCAGGAATAGGGAACATCGAGATGAAACGAGCAACGTTGAACAGCTTGGTCATAAACTTTGAAACACCTGCGAGACGATCCTCCGAGAATCTCACATCGCTTCCTAAGCCGGCTTCCAAAGCACCATAGATGCGCATTGCATCTGCACCATATTTCTGCACGAAAGGCATGGGAGGTGGTGAGTTGCCCTTAGACTTGCTCATTGTTTCTCCCTTGTCATCGACCACATGACCAGCAACCCATATCTCACTGAAGGCTGGTTTACCAGTCAGTTGGAATGTACGTAGTAGTGAATAGTAAAGCCAAGTTCTAACAATGTCCTTCGCATGAGGACGCATGACATTACTGAACCCTTTCTTGAAGAGTTTGTCATCATACATGTATCCAACAGCTTGCATTCCACTTATTGAAGAGTCCATCCAGGTGTCAAATGTTCGTTCTTCTCCTATGAAGCCTCCCTCAGCACTACATTTTGGACATTTCGTGAATGGTGGGTCTTCTCGCCATGGTTGGTAGTATCTAGGTTCATCTGTCAGTTCAGGAACTACTGCTTCCTGACAGGATTTACAATACCAGATTGGAATTTCAGTACCATAGAAACGTCGTCGGCTTACTGGCCAATCCACGGTAACTCGGTTTAACCAATCTATGAGTATCTGTCTGTGAAAATCGGGATAGAAAGGAGTTTCAGCCGCAATCTTATGCAAATCTTCAATGAATTCTACTTGTTTGACATAATACTCATCCATAGCGATGAACTCAATAGGTGTACGACTACGCCAACACTGGGGTACTCTCTGAACCGAGTCCTCCTGTTTGAATATTATCTTCTTCTCCTTCAGATCTGATATTATCTTCCTACGAGCATCAGCTATCTTCATTCCAGCATATTCACCAGCTGCTTCTGTCATAGTACCATCTGTTGATACTGCTGCTATGGGAGTGAGTGCGTGGTCTCGAAAAGCCATGACATCTCCCTGATCTCCATAACTACATACCATAAGGGCTCCAGACCCAAAATCCATTTGCGCCGTAGGACTTGGGATGATGGAAACTTCTAACCCAAAGAGGGGAACCTTAGCAGTCTTTCCATGATATGACTTGTATCGTTCATCGTCTGGATGTACAAACACTGCACCACATGCACAGAGTAGTTCAGGTCGTGTTGTAGCAATCTCAAGAGGATCGAGTCCTTCCACTTCGAAGTAGAGATAGTGGAGAGTTGTAGGACGCTCAGCGTACTCAACTTCAGCATCTGCAATTGTTGTTCCACACTCAAAACACCAGTTATTTGGCCGATAATCACTGTACACGAGACCCTTGTTCCAGATATCGATGAACGTTGCTTGTGTGACTGCTCTGTATCTGGGACTATCGGTCCTATAGCTTCCCTCATCCTCATAGGTATTGAAAGCGATTCCAAGTCTCTTGAACCCATCAAGTGTAATCTTCTCGTCATCATCCAGTCGTGCTTTGCATAGTCGGAGAAACTCCTCTCTTGGGCTTTCATGCATACTGATTCCCAGTTCTTTCTCAACACGAACCTCTACTGGTAGACCATTTCTGTCAATACCAAGTGGGAAGTTCACTTCAAGTCCTTGCATCCGCCTGTATCGTGCAATGGTGTCAATCTGTGTGTAATGAATGAATTGACCAACATGCATTGGTCCAGACAGGTAGGGAGGCGGTGTGTCGATTGTATAGAGAGTCTTCCCAGAGTTCATGTCGAACTCATAGGTGTCTTCATCTTTCCAGAGTGTGAGAATCTCTTCCTCTGCGTTTGGTTTCCAACGTTTGGATTTTATCTTTGGTTCTAGTTTTGACAAAAGGATTGACCTCCTTGATGTCAGCAAGGGTGAGCAATCGCTGCTCAGGTTCGGTGAAGGAGGTTAACCTTTAAGAGTTATGGACAAGCGAAACTAACCAAACATAACAAAAGAGTTATCCAATATTTTAACTATTGTTCATTCATGATCTATAGGAAGCTGGGAAGGACAGGTCTCAAGGTTTCGAGAATCATTCTTGGGACAATGCAGATGGGATGGATTGTTGATGAGGAGAACAGTCACAAGCTGTTAGACAACGCTCTCGAGGCAGGACTGAATACTTTCGATACCGCAAATATCTACAGCAAATGGGGTGATGGATCCTATCCTGGAAAGTCCGAGGAAATCATTGGTAGCTGGATTGCAGACCGAGGAGTCAGAGAGGACATTGTTTTAGCAACCAAAGTGAGGGGAGAGATGAGTGGCAGACCTACTGATGCTGGACTCTCACGAAGGCACATCATGGATGCAATTGAGAAGAGTCTAGAGAGGTTGAACACTGAGTGGGTTGATATCTATTGGAGTCATTGGTCGGACCCTGAAACACCCCAGGAAGAAACAATGCAAGCATTCACAACCCTGATTGAGAGTGGAGCTGTCCATTATGTTGGAGCTTCCAACCACACAGCTGCTGAGATTGTTGAGTCGCTCTGGGTCAGTGATGTCAATGGTCTTGCACGATATGAAGCTCTTCAGCCCTCGTATAGTCTCGCTAGACGTCGGGACTTTGAGAAACATCTGCAGCCAGTGATTAGAAAATTCAGTTTGGGTGTCACAAGCTATAGTCCCTTGGGTGGAGGATTTCTCACAGGCAGGTATTCGAAAGACAAACTACCTGACTCAAAGAGAGCCGAGATCACAAAGACTCGATACTTCAAGGATAGGAATTTCAGGATTGTAGAGACTCTGAAAGAAGTGGCTGAGAATCATGATGCGACTATTGCACAGATAGCTCTGGCATGGGTTCTTGCTCAGGAAATAGTAACAGCGCCGATCATTGGAGCAAACTTCTCCGAACAACTTGAGGAAAACATCGCCGCACTTGACATCAAGTTGAATGATGATGACATTACACGTCTGAATGAGGTGTCCGATTGGGCAGAAATGGATAATTTGGCGCGCTAGACCCAGTTTTGAGCCATTTTCGACCAGTCGAAATATCGTCAGACTGGTCTATTCAAAAAAGCTTCATAAATGGCGTCTAATAGTTGTACATGTTCGTAAGTGCTTAAGGGGACAGGCTATGAAAGCAGTACTCAAGATTGGAGGTTCACTCCTCTATGACAAGGATGGTCAGATACGAATTGACCGTCTTAAAGAGTACGCCGAATCTATCAGGTCCCTGGTGAAAGCTGGACACACATTGGTTGTAGTGGTCGGCGGTGGAAAGCCTGCACGGGCCTTCATCTCAGCAGCCCGAGAACTGGGTGCGAGTGAAGCTCAGTGTGACTGGTTAGGTATCAAACTTGCTCGGAACAATGCAGAGCTTCTCTCTGCTGCACTCGGAGACCTCGCATTCCCAAAGATCATCGATGACTTTGATGAACTGGAAGTAGCAGTCAACTTTGGTGGAAAGGTTGTATTGCTAGGAGGCATGATACCAGGTCAGTCAACAAATGCGGTTGCTGCTGCCTCTGCAGAACTGATAGATGCGGACATTCTGTTCAATGCAACCAATGTCGATGGAGTCTATGATCGCAACCCGGAAGAGAAGGGGGCGAAGAAACTGGACACCGTGTCCATTGTACAATTGAGAAAAATCCTATCATCCGAAGGCACACGAGCAGGTGAATACAACCTGTTTGACCCAGTAGCAATCGGAATAGTGGAGCGTTCCAAGATTCTTACTGTTATCTTCAATGGGAACGATCCAGAGAATCTGACAAAGGCATTCAACAAGGAGAAGATAGGTACAACAATTGTACACGAAACGAACAAGTGAAACAACAAGAGGCGAAAACGTGTTGAAAAAACTGCTAGAGAAAATATTCGCATCACGAGCTCAGACTAGAGTAGTACAGCACTTTCTAGACCGTCCTAAGGAATTCTTCAATCTGAGTAGACTGGCAAAGGAAACTGGTCTTGCTCATTCAACAATCCACAGAGTAATGCAACCTCTTGTTGACATGGGTCTTGTCAAGGAGATAAAGGCCGGGCAGCAGATTCGACTCTTCATTCTTGAAACTGAAAACGAGCGTTCTAAGATAATTTCAGAGTTTTATGATAAGATCAGACCACATCTAGAAACAAGCTAGTTTGTCTTCGATTTGAACTCCCTTCATCCAGCCAGAATTTTATCTGGAACTTTAGAAAAAACAGGAGAGGAGCAGATAGCTCCTCTTGAGTGTAATCTACTGTGAATGTGCCCTATGGACTAAGACTAAGCCAACCGACATCAGTTAGAATCTCATCAACGCGGCACTGACTCCAAGAACCAAGTCCAGATGTTGAAAGGGTATCGTCTATGACTGTCCATATTGCTCGTTGAACATCGCCGTATGTGAAATCACCATCACATTCTGATGGTTTGCCCACATAGTCCTGAGAAAGGATATAATCCACGAGATGCTTGTTCTCTGGCATATCCACAACTCCAGTCAGGTCATCCCCACAGGTATAGACATTCACTTCGTACCATGTATTCTGGTAGATGACATGTCCCGTATCCACGCACCATCCTTCAAAGGTATAGTCTGAAATTTCGTCGCCATTAACGTCAATGTACAAAGTGGGAAAATACGCGTTGCCACCAGCTATTGGATACGTGACCTTTATGAACACTTGACCTGAAAGGTCAAGACCCCCAAGGTCGCTAAGCAAGGTCTGGGCAATTACTATCTGGTTACCATCTACTGGTTGTAGAACAACTGCACAAATGTAGTCCTGCACAATGTAATGGAAGTAGGTGGCCCAGTTCTTATCGTTGAAGGTGGTGCCAGCACCCCAAGCTGTTTCTTCTTGATAGCAGTTGAAACACGCTTTGTAGACGAGTCCAGTTGGGTTGGAAGCAGTGGTGCCACTTGCTTGATAGTAGTTTCTTACAATAAAGTCCAAGTGGTTCATACCAGGCACGGGTTCCACTGGATAGTCCACGATTGTTGCCCACTCATAATCATCTTCGAAGGGACCCTGAACCTCTCCATCGGAGCCAACCATTATGCCATTGAAATAGACTTCTTCAGCGTTGTCAGATGTAGCTGTCACAACTGATCCTGTAAGGTAGTAACCCTTCTCAGGCAGTTCAATCTCAGAATGGAACTTTCTCCAGCTATCATAGACTGGGTCCTCTACGTATTCAGATGTAGAGATCCATGTTGCATCAGGAAGCAATGGCCATGAACCATGGACCCAGGCAGCAACAGCAGGACTCGGTGAACCCCACGCAGAGTCATCAAGAACATAGTATGACTCACTTGGCCCATAGACATCAATTCCAGGCTGACTAGTGTCACAAATAGTCACGGGATCACTGATCTTCACAACAACAGCGTGTGCTGCAATGAACAGATCGGTATCGTACTCCCATTCCAAGGGGATTGTGTAGAGCCACTCTGTTTTTCCATCTTCAAAATCGAACATTGAAGAATATTCGAAGTGTCCTGGTATGGGGTTGTTCTTCTTGGTCTGGGGTATTCCATCCAAGCTTTCTGAAACTTGTAGATGAGTTTCGAGTATGATCCAGCATCCGTCTGTCACATATTTCACATATAGGTAGTCGCCATCGTTCCAGACTAGGATGTCGCCAACATCTATCGCAGAAGCTTCACTCCCGCCTCCAGCAATCATGTCTGTTTTAAAGGGAGCAGCTTCAGTATGAGCTGCGACAGTTGCAGGCATTAAAACCAGCATGAGGAACATGGCTAGCAGAGGTAGTACCCTCTTTCTCAATCTCTTCTCTCTCCTCCTAATTTTATAGCTCGTCTTGAATCATCAGAATAAAGAAGTCTTGGTACTGGTTCCTAATCAAGGATGCTTGTTGTCGATTCTAGTGAATCTACATGCATGAGCTAGTAAGAAAAATCCCTATATCAGGTTGGCCATAAATCTTCCGAGTTTCTTTTCTTGGATTAAAAAAGCACATGTGAGAAAAGGAGATTATTGGGCAGAGAACGGAAATGGCTTTATAGTGATGAGGAAAGACGTCAACAACAGCCGAGGTAGCCAAGCGGTCAACGGCGGTGGACTCAAGATCTATTAGTTTGCCAATGGCCAACTCTAAGGAGAAATCCACTCTTGTAGGAGTTCGCGAGTTCGAATCTCGTCCTCGGCACCATTTCTTTTTGGAGGACAGATACATATAACGAAATAATGATACACTGTTCATATGAAGAACCGAGTGTTCGTTCTTGGTGCAGGTGCGATAGGATTGGCATTAGCGGTTCATCTGAAACTTGATGGCCGAGATACAGTTCTTGTAAGAACCAGCATAGATGATTTTGAAGAAGAGATGATTCCTATATCATTGATAACTTTAGAGGACAGACTGATCAATGTCAATGTGAGAACTGTTTCTCTTGAAAGGCTTGAGCATCTAGATGGGATTATAGTGATAACAGCTAAGTCGTATGCCAATGAAACGATTGCGACGAAACTTGGGAAGAAGACGAAACAATCACCGATTGTTGTAATGCAAAATGGGTTGGGTGTGGAACAGCCCTTCATTGACGCAGGCTATGCTGAGATATACAGGTGTATCCTCTTTGTCACGAGTCAAATGAATGGAGAGTATCAAATTCGATACAGACCCATTACTACCTCTCTAATTGGAGTTATTAAAGGAAGTGAACAGAGTCTACTGAAGATTGTGGAAGTGTTGAACACCCCTGGGTTTCCATTCTCAACTGAGAATAATATACAGGAGAAGATTTGGCAGAAAGCAATCCTCAACTCCGTCTTTAATTCCATCTGTCCGTTACTAGAAGTGGACAATGGGATTTTCCATCGGAATGATGAGGTGACTCAGATAGCACTTGAAATAATGGAAGAGTGCATTGAAGTAGCAGCTGGAATTGGAATAAAATTGGATATTGAACAGTTGAAACAGCAAATGCTTACAATAAGTAAGAGGGCAGATGGACAGTATATATCAACCCTACAGGACATTCTGAACGGTCGACAAACTGAGATTGATTCAATGAACATGGAGATTGCTAGAATTGCAGAGGAACAGACTCCACGAGTCAATGTGGATAAGACTAGACTTCTTGGAGAATTGATTCTTCTCAAATCAAAGATATTGCGAAAAACTAAGGGAGTATGATTGAAGAGGGGTTTCATCCTCTGTAATCGAGCACTATTTTCGGATACGAACTATTTTTGCACCAGTGTCTTTCACGATTTCTTCAGGTTTAATTCTGAGGAGGTGCCTGTCAGTTCCACCACCTCCAATCACCTCAGGCATTTCCATAACTCTTGTATCAATTAACACATGAGCATTCGAGATAGCTATTGGAGGTGTCCCACCGACTTTGAATCCTGTCAACTCAAATGCTTCTTCAGGTGAAGCAAGTTTCGGAGGAGGAAGGTCCATCACCTTTCCTACTCTCTTTGAGCTAGCGCGATCAGTACCATTCACAATGGCGAGAATCACTTTATCATTAGCTATGAACACAACAGACTTGATGAATCGTTCTGGAGGGACTCCAAGCTCACTAGAAGCAGCATTGACTGAATGGACACGACCCTGCATTGTAAGGATTTCAGCTTCTATCTTGTTTGTTTCAATATAATTCTGCAGATCAACATTATCCAATAGACTTCCCTCTCGTCAACAATCAATGGCTGCACTATGCGTAGTACGTGATTCTTATTATTCATCCCTATTTTGTAGTTGATGGGTTTTCTATGAAACCAACTGTTGTTGTAGTTGATAGAGATTCCTTTTCAGATGCTATAGACTACATTCAAGAAATGGACAACCTTAACAGACCTGAAAAGAGAGTCATTGTAAAGGTAGGGATCTATAATCCAGAAACTGGCATTTGTACAACAGTGAAGGTTCTACAGTCAATCATCGATGCTTTCGATAATGCACCTGAGATTCGGATTACAGAATCTGATAGCGGTGCAGGATCTGGATTAAAACGCTTGCAGATATGGAAGGACTGCTTCACTAATCGAGTGACTCCATTCAACCTATCAGAAGACAAAGATACTAGGGATGTGAGCATTGCTGGAGAGGATGTTCCATTTCCTTTGGTTTTCTCCGAGTCGAACACTTTCATCAGTACTCATGTGCCGAGAAGATATGAGGAGGCCGGGTTGGAGGATTTGATGAACTTAGGATTTGTCATCAAGAACCTCCTTGGTATGATACCAGACACAAAGAAGCATAGGTTCCACAAGAATCTTACAACTGCCCTCCTAGATATCTATGAAGCAATCGGAGGAATTGACCTTGCAGTCTTGGATGCAACTCGTTGCTATCTTGGATGGGGCAAAGAGAGGATTACTGTTGATCAAAATATCGTCTTAGTAGGTACAGATGCATTTGCTGTTGAAGCTGTGGGAGGTTATCTTGTAGGTTTTGAACCAACAGAGATGCCTGTATTGCAGGAAGCTAAGAAACGTGGTCTTGGTGAAGCGAATATTGACAGAATCGAAATCATTGGTGATATCGATTCTCATCGAAAGACGATCATACGAGCGTTCAGAAACTTGGTTCCTAAATCATGAATGTGGGTGAAAAAGGAGAGCAGTACTCACGTTGCTTCTAACGCGAGTACTTCTGCCAGAGTAAGGGCGCTACCCTTCTGGGATTGGAAATTCTGTACCTTAGAGGAGGTAGTCTTTGCGGCGGAGTCAGACTTGTTCATCTGAGTTCACCTCTGGAAAGATGTCCTGTAGACGTCAGTACGTACTTGGGTCTTAAGATACAGGTGTTTCTCAAGGTCAGGTTCAGCACTGAGTTTTCTCCGAAGTTTAGCAAATGCCATTGGATTACCTCCGATAGACGTAAGCATGAGTCAAGGCAAAGGTCGAAACCTTGGTCTTCTCGTTCTTCAGCACAGTTGTGTTTCGTGAGTTCTTACTTAGAGCCATGATGTTTCACAAGAATTACTGCTCAGATTTAGTATATATAGCGGAGCCACTTGTCAGGGTCACAGAAGGGAGTCACAATATGTTACTAGTCTATGTCGACTTAGAGTACAGGAAACACACATCATACTACTTACTCTACTATGCCCAGCAAAGAAATCCTATCCGTAAATAGTCATTTTGGAATTTGTTGGTAGTTTTATATGATTATAATCGCCTAGTTAAGAGCTAAACTTCTCTTAGAGAGGGAGAAAAAATGAGTTTCTTGAAGAAGAAAGTAATCAAGACCGTACCATTATGGATGCTTCTCGTAGTTCTAATCGGAACAGCCGCTGGTGCACTTTTCTTTATTTCCAATCTGGTGTCAAACAACGTGTTAGTCACCAACCCACCAATGGAAATTAGCGGTTCATTTGAGAGTGTCCACTATGTACATCTGGAAATGGTCAGTACTTTTACTTACACATTGAATGATCCAGTCATGGCAGTTGGATACATAGTAATTGAGATTACTGAAACTGGCATGAGTCTAGCGCAGGTAGGCAGCATAACCGTACACGTCGTGAATGATGCGGGTGGTGATATGACCGGATCTTGGTTAGGCGGCGCGGAACCAATTAATGAGGGTTATAGATTCATAATCAGTGAATCAGTCTCCACAGGCACTTTCGACTTTGGTGGGGGAGGATTGGCAACATCTGGAATGATCTATGTGGGTCTCACCTTTGAGAGCACAGGCACATATGGTGTCAGTATGCAAATATCACAAACTGCATCTTGATTTCCTTGGAATTGATAGTACAGGACACGGTCTGAGGAGTCTTCTACTTGCTTAGCACGCTCATCAGTTTCTTCAACGGGTATGTATTCACTACATCCTTTGGTGTGAGCCATCCACGTCGTGCTTGATAGATACCGAATCTCATGTTGTCAAGTTCTGCAATCTTGTGTGCATCTGTATTGATGGCAATCTTCAACCCTTCTTTGACAGCGACACGGAGATTTCCGGCATTGAGGTCCAGTCTCTCAGGGTGTGCATTCAGTTCCATGATTACTTTGTTTTCTTTGGCCACATCAAAGATTCGCTTGAGGCCAATCTCAAACTCAGCCCGTTTACCAATCAAACGACCAGACGGATGACCGAGTATATGTACAAACTTGTTTTCGAGAGCATGACAGACACGTTCAGTCATCACATCCTTGCTGTCTTTCATTCTACTGTGAATGGACACAGTGACAACATCGAGTTGAGAAAGGACATCGTCCTCAATGTCTAAATCTCCGTTAGCTAGAATGTCTACTTCAGCACCCTTCAGAATCTTCATCTTCCACTTTCCAGATGCATTCAGATCTTCAATCTCGTCAATTCGCTTTAGAAGTCGAGCTTCATCCATTCCATTTGCAATAGTAAGACTCTGGGTGTGGTCTGACACACAGTAGTACTTGTATCGCTTGGATTGGGCGGCATCAAGCATCTCCTCAATAGTGTTCTTTCCGTCAGACTGGTCAGTATGACTATGTAAATCACCTTGAATGTGTTTGAGCTCTATGAGGTCAGGAAGGGTGTCATTCTGAGAAGCTTCGACCTCACCTTGGTCTTCTCTAAGTTCTGGAGGAACCCACTTCAGTCCCAGTTTCTCATAGATTCCCTGTTCATCTTCTCCAGCTACCATCTTCTTGTTCTTGAAGAGGCCATATTCATTGAGTCGCATGTCCTTCTTCTGTGCTATCGCTCGGAGTCGGACATTATGATCTACACTTCCTGTGAAGTACTGTAGACCGGCTCCAAAGCTCTCTCCAAGAATGACTCGGAGGTCAACCTGTAGTCCCGTGTCCAACCGAATTGACGACTTCGTGTCTCCCTGGGCGGTTATCGTAGACACACCATCAATATTTACGAAGGTGTCCATGATGATTTCCGAGTCTGAAGCATCAACTAGAATATCGAGGTCACCAATGGTTTCTCTTCTACGACGAGAGGATCCTGCAAGTTCAATCTTTTTCACTCCAGGTATCTTCCTAAGTTTCTCTTCGATTTTCTCGAATACGATGATTGCCTCTGCTAGTAGCGTTCGCTCCATTCCAGCCTTGACGACCTGAATTCCATCTAGGATCTGAGTCTGTGATTTGTCACTGAAACCAGGCAGTTCTGCAATCCTTCCACTCTCCGCTGCTTTCTCAAGTGACTCCAGGTCTGTCACTCCCAATTCATCGTAAAGCACCTTGATTTTCTTTGGACCTAGTCCAGGGACTGAGTCGAGATCGAGCACCCTTATTGGAACACGTGTTCTAAGCTCCTGTAAGTCTACAACTTCTCCAGTAGCAAGATATTCTGTAATGAGAGCTGAGAGTCCCTTGCCAATTCCCTTGATATCAGTGAGTTCACCTCTATTGGCTACAACTTCAATGTCTTCTCCCAGTGAGTTTATTGCTCGTACTGCTCGAGAATATGCAGATACTCTGAAAGAGTTGGCACCTTCAATCTCCAAAAGTAAGCCCATCTCTTTGAGAATCTGTGCTACTTTGGCATTCTTTGTCAATGTAGACTCCTCCTATTCGTTTTTGAACAGGTCATACGATCTGATTGCGTCTCTCACAGCCAGCATGTTCTCCTTAGGTGTGTCCACAGTGACGACGCAACCAGGTGCTATGATTAGGCGTTCAGGTCCAGCGTCTTTTACAGCTGTCAGGACCTGTTCTGTAGCTTCATCGACTGATCCTGTTCTGAAGATGCCATTATGATCTATCCCTCCAAGAACTCCACCTCTGAACTTCTTCTTTCCCTCAAGAAGTGAGAGCGCGGAGCTCTGGTCCTCCCAGTTGACTCCATTAACTCCCAGCGTCTTAGCTATTTTTGAAAAACGAATTTCTTCATTGTCTTCTCTTGCATGAAGATGCACGATGATGAACTTGGCTTTCCCTCGAAGGCGATTGATGAATTTGAGATCGTAAGGATAGACGAATTCTTTGTATTGCTCATCTGTAACTGAAGAGTGTGTTGAGTGTTGAGAGGCAAGAAATATCCCATCAGCTCCTGCATCGATGGTGGCTCTGGCAAAATCAATCATGACCTCGGTGATAAGATCAAGTGCACCCTTCAGAACTTCTGGATGCTCTTCAGCATATCTCGTAAGTTGTTTGTCGGAGATTTTGTCCGCGACCATTGACGGATCAAAAACAGTCGCCATCGTCGGTACTTTGTCTTGTGCGTACTTGTGAATGAGTTCAACTGCACGAATCTGGTTTCCAAGCTCGCCTGTGTTGACATCCAATGGTTCCAGTGTTTCCCAATCACCTACTTCATTGATGGCTGCACTGGTCAAAGTTGTTGATCCGGTCAGAGCCCCATCATATTCAGCTGTACAACCAAAATCGATACAGGGAAAATGTCCAAAGAAGGAGATCTTGAGAAGATCGTGGTCAACGAGCTTATGGAAGGCAATCTCTGCTTGTGCAAGTCCCTCTGGGGTCCTATCAACCTCAGGATGATGTTTCCACAGAGAGAATGGCAATCTCTCTCCTAAATTGCCAAGGAAAGTTTCTTTGAGTAGATCAAACTTTGACATGATATCTTGGTAGCTTGAATGGAATAATGAGCCTTTCGAAGAAACCAAGAAAGGTATGTCATCAGCAAACATAAGAGTGGAATAACTTCAAACTTCCAAGTCCGCTTCCAAAGATGGAGGATACCACTTGTCCGAGTTGACTGCTCTATTCGATCCCGAGGCCATTCTTAGTCTTAGTGGGATTGATGAATTGGATGCCATGAGAGCAGAGCCGAATCCCTTTTGGAATAGGGCACGTCTGGAGATTGCTTGGGGTCTTCCTGTGATGTCAGGAATTCTGGAGAGTCCTCGGATATCAGTTCAACCAATGAGAAAAGCAACTCGTGAGGAACTACTCCTGTACCATGACCCAGCTTACATTGAAACTCTGGAACTCTTTGGAAACATGGGTACTGCATTTTCATCCAGATTCGGTCTGGATACAGATGAATGTCCAATCTTTCCGGGTGTAGACCAATATGCTAGTCACATTGTAGGAGCAACCATAGATGCAATGATTGGTGTTGCAGATGGGAAGTATGAGGATGCTGTTTCCTTCTTTGGTGGTCTTCACCATGCAACAGAGAGCCAAGCATCTGGGTTCTGTTACTATAACGACTGTGTTGTAGCAATAAAGAAGTACCAACAGGCCTACCCAGGAAAAAGGGTGCTCTATCTTGACACTGATGCGCACCATGGTGACGGTACACAGAGTGCATTCTATCATGACCCCAATGTCCTGACCATCTCATTGCATGAACTTAGCATGGGATTCTATCCGGGATCAGGAAGGCCAGAAGAGGTCGGGATTGGAGAGGGAAAGGGATACTCTGTCAATATTCCTCTGCCGCCACTGACTGATGATGTTGAGTGGTGGCGAGCTTTCGAAGATGTGGTTGTACCCATTTGGCTAGCTTACAAACCGGACTTTGTGTTCTGGGAAGTCGGTGCAGATGGATACATGAATGATCCTCTCACAGATTTGATGCTGACCTATGATACCTACCAGAGAATGTCAAAGACAGTACGCCAGCTTGTTCACTTGGGAACAAGAAAGCTTGTTGTAGTGGGGGGCGGTGGTTATAATCCAGTTGCTGCTGCAAAGATTTGGACTATACTTCTGGCTGATATTGCAGACATAGCTTTGCCCCCAACCATACCAGCTAGATGGATAGAACTGTGTCAGAAGCATGGTTTTCAAGTCAAACGGGGAGGGTGGACAAGCAGACCTTTCCGGATGCCAAGTGATCAATATCCAAAGATTCGCCGCGCTGTGGACGATACCATTACAAAGGTGAAGGAACTCATATTTCCAACATTTGGATTGGATGACCTAATCTAGGTCTATAAGTACTTGACTGGAATTCAGCATATGTTATGGACTTTGAACCAAGTTCGGATGAAATAAAAGACTGATTTTCGACAAGACCAAGATTGCAGTCAGTTGGATGAAGAAAATGAAACGTAGATACTTGGTATTCCTACTTGGATTAATTATCATGTTCTCAGGAATCATAGGCGCAGCAAGTATACAGACTGGTTTTGGGACAGTGGTAGTATCCGAAGTTGATTTTCAAGCTGCTGATGGTTCAATGATTCATAGTACACTGCAGAAGCCTATCTATGCAGCCGATTCGAACCCATTACCTGGGGTCGTGGTAATTCATGGATCCCTTCAGAGCAAGGAATGGCTGATGGCGTTTGGCATTGAACTGGCTAAACGGGGATTTGTGGTTTTGACCATAGATGCAAACGGTCATGGAAATTCAGACCCTGGCTCAGGAAGCGGAACTGCGGCACTGGAATATATCACATCTCTGGACTACGTGGATGATACTCAGATTGGTCTTATTGGGCATAGTATGGGAGGCGGTATCGCTTTGAGTGCTATAGAGGAATCCAGTGTCTATGTCAGAGCGTTGGTTTTTGTAGGATCCGGATTCTGGACAGAACCAGACTATACACCGAATACACTAGTGGCGGTTGGGTACTTTGATTCACTCTCGAGTTATCCTCAAAATCTCACTGGGCTGGAACCATACTTCAATGTAACAGGGATTGCACCTGGTACAACTTATGGTGACTTTGCAAATAATACTGCCCGAAGAGTCATATTTGCACCCACCAATCATCTGTTTGAAACAATCAATCCCATCATTATCAGCGAAACAGTTGATTGGATGAAAAACAGCCTGAAAGGTGGAGTCGAGGATGAATATTGGATTGCTAGCACAAGTCTGGTCTATCCATTCTGGTTGGCTGGAGGGCTTTTTGGACTATTGGGAGCCCTTCTCACCGTCTTCCCTCTGATTGCGATATTACTGGACATACCAGTTTTCTCAGAATTGAAAGGAGAACCAAAGGAGAAACCAACCACAACAAGGTCGTTCATAGGCTATGGGATTGTCTTGGGACTGATTGGTACAATCACATTCTTCCCATTCCTGTTTGTTGGGACCCTGCTATCATATGTAATTCCATTCCCTCAGAGTTACGGGATACCTGTCATGTCATGGATGATTGGAAGTGCACTTTTTGCAGCTCTGTTTCTCTTCATAATCCTGACTCGAAAAGCAACTAAACAAAGACAATTACAGGATGGGACTATCGGAGTTGAAGAGGTACAGATTCTATCAGTGAAAAGATTACTCGGAACTGGAAGTGACAAGCCGGTCTTAGTCATTTTCAGAACTCTTGCTATTGCATTGATCGTGTTTGTCTGGCTTTACATGTTAGCCCTGATAGCAGACCTAGGACTTGTGTTGGACTTGAGGAGCTTCCTTCCGGGACTCCATGACCTCACTCTAGCACAGGCCACATTTGTACCATTGTACTTTATTGTGTTCCTAATCTACACATTGATAGATGGGGCTTGGTTGACAGGACCAATGTTGCCTAGCGCAGAGGGTACTTGGACAAGGGTTCAGTTTATCTGGACAGCGAAAGCTGTACTCATCAAAACACTCCCTTACCTCATTCTGTTGGCTTTCGAATTTGTGGGAGGATATCTAGCAGGTGCACCTCTGATTCCAGGAATCATTGGATATTCGTTCCTGTTCTTCTATGCTTTCACACCATGGTTTGCTATTTGCACCGTGATCACAATGTTTGTATATCGTGTGACTGGTAATCGATGGCTTGGAGCTATGATCAATGCCATAATTTGCGCATGGCTTCTGGCATCAATATTAGCCTTAAGATGATAGAATTCAGAGTGGACAGATTGCATCTGTTCTGTCCATTCTATCCTACATCTCTGGAGGTCTTTATTCATATCAACAAATTAAGAATAAGTACTAGTTTCGGGATGAGTATTCTCACACATTATAGTGAAAATAAGATTGCATGCTACGTAGGGAATAGAGAATGATTAGACTGATTGGTGTCTTGACTATAGGTGGTGTGCCCATCGTGGTCAAAAGCTCAACAGAGGCGGACGGAGAACTGATTCTTGGACCGCTGATCGAGGCAGTCAAGGCACTGAGCAGTGTGATGGGAAGTGGCGAAGTTAGACGTCTTGGCTTCAAGGATGATACTCTCCTTGTTACTGAATCCAAGAAGGGATTCACAATTGTAGCACTAGTAAGCAAGGCAGAAGACTATATGGACAGTCTCTTGAGGGTCATCGCAGAGAAGATTGACGATTCGGAGATTCGACATGCTGATGGGTCCGTGGATGACCCTCAGAAGGATGTCATTGCTGGAATTCTTGGTGCTTATGTAAGAGATCACATTGAGACATCTCTTCCATCTGCGCTCTCATGTGCGTGGGATCCAATTTTCAAAGTTCTAAAGAATGACTCAAGGTTTTCACAATCGATTCGAGAAGTGGATGAGCTACTTGCTAGGCCTGAACCTGAAACTAAGTGGTTTGAGCTAAAGGCCGAAGTTTCTGGAACAATGAGAGATGCGTTGACACATGCACTGAGAGGAGAGTTTGATATAGCGTGTGCGATTGGTGTGAAGGAGGAAGGACCTCTTGCTGGAATTTTCAGCATCAAGATGGGTGCACTAGCTCACTCGGTAACAAAGGCAGTACCTCCAACCATGAATGAACTCAGAGAACTAGCGACCAAACTACCAGATGACCATCCCTTCACAGACCTAGCGAAAGTTTTGGTGGGAACCATTACTGGGGAAATCATCCCAGCAGATTACACACGGGTCTTCAGAGAATCGATGAAGAAGTTCGAATTTGTGAACAATGACGAGCATCTAATGCTGGGTTTTCTATTCCTAGATCCGATTGTAGTAGAATATCCTGAGTTTTCGTCAAAACTGACAAGTCTCTACAAGGGGAGATCGGAAATAGTCTGTGCATTCATTGATGCCATTGAAGAACGTGCACGAATCTTCAACAAGCTATATTCGATAACGAGTTATGATGGATTCAAGGAAGAGCTTGGTCTTTACAAATCACAAATCTCAAGCATTCTTGGTAGCGTAACCTGGGTTCTCGATGATGATCTTCTTTGGGAATTGAAGAAAGAAGGGAAAGGAATAGAGATAGGTATTACAGCCTCATTCAAACTTCAAAACTACATTGCTCTTCTAACGGCATTGACAGAGTCTCCAGTCCTAACAATTACAGAACGACAAGGTATCTTAGAAGAAGTCCTCATGCTATATCGAGACTATTTCAGAGGGTTGATGAAGACGGACATTCCACTCTTTGCATATACTATTGACAGTGTCTTTCAGAGCCTAGGTGTGGCACATGCAGAGTACTATTTCCTATCAACCGGAATCTCAAGAGAACATCATCTTCAGCGCACAATCGAATTTCTTGGCGACATCTATGAGATAATGGAATCAGAATGGCCCAAGGCTCGAATGAGGTTCTCGCTCTTTGTTGTTGCGAATTCGATTGGTCCAGTCCTTGCAAGGGAGAATGAGTTGCCAGATTATGAGATTCGACTGCTGTATGCAGCAATCAACCTTCTCGATGTCAACACAATAGATGCAGCCCAGATTACTCGTCCAACGATATATGCGACATATCTCAGCAACACAAATACAGCCTTGACCTCGCTAGCTACAAGGTTGTTGAAAAACGAGGAAAGAATAGAAGTTCTCAAGAGATGTGTAGACATCGCCCTAGATGTTCATGAATGGTTTCTGTCATTTGGAGAGGTAATTCGTGATGATGTGATGTCTGCAAGCTTTCATGCATCACTCATAGTGGATTCTCTTGATGAGATGGAACTGATGAGGACGGTAAACCGCGTCATAGATCTCAACAGGATAATAGTTCAAGACCCCGCAAAGTTCGACTACGAGTTAGCTATGATGTCCAGTACATTCATGGATCTATTAGCCAATGCATGGAAGAGGTTGGATGATGAGAGGTATCTATCACTCTCGAGAGAAACCTATGACCAGGCCATGGTTGCATGGAAGAAGTATGGATTTTTTGAGCTGGCTGATAACTTTCAGAAAAAGTTCGGGCACTTGTTAGAGGCCTAGAAGCTCGATTGTCTTGTCCCAAAGCTGTTCCTGTTTGTCAGCATCGTATGAGATTTCTGAGGTCTTTGTTTCTTCGCACTTTCTGAAGCACTTACCGGTAACTCCCTCAACTTCTGGTGAGCTGGCTACATAGATTGAAGTTTCCGCACCTTCCTTTGGACTGAGTTGAAATGGTTTCATCATCCCAAACATGATTCTAGAACTGAGACTGCCACTACTACGACCAAGATTTGTCGCAACAAATCCAGGCTTGACAACATTTACTGAAACACCAGTATTCTCAAGACGTCGTGCGAGATTGTAGGTGAACATCTCAATCATGAGCTTGGCACTACCGTATACCTTCCGGGATTTATAGCCTGATTCACTCTGTAGGTCGTCTAAGTTCAATTCAGCTCTATTAGCCAAACCTGATGAGAGGTTAATTACTCTTGAAGTGGCACTTGCCTTCAGGAGTGGGAGGAGTTCTTGTGTGAGAAGGAAGGGAGCAAGGTAGTTCACGGCAAGAGTACGTTCAAAGCCCTCACTTGTCACCTGTCTTTTACTGAAGACCGCACCTGCATTGTTGATCAAAACATCAAGACGGTCATACTTGCTTTTGAACTCCTTAGCAAAATTTCTGATGATACTCATTGATGACAGATCACAGAGCATCATGTCAACAGACTGATTCCCGGTTTCTGCAATTATAGCCTCACACGCTTGTTCACCAAGCTCTTGGTTACGAACAACAGCAATAACAACAGCTCCCATGTCCGCTAGGGCAAGGGCTGTTTCTCGACCTATTCCTGAATTACTGCCAGTCACAATGACGACTTTATCCTTCATGGTGTTTCTAGATTGCTTTTGGTGACGGTCAATAGAAATCTTCTGTTATAACTATTCAACTTAAAACGATGGAACATGATGGAATAGTATGGTTCTACTGGCAAAGTTAGCAAACTATCTGATATGGGCGAATGACTCTATCTGGGAAATCATCAAGGATCTTAGCGACGAGGAATTCAGGCGTCCAATGTATAAATCAGGTGGTAGTTTGTATGCTAGGTACGTACATCTAGCAGAGGACACTTGCGAATGGTTCCATGATTGGAATAGTGAAACAGTAGATGAACCAGATTTTCTAGGTATGAATCGTGACGAGCTATACAGTTTCATATCAAAGTATGTAAGAAAATGGATTGGGATGATCAATGAGAGAGAGGTTGATGAATTCCAAGATGAAAGAGCAGGAAAAGTACTGAAACTGCAGTTCGATGAGATGTTTTTCCATATGGTGAACCACTTCACCTATCACAGAGGTCAGATTGTCATGGCCTTGAAAATTCTCGGAAAAGAAGTTACGATGACAGACTATGTTCCACACAGGTTTTCCGTTATCAAATAGATTAGTGGTCTAAATATAGGACATTGAGGGATTGGATACTGAGGCTACTACTAATGAGAATCTACTGAAGAGATCCATTCGAGAATTCACTAGTATGTTATTCCATGCTCTACATAGTACTTCAAAAGTGTCAGAGCTTCGCCCCACCCTGCAGCACACTCTAACATAGCCGCTCTACCAGAGGGTGTGTCATGATAGCCGTATTCACGCAGACGGACAACCGTACCTTCCTCAACAGGTTCGAAATTGATTTCGATGGTTGAAACATAATCAGGTTTGTCAGCACTCCATTGAAACACAAAACGTTCTCCTCTCTTCGCCTCTACAACGGTGCCTGGAGAATCGACAGTGTACTTGTCTGGACCCCAATCCTTCCATCGAAAGGTGATCGCTCCCCCAGGTCTTGCGTCAATCTCAGTATTATGAGTGAACCAGGCATTGATCCCATCAGCCGTGGCGATTGCATCATAGACTTCCTCAGGTTTGGCACGAACAAGAGTGGTCTGCTTAATCTCCACATCTATGAGTTTCTCTTCTGACATATCATTAACTATTGTTATTCCAATAAGAGTCTTATCATAGGTAAAGACCTATCAGACAGTCAACCTCGAAAGGAATAGAGGTTCACCAAATGAAACTCTCGAAAGAAGCGTTCGTTCGAGCACGTGACTTCATCTACGAGAATGCAAGACCGCTTGATCGCAGTTTGTTCAACTACCTGTTCGAAGATGGTTCCCGAAACGATGTTGTTGCTGAACTGAGTAAATATCAGAACTCTGATGGAGGATATGGTCACGGCCTCGAGTCGGATATCAGGTTGAAGGCATCCTCACCAATTGTGACCTCTATCGGTCTGCAATATTGCAAGGACATTGATGCAACTGCAGATGAGAGCATCGTTTCGGAAGCAATACAGTATTTGTTATCGACATATGACAAAGAACACGGTAATTGGCCATATACGTTCCTCGATGTTAACGATGAACCTCATGCACCATGGTGGAATTTGGAAGAAGTCAAGCCCCCAAGTGAGGATAGCTGGGCAAATCCAAGTGCAGAACTTGCAGGGTATATCTATAGATACAGATCATTGATTCCAGATGATTTCATTGTAAGTCTGAATAGACGGCTAGTTGCGAACATCAAGAGCTCAGAGTACATAGAAGGTCTGTACAAGGTGATGTGTTGGGAACGTGCCTACAAAGAGTTTCCAGAACCACTCCAAACAATGGTGGCAGAAAAGATACGACGGACTTTCAAGAGAGATGCTCCTTACACTCAGAAAGATCTGGGAGAAATTCGCATTTTTTGGTTGGCTCCCGATACTGATGCAATTCTGATATCATATCCTGGAAATGTCTACAATTTAATGTATCAGGAATTGGAGAAACAGGCTGATGATGGAGGGTGGTGGCCTACTTGGAAATGGGGTCAGTATGAAGATGTATGGCCTATAGCTGAGAAGGAATGGGCGGGTAAGATAACGCTGAATTGTCTCAAGGCATTTAACAATCTAGTTGGCCTACGCGAGTAGTAGTTATAGCAAAAACTTGCAGTCACATTGCTAATAGTTGAGGTTTCATGCTGATAGCAGTCCATGGAGCTATGATAGCAACTGCACTAGTTGTTGTCCTGGTGGTCTTCATCCGAAGAAGATGATGCACTGACAGACCGTCAATAGTCCAGTGCTTCTCCAGCTGGTTCTTCTGGTGGTTTGTCCTCAGTCTTCCTTTTGGCTCCTTTCCTCGAGATGACCGGTTTTTCGACCTCTTTAGCAGCTAGTCCACGTGCAAAGCGTTGAATGAACCCAACTGATCTTCTCTGGGCAGCTTCATTTAGGAAAACAACAGGGAGTATGAAGGCCACAACCACCAATGGGATGCCAATAGTCCAGAGAAGGCTTACGAGAAGTAACTCTGGATGTTGAGATATTTCAATTCCTTCGATGATGAATGGTTGGACAAAGTGAGCACTGATCATTGCTATTGGATAAGCGAACAACGAATAACCACTGAGCATACTACTGTACCAACGGCCGACTCCTTCTGTATCAGGGCATTGTCGGACATCCATCTGACCCTCCTTAAGATAGGTGACGATACCTGCGTCATTAAGAATCCAGGTCGGCATGAATAGTGCAAGGGCGATTGGCATTATGACTAAAGCACCCATCAGTGTCACACTTAGGTTGATCCAGAATCTGGTTTCAGGAGGCAATGGAGGTAGAGCATCAACAATTATTCCCTCGACAAGACCAATCACCAAACCAGAAGTACTCAAACTAAAAAGTGCTGGAGCAACACTCCTGCGAATCATTCTGTAACCGCCAAACTCAGTTCCTATGTCCATTATGCTAAAGTTGTAAGTTGCAGATTTTACTAGTCGACTACCCAACAGAAAGAGGGCTGCCAAGGGGAGTGCAATAATGAAGTATTCAATGGTAATCACAGGAATAGCTATCCCTAGAATAATCAGGATATCAGTAAAGAGCGATCCAGCAATCCAAGGAAAGAACTCGAATGATGGTGCCAGTGATGTGACTCGATACATCGTATACAGACCGAGGGCAATTCCTCCAGCAGCGAAGAGAAACGGAAACACAAATCGTGCTTTTCCCATAATAATCTCGAACTCCTAGATTTACACGACCTGGCATACAGCTCCGTGGTATATAGGAACTCCTCTTATGTTCAAGAGGGTTTAAATTCCACCCGTGTATGGCTCGCTGAACCATGGCGATTCCAGTAGGCTCCAACTCAAGCAGAACTGTAGCGTTCCTTGCAGTCTTTACAGCAATGATAGCCATTCTAGACGTAATTCCAACAATTCCGGGATTCTATGCAGGCATATGGGACAGTTGGCCATTCCTTTTGGCACCAATTGTTGGAATACTATTGGGACCGTACCTAGGAGCATTATCAGTGGGACTTGGTAGTCTTATTGGTCACATGATCTTCATCAGAGCAGATCCCACAGAGTTGTTGTTCATGTGGGGTCTCGCGTTGGGCGCTGCGGTTGCAGGTTTTGTATATCAGAAAAAGTGGCTTCCTGTTCTAGGCATCTATACAGCTATGCTTACTGGATACTTCATCTACCCTGTTACTTGGGAACTTCCACTTTGGGGAATTTGGGATATATTGATTGGATACGGAATTGTTTTGATCTTCTCATTCATGACTGTCAGAGGATTATTGTCTAATATTACTGAGAGGAAACGAGTTCTTCTACTACTCTTTTCCACTGTGATTGCATTGGAGACAGACATTCTGTTTCGTGTACTTGTGCTTGTTCCAGGTCAGGTCTATTGGTTCATCTATGGATGGACTCCATCATATTTGGCCTTTATCTGGTCAGCAGCTGGATTCATTACGCCTATCAAGGTGGCAGTGGCTGCATTTGTATCAGTAACACTGGGACTCCAACTGTTACGCAGTCTTGAACGTCATGGAGATTCAGTGGGATTACACAATGAGAATACTCTACCCAACTGATCTTGTTGTTTCATCAGATTGACGACGTAGTGAGAAACATCCTGCCCAAGACAATATCCCAAAACAGACGAGGGTGATTATTGTCCAAGATCCATAAGCGACCACCTCATAGAGCTCATAGGATGTCAATCCGATATATGGGAATAAATAGAGGTCAACAAGAATCCAGAATATGAAGACTGAGCTGGCAATCACTGTACCGATGATTCTCTTTCGGTTCACACTATCTTGGAGCATGGTTCTCACTCTTCATGTTTCATGAAGCCCCGTTTTTGTAGGTTATCCTATGACTATTTGCCGTAGAAATCGACTTCGGGATAGAGTATTGATAATCTGTCAAGAAGGGTGTCGGTTGTAGTTAACGTGATAATTGATTCAACCAATTGTGAATTGGTTTCATAATGAGCGCATACTCGTAGCAAACATCAACCAAAGCTGGTTTTTTGAGCACACTGGGGGATATCTGAGGTGAATTGACAAATAGACTATCATGCAGGAGAAGATCAGCCCGGGGGTGGTCCACATCGAATCCCCTTGGAACCCGTTTGTAATTTGCT
>JBHLRZ010000033.1:0-38912 GCA_048882045.1 Candidatus Thorarchaeota archaeon | reverse complement strand
GACGTTATCATGCTTAGCAAAGAGTTACTCGGAAAGGCTCACACTGCCATGGCCGAGGGCGGTTACAATGTATCCCTGGGCAATGTAGACCCAGATGATAATCCTGAAATCCACTTCAAAGACACTATCGTGGGTGGCAATTACCTTAATAATCAGAAACTTGCCGAGATCCTTGTGAGGGATGCTCCTCAGAGAATCTTTGACTTGGAGGACATGGGTGCTGTTTTTGACAGAACACCTGAAGGCAAGATTGCTCAGAGAACGTTCGGAAAGCAGAGCTGGCGCAGAACTGCGTATGCTTCTGACAGGACTGGTTCTGAGATTATGGTTACACTCATTGAAGGGGTTCGAAAGACCTCTGTAAGAGTGTTTGACGAGGTCTTCGCTACTCGACTTTTAGTCACAGACGGCAAGATTTCAGGTGTATGTGCGGTGGATCTCAAATATGGTGACTATCTAGTGTTTCGTGCAAAATCTGTTGTCATGGCAACAGGTGGTGCTGGTCGAATCTACAGTGTCACTAGTAATGCTCAGCTAGATGTCGGTGATGGTTATGGTATGGCGTATGAAGCCGGATGCGAGATGATCGACATGGAGATGGTCCAGTTCCATCCTACCGGCATGGTAAAACCTGAGTCAGCAAAGGGTCGACTAGTCACAGAAGCAGTCCGCGGTGAGGGAGGAATCCTCCTCAACAACAAGGGTGAGCGTTTCATGAACCGTTATTACCCTGAAGTAATGGAACTCGCAGGAAGAGACCAAGTGGCTAGATCAATAATGACCGAAGTGCGTGAGGGCAGAGGTTCTCCTGATGGAGGAGTCTATCTTAGCATATCACACCTTCCACACTCTATCATCGAGTTCAGATTAGAGAGCATGATCGAACAGTTTGAGGATGCTGGAGTTGATATTCGAGAAGAACCAATGCAGGTATCACCAACAGCTCACCATTTCATGGGTGGTATCAAGATCGATGAGAACTCGAGCACAAACATTCTAGGCTTGTATGCGGCTGGTGAGTGTACAGGAGGAGTCCATGGTGGAAACCGACTTGGTGGAAACGCTCTTGCGGACACTCAGGTCTATGGTGCACTATCTGGAGAGAATGCTGCAAAGTACGCTAAGACAACAAATCATCTCGGTGTAGCCCGTGATGAAATCCATAATGAGTTTGTGAGACTTGAAGCGATGCTAAAACGGAAGGAAGGTATCTCTCCCGCAGACGCTCGTGAGGAACTCACCGAACTCATGTGGTCAAAGGTCCAAATCTTCAGAAAAGAGGATGAGATGCAGTACGCAGTAAAGGAACTCAAACGAATCGAGAAGGAGGTAGTTCCTGAGATTAAGGTTGATGTTCCTGTGAAGCGATTCAATCCTGGATGGCATCAAGCCATGGAGTTCGTTCACATGGTTACAACGGCGAGGATGGTAGCGGAAGCTGCAGTCATGAGAAAAGGCAGTAGGGGTGCTCACTATCGAGTTGATGCTGACCTCAATGATAAGGGCTATTACAATATCGTCATTCGTAAGGGCAAAGATGGCAAGATGGAGCTGCGAAAGGAAGACCTTGTGATTACCAAGATTACACCCCCATAAGGAGGCCATTAGATGACAAAGACATTCAAAACCAGCGTGCAGCGATACAATCCTGACAGTGACGACGCGCCATACCTCCAAGACTTTGAGGTCAAATACGAACCTGGAATGACTGTTCTGGATGCCTTACTCTACATTCAGGACAAATTTGATTCTAGTCTCGCTTTCCGCTGGGAGTGCAGAGGAGGTCAGTGTGGCTCATGTGCTGTCAAGGTCAACCACACAGCTCGAATCGCATGCCGAACCAAGGTCAATCCTGACGAAGACCTTCTTCTTGAACCATTAGAGAAGATGCCCATCATCAAGGACTTAGTAGCGGACATGTCTCAGACCACATTTCGAATCAGGCGGATTCGTCCATATGTGGCACGTGACAAGCAACCACAGCATCCAGAGATCATCCATGCTGAGGAAATTGAAAAGCTGCGTGAGATTCGAAAGTGTATCGAGTGTAGTGCCTGTCTGTCCAACTGTCCCATCGTACATGAAACCTGGGACTATCCAGGTCCAATGATCATTCGCCAGATTGCCCGACTCGAGCTTGACCCACGAGATGTCGAGGACCGTGTTGCAATGGCCATGAACGAGTCTGTCTACTCATGCACGACCTGCAAGATGTGTACTGATATCTGTCCAAAGAAAATAGACATTCCATCTCTGGCTGTAGAACTACTTAGAGCAAAAGCAGTAGAGTCTGGTTATCCTCTTGCTGAGGGTCAGCAGGCCTTCCTTGATTCAATCAATGAAACTGGTCGAGCGGTACCCGTGAAGGATGCTCCACTCCTCAAGCAGGTCGAGGATGCTACATTCTTCGTGGACAATCCAAAGGGCCGAGTAGCTTTCTTCACAGGATGTCTTATTGACTACAGAATGCAAAACACCGGAAAAGCACTGATTGATGTCCTGAATCGCAACAACATCGATGTTGTAGTTCCAAAAGAGCAATGGTGCTGTGCAAGCCCTGCATTTCGGACTGGTGACCTCAATACTGCCCATGCTGCAGCACGAAGAGTCACAGAGATTTTCGAAGAGGCATGCAAGCAGTATGACTGCGACACAGTTGTGGTCGCATGTGCTGGGTGCGGTAAGACACTTCGTGAGGACCATCGTCCATTCATTGAAGAGGAGCGTGGTGAACCACCTCTCTACACGGTCTATGACATGGCTGAGTATATGATTCAGAAGATTGGGACAGAAAACATTGTTCCACCAAAAGGTGAGATCAAGATGAAGGTAACTTATCACGAGCCTTGTCATCTTGGTAGAGGTCAGCACGTCTATGATGAACCAATTCAGCTTCTCAAGATGATTCCAGGTGTGGAATACATCGATGACCCCTACAAGAACCGCTGCTGCGGTGCTGGCGGTGGAGTCCGTGCAGGTCAGCGAGAATTGTCCCAAAAGATTGCCAACACAAAGAAAGAATACATCATGGCAACAGGAGCCGACATGGTGACCACAGAGTGTCCATTTTGCACTATTCAGATCAACGACATGATGAAAGACTCGGAGATGAAGGTGCGCTATATCCCAGATCTTCTGGCTGAGTCCTATAGAAAAGGTGACGAAAAGTAGTTGTTCGCGTATTAGTAAACAATCACTTTTTCCACTTTTTCCATGTTACATTCAAGCTGTAGCCACAGAAAAACATCGCAGGTATTATAAAAGCGGCAGCAAGGGCTATCGTCAACTGCATATATTCAAGGTATTCTTCCACCGAATGGCTCATCATCCATTGAGCAGAAGGTTGTCTAAACACCAGGACAACAAACCCAATCATTGTTAGGACTACTGCAACCCACCCAGTCTTCTCTTTCATCCATCTATCTTGAAATGGTTCTGTCATTCTTCAATATTCCCTTCATCATTAGATATTTGGAGTAGTTAACAATCTATACGAAACTCATGCAACTCCTTGACAGAACTCGAATATAAAGACGCCACAAGTCTTCGTAGAATTCCAATTTACATTTTTAGATTGTTTCTACTTTCGATGAAAGTTTAGATCACAATCTCTTGTTTGACGGTTATAGTAGGATTTCAACTAAGTTCAAGCTGTTGAGGAAGTTGCATGGTGTCCCGAAACCTGAAGGAAAACTGTTTGTATTCATTGACCATATGGATCCGGCTGAATTATTGGGTGATATTGAATGAACAGACCTCTTTAAGGTCGATTTTCAAGAAGATAATTTCTTCATATTGAGTAGAAAATAGACTACCAATCAGAAAGATATCTACGGAGCATTCTATGGACTTGAAGAGCTGCAATGTCCTGAGGGACAAGACCTCTGTCTACTAGGTTCCAGACAGATTGAGTGAAGATAATTACGTGTGTGGACCCTGGATTTCCTAGAAGGGTTGACATTAGATATTGAAGCGTCCTCACGAGCGACCAATCATTATCACTGATATCTGGAATGGCCTTTTCAAACTCTACGGATTTTGTGTGGGTCATTTTTGTCCAAAATCCAGATGGTTCACTTGCGAGCCACTCTTCAACACTCTTTGTATGAGGAAGTCTCATGAGTTCTGGCTGATGGTCCCAGTCATGGTTCGATCTCTTCTGATATACTGTTTCAAATGTCATCTTCTCTTCAGGTACTATGGAACTACCAATATTCCGCTTCAGTATATCAATGAGCCAAGCAACAGTGTCCTTTGTCACCAATCCATGATAATTTGACTCGGCAATCCGATGGGCAAAAATAGCATTGTGCCCAAGTATACCAAAGTTGACAACTGAATTCAGGAAGACATCTCTGTATTGCGTCAAATCAGTTGGTTTGGTCAGCTTGGACAGTTTATCGTCCTTCAGGTATCCATCGGGAGATTTGGAAGGTACCTTTCTCACAAGATACTCCATCAGGTGCCACAATACAGCAATCTGAGGTCGTGTATATTCAGATCCAGGGAGTTCTGAAACAAGTGAATAGGGCATGATGTAACCGTGACCCAATCTGTCTGGCTCTTCAGCGGTGAGAGACGCAACAATGCGCTTCAGTCTCACATGATCTTCTTTTGCTGCCAGAATGACAGATGCCTCCCAGGCTCCAACGTCACTCTTCTGTCTAATAGAGGAAGCGAACTTCCTAAGTGCATTGTCTGGAGAATCTACTCCTTTCTCCACATTGTATCTTGGCCCCTTCTCAGGCACCCAGTGGTCAATGTCGGCAAGATGGAGAGCTAATCTATGGACCAAGAGCTCTTGTAGTTCCGTTCTCCTCTCTTCATCCATTTTGATCTTTGTTTCAACATCTTCTGCGAGCCCAGGATGACTTCCTAGGTCCTCAATCATTCGATGTATTGAATTAACAACTATAGTGGAATGGGGTGTGTCATACGTGCGTTGCTCATGCCATGCTGCACCGTGCATTAAGACAGCCCAAATTGCAGTTGGACGGGCCGATGAGTGCATATTTTTGATTGCAGTCACAGCCGCTCTACCATCTGCTTTCAAACATGCTTGAAAGAAGTCCATCTGAATCACACATTAATGATATCAAGTTATAATGAATGATTCTCTACACATGTTACAGGTCACTGTTTCGCCTTTTACAGCAATACGTTTGAGGTCATTCCTGCAGAAGGGGCACACGGCAATCGTCTTTGGAGCAGGGCCTGTACCGGTTCCCAGAATGAAATCTCCCATATCATGATCAACTCTACCAGAGAGTTCACGTCCATCAAGAAGATCATTCAGTATTTTTGTAACGTTCAAAATGGAAACCCCCGATTCTTGTGCAATCCTCTCCAGAGATATTCTTCTCATTCCCTCGACAGTCCTTTTCACTGAGGTGACTGGATCCACAGTAGCAGGTTTAGTAGTTGGAGGAGGTTCTAGCTTTGCAGTCTGAAGCTCTTCGGGTTCGATTTTGTGAACAGGAGAAACCTCTTGGATTGAACCACCAGCCAATTCCAATTTTTGTTTTAAATCCGCCATCTGTTGGTTATATTCCTCTTCTGATACCAAGCCTCTCATGTAGTCAAAGTCAAGGTCTTTAATTTTGGCTCGAATTGTAGAAATCTCATCACGAGAATCGTTCAAAGTAGTGTTTCTCCTTGAAGATGTCTATTTGATTGCTGACGTTTTTCAATATAAGAAGAACTCAGTTGAATACAATGAGTCCAAGTGCTATTAATCCGTCAATCTCCTGCCCTCTGGAAGCTCATCAAGAAGCAGACCGTCCTTCTCAGCCTTCGTCACAGCTTTCTTTGCCTTTGTCCCACCTATGTTATCGAGTGCTCCAGCTACCGTTTGTCTGACAAAGACTGAATCATCATTGAGTGATGCAATCAACGAATCGACCGCTTTCTTGTCCTTACGTTCTCCAAGTTGTGCTGCCGCATGTATTCTCACGATATACCTTGAATCTGATAACGCTCTTATCAGCACCTGTGTGGCCTGCGGAGTGTCCAATACGCCCAAACGCTCAATTGCACCGAAACTGACTTGATCATCATCGCTCTTTATCTCAACCTCTAACTCGCTCAACATTGCTGAAACATCGGAACTGGCGACCTTCTTTCGACGAGTCTTCTTGGCTGGTGCTTTCTTTTTCTTAGGTGGAACGTCCTTCTTTCTCTTTGCTGACTTTTTTTCAGCTGACTTCTTCACAGGAGTTTTCTTAGCAACAGTCTTTGTCTTCTTTGTGGTTTTCTTGGGCAATGCCTTTGCTGAGCTTGTCTTCTTCTTTGTTGATTCTTTCTTCTTTGAAGTTTTAGACAAGACAGCTCCCTCAATATCTAATCAGAACGATTCTGCAATAAACAATGAATCATATAAAGAGTCTGAACTTGCAACCACAACAGAAATGCCTTAACAAGAATCAATCTGTTCAAGCATTGGTGGTTCTTATGCACGAATTCTCAGCTGCATGTTCGATAGTTGATACTGCTGTGGAGGCTGCGGTAAACAACAACGCTACAAAAGTTTCTGTGGTTCATGTAGAGCTAGGAGAGTTTACCTTCCTAATTCCTGAACAACTGACCTTCAATTTTGAGATTGCCAGTAAGAACTCCATCCTAGAAGGCGCTGAGCTGAGAATCAAGACTGTAAAGGGACGTCTTCTCTGCAATGATTGCGGTTTTGAGGGAGAGTCAGAGGTAGATTCTAGTATTCCAAATGAGATTGCTGTGTTTGCACCGATGAAGTGCCCTAAATGCGGAGGAAGTTCTACGAAAATCACTGGCGGAAGAGACTTTGTCATAACTAGCATAGAGGCTCAAATTTCAGAGTCCACTGCTGGTTAAGACTGCTATAACAATCGGTGCTTTTCAGATCAGGACTGCATTTAGGATGCCATCTTGTCCTGGTCTGCTGGTTACTCTTGCTCGACCCTTTGAGGTCTTGATAATCGTTCCTCTTGTGATTACCTTCCTGCGTTGATAGTCCATGTTAGCTGGATTCTTCTCAACATCCTGAAGATCAGCACGGAAGGTGACGTTCTTCGCAGGATCGGTCACATTGACTTGGGTGAGTCGAAGGGCTGGGGTCTTGTTTGCTTTACTCCTACTGTTAATTATAATTCTCTTCGGTTCTCCCATGAGAGTTTCAGTAGGATTACGCCCCATCTGATGCTTTCTCTTACTTCTGAGCTTCCTCAGTCGCGCACCAGTGGCTGTTCTTGTTGATCTTCTATGCCAGATACCCATTTCTGACTACCTCTTGATTAGGTCAATGTCGCTCACTGTAGATTCGTTTTAAGTGTTGCTTAGTGGCCAACTTCTTGTTACATGTACGAAGCGTCCATTTCAAATACTCCTCTGGACAGCTCCAGCATAGCCCAATTCCAAGAGTCTGTTAAGAGTGTTGCATCAATATGAAAGTCTTCAAACCCCTCATTGTATTCATGGTTCTCCTACTGACAATTTCAGTCACGGTTGGTTTGCTATTTCCAGTAGAGATAGTAGCCTTTGCATATTCTCCCCTAATCTACCTCTTAGTATGTTTCTCACAAGCAGGCCATTTCCTCGAAGAAAACTATACGAAGGCTTGGGAAGTCGAGGCTCAACTTCGAAAACATGAGGATGGGACACCTAAGGAATCAATTTCAGGCCGCGATTTTCTGGTCCTATTCAGCCATGTACTTGTCTTGCTTAGTTTTCTGTTATACTTCCCAATATCGACACAGGCTCCTTGGGCTCTGATCTATGGTCTGGGGATAGCACTCAATGGTATGCTCAACGGAATTGTACATACAGCCATTCTAATCAAGTTCCGTAGGAATACTGGATTCATTTCAGGACTCTTCCTCTTGACATTCGGAATTCTTCTCTGGGTTTCAGTCTTCATTCCATTTGGATTCTAGACAGATGAAATCCCAGCAGCCTCTTCAGCCTCGCGTTGCTCATCAAGAATCTTCTTCATCTTGAACTTGAGTTGAGCCTTCAGTTTAACTCGGTCATTGTCTAGACCAAAATAATCCGCGAAGAGCTGGGTTGTCGTCAACAGTTTTGATCTCCCCTCTGGAACTGCATCAACGAACTTCTTGTCTACAAGGTCTCTGATGTGGTCATAAGAATGAGTTCCCCGCTGCGCCACCAATTCTGACTGAATTATTGGTTGTTTGAGTGCGATGAAAACCAGTGTCTGTAATGTGGCAAAAGAGAGAAGACCTCCAGGAATCAATTTTCCCACCCTAGGCGTGAGTTCGGGTTTCAGCTGCATGACATACCGGTCCTTGGGCAATGCAACAATCTCAAGTGCTCCTTCTTTCTGATTGTATTCGAAGCTAAGGTTATCGAGTATCTTCTGAGCTGTGGATTGTGATTTTCCGATGATATCAGCTAGCTCCTCTAGAGTAAGGGCCCTTCCAGATACATAGAGTGCCGCTTCTAGAGTAATCATGTCATCGTCCAATCAAATCACCTCTAAGTCTTGATTTCTGGCTGAATCTCTTCTTCAGACTCCTCTTCCTCTCTGATTTCTGGTGGCTCTAGAAGCTTTATCCAGATTACCCCATTCTCATCCATCCATATGTCGATGTATGCTCTTGCAAAGAGGAATAAGAGTGAGAAGAAGACACGTACAATCTCTTGTCTGGTGTTATTCATCAGTATCTCTACAAACTTAGCTACATCACCAATCTTCATGATGTTGCATAGGTCCTTGTAAACATCTGCAATGGTTTCCTCAATGTTCGCCTGATCAATATTCACTTGGAATGTCAGTGGATCTGTCCTCGGTCTGTACTTCTTCTTTGTAGGTGTATACTGTTGCCTAGTTCCCTTGCTCAGGACATGGTCCATAGCGACAAGCAGCTCTTCTAATGTCACGCGTCGATTTGTCAGTCTGAACGGTGGACGGATGAGGGGAATCTCTATCTCTCCGTCCTCATCCTCCTCTTCAGGAGGCAGAAGACCAAGTTGGACTAGTTCTCTGGTCTTTCTCATGAAGATTACCGATGCTGAATAGAGAGCATTCCCAGATATCCTGAAATCGATATCTCCCAACCTCTTCATCTCATCTAGGAATCCTCCCACCAGTTTTCCTACATCGACATTCCATGGTTCGACTTTGTCAAGTTGTAGGACATCAGTGAGAAGAATGTAGGGTGGAGTCGCCCAGAAAGGTGAGTCGTTATTCATCATGATGATGCCGCGACCTCCTCCAAATCAACTGCAACAATTCTTGAGATGCCATCCTGATTGGATACACCCACCAACAAATCAGCCTTTCGAACCGTTGTGTCTCTCAGTGAAACAACTACAAACTGTGAATTCTTGGACATTTCCGAAATTAGTAATGCCACATTGTGAGCGTTGACATTGTCCAAAGCTGCATCAATTTCATCGAAAATGTAAAAGCTTGCAGGACTGTACATCTGGATGGCAAATATGAGTGCCAGACCTGTGAGGGTTTTCTCACCACCACTCATTGCATCCAGAGTGACCAGCTCTTTCCCTCTTGGTTTGGACCGTACCGTAATCCCACCCATCAGCGGATGCTCAGGATTCTCAAGCATCAGGTTTGCTTCTCCCTCTGGAGAGAGTTTCGCGAACACCTTAGAGAAGTTGTCTGCAATTTCATTGTACACTGTCAAGAATTTCTGAGTCTTCTCAGCTTCTAATTCCTCCATGAAAGCCAAAATCTCATTTCTTTCATCTTCGAGTCTTGTTTTTTTGTCTACAATCTCTTCATACCTGTCCTTCTCTTGATCATAGTCTGTGAGTGCCTTTAGGTTGACAGGACCCATCGCTTCTAGTTCGCGCTCTACCTCTTTGATCTTGTCTTCTAGCTCCTCAATCTCCTTGTAAGTGAGTTCACGCTGATCCTCCCTCTCCTCAAGGGCTACTTGAGCATTTGAAACCTCATTCAGTTCTGCTACATATGCAACAATCTCGCTTTCAAGCCTATTCTGTTCTGTCTGGAGCCTGTAGACTGCTTTTTCATTAGATGTCTGAGCTTCCCTGATTTCCTCGTGTCGCATTCTTAGATTACGGAGGTCTTCTTTCAACTTCAGCTGACGAACTCGTTTGTCTTTCACTGCATCGTCTATGCGTTCCCTCTCTTCCTTGAGTTTCTCAAACTCAGCTTCTCTTTCCGCGAGTCCCATCTGCAGTCGTTTTAGTTCTTCTTCAAGTCCCGGAATCACAGCTTCCTGATCTTGTATTTTTGTTTCCAAATCAATTGCTTTTGGTCCAAGTCGCTCATCCAAAGCCACTCGTACAGATGTGATTTCGCTCTGAAGACTCTCTCTCCGTCTGTTATACTGTTCTTGGACTTCTTTCAGATCTTTGATCTCTTGATTGATCTTGTTAGCATCTGAAGAAACCAGTGCCTGGTTTGCATCATCTCTCTGGGCCCTGACTCTCTCACGTTGAACACTGAGTTCATCATCTCGCTCCTGAAGATTCTGAATCTGGTCCTCCAGTTCATTGATTGTGAGGTTGGCCTTGTCAATTCGCTCTTTCAACACCTCTGATCTGGCTTCTTGTTCCTCAAATCGTTCTTCGAATCGATTAAGCTCCATCTGAAGACGATAGTTTGTCTTCTCTAGTTCTTGAACTTCCTTTTCCAAACCTCCTCTCTCAACGCGAAGAGAGGACTGTTTTTCTCTGAGGTCTGCTAGGATTTCTTCAAGCCCTTTCAGACGTTCAGCAATCTTTGGACTGGTATCTTCAACCTGAAGGGACAGTCCAACTGCAGCTTTCTGGAAGTATCCTCCTGTCATCAAGCCGGACTTTTCGACCAGGTCACCATCCAGAGAAACTGCTCTCTGTCCACTGAAACCTAGCCGCTTGGCAGTGTCAAAGTCTTCTGTCACAATGGTGTCCGAGAAAACAAACTCAAATGCAGGACGCATTTTCTGCTCGAAATTCACTAGATTCAGTGCAAAATCAATGACACCTTGATCTTTGGGTAATTTTCCTGGTGTATGTGTCTTGATTTTGTCAAGTGGGATGAAAGAAGCTCTACCAACTTTCTCTCTCTTAAGCACCTCTACACATTCAGTTGCAACCTGTTCATTATCAACGACGATATAGGAGAGTCTGCTACCTCCGGCTATCTCCAAGGCAACAGAGTAGTCGGGATTTATAGTCCCCAACTCAGCCACTGTCCCATGGATTCCCCTGATTACGTCTGCATCTCTTAGCTTTAATACCATGGCAATAGCTTGGCGTCTTTTTAGAAATGCATCTTCAGCTTCCTTAAGGGCATCCTGACGAGCCTGTACCTTGATGAGCTCCTCCTTGGTCTGTGCCACAACTTTTGTACTCTCTGAAACCTCAGCATCTACTGTTTTGAGACGGTTCTCCAATCTCTCAATCTCTGCTCGTTTGGTCTTTTCGAGGTCGACTGACTGTTCTAGTTCAGTTCTCTTTTCTGGAATGCTCTCTGTCAGTTCTGCAATCTCACTTTCTGCATCCTGAAGACGTTCAGTTGCATCTCTAACTTCTTCGTAGGCAAGTCCTAGTTCCCTGTTGTCTGACTTGATTGTAGATCTGATTTCAGAAACTCCTTCGTCAAGATGACGCATCTGATTGTTGAGATCCTGAAGTCTAAGTGTCGTTTCGTAGTAAGCTTCCTGTGCTTTCTCGGCCATGTCCTCCAACCGGATAATCTCAGCAGTCGTACCGGCAATCTCCTTCTCCAACTCAGCAAGTTCGTCATTTTTGTCCTTCATGACTTGTTCATTATGACTAATCTCGTCCTGTGTAGTTCCTAAAGCTTCAGCAAGAGAATCTCGTTCGCTTGTTGCTCTTTCATACTCTATTTGGGCACGGTCAAGATCACCTTTCACATGACTGACTGCTGCTGAAACGATACCATACTGCTCAGAAACCCTTGTCGAGTCGCCTCCAGTAATCTCATCAATTTCATGATCTATCTTCTCAATCTCTGTGTCTGTTGTAGTGATACCGTTCTCAACCTCGACAAATTCTTTGACCAAACTCTCTGCTTCCTCAGCTCTCATCACCAAAGTTTCGTTAATGGTTTCAATCCTTGATCTTCCTTTGATTGTGCTCCATGCCAAAATGTCAATTCGGTGTTTTCTTATTTGATTGTGGAGTCCTTGATACCTCCTCGCGTCAGCCATCTCGTCCTCAAGCTTCTCAAGCTGTCGGCGACGTTCCTGCAGCTGCATGTCGACCTTGCCAAGATTTCCTTCACTCTCAGACAGTTTCTTGAGGGCACGTTCCTTCTGCTCGTCGTAGGCTGAAATGCCTGCAATCTCTTCAATCAGTTTTCGACGCTCAGTGGGACTGACCTTGACCATCTGAGCTATCTCTCCCTGGAGGACAAGATTGTATCCGTTTGGATCTACACCAATAGCGCCCAATATATCAAGAACAGCAGTTCGAGTGACCACCTTGCTATTTATTCTGCATACTGACTTACCAGTGTCGTCCAATTGTCTTTCAATCACAACTCGGTCAGCCTCAATCTGTAACTCTCGATCTCTGTTGTCAAAATGAAGTTCGACAATAGCTGACTTGGCTTTGGGTGGCATATTGGGTTTTGGCGGTGAGTACAGAAGGTCTGAGAATACAGTGGCTCTCAGTGTTTTGGCACTGAGCTGTCCTAGGACAAATAGGATTGCATCCACAACATTTGACTTTCCAGAACCATTTGGACCAACAATGCATGTAAATCCTCGATTGAACTTGATGGTGACTGTATCTCGTCCGAATGATTTGAAGCCCTTGCATACAAGCTTCTCAATGTGAACCAAGTCCCATTCCCTTCCGATAAGTTACAGTCAGATTAGTTCTGGCGTGACCGAGTGTGTTATTCTCATTTTACACAGGCCTAAATACGGTTGGTATGACACTGGTAATACCCCAGCTATGTCTGGGTAACGTATTCAGACCAACAGGGCATCATCTACTGTATTGAAAAGTGTAACTCTGTTGACGTGTTTGGGCGCGTACTATCCAACTATCGACAACAATGCTCGTCGAAGCGCCATTCTCAGAAGTCCAAGTGATTCTCTTGCACCTTCACCTGCAATTCCTGCAAGGACAATCTTGACATCTCCAAGGATGATAACAAATCCATTATCTGAAGCAATACTGACTTCCTTTAGGCCTCCCTTGTCCAAACCCGCAGCAAGCTGAGAGGAGTTGGCGGCTATCTTCACTGCAAGGTCCGCAACATCAGAATGCTTTGTCCCTCCGCTGATCGTATGCCCGAATAGGACCTTTCCTTTGGCATCGCAGATGACAATCCCTTCCAAATCTGCATTGGCTGCCATCGTGTCTTGTACAACTTGTTCAATCTTTGCTTGATCCACCATCTGTAATTTTCCTCCCAAGAGGCCAGAATAGACTATCCACCAGTTCCGACCACTTGCCGTAAATATCTTACGCGTCGGTCCATTCTGCTCTTTTCGAGCCTGAACTTGAGCCTGTCAACACTTAAAACCACTCACGCAAAGGTCAGGCCATAAATTTTGGAGGCGCATATTGAATGCCTATGCTGAGAACTAGCTCGGAATCTTTTCCAGCGTCAAAGAAAGTACTGAGCGACATTCCTTACGTCTTGCGTGTAGAATTTGGTCATCTAGCGCATGAGACAACTAAAATTGTAGGAAAACCAATAGCATGTCACAATTGCAATGGTTTCCTTCTTAGTGTGGACCAAATCGAAGAGGATCCAAAGGTGGGCCGACACTTTGTTTGTCCATTCTGTGGAACCCTCAATGTGATAGAAGGTGAGGTGGTCGTTGCTGGCGAAGACACTGATTTCGTCGTAGAGGCACCTCCTGATCCGAATGAAGCTACTGAAGCAATTGCCATTGGTGGAAGGTCCTTCCTTGGACTTATTGATGTTTCAGGATCAATGGCAGGCGCAAACTTGGCTGCTGTGAAACGTAGTCTAAACACATCCATTGACAGTCTTGCTGCAAACGCACCTGAAACCATGTTTGGACTTATAGAGTTCGAGAGTTCAGTTGTCGCCAGGAATCTTGAGAATGGTGCCCCAGTGGAGCTTCCCAGAGATTCTTTTGCAAGTCTAAATGAAATCATGGACTCCACAAAGAATCTCCTTGACAACATCAAGCTGATAGGTGTGGGTAAGAACAAGGACAAACTGAAGAAGCATGTACAGGCCCTTCGCGACCAAGGTGGAACTGCCCTTGGGCCTGCAGTAGGTATGGCATATGTTATTGCTAAGCATCGTAATGTTGGCCGCGTAGTTCTTCTTACTGATGGTCTGGCAAACGAGGGGATTGGCGCCCTTGAAGGATATCAGGTGACACCAGCAAGTCAATACTATGAAGATCTAGGAAAGATGTTCATGGAACTCGGTACTGCCGTCGATGTTGTGGGTATCGCTTCAGGTGCAGGTATGGAACTTCAGACGCTAGGACTCCTACCTGAGGCAACAGGCGGTCAGATGTACTATGTCACTCCCAATGAGCTTGACAGAAGTCTCTCAGAACTCGCAGGAGCATCACTCCTTGGTCGAGATGTAGAGGTTCGCTTAGTTACACCGCCTGGTGTAAAGGTCAAGGATGCTTCTGGAGTTTCTCGAGCAGTTGTGGACCAGCTAAAGAAGAAGAGCGAGAGTAAGATTGGTGTGGTTGGAGAAGACCACGAGCTCTACTTCGAGGTTGAACCAGAAAAGGAGATCAAAGAAGCAGAAGTTCCCATACAGGTCCAAGTTTCCTACACTGACGAGGAAGGCGCCAGAAGAGTGCGAGCTGTTACTACAAAACTCAAAGTTTCAAAGAAGGAAGAAGAAATCCTAGAAACTCTTGACCCCACTGTCGGAGCTACATTTGTGACTCAGAAAGCTGGTGAGGAATCTTTCCGCGGGGACAGAGAGGGAGGTCGCAAGCGAATCGCATCCTTCAGGAAAGCTCTGAAAACAAAGGCAAAAGGAGCCCCGAAAGCCGTACAAGCAATGCTTGACAAGACCGACAATGTCCTAAACATGGAAGAAGAGGAGATTGTCCGTCAGGAAGAGATGCTTGAAGCTGCTCCTGCATCAGCCCCTTCAGGAGCTGCAGACAAGGCTTTCACCGGAAGTCTTGCTCAGATGAAGAGGAGTTCGAAGAAGCTCTTTGAGGAAGAAGACGAGGACGACGAATAGCTCTAGATATTGAAATCAATGGCCGTGTTAATTTTAGCACGGTCAAACCTATTTTTTCATGTAACACAACACCAAATATTCATGGAATGCGCATTTGGTGCTCGTGGGATGGTAACATATCTCCACAAGTCTAAAATAGTCAACTGCGGCGTAAATGTTAACGAACAGTTGACGCAGCGAGGATACTGCAAGTTGACAATTAGTCAAGAAAAACTTCAAGGGATTCTTTCCAAGATAAAAGAACAGGAAGGAGTACGAGGAGTTGTTGTGACTAATATGGACGGTCTGCCGCTTAGCAGCGATCTAGACCCTGAAACTACAGAGAACGTCGCTGCCATAATCACCTCCCTCGTTGGGAAAGCACTGGATGCGGTGCGTGAACTTCGAGAGGGGTCACTGTCATTTCTGACTCTTGATACAACCAAGGGTCAGATCAACATCGCACCGGACGTGAGCGAGGACCTCATATTGGTCGTGCTCAAGAATAATGAATGAGAATGAGGTGTACTGGAAATGAGTGATCCAAAAGCCTTCGACAAGATATTGACCGAGATCATTAGACAAGACAAAGGTATCAAGAAGGTAATTCTTGTAGACAAGACTGGTCTAACGATAGCCAACGTTAGTAAGCTGAGTTACTATCCTGTCGACGTAGATAGCATCGGAGCGATAGCCAGTGCGGTCTTCTGTGCAAGTGAGGAGCAGGGCAAGAACCTGCAGATCGGGGAGCTTGAGATAGTCACTTCTGAGTTCTCAGAGGGCAAAATCTTCGCCTCAGCCTGTGGGAAAGGTGTACTCTGTGTAGTGTCTGAGGCAGAGGTAAACATTGGTCTGATCCGGCTTGTGATGAAGAAGCAAGGCGTGCAATTAGCCGATGAACTTGACAAGTTCCTTGCAGTCGAACCACTCTCTCCAAAGGAGAGTGAGCTAGATGAGGAGGACCTCAAGTCAGCACTTGCAGAACTTGAAAGAGTCTAAGCCTAACTTCTACCGCAACTCGCACTCTAAGACTCGCCCGAACAACCGCTCCTCGATAGAGAAGTGGATAATGCTATTTGTAATTAATACTACATCCCTAAATGCATCAACATAGGTAGACAATAGAGTGCAGACGACTATTGTAGGCAATATGGAAAAATGAGAGAGGGGGAAAAAATCTTCAAACCCTTGCCAATCTCCTCTACTGCTGACTGGATAAAAGATTGAGAACCAAGTCAGCTAAAGCGTTAGCGAATTCTTCATCAGTGGGGGCACTCGGAATGAGGAGTATATGACGATGGATTGCAGCGTCAACAATGTCAATCACAAATTTCGCAAAGTTCTCATCGATTTTCTTACCTAGCCGCTCAGCTGTGAGTTTGATAAACATTCGTGATGCAAGGTTGATGTAATTCATATAGTTGTCTAATGCATGATAACCAAAAACCTCAGGATCCGATAGATATGCCATTTCGATAGCTATAATCATGGCCTTGTCTTGTCTGTGAAATTCAACAGTCTTTAACATGGAACTTCGCATAAATTCGCGGATGTCAATGTCATCTGGAATGTCAAAGTGTTCACTATTCAGTTTCACCCTGTCAATAGCCCCTTCAGCGACTCCTTCAGCAATGCGCTTTATTATCTCAACCTTGCCTGCTGGAAAGTACTTGTAGAGAAGACCTATAGCAACTCCTGCTTTCTCTGCAATCTCCTTTGTAGTAAGGTTTGGATAGCCCCGTTTTAATAGCAAATCAACCGTAGTGTCCTGAATCGCTTTCTCTTTCTGTTGCTTGTTGTAGGTGCGTTTCGTTGAACCGGACATGACGTTTTACTCCTTGAGATATTATGGATCCTCACGATGCATTTATACAAGCCACCTAAAAAGTGAGCCGAACTCAATATTTAAAAGTGAGTGTGGCTCACTTTTAATGACACATCTGGTGAACAAGATGACTACTGTGTTATATGACATGAAACTGACTTGCCCTGCGTGTAAATCAAACACACTAAAGCTGGGTGATCTTGATGAAGACGTCCAGTGTGGTAATTGCGGTACGGTCTTCCCTGTAAGCCAAGGATTTCTTGATCTGTTGCCTGGAGAAGCGTCGCCAGGAATGATTTCTGGTTCAAATCCAATGAAATGGGGCTGGGTTGCGAGAATCTACAACAGCAGACTCTGGCGGAAGGGTCGTGTGCTAGGCACAATGTTCGGTATCTCTTTCTCCAAGGAATTCAAGACAATCACAGATGCGATGGACCTAACTGGACATGAGTCGATTCTAGACTTAGCTTGTGGTCCTGGTACTTATTCAATTCCACTCTCAGAAAAGGTTGATTCTGGATTCGTCATTGGAGTTGATCTTTCCCTGCCTATGTTGAAGAATGCAAGCAAACAAGCAAGGAAAAAAGGACAGAAAAATGTCCAATTCATTCACGCCAATGTGAACAACTTACCTTTTCTAGATGATGAGTTCAACAACATAAACTGCTGCGGAGCACTTCACCTCTTTGGAGATTTTCTGCCAGACCTTCTCAATAATTTGCGTCGGATGCTCAAGACTAACGGGCGTTTCACAGTTGCTGCAGCACTTGCACCTACGGGAAGAATAGGTAGGAAACTAGCTGCTAGAGAAACCCGAACGGGCGGGCTCAAGTACTTCACTGGAGATTCACTTACTGCCTATCTTGAAAATGCTGGATTTGCTGATATCAAGTGCCACCATGCAAAGCGATATTGGTTAATTATGAGTGCATTGAACCCGTAGTGTAAAACTTTCAGCATTATGGACTGTTCTGATGCTATCAGTTCTTATCAGAACAACACCCAGCCCTCTTTTACAAAGGAAACGAATCAATTGCGTATTTCCAAATAAACGGATGTGAATCTGGTTCGGGGTTTGATCTCTCTGGCTACTTTCGATGTTACTATCTAAATAAATGGGTTGCAGTCTATGGTCTGAGATTGCCCTTACCAGAAGTTGGACTAACGATGCTTGGAGTAATTGTGATTATCGCCTATCACAGAAGCAACATCAAGCGTCAAAGTGGTAAAGCATAGTTATGAATCCATTATACGAAGATTGCAAATCCAGCTTGAACTTGAGCGCGTATGAGTTCAATCATAACACATACAGTTGTATTGCGTCTGGCAGTGCTACCATGCAGTGCATATTGAAATGACAAGTCCAATCTATCAACGAAGCCTTCCGAAAACACCTTCCCGTGCCACAAAGGCTTTTATTAGACTGAACTTTCTTTTCAATCAACATCCCATCACAGGGACCTCTGCAGTGACACAATGAGGTGTTTACAATTCGAAAAGACGACAAGGGACGAATTCATCTCAAATTGGTATTCTATGGCCCGTCCCTGGGCGGTAAGACAACCGCACTCCGTTGGCTTTACGGAAAAGTAGAAGGGCTACAGAAAGGTGAGTTCACTGCTATCGAGGATGAAACCAATCGTACGTTGTTCTTTGACTATGTCCCAATGTCTGCTGGAGGTCGGGTTCTGTTTGACGTATTTACCGTGGCAGGACAGAAGAGGCATAGACATCAGAGGAAGGTAGTTCTTCAGGGTACCGATGGAATTCTCTTTGTGGCTGACTCTTCACCAGATCAACGTGATGAGAACACAGAGAGCTTTGAAGAATTGAAGTTGTTTCTTGGCGATGCACTCGGTCGTGAAATTCCAATAGTGGTTATGCTGAACAAGCGAGACCTCCCCAACAGGATGTCACGTGATGAGATGCTCGACCTTCTTGGTCTAGGTGGGAATGTGCCCATCTATGAAACAATTGCCGTCCAAGGCGTAGGAGTTAAGAGAGCTTTCCAAGCTATAGCAAGGGAAGTTATTCTGAAAAGAATGTACAAATAACAGGTGAGGCCAATGGGAGAATCCCGCGAAAATACACTCGAAGGCGTTCTGAACGAACTGCAGGGAAGCATTCCCGAGATAGAGGCATGTGCCATAGTGAGCGTTGAAGGACTACCGATTGTATCAGCTCTTCCAACAGATGTTGATGAGGCAAAGGTCGCTGCTATGACTGCCGCAATGTTGACTCTAGGTGAGAAGGCCGCAATTGAGCTAGGAAAGGGCAATTTGGAGCAGGTCAACATTAAGGGTGTAGACGGGTGGCTTCTAGTTGTTCAAGCCGGAATGAACGCGTGTCTCACCGTTTCCACCACAGCGAACGCGAAACTAGGTCTCATATTTCTGGACATGAAACGTGCTGCTGAGAAAGTATCAACAATGATCTAGTACATCTGTCGTCTTAACATCAACTCTAATAAGAGAACATTTTCACAATCTCCTCGTTCAGAGGGTGTCAGAATGAACTTGTCCGGTCCTATGTATAGGCTATACGAATACTTCCTACACCGGCAGTTGGACAAAGATCTGGCGCCTCGACATGTCGGTGTGATTCTTGACGGAAACCGTCGTTATGCACGAAAACATGGATTGGACGTTCCTTGGTTTGGACATCAAAAGGGTGCCGCAAAGGTCATGGAAGTCCTCCGAATTCTCTGGGAAGCTAATGTCAAGGTGTGTACATTGTATGCCTTCTCTATTGAGAACTTCCAGAGAAATAAGGATGAAGTAGACGAAATCATGGCGCTTGCAGAAGAAAAGTTTACGGAGGTTGTTGATAATCCAGATGTCCATCGTCACAAGGTCTGTATCAGGGCGATTGGTCGGGTTGATTTACTCCCAGAGAAAGTCCAACTCGCAATCAAGGCTGCTGAGGAAGAAACCAAGGATTACAGGGACCACATCCTCAATGTTGCCATAGGATATTCAGGTCGTGCAGAACTTGTTGATGCTGTGAAAGCCATTGGTGAGAAAATAGAGGCTGGTGAGATGAGTTCTGAACAGATTGACGAAGATATAATTGAAGGACATCTCTACACCAACGGAGTACCTGATCCTGATCTGATAATCAGAACATCAGGTGAAGAACGACTCTCAGGTTTCCTCTTATGGCAGTCTGCATATTCTGAACTTTATTTTGCACAGATATACTGGCCAGCAGTCAGGCGTATTGACATCTGGCGCGCCATACGTTCGTATGAGGAGAGGTCGCGTCGTTATGGCAAATAGTCCTCTCACATGTAATCCAGTCTTTTAAATATCAAAACCAGAGCTTTGATACATCAGGAGAATAAAGGGCCTTGTCTAGGACTCCCGTAGATGTTTACAGAGGTTTGTCACACACACGTCTAGAGAATTCTATCACAAAACAGATTGAAACAGTAGTATCTCGATTTACTGATAGTCAATTTGCAGGTAGGAAGATGTCTAATCACCTTACGAGATTTGTACGACTGATCACTCGACTGGTGGCATATCTCGACGGAAGAGAGGTTGCTACCCTCTCAGATGCTACAGTCGCAATCGATGTTCTAGACTATTTCACATCATCCTCGAAATGGTGGTTGATGTCAAGAAAGGACCCTGGTTTTATTCTCCGACCACCATCACGTGAACCGCGAGAATTCATCAAGTCGATTGCCAACATCCAACTAGGTGGTCCAACTCTCCAGAGAGCAACGGTCGCTGCGGACAAGCTCTCACGATTTCTTGAGGAGCACGAGTTGTCAGATTCTAGATCTCGAAGTGAGCTCAGAGAAGATCTACTCTCTTCGTGGATTCTCCTCAGTGCTTTCTCGTGTAAGGCACAGGGCCGCAATGTCACCACGGAGGGCGACTTTGAAACTGGGTATGATATTGTTCGGATCCTTCTCTTCTATATCCCCATTGAAGACTACACGACTCTTACTGTGATACGAAGGATAGGAACTCATTCTCTCTTGCCCAAGGCCGCAAGCATCGGTTTTTCACCTGCTTTTGACAAGAAACTCAACGCATCTGTTGCAGCTCGACTTGAAAAGATACATGGTGAACATCTAGCAGAAATGGCTCCATCAACCTCAGGTGCGTCAAGAACAATCTTGACAAACTCCCTCCGTTTACTGGGGCAAATCCAAGCTGTCAATCTTGGAATCAAGCGGCTCGAAGAGGAGCATTATGAATCAACTATTCTAGCTGCACTCAAGATGTTTGAAAAAATCGGTGTTTCCTCAGACTTTCTCCAGAATGATTCTGAAGCCGTTAAGATCTTTCAAGGTCTTAAGCTAGACGAAGGTGTCGAGGAAAGAATACAGCTTCTAACAAGGAGATTAGAAGGCTTAGTCGTAGATTCGACAGGAAACAAGGACTTCCTGCTCCAGTATTCTCGTCTAGTACCGCGACTTGTGGCCTTATTGCTCCTACTTGCATGCAAGGCAAAAAGCTCTCCAGAGGCACCACTGACAGACCTTGATTTCAAGAGAGGGTTGATTCTTCTACATCATTTGATTAGTGGCTAGCGTCTGAGTCAGGAGTGTCAATCAGTATCCTTGCATCAACGACCAACACGCCTTTGCCTTTCTCATAAACGAATGTTGGATTACAGTCAAGTTCAGTAATCTCTGGATTCTCCTCTATCATCTTTGATACAGCCAACATGACTTTGACCAGAGCATCCACATCCCGAGGTGCTTCCCCTCGAATTCCTTCAAGTATCTTATACGCCTTGAGTTCACCAAGCATCTCTCTTGCATCTGCCTCAGTGAATGGTATCAATCTGAATGACACATCTTTGAGGACCTCAACAAATATCCCTCCCAGTCCTGCCATTAGCGCATGTCCAAACTGTGGGTCCTTTGTCACTCCTATGATGATTTCGGTTCCCATGTCTGCGAAGTCTGAGATGAATACGCCCTTACTGAGGTCTACCTCTATTCCATGTTCATTCCCGTACTTCTTTGCGTTCTCCATGATCTCATCGAACGCCCTACGTACAGAGTCCTCATCCTTGAGGTTGATCTTCACTCCCCCAGCATCTGATTTATGTAAGATGTCTTTAGAGAGAATCTTCAGCACTACTGGGAACCCAATCTCCTTCGACTTAGCAATGGCATCATCAGCTGAACTTGCTGTTGCATATGCAGGAATTGGGATACCGTATGCTTTCATTATGTCCTTTGCTTCATGTTCTAGGACGAACGTCCTACCCTCCTCAAGGGCGGTTTTGAAAATCTTCTTGGCATCTTTCATCTCAGATACAGACCTCTCTCGTTTGTTGCAGAAGTGTCCACCTTTTAATTATTTGTCAGACTCCACTGTCTTGTTGAACTTGCCTCCATCTTTGATCTCACCATGTTGTGCTAGAGCCTTTGCAGAAGCTCCATAGATTGCCACACTTTTAGTTTCAAAGAACAGGTTGATGGATTCGGTTCGTACTAGAGTCACACCTCTCACATCCTGTCGATGCTGAACTGGTATCCCGTAGCCCATTTAGCACTTATTGCTCATCTCAGTCCCGATGATAATGCTAAAAGCAGGAGATGCCTGGATTTATCTGAGGCAGATAATTGAGCTTTGATTTCCTCACAGAAGGTAAAGCCCTCCTAAATTCGTCATCTAGTGACTTAAAGGAGTGGATGAATCAGAGCTTTAATGAACGCCTTAATGTATTTGGAAACGAGCTTCTATGCTACAGTCCGACAGCATATCCATACAAGATACATGACCACAAACAAGCAAGTCCTGACAACTTCGTTTCCCTCAGTGTTACTGGTACTGCATGTTCATTGAACTGTGAACACTGTAACGGACAACTCCTTAAGGGAATGGAATCTGCAATAACGCCTGAGTCCCTATTTGACAGGTGCAAACAGATTAAGGATAGTGGTGGAGAAGGGGTACTGATCAGTGGGGGATCAGATTCGGATGGTTATGTTCCTCTAGAACGATTTGGAGAAGCCATTAAACAAGTGAAGACTGACCTTAGACTTGAAGTTGTAATCCATACAGGACTTGTGAGCGAAAAGACAGCGCAATTACTGGCTGAAGCCAAGATAGACGCTGCCATGCTCGACATCATTGGTGATGAAAGAGTTTCACGAGAAGTGTACCACATCGAGAATGGTCCTGAAAGGATGCGCGAATCACTTGACATTCTCGAATCTCTCGGGATTCCTACTGTCCCACATGTTCTGGTTGGACTTGACTATGGTAGACTTGGAGGAGAGCTTGAAGCCTTGGAGATGATAGCACAGGGGTCTCCAGCTGCAATCGTCATCATTGCTCTGAGTCCAATTCGAAAGACTGCCATGGAAGATGTAGTACCACCTTCGCCAGAAGACATCGGACGAATCTTGACCATTGCCAGATTGGGAATGAGGAAAATCCCGTCCCTTCTTGGGTGTGCGCGTCCTATGGGCCAACACAAAATCGATACAGACAAGTTTGCAATCCGTAGTGGAACAAATGGCATAGCATTGATCAGTCAGGATGGTGTTGACTACGCAAGGAGTTTGGGTCTGGAACCAGTCTTTTTGGATGTCTGCTGTAGCCTTGCGTACAAATCTATGTTGTAAACTGCTTTCTCACCAACCACCCTGATGTTTCATATCCAAAATCAAACACCCAGAGTCCTATGCCTGTTGGAAGAAACAGTGGCCAGGGAATCACTAGAGCCAGAGCCACAAGTTTCAGAGTAAACCTGTATTTGAAGAAACCATAGGCTCTTGGTGAATATTCCTTGTCTACCCAATCATTTCCCTTTTCGTCAAGAACTGCTGCTAGAAATAGAATGATCAGTAGTGTAGTCCAGCTTAGCCAGTCAGTAGATAGGGGAACTCCAAGTAACGCAAGTGTGGCAAAAATCAGAACAAAACCAACGATGAATTGGGGTCTGTTTACTTTTCCAGATGCTAGGACTGCAATCACTATACTCGTGAGGAGCACCAAATCCCACTCTGAAATTGTCATGAGATATCCGAAAAGTACCCCAGAAATTGCGAGAGGATACCATGCCAACTGAGGTCTATCGAGCTCGTCAAGCAGATCATCACCCATCTTAAGAGTAACTCCAGCTCCTAAGTAGGCCAAATAGTAGACAATCCACTCTATCATCTCTACCTCCATCCCGAGTATTCAGGCAAAGTGGCTCCTCAGTCTAACTATGACTCGTCGCTGGACATTTCTGTCCTCAGATAGCCAATAACATCATCGGAGCCATTGAGGCATCCATTGATGTCTTGATAAAACTTGGTGATTGTCTACATCAGAACTACAGGTGTTCCGACTGCCTGTCCTGGGAGATTTGTACGGAACTTTGCACGAACAGCTCCACTATTTCCATGTACTCCAAGGACCTTTCCCAGAAACTCCCTTTCCTCTGGCGATGTCCAGACAACCTTTCGACTGACTAATGCTGCCGCCTCCGCTCGTGTCTTAATCCCATCGAAAAGCAATATCACCTGATTTGGATGTTGTAGGTGTTTTCCTCTACGATAGCTTGTGACTACGCCCTTTCGGCCTTTCAGAACATCTTTCTTTGACATGCGGAGTTCCTCCTCTGGGAGTTCTCGTCAACGCCCTTAGGATTCGGATATAAGAGTTACTGAATAGACTCGATTGTAATCAGGATTCAATCCCTGGTCCCGCTTCAGTAGTTGCATTTCCAGTATCTGTTTTGACGTATTTTCCAGATTCTGCGACCTCTCTGTTCTTCTCTATCAATACATCCCTAACTATGTACCCAACAGGATTGGACTCCTGAGCTATTCTGTACAGAGCAAACCAGATTCTTCCATCACCCATTGAACCTTGCATGAAGAGGTTGTCAACAATATCCTTTGCAATCCCAAATTTGTCAACTGAGGAACCAACCCCAGTGATAATACTCCTCTCCTGAATGTTGATTTCTCTCACACGCCAAGCCATTTGCATTGAGCTGATGAACGAGAGAATCATCACGAATAGAACGAAGAGAGAAGAGTCCAATAGCAAGGAGAGATCTGCGATCAAGACTGATACAATGACTAGTGATCCGACCAAGATGAACTGAAACGCTATACCTTCCAGTATGGCATTCCCGTAATTTGTGACTCTCCATTGATAGTATCTTGACAACGAAGATGTAGGTCTTCTAAAATGCATGATATCATAGAGATACTTGTCTCTAGCACGACGTCCAATCATCAACCAGACAGACTGTAGGATTACTGCCTGGAGGAATATGATGAACGTTAACATGCTATAGACTGACAGCTGCATGGCTCATTCGACGGTACTCTTCGTTTAAACGTATTGAAGTGCGCTAAAAAATTACTTTCGGGAATCTCCCCACTCGGTGAATGTACTCCAAATCAGATGTCTTCACAAGGGAAGGCTGAATCCTTTTCGAGTACCGTAAAATCTCGAATCTATTGTGGTTTCGCGAGTCTTGGTCCTGCCCTCCCGGAATTGACCTGGACTCGCCTCTACTCTTTTTCTCAATAGAATGACTTATCATTAATCACAAAACGTTCGCTGTTGGTGGCTGTGTTGGACAAGGTCATACATCTAGATCCGAAGAGAACAACAAACATCTCTGAGTTTGTAGAAGCTATGTCAAGTGTTGGAGTGCTTGGAGCAGGCCGGCTTGGACGTGCTACAGAAATCACCAGAAGGATGTTCAAAGAATCAGATTGCTTCACATTTCTCTCAATGTCGGGACCAATGGTTCCAGGGGGTCTCCGAAACATTGTGAGTCATCTTGTGCAAGAAGGGCATATAGATGCAATCGTCACAAGTGGGGCCAACATTGTCCATGATCTTGTAGAGGCTTATGGTGGTTGCCACTATCGCGTGCCACCCGCAAAGGATGACTATGAGCTTAGGGAGGGAGGTATGGGTCGAATCGCTGACCTCTTCGTACACGAGAAAGACTTTGAGCTCTTCGAGAAAGGGATCTATGCTTTTCTTGACTCCCTTTCAGAAGCGAAACTCACGACCCTGGCACCGAGTGAATTCCTCACAGCTCTGGGCCAAACTATCAACGATTCCAACTCAATTGTGAAACAGGCTGCTGCCAAAGGTGTACCCATCTTCTCCCCAGGTCTAATGGACTCCATGCTTGGTTTCCATCTATATACGTACAGTACGACCAAGAAACTGGCACTCGATTTTGTTAAAGACCTTAGAATCCTCGGAGAAATCATCACGAATCAGAAGAAGACGGGAGCCATAATGCTCGGGGGAGGTCTCACGAAACACTTCACCATGGGTTCTACGATTCTACGGGGAGGTCTAGATATGGCTGTCCAGATTACCCTCGATCGCCCTGAGGGAGGTAGTCTGGGAGGTGCCCCACTCGTGGAAGGTGTTTCTTGGCAGAAAATGCAGATTGAGGCGAACTTTGAAACGGTCATTGGTGATGCAACCATTCTGTTTCCTCTCCTTGTTCTCGGAGCACTATCCTGATTTATGGCGTTCTGAGGAAGGTCAAAATATTGTTGACCGTCAAACCCTCATACACCATCATAATTCACAATAGTTAAATCATAGTGTGGGTAAGATGGGCTGTGGTTGCAATGAGCGACAAGAAATGGCCTATGCCTTACAAGAAAGGGTCTGTGTACTTCCAGTATCAGGTGAAGGACTTTGACCGAGCTAAGAAGTTCTACTCTGATATCATGGGCTTCGAGATCAAATGGGATGGTGGAGCCGAGGTCGGTTGGGCTGAGTTCGCACTCCCTGCAGAGGGTGCGAGACTAGGTATCAATCTAATACGCGAAGGAGAGCACCGTCAAGGCTCTGGTACTCTTACCATGGATGTAGAGGACCTGGATGCATGTAAGACCTACTTCGAAGGAAAGGGGATAGAAACTACAGATATCACTGACATACCTGATATGGTGTCCTACTTCAACCTGAAGGATCCCGAAGGGAATCCTATACAGGTCGTAGCTGAACCTCGAGTCAAGAGTGAGGAGTAGGTATCAGTCTCACTCATCGTACTTCATGGCTACGTACAGTCCAATAAGCATGATTACGATACCTAAGTAGAGATGGTGTAGATGAAATCCCATAATGATGTACGGGTCGAAATCTGGTAGAAAGTGAAAGAAATCAGGAACCGACACAAAGTCGTGTAAATCATCAACTACCAGTACTAGTCCTACTAGGAATGTCAGAACACCAGCTGCAACGCCAGATCTTCCCATTATTTTTTCTCTCCATTCCAATTTCTTGCGATATCCCTAAACTGAATATGGTTGTAAGAGGTTATCAATGCATCTCTATTCAAACTTAATCACTTGCCAACTTGATACCGGCAAAGATCAATACTGCTGAGAAAAGGATGACACCAACCAAGATAATCCCCCTCATTGAAAGGAATGACAGGACAGAAGCCCATGCATAAGTCTTGGGTTGTAAATTGTAGAGAATTTCCACTGTATAGTCAGCTATGTATGAAAAGACAAAGTTAACTTCGGTCGTATTCCCAGGCTTTAGGAACAAGCACCACTGTCGGTTTCCATTCAGTCGCACATCTTTGAAGACATGAGTCATATTGGTCAAAATACGGTTGACACCAGCAGTCATACCAGAAAATGCATAGATCACCTCTTGACTGGATTCCACAAGAACTGAGATATTGACCTCATAGGAAAGAAGATAGGTGCTGTTTGTATTGGAGAACGGATCTTGGATGTCAATGACCGGATCAATCCACATTTCAATGCTTGATGTCGTCGAGTTAAAGACAAGGTCATATGATCGCGATGTCGAACCCTGTTGCGAAATACGGGCGCTGTCTTGGTATGGGATGAAATCGTATATTGTCATGGAGATGAGTAGAATGGCGATGACGACAAATATCGCTATCTTTACCCTCTTCATTTGACATTCCAGCATCAACTATTGAGAAATTGGATACACTCCATCATAAAGAATCCTTTCTATTACGCTGGATTTCCTCTCCCAAGAGTAGATAAGTTTCGAGAGCTAATTGTCAACTGGAAACCTTTGAGGATTAAACTTGGTGGGAGAAACATGCAGATAAGACGAGGTCTGCTATTCATTGCTTTCATCATAGTGATAATCCTGATACTCACAGGTCCTTACATCTTCATGCCTCCCATTCCATATCCAGAGCAACCAGAGGTCATCTACTCAAGTCCTGGGGAGAGCATCAGCTTGAATAGCGGGGAATGGTATGCTAGGACTTTCTTGATTGACGATAGTCGTGAAGATTGTGGTATTGGCGTTGAGGGTTACTTATTCAGCCACAACAACAACGAGGACAACATAAGGCTAGATTTCGGATTTGCGCGCATGTCATTGACCAGTTTCATGTCCCTCAATGATAATGAGAAAATCGGATCATTTGACGGATATTGCGGTGGTGCTGGCTGGGGTCCAATAGGCACGGGATACTCCACTGGATACTTAGGTGTGGGTCTTGTCGGTCAATATGTATGGGCAATTCGATTCACCGATCTGGATAACAGTTCAGCAGTTTTTGAAACCAGATTTGAAGTTTCACTTATGCCATGATAATCTCCAAATGATTGAGAATAAAAGTTAGATACAATCCTTTTACAATGGTAACACATATTGCAACTAGACGCAATCTTGTTATTGTCGTGGCGGAGTTGATTATCGCAGTCATCGTATGTGTCCTAGCATGGAAACGCCTCAATAGCAAGCCCGCCAAACGAGCATTTGAGATGGCGACGATAGCGATGCTTGCCATTGCTATTACTGCCTTCACAGCAGGCAGCATTCCTATAATAGAGATACCAACGGGACTAAACCAAGAACTCAGAGTTATGCCTCCAACTGCTTTTCCACTTACAATGCAACAACATCGAAACTATGATACCAATCAGTTCTATTACCGAATTGTTGTAGGTTGGCCTAATGGTGTGCCTATCTACGAAGGTCCTGAGGTCGATGACCAGAGTGAGTTTATTCATCAAACACACTACTATACTGCCATCCTGTTGGGTGAAGATATCTCAGCAGTTCTGATGATGGCACTATCACTGTTCTTTCTTTTGGAAGGAAGAAAAGATAGTTCGAAAAGAAGCCAGAGAAAGAGGATTACACGGATCATATTGGCAGCTTCAATATTCTTACTGTCTTTCGTCTTGTACTTATTTCCTCATCACTTGGCATATATCTCTCCAGATCCTTTGTTTAGAGTTGTTTTCTGGGGATCTTTCGTAGGAATTGGAGTTTACGCCCTTGCATTACTCACTTTACTATCTGAAGTTGTTCAATACACAGTCCAAAATCCAGTCCAGTATATTGATATGAATCCGTCAAAAGATGTTAACCGAGAATCGTTTGGTTGGGGGTCATTATGCAGAAGCAGAAAGGTTTGATAGCTATCTTGACTGCAACAAATGTTCTGTTGCCATATGGGACTTTAACAACGAGTACTGTAGCTATGACAACGAACCAATACTGGTTGTTCCCTCTATGGATTTATTTACATGACTTTACAAATTGGTTGAATTGGAGTGTTATCATACCGCCTTTCTTCTCAATGTACCATCTCGTTCTATCACTCGTTGGACTGATTTGGTTAGGGTTTGGTTTTTACATCATCTATGCATGTTATCAATACTTCAAAAACAAGAGAGACGTTGAGTCTGTGCGTCTTCTAGCACAGGTCCTTCTAGTCCTCCAATGTTTGTCAGTTGTTATTGTTGGTTTCATGTTGTATGAGTATCTTCTCTATCCAATTCCCCTACCAATCCATTTTCTGATAGTACTTTACATTTTGCGAAATAGTGTGAGTGCTGTTGATTGATGTGAGGTCGGATGACACTTATTGAAAGAAACAAAATCATTGGTCGTCTATTATTAGGTCTGTCTTCCGCTTTCACATACCTCCCCGTCATCGCAGGTATCATAACACCGATGCTTTGGTTGCTGCCTGCGTGGTATAGTGCCTGGTTTGTTATTGGGTTCATCTTTCCCTTCAGTCCGATATGGGGAGGTCTTTGGAGTCCATCTCCAGGTCCGCTAGGTGCTCTTATCATAGGTATTATGCAGGGAACACTATTCCTCGCAGGATCGGTTCTTTTTCTTCGTGCTCTGTTCGAAATGACCCGAAAAAGGTCAGATCCTATACCTCTTGTTACATCGGGGCCCTATCGTTGGGTACGGCATCCACAACATCTTGGTATTATCATGTTCCTTCTTCCCCTCGCTCTGTTCAATAGCAGCTACTCTACATGGTGGACTGGAATAAGACCTGGTGACATCCTCTCCTGGTCACTTGTAGCATTCATGCTGATAGTCGCAGCTGATCTTGAAGAGCGAACACTTGTCAAAAATTTCGGAACTGAATTCATCGAATACTGTGACAGGACTTCATTTCTTCTCCCAAAGGTTTCTCTTTTTGCATTCTTAGAAAAGTATCCTCGCTTAGCGAAAGGAAGACCTCTGAGGTATATCCTCTGGTTCCTGCTGTACTGGGGCGTTGTTTCACTGATGCTATATGGGTTCACATTCGTGGAACTACATTGGACTCGGTAGCATATAGACAGTCCATAATCCTTTGAGCGTACCAAGGTCAGGGGATTATAATTTATCAAAATCGACAAGTGATTGAGGTTCAGGAATCTCTTGCAATTTTGACACTTACATAAACCAATATTGATGCAATAAGGACCACGCATGCAAAGATGACCCCCTCTGTTGTAAGGAATGAGCGTAAAGTTTCCCACGCATAGGTCTTGGGTGGTCGTGTGTATATCATTTCTAAACTATAGTTTGCAGTGTACGTGAAGAAAAAGGCGAAGTCAGTTCTATTATTGTTATAGAATTGGAACCAACGTTGGTTGTTCCCCCAATCCGCGTTATGATAGGTTTCTGTTGTATTGCAGTCAACATAACCTAAAGGGGAGTATAGGGAAGCAGTCCACTCAGAACTGGATATGTGATATGACACGTTGATACTTGCTGAAAACAAGAGAGTATTGATTGTATCCGGGAATGGATCCTGAATGTCGATGAATGGATCCACACTAATCTCAATCCACGGATATGTAGAGTTGAAGACCAGGTCAAAGGACTGTGATGTTGAACCGGCGTGCGTGACATAGTTTCTTTCTCGATATGGAAGTAGGTCGTATACCGTCATGGAAGTGAGTATAATGCCAATGACTGCGAATAAGACTATCTTCACCCTCTTCATTTGACATTCCAGTATAGAAATTTGACAAAAGTCCTTCAAGACCATTGACGCAAGAGCGTGTATAAATTTGTCCTGCCATCTTGATCAAGTAGTGGCTCTCAATTCACACAGACAGTCCCTACTGATGGTATATGATTTCAACCACTCCCTTGTAATCGATACCACCATATCAATTCAGCAACGATAATCATCCACACGGCAAGAAAGAATCCTAGCCCACAGAGAGTCGCAGAAATCAAAAATAGGGACCAATGCATGAACTCACTCTGATCGGGACTCGGACCTTCCTCATACACAATAATTCCATCTTGACTTAGTAGACAAACCTGATAGAAGTACTCCTGCGATGACCAGTTATGGTGCTTCTGAACCACAAAGGGGAACAATGCAACGCTGTTATTGTGGACAATATCATAGTCTGGTGATATTTCCTCTCTGAACACTCCTGCAGTCCTAACATTGATAATGACGATAAACGAAATTAAAGCTGAAACTATGAGAAGACTCGCAATTGAATTTTGCTTCCCATAACGTTTGAATATCCCCCATGATACCAGTGCGACAACTGTAACAATAATCATACATTGCTCCTTCTGTTTCGATAGTATTTCTCAAAAATGATGATGAATGCGATGAGAGCTGGGGTCGGTATTGGGAGTATCTCGACAAAGACGAAGTCTATAGTTGGGAAGAATCCAAACATGACAATCGTATTCTGAAGTGTGAAAACAAGGAATCCTCCTAAAAGAGTGAATCCCCATAAGGACCTCTGAAATCCTGACCTCAATATCGGGATAAGAAGCAGCCCCAAGACACTCCAGAGAATTCCTACCCAGACAACTGATGGATGAAATGGTTGAGGATGAAATATGAGTGGTGTAACGTTTCCAGTTATTGGGCTATAGACAAACCAAGGAAATGCCAGATATCTCATCGAGGCTTCCATGAACATGTCGAGGTATTCAACCCAAGCTATCGGTGAAACTAGACTAACACAGACGATTATTGGAATCCAATAGTCCCCTCGATCCAAAGATTCCACCCGTTACAATGTATGAACATTGTCAGAAAAACATTGACCTACCCAGACTCATCTATTAACCTACCCAAACTCATCTATCAATTCAACTACTGTTAAGCAATGTACTCTACTGTCTACTTACATTGTGCATAAAAGACATATCCAGTCCATAATCCTTTCACCTAACTACCAAAGCATTACTCTAGACTTCTTTAAATCCAAGGGTAGCTTGTAAGTTGAGAGGGTGATTATAGCATGAATGAAGATTCAATGACTGTCACCGAGGAAACGCAAGAGCAATTCCTGAAAGAAGGTGAGAAGGACAAGCGTGCCAAACGTGGAGTCAAACTAATCCGAAAGGAGAAGTATGATGACGCAATAAAAGAACTTGTTAAAGCCAGTGAAAAACATCCAGACAACTGGTACATTTGGTATCATTTAGGAATGGTCTATCGGCACCTTGTACTCATGGATGAGGCTCTGGGGGCATTTCAGAAGGCAGCTGCTTTGGACAACGTTAGTACATTCTATCAAAATGCAGCTACAATTCGAGCAGCGATGGTTTCACTCGTTCTACAAAGAGGTACAGATGCCTTGCAGCTGGCTGACTATTTAGTGAAATGTGAGGAATACACTTACTGTCTGAGAGCATTGGATATTGCAGAAAGGAATAAACCTGATAATCCCAATGTCATGCAAATTAGAGCACATTGTCTTCTTCAACTAGAGAGGTTTGATGAAGCTCAATCCATCTACGAGCGGATTATTCAGATTCATCCAGAAACACATTTTCCGTATGTAGCACTAGGTACACTTCTGTTTAGTCAAGGTAGGACTGAGGAAGCATTGGGACTTCTAGAAAAAAGCACAGAAATCAAACCAGATGACGCAAAAGGGTGGATATACTATGGTGACCGTTTGCTTCAGGTTAGAAGATATGATGAGGCTCTTGAGAAGTTTCAGAAGAGTCTTGAGATTGATCAAAGTCCAATGGCATATTTCTATATGGCTCGTGCACTATACGCCCTTGGACAAACGCGAAAAGCCATTCTAGCTCTCGATGAGGCAATCGCGTATGATCGCAGCATTCTAAATAGAGTCCTCTCGTCAGCTGAGTTTATGGGTCTGCAGCATGATTCTGATTTCAGGGAGTTGCTTAGAAAATACAGTTCTTGATTCAATAGACAGTCCATAATCCTTTTATTGAAATCCTCGCGGGTTCGGCTAGTTCTGCTCAGTGAGCAGGCTACAAGACCAACTAGGTGATTATCATGGGTAAACGACCTGGACAGTGTTATCGAGAATGCGACCGCCCTCCATTCGTACGAAAGAAGTACATCCATCGTCAACCAGCCAGCCGTATAGTGAGCTTTGACATGGGTAACACTAGTGGTGATTTTGAGGTCGAACTCTCACTTGTTGGTCTTGAGAGATGCCAAATCAGGCACCAAGCCCTCGAAGCTGCACGAGTTGCTTCTAATAGGGATATGACCAAGAAGGTGGGTCGACAGAACTATCATCTGAGGATTCGAATTAAGCCGTATCACTACCTCAGAGAAAATAAGATGATCTCCGGAGCTGGAGCAGACCGTGTACAGGATGGAATGCGAAAGGCTTGGGGCAAGGTGATTGGTATTGCCGCAAGAGTGAGACCAGGACAGCCCTTGATTACAATTCGCGTCAACAACAGACACATTAAACCTGCAATGCAGGCATTAAAGAAGGCTGCACCAAAAATGCCCACTCCATGCAAGATAGTCTTTGACAAGATTGACCCAGACGTCAAGCGTAAAATGGGATACGGAATCTAGTCATCAATTACCTTCTTGTCGTACACTAGCTCATTGATTCGTCTCACAACACCAGTCAGTGTTGAAACCTCCCTTCCAGTCATGTATGCACGTCCGAGAAGGTTTCGAAAGACCTGCTTGGCTATGGGAACACGAAACTCCTTGAGATTTAATTGGTCGACAACTTCGTCAAAGAACCTGTAAACCTGCTCCCGCTCTTTCCAAGTTGCTGCTCTTGCCTCAGAGGGTTTCCGTGGCTCCTCCGGAGCATATTTTGCAAAGAGATGATAGAGAGTTATTGACACAGCATGGCTCAGGTTGAGACTGGGATACTCCTCCGATGTGGGTATTGTGAAAGCAAGGTCACAGAGTTCTATTTCATCATTGAACAATCCTGTACTCTCTCTCCCGAAGATAATAGCTACCTTCCCTACGAGAGAGGTTGGATCTGGTAGTTCAGTGAGGGGAACTGTGGCTCTCGTTACACTGTGGTTTCTTCCAGACCTGGCTGTAGCCGCCCATGCCGCATCTATATCTAAGAGTACATCACCCAGTTCATCATAGAAACGTGCATTGTCTAGAATGTGATGTGCGCGTACTGAGAACATCTGTGCATACTGGTCTTCTCTGATATCCTCCCCCACTACTCGCAGTTCCTGTACTCCAAAGTTAGCAAGTGCTCTTGTCACAAAACCTACGTTCCCTGGATTCTCAGGATCAACAAGCACAATAACTATGTTCGGAAACTCAACCAAGGACAATCCCTTACCTATGTGCCAACTGTAAGACATCCCCTTCCTCGAGTGGGTAGTTGAGACCTACGGTCCTCCGCTTTATTTTATCGTTCTCCCTTATAATCACTGCAGATCGGAATCGTTCAACGAACAACTCTTTGTGAATCTTTCGTGCAGCATCCTCTACCACTGAGCCCTCTGGAAGTACTATCGGTTTGTTCTCTCGTTTTTTTCCAGGTATCTTCGTGTAAACCCTCAAGATATCTAAGTGTTCATAGAATGCCCAACTCATCCCATCGAGGTTCTCATTGGCTTCTACTGAAACAGGAATGATGTCGAACCTATCACCGTACTTATTCTCCAGTTCTTTGAACCTTGCCTCGGAGCCCTGAGTGTCACCTTTAGTAGCAACAACAATGGCACGTACATAGGCCACGCTTGCGTCCATAGCATCTACCAGCTGATCGAAGGTTGCTGGTTTCTGAAATCGTACAATGATGTTCGTGATCCGTCGAGCCTTCAGATACTCACGAACTTCATCAATGTCTCCCTGATAGTTCTGAATTCCATAGATCATCTGTCCGCCTAGACCAACCCTTTCAATCCTAATGGCTGATTTTTCTTTGTTGAGACGGATTCGGGCTTTGTCAAGCTCACCAAGGATGATGTTCATCTGAGTATCAATATCTTGAGAGAGGTCTATCACAAGGGCGATACAATCTGTGTTTCGAGCCACAGCAAGAGACTGTCTCCCAATTCCAGACTCATGACTCCCTTTGAATATCCCTGGGAGTTCAACAAGCTGGATATTGATATCCTCCAATGTTAACATCGCTGGTGTCGGGATTGGTGTTGTGAAAGGATAGTTTCCCACATCGAATTCTGCATTCGTGACTGCATTGATAATCGAGGACTTTCCACTATTTGTGACACCGATAAGACAGATCTGTCCTGCGCCCTCCTTTCTAACCACACCCTCTTCAGCACCGCCACTTTTGCGGGCTCTGTCCTGTTCTCTCTTTTTCTCCAGCTGGGCTTTTAGTGTGGCCAGTTTCTTTCGATAGTCTCCAACCATCCTCTCTCCCCCCTTGTGCCTCGGTGCCAAGGAGAGGAGTTTTTCCAACTCTACTATTCGCTGAGCAAGATCTTCGGTCTCTTCGTATATGATTCGTTGCCTATCGAACTCAGGAGTTACATTGGTTGGCAAATTGATTACTCTCTACTTTTGGTTCCATAACTAGCCTCGATTATGATTTTATGAAGCTTTCTTCATGATGCTTCTTCCAATCTATCTGCAGCCAGATTTTCGTCAAGAATAAACCGTTCTGGATTTGATGAAGGAACTTGAATAACTTCTTCCCCCCATAACTCAGTGAATGCATCCAATGAGGAACGTGTCAGTTCGATTCCATTGTCCATAGTAAACAACTCTCCATCTTCAAGACTCTCAAGTATTTCGGATGCCTTGAGCAAAAAGAACGAAATTGACCTCTCATCAGGTGAAACCCTCTTGAGCGTGGGTCCTGGAAATGAAATCATCCTCAGATCATCAAGTGGTCCAATCCCGAGTGAAACAATCACATCTCGGCGTATATCCCCTGATACAAACAAACCGATGTTTACACATCGACAAGCTGTGACAACCTCTGTACCATTTTGTCCAGACTTGACAGATGCCCTATCTATTGGCATCTTCTCAAAGATTACGAGAAACCGACGCACGAACATCACTTTCTATCGCTTTGGAATTCATAGTCCTTCAAGACCAGGGATGCCTGGTATACCACCCCTTCGACCCCTCCGCTGCTTACCCATCTGTTTCATCATCTTCTTCATCTGGTCATGCTGTTTCAGAAGATCTCTGACATCTTTCTGAGAGGTTCCAGACCCTGCAGCGATTCGCTTGATTCTGGAGGACTTGATAAGTTTGGGTTCCTCCAGTTCCTCCTTGGTCATGGAGTTCATGATCACTTCCCATCGTTTCATGTTCTCTTCCTGAATCTCGGCCATTCCTTCTGGCAGCTTATACTGGAGCCCTAGCATCTCCATTACTTTTCCAATTGGTCCCATCTTTCTCAGCTGTTTCATCTGGGCCATCATGTCTTTCAATGAGAACTGTCCCTTCATGATACGTTTGGCAGCGTCCTCCTCTACCTCTATCTGGGCTTCTCTGACCTTATCAATCAGTCCACGGATATCAGACATACCAAGAAGTCGCCCTGCGAATTTGGTCGGATTGAAGGGTTCGATTGCATCCATTCCTTCTCCGACTCCGATGAACTTGATTGGTGCCTGAGTAGCTGCAACTGCAGAGAGGGCTCCACCACCTTTTGCACCACCATCAAGCTTGGTTACGATAATTGAACCAATGTCAGTCGCTTTCTTGAAGGCTGCTGCTTGGACTCCTGCTTGCTGCCCGAGAGTACCATCAATTACCAGTATGATCTCCTGTGGCTTTACGCCCTTAGAGATATCCTTCATCTCCTTGATGAGGCCGGTCTCTTCCCGATGTCTTCCTGAGGTATCCAAGAGAATTAGTTCGATGCCCTTCTTCTGCATCTCCTTGACGCCAGCCTTAGCCAACTTGGTGGCATCCTTTTCATTCTCATCTCCCCAGAACGGTACATTGGACTTCTCTGCCAATTGCTTTAGCTGGTTATAGGCTCCAGGTCTGAAGTTATCAGCACATATCACACCTGTCTTGATACCTCTCTTCTGATAGTAACGCGCAAGTTTCCCTATTGTGGTCGTCTTGCCTGAACCTTGAATACCCACCATCATGACTAAGTTTGGTTTTCCTGGATGAATGGTGAGTGGTACAGTCTTCTCTCCAAGGAAGAAGGCTAGTGTATCCCAGACCACACGGATGATGTGTTCGCGACGAGAAACTCCTCTGGGGAGTTTTTCATCCAACGCTTGTTCTTGAACTCGCTTGGTGATTTCCATAACAAGGTTGACATCTACGTCAGCAACAAGTAGTGCCCGTTGGATATCCTTCACAAGTTCTTTGACTAGCTCCTCATCTATTACGCTGGCTCCAAAGAGCCTCTTTAGGGCTGAATTTAGGGATTTGCCAAGACCTTCTAGAACCAAGACCATATCACCGTCTTCTGGGAGTGCTCGAATACTATATCCATATCAACCTTCGCAAAACCCACTTCTTACAATTGTGAGTGAACTGTAAGAGACTCCTGTGTTCCACCTTTCTCACGACTGCCGTCACCAGCATTTGTAGAACCGCGATTCTTCAAAGTGTCATGAGCTTTGCCCCTCTTCGCTGGAACATTGTTCCTCTGATGGGACCTGGCTTCTGTCCGCTGCCTTGACTCACACTCACCAGATGGTGTGATGGCAGACGGTGATTCCACAGCATTTACCATGGCAGGGTCTTTGCCCCTCATAAACTCCACAAGTGATGTCTGATCATAGGAGCCGGCCACGGACTCCCCCATTAAGGCTGGCGTCCTCTGGGGGAGTGCGGACTTTCCATCAGAAGAAGACTTCTTCCTCCGGGCATTCAGTATGGCTCTATCTTTGGAGGTGAGCCACATCCCTAGTCCGTTCTCATCTCTCAGCGAGGGGATGAGCATAATAAGGCGCTTCCCTATGTTGAGTGCGCCATTCAGGTCAGCGTTCATTTTCAGGCCGCAGGTGGTACAGACAAAGAGGTTCTGCTTGGGTCGCTGTCCCTTGTGTCCACACCTGTGACACATGATAGAGGTCCACTGCTCTGGGACTGCTCTGAACTTCTTAGAATCAAATCCTAGTGAAGCAAGCTTATGACCAAGCATCTCACGGACTCTGGCAAAGGCCCAGCGATGGATTATTCCTCGATACCTTCGTCCTTTGCAGTTTCCCTTTCGAGCTGCATTTCGGATACCCCTCAATTGTCCAATTGACACGTAGAGATTGTACCTCTCAGATATCTCCTTGATGTAGTCTGAGATATCTCTCACCAGCTTCTTGTCGTATTCCCTGCTGACACGTTCTCTTTTCCCACTCAGAGTTCTGAGATGGGCAGTTACTCTATCCGAATTCAAACCATTGGAAATGAGTTGTTCCTTCTCTTGTTGTAATGAACCAACTCTCTCATCAAGTGTTTTCATCCTCTGAAGTTTATCCTCTTGTTTCCAGTACTGAACATATCTGTATCCTTTCTGAGTTAGAAGGACTGAACAAGCCGCCTTGCTAATCCCTAAATCAATTGAAAGTACAG
>JBHLRZ010000032.1:0-39745 GCA_048882045.1 Candidatus Thorarchaeota archaeon | reverse complement strand
GCCAAGTACTCTGCAGCCTTTGTGATGTTCTCTGGAGCAGTATAGGGAGAGAAACTGTCCCATTTTCGTGGAAGTAAACAGAGGTCAACCGTTCCAATATAATCCGCAACATCTTCATGAGGAACCCATCCCAACATCATGACATTTTCAGAGATGTTGCTTTTTATGACAAACTTAGCAACAGAGGGACGTTCAGGGCCATCTCCAACAACAAGAAATCTAACATCTGGGATGGATTGGCTTACTTCTAGCATAATTTTCTTGAGAAGTTCGCTACCTTCAATCTTCGATATTTTCCCCAGGTAAAGAACTGTTGGTTCTCCACGTAGTCCAAGATCTGACCTCATTGTTGCTCGGTCTCTTTTTGGTCCGAAGTCTGAGGGAGGATAGTTGGGTACCATTACGACATTGCTGGCGCCCCATCGCTTTGCTCGATCTGCCAAAGGGTAGTTTGCTGTGATAACAAAATCTGCAGCTTTTGTTAGGAGGTATTCGAAAACCAATGCCAGTTTTGAAAGGACTGTACTCCCGAGTGATTCCTTGATAGAGGAAAACCAAGGAGATCGTACATCATATACAAAGACTCCTCTTTTCAGAACTAAAGGAAAACCTGTGATATCTGGAACATTGTAGAAGTGGTAGATATCAGATTTCGAGAGTGCGATCTGAAGTGTGAGGACAAGATATCTGATTACTCCTTTCAAAATTCGGGGTCGTCCTCTGGGATTTCGATAGGGAGAGAAGATTTTGACATCGACACCCAACTCTTTCAAACTTGTGAAAGTTCTTCTAAGGCGGGTCATCCTTTCTGGAAGACTGCCAATCAGCAATACTCGTTTTGGCTGCATCACTGAATTATCTCCCAACGCCTCTGTAAATGAATCCCTTTTCAATGCATAGCTGTTTGTCAAAGATGTTTCTCCCATCAACAATGATGTGCGTCTTCATGAGCTGTGTCATCTTATCCAAGTCAAGAGATTTGTATTCGTCATGACCTGTCATCACTATCACACAATCAGAGTCCTTTAGTACTTCATCAATATCAGAAGAGAGCTCTATATCATCAACAGATCGAACGAATGGATCGTGTACAATTGGTTGTGCTCCAATGACCTCCAAGGCTTTCACAAGCATGAATGTAGGAGAGTTCCGTGTATCATCTGAATTTTCGAGATACGCCAATCCCAATATAGCAATTTTAGATCCATAAATACGAGTTCCTGATTCTCTGAGTGCGGATTCACATAGGATGCTCATGTGATGAGGCATTCCATCATTAATCTCACGGGCTATAGCGAGTAGTCGCGGTTCATATTTTCCTTTGGCTCCAAAAGCAAGCAACCAAGAATCCTTTGGTAAACAATGACCACCCACACCTGCACCAGGAATATGCATATCTCTGAATGGAGACCGGTTTACGAGGTTTCGAACTTCAAAGACATCAACGCCAAGATTCTCACACAACAAGGCAATCTCATTAGCAAATGCAATTTGAACATCTCTGTATGCATTTTCAGTCGTTTTCACCACTTCTGCTGTCAGTGCATCAGTCGGATATAGTTCCCCCCGAACTATGTGTTTGTAGAGTTCGACTGCCCTTTCTGTACTCTCTCTGTCAATACCTCCCACAACCCGATCGAGTGTCACAAGATTGTGTAGAAGCTTGCCAGGCATTACACGTTCTGGAGCCGTAGCCAAATAGAAATCTGTACCTGCCTTCAAACCAGATACTCCTTCCAAAATAGGTTGCACAATTGTGTTTATTGTACCAGGAGCTATTGTTGATTCAATAATCACAAGCGTGTCTTTGCGGAGGTGTGCTGCAACACTCTGTGTTGCGGACTTCAGTGATGTATAGAGAGGTTCTTTGCTTCTAAGACTGAACGGAGTTTCTACTATAATCAGTACATAATCAGCATCATCAATAGAGGAATACTCGGTTGTAGCAAGCAATCGGCCTGTCTTTATAATCTCACCAAGAAGCTCATTCAGTCCAGGTTCGTTCCCTTCAATTGGACTCCTTCCTTTGTTGATGAGCTGGACTTTTCTTTCGTCAATATCGATGCCAGTCACCTGAAAACCAGCTTCGGAAAACTTCAGAGCGACTGGTAAACCCACGTAACCAAGTCCAACAATTGAGATTGTCTTGTCAGCCAATTTTGATACCCACCCATGCACTTTGACTAGTCCAAAGTATGGTCGTTAAAACCTTTGTCAACCGAGAACAGTTGTACAAATAGTCAGAGCCACTCTAGGAACTGGATTTATTGAACAACTCCAAACAAAGATTGTAGGCTTCGAATAATCGTTCCTGTTGCGCCTCCCAAACAAGATTTTCATGTGCATAATCCATAATCTCAAGAGGACCCACATTTTTGTGTTGATCTACAAGCGTCTGGATATCTGTGTAATCATCAATGGGATATGTATATGGGAGACCTCCGTGAGCTTCGTAAATCGAGCGGGTCATCAAGACTTGAAGACCGCAATTCAGATAATCGAACGTTTTAGCAGAATTCGAGTATTTTGCAAATGGATTGTCTTTGAATGGGATCAATCCAAATTGATATTCTGACAATGCCTGATACAATTCCTTGCGAGGCAGTCCATGAATCGCATCAAATTCAATAAAATCGGTGATTCCTGTCATATCTCGATGAGGGACTGGTTTGTGAATCTTTGCAACAGGATGATTTGGACCCACTGTTACTATGCCTTTGGTTGTCAGATCGGACCCAACGTAAGCAATACCAGATCGGTTGGCATTTCGTGGAATATCCTTGACCTCCTCTCGCAAACAATAATTTTGGAGGACAAATACTCTTGGTGCGATTCTACGGTGTTCTTCAGCTATACCTTCACTTACTGTAATCGTAACATGCTTTGAGAGGATGTTTTTTTCCCATCGAGGTATACCAATCGTATAAGGCAGAATAACAAACTGACGCCAAAGTGGCCAAGTCCTGTAGGACACTCTTTGTTTACTCCAGTATTCGTGATCATCGTATACCATGGGATAATCAGACATAGAGCTGAACCGTGCTGCTACAAGGTCATTTGCATGGATGATGTCTGGATTGATTCTCTCGATCTCTTTAATCCATTCCTTGCGAATACTGCGACTAAGAGCGACTTGCAGATTGTTTAGGCGTCGCAACATCGTAATGCTATCGAAGACATCCAGAGTTGGAGCATTAGTTTCACCTAGTCCGAGATACTCGATAGTATGACCATTCTTCTTTGCGATGTATGCGGCTCGTTCCACTCGATGGTCAGGCAGTCCGTGATGACTAGTATGAAGGATTTTCAAATCGCCAACCTGTGGTTCCGGAATTGGCGGTTCTTATACACCTTTTGGCATAAAGACTGGAGTTCCAGAGATTATGATAACATTTTATATCGTGACTCTCATGGTTGCGTTGAGGCATCTGAAAATGATTGGTGACTTCATTCTAGTAACAGCTTTCTGGAATGAAGCTCATATGATGCATGAGTTCATCTCAAGCATAATGAAACAGAAAGTCAAACCAAAGTGTTGGCTGTTAATCGATGATGGTAGCAATGACGGATCAGCCACTGTAGCAAAGAAGGCATGTGACGAATATCAGATTCCGTATCTCTTATACTCAATGCCAGAGAAGAATCAGGGAAACTTCGAAACGATTGGACATGCATTCACAGCAGCCTTTAATCATTTTCGAGAAGACATCAACAGACTTGAAATCGAATTTCTAGTAAAATTGGATGTTGATACTCGACTTCCAAGTGAATACTTGGCAATTATGGATTCAATACTGAAGAAATATCCTCAAGTAGGAGTAATATCAGGTCAGATTAGGGGAGAAGGATTGAGAGAAAAAGGACCGATGGGTACTGGTAAAGCAGTCCGTTGGAGTATTGCATCAAGAATTCAGAGATACTGGAGAGGGGATCCAGATACTCTTTGGAATGTGAAGGCTGGTGAATATCGTTATTGGATCTTGACAATTGATGATTTGCTTGTAGAAACTACGAGACCATCTCAGGGATTCACAAAAAGTGGAGCTAGGTTGTTAGGCCGTCAATATTCTTACAGTAGAAGACATCCAATCATTGTTGTCTATATAGGGATTAAGATGATTATTGAGAAGAAGTATGGATTCTCTTTTTTGGCGGCTTATCTAAGAGAGAGATTGACTGGACTGGAGGAATACAATGACGATTATATAATGTACTATAACAGTCTGAAATTCCACCTTATCAGGGCAATCTATCGAATGAAATTCCTGAAGAGAGTATCAATTCATGAGGTTAGATAAGTTCCAGTGTCTTCATGAAAAGAGCCATATTAAGACCATTTGTTGTGGGATTCTCATTTATGTTTAGAAGTAATGCTCTAGATTCTTCTGTAAACCAATCCTTGGATAGCGAGGGATCGGTAGAAATTGCATCCATGTAGCTCTTATTGCTGAAGTATGGCTGAGGAGTTGCGCCCCATCCCATCTTGTCCCACTTTTCTCCACGTGAAGCAATCTCTTCGGGAAAATTCAATTCTGATCTCATCATATGTCTAATCGGTGCCTTGTTGATTCGAGAGATGGGCGACTGAGAAAGGCAGAATTCGATCAGCTCATTGTGAATATATGGATAAATGACATCTAGACCATTCGCCCATGCTGCACGCGAGGTCATATTAGCAAAGTTGCAAATCATTGCATCAAAAAGGTAGTTATGGATTGAGTTCCATAGATTATTGGCTGCGAGATGTTTATCGTAACAATCTTTGATATCAAGATCATTTTCAAGCACAAACTCCGACCAAGGGCTATTGACTATCATGCTCAACAGCCAGGTCTTTGTAGTACCCCAACGTCTTGCCGCTGCCCGATAGTAACGTCCACGGAGCAATCTGCTAGAGTATGGTACAAAGCCAAAAGAACCCTTCTCAAAATATCGTTTATGAATATAATAGCCAGCAAATAACTCATCAAGCCCAAGCGCACTCACCGCGATTTCAATATCATCATTCACCATTTCATTGAAGGCCATGTATACTGGAATAGTGCTGTAGGAAATTGTTAGTGATTTTGATAGAGCATCGTCAATAAAGGGTATCTGAGCGTCAGAACTTGTATCAATAATTTTCAATGGTTGACCAACAAACTTTGCAGCTATTTGAGCAAAAGGAAGTTCTGAACGTTCAGGGGTTTTCCAATCAGTATGATATGTTGTTACTTGAGCATCAGGATAGACCTGCTTCAATAGATATAATGATAGAGTAGAATCAACTCCACCAGATATGAGGAATCCTATCTTCTTATCCTGATGAGGTTCAAACTTTTCGCGTGTTGCATTTAGGAGCGATTCTTTAAGTTTCGAATAATCCTCTGTTGAAAATTCTGTTTGTGAGTTGAGCACTCTTGAGTCAGACCGCACTATGTCAAGTTCCACACTCTTTGCATCAAAAACTGATTCAGAAAACATTTCGCCACCGAATTGGAAGACTGATTCTAGACTAGTTCGATTGATCTTCATATGGGGAACTCCGAATAGTTGGACAAGCCAAAAACTGATGGTGTTGATATAGTTTACTCAGTACTTGAGTAATTCTTCATGAAGGCGATGAAACTGATTATTCTATATCTGGCCTGTTGAAAGCAATAGTCTTGATTGCCTCGATTATGTTTCTAATAGAGTCCTTTCTAAAGAAGACATCTTGATTAAAGGACTCTACATCGACTTCTTTCTCTATTATTGAAATGAAATCCTCAATGGAAGATATCTTCTCAACCACTCCAACATCAAGAAGATTTTGCATATGCTGGGTTTCCTCCATATCAAGTAGAAACGTACGAAGACCGAATGCAAGCCCTTCATATATTGCAGTTGAATAAACACCCAACTGAGTCTCCGATTCAGCAAATAACCTGTATAGAGAAGGCACGTTACCATCAACAACGTCTATCTCGGAATCAACCAGCCAAGGATAATTGATACGCCAATCTTTGTACTCTGCAGGATGTAACTTGTACACTATTTTATAATTCAAGCCTGGAAACTTAGAGAGATCTACAGCGAATCGTGATAATGTTTTACCAACGAGATTTTGTGAAATCACAAGGATTTGGCGCTTCTTTCCAACCGTTGAGTGAAGTCGCATTTCTTCTTCAAGATATGGAAATCCAACACTAATGATGTGATCAGGATCCAATGGAAATGTCGCTATGTCCCTCCAAAAGTCACCGAACACAAAAAGATAGTCTGCAAATGTCCGTATTGTTTGATGCTCATCTGGGAATGAATATCCCGGATGATAGGGAGATATGTTACCATGTTGAAACTCGATAACTGGAATTCCAAGCGATCGAGCAGCTTCGATGAAATCCTCCATTCCACAGTCAGTAGTAACAATCGTAACCTTGGGTTTTATCCATCGCAATAACCATTGATAAAATGGGACACGAATGTTCCTTGTGCGAAGACGTTGTATAACGAAGTTTTCAACATCCATCTTAATATGGAAACGTGTACGAATTTCGTTCCCAAGGGAACCAAGGAACGCTGCTTCATCCTTAGTCAATGAAAATGAGATCAGGTTGAGCTTTTGGAGGATGTATGACAGCGAGTGCAAGAAATCAATGTAACGCAATCCTCTTGTTTTAGCGGGCATCCGATGTTTCAAACTAATACTCTGCTCGATTGAGCGAAATGACATTTCTAGCTGGTTGACGATATAGTCTGTGTATATATCCCACCATCTTCCATCCTTTCGTAAGACTCTTCGAGCATTCGAGAAAAAAAGAATATCCTTTCTAAACCCAAAAAACGGATTTCTATTCACTCGAATGAATGACAATAAATGAAACTTCATCCTTTCAAAGAAAGAAATCTTACTCATCTTTGATGGAACTTCTTCAGACTTCATTCCTGATATGAGGAAGAATATCGAGCATCTAACATGTTCCCAAAAAAGGACTCCTTGAATCTTACGCCTAAAGAGATTCATGTCTTTCTCAAGCCGGATAAACTCCTGAAACATCTCACTAACATTAGTCATGAGTTATTCTCCTGAGAAGAAAAGTGAAGTATGTAACTGCACTTGACTTGTTGTGTAACTCAAAGTTGAACTAGTTCCCTTAGTCAATGGTAAATTGAGGTTTAACCATTGGTTTTTGGTTTAAACTTTGTGTAGAAAAATCATTCAAAATCATACTTCACTCGTAGAATTAGATGGTCAATGCCGCATCGATTGAAATTGAATAATCGTTTGCATTAAGGAAAGTTCATCAGGAAGTAGTCAATGCAAATCAAAATAGCGCGATACGAATAGGTGCAGTAGTATGAGGATACTGGGCACAATCTGTGCAAGGGGCGGCTCAAAAGGAGTCAAGAACAAGAATATTAGAAATCTGGACGGTAGGCCACTTATTTATTATACAATAAAGGCCATGAAAAAGTGGGGAAAAGCTGATAGAATCATATGCTCAACCGATTCACCAGAAATTGCTAAAATAGCAAGTGAATATGGTGCTGAAACACCGTTCCTACGACCTGCGGAATTATCATCAGACACAGCACCAAAGATTCCAGTTATCAAACACGCATTGCGATACTGTGAGGAGGAGGAAGGAATCAATTATGATACGATCGTTGATCTTGATCCAACATCTCCTCTAAGGACAACAAATGACATTGAACGTGCTTTGCAAAAATTCTTGAACACAAGAGCTGATGTTCTCTATAGCGTTACAGAGGCCAAAAAGAATCCCTATTTCAACATGGTCGAGCTAGATGATAATGATAACGCGCACCTATCAAAGAAACTCGAAGGGGAATTCTTCAGAAGACAAGATACTCCAAAGGTGTATGAAATTAATGGGTCCATCTATATCTACAACAGAGATTATCTCTCCAAAGCGAATGGCCTTCATTGTGAAAATGAGAGAGTCTTTGTTATGGATGAGATATCCTCAATAGATATTGATAGAGAAATCGATTTCAGATTCATCGAGTATCTTCTGAAATCAGGTCTTTTCAAATTCGATTAACAGAAAGGAAGATAGAGAATATGTCATACAGCATCAAATTTGGCAACAGGCGAATCGGTGATGGAGAACCTGTCTTCATAATAGCAGAGGCTGGCGTCAATCACAATGGTGATTTGAGAATAGCAAAGAAACTTGTGGATGATGCCGCAGCCTCGGGCGTAGATGCTGTCAAATTCCAGACGTTCAAGACAGAGAATCTCACAACAAAAGAAGCTGCTATGGCTGAATATCAAAAAGATCAGGCAAGAGAACATGACAGTCAGTTTGACATGATAAAACGTTTAGAACTCTCCTACGATTCATTTGTTGAGCTAAAGGAATATTGTGACGAGAAAGGTATCCTTTTCCTTTCAACTCCACACTCTGCGGATGCTATTGATTTTCTCGATTCAATTATGCCAGCGTATAAGATAGGATCTGGAGACTTGACAAATCTCCCTTTTCTCAAGTTGGTTGCCTCGAAAGGAAAACCAATCTTCCTTTCAACAGGAATGTCCAGTTTACGAGAAGTTCGAGAAGCAGTTCAAGCAATTCAAGAGGCTGGAGGAAGTGAATTGCTATTACTTCATTGTCTGACAAATTATCCATCTGACATCAGAGATTCTAACCTTAGAGCAATGGATACGTTGAAGCGGGAGTTTAATCTCCCAGTAGGATTTTCAGACCATACCATGGGAATAATTGCGTCAGTAGCTGCAGTTGCTATGGGAGCGTGTATGATAGAGAAACACTTCACCACAGATAGAAATCTCCCTGGACCGGACCATAAGGCATCTCTTGAACCAAATCAACTTCGCGAACTAGTGGATTCCATTAGAAACATTGAAGCTGCATTGGGGACTGGAATAAAAGAACCTACTAAGGAAGAAATCAAGATAAGAGAAATTGCTCGCAAGAGCCTTGTGTCTATTACATTAATCCCAGAAGGAGCGATAATTACCAGAGAAATGATTGATATCAAAAGGCCAGGTATAGGTATCGCTCCAAAGCACCTCGAAGATGTGGTAGGGAAAAGAGCTATCAAAGAGATTCAAGAAGACAGTATGCTCACTTGGGATATGATAGAATGATTTGTACATAGGAGCAGTATATTGATGAAAAGAATAGTTGGAGTAGTTACAGGAACTCGAGCGGAATATGGATATCTTGAACCTCTATTAAGAACTATTGAGAATGACTCCAATCTCAAACTTCAGTTGTTGGTAACAGGCATGCATCTTTTGAAGGACTATGGCAACTCAATTGAGGAGATTGAAAGAGATGGTCATAAGATCTCGCATATTATTGATATGGGATCAAAAGCAATGAGCGACGAATATGATTTGGCAATGTCAATTGGCAAAGGGATTGTTGAATTTTCCAAAGTATTTCGAAAAGATTCGCCTGACCTCCTTGTCGTTTTTGGAGATCGCATTGAACCATTTGCTGCGACTATTAGTGCCACAACCATGAATATACCAGTGGCGCATATCGCTGGTGGAGATGTAGGAATGGGAGATATTGACCATGTGATGAGACATGCTATTACAAAGATGGCGCATCTCCATTTCACCATGAGCGACCAAAGCAAAGGGAGAGTATTGAAACTGGGTGAAGAGCCCTGGAGAGTGTTCAATGTCGGTGCTCTTACTCTGGATGCAATCTTGAAAACTACACTACCGACCAGAGAAATGTTGGAAAAAAAGTACGCTATCCCTAGGAAACCATTCGTGTTAGTTGTGTATCATCCGACTTCAACCGAATGGGAACAATCAGGACAACAGGTCGATCTTGTTCTTCAATCAGTATCTACTGTAGCGCATGAAATGGATATGGAGATAGTGATTATATTTCCTAATGACTACCCTGGAGGGACAGCTATCATAGAAAAAGTACGTGGATACAGTGAGAAGAGTCCGGATATCCATGTATTCGAAAATCTACAACACCTTGATTATATTGCGATTCTTGAAATGGCAGCAATTTTTGTAGGAAATTCTAGTAGTGGAATTATTGAAGCTCCATCTCTTGGGACACCCTACGTCTGTATTGGTACAAGGCAAAAAGGAAGAGAAAAAGCTCGGAATGTTATTGAGGTAGGATATGACAAGCAGAGTTTGGAAGAAGCGATAAGAAAATCTGTCACGGACAAGAAATTCCTAGATATCGTTATGAGAAAGGAGTCACCTTACGGAGATGGTAATGCAAGTAAGAGAATTGTTGATATCATTTCCAAAGTTGAATTGGATGCAAAGCTCCTTCGGAAAAAGATGACGTACTGAATGGTGAGGATAATGAGTGAACGATTCCCTAACTGGAGATCTCCAGAATTTGATGAAGGTGGTTTGACAAAATGGCATTGGAAATGCCAGTATCACGAGAACCTCGAATTGGGACCAAATACAGACATTGGTTCTTTCACCTATATCAATGCACAATATGGAGTTGAAATCCAAGAAGGAGTTGAAGTCGGTTCACATTGCTCCATTTACTCTCACTCAACAATAGACAACAAGACAGGAAAGGTGGTCATCAAGAAAAATGCAAAGATTGGTTCTCACAGTGTTGTAATGCCTGGTGTAACAATTGGTGAGAATGCAGTTATTGGAGCATTAAGCTTTGTAAACAAAGACATTCCTGATGGAGCAGTAGCATTTGGTATTCCTGCAAAAGTACACAATAAGGGAGGAGATTAGACAATGGAAATCCCCCTATTCAGAATATTCTGGGATGATGAAGATATCAGTGCGATAGAGAGGATAATAAAATCGGGGAAGTATTGGTGTACTGGAGCAGAAATTGAAGATTTCGAAGTAGCGATTGCTGAATATTTAGGCGTGAAGCACTGCGTTGTATTCAACTCTGGCGGTTCAGCACTCTTCGCTGCAATGAACGCCCATGGAATTCAGAAACATGATGAAATCATTGTTCCGTCATTTACTTTCATCGCGACTGCTTTTGCACCTATGTATGTTGATGCAAAACCTGTGTTTGCTGATATTGAGGAAGAAACCTTTGGACTAGATCCCATCGATGTGAGAAATAGAATAACTTCAAAGACGCGAGCTATTATGCCAATTCACTATGGAGGAATGTCATGCAAAATAGATGACCTAAAAGAGCTGGCGAGCGAGCATAACCTACTTCTCATTGAAGATGCGGCCCAATCATTTGGTGCTCAATATGATGGCAAATGTGTAGGAACATTCGGTGAGTCAGCCATCTTCAGCTTCTGTCACAACAAAATTTTCACGACGAGTGAAGGAGGATGTGTGGTGACGGATGATGATGAGGTGTATGAGAAACTCAAATTGTTCAGGTCGTACGGTCGCGTTGTGAGTGGAGATTATTTCGCTGACGTGAAAAGTTTGGACTATATTGATGTGGGACACAACTTTCGGATGTCAACAATATTGGCTGCGCTTGGTCTTTCTCAACTTAGTAGAGTCAATACTAGTATTGAACAACGTAGGAAGAATGCACAGCTTTTGCACAACCAACTCAATGCAATAGATGACATCATTACTCCAAAACCGCCAAGTGGAAAATACTACGCCGTATATCAAATGTATACAATACGAGTAATTGATGGAAAGGAGAAAAGAGATGCTCTTGCAAATCACCTATCAGAGAGAGGTATTACATCAAGAGTCTATTTTGAACCTATACATCAATATAGTGTTTTCAAAGGTCTTTTGAATGAAGAGGTTCTATTACCAACAACGCAGAAACTTTCTGACCAGGTCCTTACACTTCCACTATTTTCACAGATGACCAAAGAAGAAATCGAATACATTGGCAAAGCCATACACGACTTCTTTTAGTTGCATTTTTCCCACTTAAGCGTAGCATAGTTGCTGGAATTCTTATCATTAGAATCAAATTTGTTATCTCTTCCGGGGACTTTTGATAATAACCTCTGATAGTCACCGAAAACAACATAACCACGATGGTCAGCTTCAGTATTGACATCGTATGAGTAAGGCAAAATCCACTATTCTTGTGACGGGAGGAGCAGGTGCAATTGGATCAGCATTGGTACAGCACCTACTGAGTATCAAGGGAAAAGACTACACTGTTCGAGTCTTTGATAGTGATGAGTATGCTATATGGATGCTTCAACAGAAACTCAAAGGTAGAAGAAATGTTAGATTCTTAGTTGGAAGTGTTAGAGACTATCCACGACTTCAAGAAGCAATGCATGGAGTCAGCTATGTTTTTCATTGTGCAGCACTCAAACATGTAGCACTATGTGAGTATAATCCATTCGATGCAGTTGAAACAAATGTGATAGGGACACAGAATGTAATTCGAGCCGCATTTGCTTCTAATACTGTTGAGAAATTTGTATACATCAGCACTGATAAAGCAGTGAATCCAACTAGCTTAATGGGAGCTACGAAACTTATCGGCGAACGTCTTATTCTAGCTGCAAACTACATCAAGGGAACTAGAGACATAAAACTAAGTGCTGTCCGATTTCCTAATGTCAGAGAAACAAGGGGGAATGTCTTTGAGGCTTGGGCCAAGCAACTAGAAAAAGATGGAACTATTCTTGTGACAGATCCAGCAATGACTCGATATTTCATTTCCATTGATCGTGCTGTGAAATTTGTGATGGAATCTTTTGAGAATATGAAAGGTGGAGACATCTTTATCCCAGCACTTGGAGAGGATGATATCCGTAAGATTGTGGATGTTGCTGAAGAATGGCTTACTAAGCAGTCAAAACCTGGAAAGATAGTATATGGATCACCTGAATTCGGTGAGAAATACCATGAGAATCTATACACCGAATCTGAAGAGCCATATATTGAAGAAATATCAAAAGAAGTTCTAGCTATACGACCTCCAACGTATGACTTCGTCGATTGGACTCATAAAGGTGATAGGAAGGAGAGTTGATAGTACAACATCCAAATTCTAGAATAGATTAAATAGCGTGACACATCCAAGCCATTTGGAATCAATATGGAGTCGTACGAACATGTCCAAGGCTAAGTGGATAATGAAGCAATACTGGCGTATAGGCACGATTAGAGCTCTCGCTAGTCTTGGTCTTGGAATGTTGGTACTTGGGAGATACTATTTTGGATATGTTCCAGTACTTGCGGATTTAGGTTGGATTGGTGCACTTTCTTTGGGGGTCATTCTGATTTTTGTCTTTCTTGGCGTTGGTTGGTGGTACGATCAGAAGGCCAGAATGTGGAGTCAAATGATGCAAGCCTCAGCCGAAAGAAATCCATTCTACTATGTTCCGAATTACAAAAGTTTGACAATGGAGTATCCGATATTCTATACCCTTATTCAAGTAATGAAGGATGTAGCAAACAGTATCGGACATGATATCCAAAGAATGAGTGATCTGATTCATTTCATGGATGAATTCTTTCAATCAAAGCCAGATAAGAGAGATATCAGGGCAATGGAAAAGGCTGCACAAAAGTACATGGAGAATAATCCCTTCAAGGAGTTTGAAGTTCAAATTCAAACCAAGATACCAATTCGTAGTAGGGTGAAACTCGCATTTGAAACTCAAAAGCTTAGGTTGACTTGGATTCAGAACTTAACAGGTCTTGTTCAAGATGTTCTTGTTTTTGGAGCACTTTATGTGGTGATTCTGTTTCCAGCAGCATCATTGGAATATCAGTTATTCTTCGCAATATTTGGGATATCCCTACCGATGTTAATCGTCCTTACAATTCTTGGTTGGTATTATGACAAGAGATTGAAAATATGGTCCGTGGATGAAGCTGTGAAGATTGAGAGGTATCCGTACAGCTATGTAGCTGAGCCATATCTATATTCTAGGATCTATCCGTTTTTGTTTGTATTCTTCAAGACAATGAGAGATATCCTCAAGACGAAATCAAAATCCCTTGAAGAGATTGATGAAGCTTTGATATATCTAGGAAGGTTCTGGAATCTGGATGTTTCCAGAACTCAAGATCTGACCGAAGCCCAACAACTACGGAAAGCGTATGGAGTATTATTTCAGAAGGATAAAAGGAGCTAAAAATATGGGTGTAAAGAAATGGTTGATGAAACAACAATGGCGAGTTATCCAAATTAGAGGAATCTGGGGATTGTTCTATGGGATACTGCTTCTAGCTATCGCTTATTATGAATATATTCCATTTTTCGTTGAGATGGGATCAATAGGACCATTTGTTTTCGCAGGCGTAATTCTATTCACATTCTTGATATTGGGATACATTTACGATAGAGTGTTAGTGATGTGGGCACCCTCGCAAGAAGTCACGATTGAACGCAACCCCTACCAGTATATTCCATCACCAAAGGACCACATCTTTTGGTTTCCAATCTATTCAGCTCTGTTAGATATATCTGAAAAGCTTGCTGAGGAATACAATATCGATAAAACTGCAATACAGGATACCAGAGAGTATTTCTCAGAACTAGAGAAACTTCGTCCTGAGAGGAGAGAGGATATCGACAAAGGAATCAAGCTCAGGGAGGAATATGTGGACGAACATCGGTTCGTCGATCTACTAGGAGATAAAACCTGAATCTAAATTCCAATAGTGTCTTACTATTATTTGGAAAAACATAAAGAATGATCTAATCGAGATAGCAAAATGCTAGCTCGATTAGAGAATTAGTAGTATGTTCCTTGCACTGACACGAAGCCGACTCGAGCTGCAAGGGGTTGAGCGGAAGTAGTTGCATTTACTACGACCTTCACAGCATCCCATCCACTACAATCAATAGGTGGAAAACCTGCTTGGAATTTGAAAGGATTACCATGACGATTGTTATCCTCCCATAAGACTTGAACAGAGTCAAGTCTAACACCTCTAACCTGTATTCGGGTTATTGGATTTGCAGGATCAGCTTTTGTGATTCCAACTATTACACCACTCAGATGAAGTCTACGACTTCCTTTCAGTGTAGGTGCAGTAAGAGTATAGGTCAGTGCAATATTGGGGACATTTTCCTTTACAGCAACCTCTTGAGGAGTGCATACGACTTTGCCAACTTCAGAAGCGAGTTCGAAGACGCAAGGTATCCAACTTGTTTCTTGGCTCATTTGGTTCACCTAATGGTAAGGAGCCATTTTAAAAAATATAAGGCTATGTTGATTGGTATAAGGACCAAACATTGTAGCGTGGCAATCAAATTAACAAAGGAGAATCAGTAAGACTTATTCACAGTTCGAGATTGCATCACATGACTCATGATGAAGGTCGGAAACACTATCGAAATCAGTAAAAAAATCACTGAAGAGGATATACAAAAACTGATTGAGATTAGTGGTGATGATAATCCCCTTCATACCGATGAGGAATTTGCAAAGAGAACAATGTTCAAAGGACGAATAGCACACGGCATTCTTTCTGCAGCTCTTGTCTCAGCCGCACTAACAAAGATGTTTGGTCCGGGAAACCTCTGGATGAGTCAGACAATAAAGTACACCTACCCAGTAAGAATCAATGACAATATCACAGCAAAGCTGAGAGTTACGTCAATCGATAAAAGGAATGTCGCAACGGTTGAAACATTGGTTTACAATCAAGATGGGAAGATTGTACTTGAGGGGATTGCTGAATCTAGGGTTATGCATGTTAAATCAAAAAAGGGGTGATATGAGTTGTCACATCTCGATAAGTTCAATGAATATGTCTGCCAAGTATTTGCTGTGGAACTAGAGGAGTTTTCAGACGATAGTACTCCGGACGATCTTGAAACCTGGGATTCAGTTACGCACATGGATCTTATGGCGTTCTTCGAAGATGAATGGGATTTGGCTCTTGACGTGGAAGAAATAACAGAGATGACAACGATTGGGCTAATGAAAGAAGCTTTGAAGAAGCACGGTGTTGAATTATGAATATAGTCAACGATTTGTTCGAGAAATCAAAGGATATGCAAAAGATAGCTCTATTTGCTGACGACCAAACGATTACTTATCCGGAGCTATACGCAAACATTCAGAGTGTTTCTGCAAAACTCATAGACCTTGGTCATAAGCCTAATGACAAAATTCTGCTTATTTCTGATAATTCATTCTTCTGGGTTTCCACTTATTTTGGAACAATGGGTGCTGAGTTGGTATCCGTCCCTCTTCATCATTCTGTGAGTGAAGAACATCTTGATTTTGTTGTGGAAACTTGTGAAATCAAGACAGCCTTTGTTCAGAAACGGTATCTGAAGAAGGTGCGAAAATACAACTTTGATAATATCATAACTGATGAAGAGGACATTGAAGATTCAACCTTCTTTGGTTCGATACCTCGAAAAGAGTTTGAGTTCAGAGACCCAGATGCAAAAAGTACACTCGCTGTCATCTTATTTACATCCGGCTCAACAGGTAAACCAAAAGGGGTCATGCTTTCTCATCATAATATTCATTGGAATACTTCATCTATTGTTGAATATCTCGAGTTGACAGACAAAGACAGAATGATGGTTGTACTTCCGTTTTCATATTGTTATGGTGCAAGTTGGCTGCATTCCTTAACCAAAGTTGGTGGACAAAATGTCTTGAACAACCGTTTCATGTTTCCTGGCAAAGTACTTGATGAAATGGTTGAGAAGAAATGCACAGGTTTTGCAGGAGTCCCCTCCACATTTCAGATCCTTTTGAGAAGATCACCACTCAAAAAGATGAAGTTCCCTGATCTTAGATTTGTTGCGCAGGCTGGAGGGAAGCTGACTAATCCATTCATAATTGAACTTGTGGAGACTCTGCCTACAACAGATATTTTCATTATGTATGGACAAACTGAAGCAACAGCTAGATTATCCTATCTACCACCAAAGCTGTTGGAATCTAAACTTGGTTCATGCGGGAAAGGAATACCAAGAACAACTCTTGAGGTCCTAAAGGAGGACGGAACTCCAGTTGGTCCTGGCGAGATTGGTGAGATTGTTGCGTCAGGAGGAAACATCATGATGGGATATTGGAAAGATCCCGAGGGAACAGCTAAAACTCTAAGAGATGGAAAACTTTACACCGGTGATATAGCAACAGTTGATGAAGAGGGATTCATTTTCGTCGTAGATAGGCAGAAGGAGATAATCAAGAGTGGTGGACATCGCATCAGTCCAAGAGAGATAGAAGCGACTATCGCAAAGTTGCCCAATGTAGTCGAGGTGGGAGTAATTGGAGTTCCCGATGATCTAATGGGTGAGGCAGTAAAAGCATATGTAGTCCTTCATGAGGACAGTTCATTAACTGAGAAAGAGATAGTCGAACATTGTCGGAAAAACCTCCCATCATTCAAAGTACCGAAACATATCAAGTTCCTTGATACCCTACCAAAGAACGAATCTGAAAAGGTCATGATGGCTGAGTTGAAAGAATTGAACAAGCAGGGAGTGTAACGAGTTGATTCAAGGTTCACCAATCATCCCAAGTTTGATGTACAATCGAAGTGTACATTTTAGAAAAGGAGCAGTGTCACTTCTCAAGGAGCTATCAAGTAAGAACATCCTGATAGTTGCATATCCAGAAGCAGGCGAAAACGAGGCTTATCAAAAGGCGATTGAGAATCTGGAAGGCAACTCTGTATTTGAAGAAACATGTTCGAGGGCCACAGAATCCGAGGTTCTCCGCTTGAGAGAGACCTATTCATCGAAAAAGATTGATCTGATTTTAGCAATTGGAGGTGGACAGGTTATGGATAGTAGCAAAGTCTTGCGACTGCTATTAGAAAATCCGTCAATTGACTTTTCCAATCTTCTCGAGAGCGAACTTGCAAAACGTTCCATTGAGATGATTGCCATACCAACAACCCCTTCTACTGGTTCGGAAGCAAATGGAACTGCTGTAATCAAGAATGACTCAGGGGTAAAGATACCCCACATCCACCAGTCCCTTGTCCCTGAAGTAGCTATTCTAGATTCGACGTTTCTTCAGACAATAGAGGACAAGCAACTGTACATATTCATCGGAGATGTTTTTGGTCACGCGAATGAGAGTCTTCTTTCTAAGAGAGCAAGTCCAATGACCAAAGCTCTTTCAAAATCGATCATAGGTCTGCTGAAAGAGGTATCATCAGAATTAACGGAGAAACCAGGAAGCCCAAAGGCACTTGATAAGCTACTTCAGGCAGGATATCTAGGCGGACTAGTAACGGGCAGTGTGTATGTAGGTGTCTGTCATGCATTGGCTCATGCACTTGAGCAACAAAATGGCACACCACATAGTACAGGTGTCATAACTTTGACTCCCAAATGCCTTTCTTGGCATGAGAGTATTTCAGACGATACAATTTACTCAGACTTAAAGAAGGACTTCGAAGAGATAGGCTTGTCTTCGTACACAATTCCTAGAGTTCTTGATGGGATTGATGTTGACTCTTGGATTTCAGAAACTTTGGCAGATCCATCAATCAAGACTTCACCAGTTCGAATGACGGAGGATAATCTTAAGGAGTTAGTCCAATGGGTTCTGAAGAAGTGACCATTGAAGAAATAATTGCAAATGATCAATACCAAGTTTCACAGCAAGAGAAAGAACAGGTCCTTCTGCCATTGGTCAAGCAACAAGTTCGTGCATCAATGGACTCTAGTCCTGCGTTGAGAAAATTCTATGAATCATTCAACAGTACACCAGAAGAAATCACTTCTCTCGCTGATGTGGCTCCGATCCCTGTTACTATGTTCAAGACCTTTAATCTACAGACTTGCGCAGATGACCAAATCATCCGGACACTCAGTTCCAGTGCTACAACCACTGGCATCCCAAGCAAGATTCCGATTGACAAGACCACAGCCATGCGTCAGACACGAGCCCTTGTTGCATCACTGAAAAGTTTCCTGGGAACAGCCAGAAGACCCTTCTTGGTAATGGATACAGCGGAGGTCAATGATCCATCTGCTTCATCAATAACTGCGAGAGGCGCGGCAATTAGAGGAATTTCAAGTTTTGCCAGAAAAACAGCTTATGTTATGGACAATATCGATGGAGAACTACATGTCAACTTTGAGAGACTCCAAGCATTTGCAGATGAATACAGTGACAAGGATGTCTTAGGATTCGGATTTACGTACATCATCTGGACTAGATTCTTACAAGCTTTGAAAGAGAAGGGGATAAAATTGAACATACCAAACATTAAGATTCTTCATGGTGGCGGATGGAAGAAACTCACTTCTCAAGCAGTGACAAAGGACATTTTCAATAAAGAAGTTGGAGCCCTATTTGGAACAGACCCTTACAATGTCCTTGATTATTATGGGATGGTGGAGCAACTTGGTGTGCTCTTTGTAGATTGTGCTGAAGGTCACAAACACATCCCAGATTTTGCTGAATTGATCATAAGAGACATCTACACAATGGAAGAGGCTCCTGTGGGTGTACCAGGTCTTATTGAGATCATGTCTACGATAGCAACAAGTTATCCGAGTCAAGCGCTTCTTACTGAGGATATTGGAGAAATCGTTGGTATTGACGATTGTCCTTGTGGAAGGAAAGGGAAATACTTTGAATTTCGATCGCGAGCGGAAAGAGCTGAAACTCGTGGGTGTGGCGACACATTCGCAGAACGTAGGGGGGACTGATCATATCAATCCAACTTCTTACAAGCAATGGAGAGTTTCATGATCCTGTTCTCGTAGTTGAAGACTTGATAAAAATCGAAACACAAATCCGTGAAGGGATGATTTCTCTTTTTGGTGTTCCAGTTAATGACATAATTGAAATGCTTCACAGTTTCAGTCGTTTGCTTGTTCGAGACGAGAAAGTGAAAGGAATTGGAGGAATTGCATTTCTCTCAAATTGGCTTAGGCGTGAGAACATCAGAAAAATCATCGAAACCAATCTAGGATCCAAGGATTATCTCGAGTCATTTGTTGGAGATGAAAGGAAGAAGCTTCGAGCCTTTCCTAGAGGTGTAGTGAGTCATTGGATTGCTGGCAATATTCCAACCCTGAGTCTTTTCTCACTATTTCAATCAATAATAGGAAAGAATGGAAATATCCTCCGAATCCCAGAGGTCAGTCTATCAACGGTTCTTCCAATCCTACAATTGTTTGCCACCGTTGAATCAAACGGTTATACAGGAAAAGACCTTCTCAAGTCGGTAGCGGTTGTGTATTTTCCATCCGATGACTTCAAAGCCAATTCTGCTTTGTCAAGGATAGCTGATGCAAGGGTCGTTTGGGGAGGGAAAGAAGCTGTGGAAGCAATCACAAACTTGCCCAAGAAAACCCATTGTGAAGACATTGTTTTTGGACCAAAGTACTCCTTCGCTGTCTTTGATAAAGAGGCACTGACCTCTGAAAAACTTGATAGATTCATAAGAAACATTGCTACGGATTCAGTTCTTTTCGAGCAGAGTGCCTGTTCATCACCCCACGTTATTTTCCTAGAAACCAATATGGAAGGTGTGACGCATTTTGCTCAACAACTATCCAATGAGTTTGAACGCCTTTCTAGGCTTATGCCAAAGAATGATTTCGATGCAGGCCGTGGCACTATGATAATCAACAAACGAGCTGAGTATGCTCTAGATCTTGAGAAAGACGTCATGGCATCAAAAACGAATGATTGGACAATTTTGATTGACAGCAAACTTGCATTAGAAGAACCTATTCAATCAAGAACCATTTTCCTAAAGCCGATAGCCAATGTTCTGGATGTAATTGATCTCATAACTCGTAATGTTCAAACAGTTGGTAATGGCATACTCAACCAAGAAAAGTCAATGAAGTTTGCTGAAGGCGTCATGTACCGTGGTGTTGCTAGAATAGTACCCCCTGGACAGATGCATATCTATGATTCACCTTGGGATGGTATTCTCTTGTTGAGTCGCTTAGTATGTTGGAATAACTTGACATTATTGGAATAGTTTCAACTTCATTTCGAAGTATAATTCAAAAGGGCGGAGCACATTCAATGAAATCGATCTATAATGATAATCAAAGAGGTCCTCAAGAAATATGGAATTCCCAATGATGCAAAGGGCACATGTGGCATTCAGAACTTGGTGGAGAAACACATTAGCTATATCGCACGTGTCCAGTTCATGAAACTCATCACCCCAAACAAAGGAGCATACATTCTTGTTGAACCGAAATTTTACGACAAAGCTTCCAAGATTGAGGGGAATTCATACTTTAAAGTGGACGACGCACTAGTTGCATTTCTTGAGATTCACAATACTTGGCATCAAGATGTCAAGTCCTTCACACCAGATGACTCTAAGCCAACTGTAGGAAAAGAGTGTGTCATCGACCCCACTGTTCGATTTGGTCGGAATGTGACTCTGGGAGATCGGGTCAGGATTCATCCATATGTTGTGATTGGGAGTGATGTGACCATCGACGACGACACCGAGATCTTTGCCAACACTGCTATCTATGATAGAGTGAGGATCGGCAAGAGAAACATCATAGATGCGAATGCTAGTATTGGAGGAGACGGTTATCGTATAATGAAGGACGCTGAGGGCAATATCCACCGTCTTATTCACATTGGTGGTGTGCAATTTGGTGATGATGTTGAATTTGGAAATAGCTCGTGTGTGGATCGTGGAACATTCGGCGATACAATTCTTGAAGATCGTGTGAAGATTGACAACATGGTCCATATCGGTCATAATGTGCATGTCAAATCAAATAGTCAACTTGCAGCCTCAAGTTGTATAGGTGGAAGTACTGTAATCGGTGAGAACTGCTGGATTGGTATTGGTGCAACTGTTTCTAATGGACTTGTTATTGGAGATAATGCCAGTGTCTTGATCAATGCTATTGCTGTGAGAGACGTCCCTGAAAATGAGTCAGTGGCTGGATTCTACGCCATGCCAAACATGGCTTGGAGATTGGTGGTCAAAGACCATGCCAAACGGTTTGGAACAAAGGTAGCTAAAATGAAGAAGAAAGATGAGTGATGCAGATGGCAGGTGCATCTGGTAGGATCAAACTCGAGAGATACAAGGAATCAGCTGTGATTCTGAATCCCTTGTTGAATTTTGATTCAGACACGCATGATATTGAAGTGAGACGAGATCCACTTTTGGGAAGCAAGAGTTTGATTGGTCTGAGACTCGTTGAGAAGTATGAGACTCTTGTTGGATACACAGATTATGAATTTCTAGACAAACTGGTGAGAGAAAGTAGTGAGAAATGTTTCTTCTGTCCTGACAAGGTCCTCACCTCAACTCCGAAATTTGAGAAGGACATAATTCCTGAAGGTAGGATTTCAATAGGCGAGTCTACACTATTCCCTAACCTTTTCCCTCTATCAAAATATCATGCGATCATTGTTCCGTCCAAGAAACATTTCTTGAAACCAAATGAGTTTACTCCAGAAATTCTCAATGATGCCTTTGTCTCAACACAGAAATTCATCTCATATCTACCAACAGATGAAACTCTCTATGGTTCTCTGAATTCCAATTATATGCCTCCTGCTGGAGCGAGCGCTGTTCATCCTCACTTGCAGTTAATCATATCTTCCGATTCATTGAACTATGCAGCGAAGATACAAGATGCAGTCGCAGCGTATAATAAAAAGCATGGTCATGAATATTGGGAAGATCTCATAGAAGTAGAAATAGAATTGGATGAACGGTATATTGGGAGTACAGGTTCTATCCACTGGCTGACTCCATTTTCACCAAGCAAGACAAATGAAGTGTGGGGAATTCTACCATCAGGTCGATTTATGGATAAGTCAGGGAGTATCATTATGGACTTGGCAAAAGGAGTTTCAAAGGTCTTAGCCTACTACGGTGATGAGGATTATTCTTCATTCAATCTAGCCCTTGAACTAGGAGACTTAACTGGAGATGAATCGACTAGTCGGTGTTTTATCCGGTTAGTGACGAGACAGAATTTCTCACCAGGCTATAGAGCTGGAGAGCATTTCTTTCAGCACTTACTCGACACTGAGGTTGTTGTGATCCCTCCAGAGATTGTAGCAGGTAAATTGAGAAACAGATTTCGAGGGGCATAGGTTTGCTTGAAAGGGAAGAGCTAGAGATTTTGAGGAGATCTTTCAGCAAGTTGGTTGATAACAGGATTCCATTCAGTGAAGATACTCGGCTTTTACAAACAAATTTGGGGCTTTCTGTACACGGTTGCACACTCATTCGAAAGAGCCCTTCTGATTTGGTCATGCAAAATCATCTTTCCAAATTCGAGATCCAAAGATTCACTAAGTTCAAGCACGACGGTCGAAGGATGCAGTACTATGTTGGAAGAGTATTAGCCAAACGTTGTCTACAGGACGTTTGGGAAAGGGACTCAATAAAGTATCAAGAAATCACTGTTAAAAACGACTCAGAGGGAAGACCTTTTTTCAATTTCAAAGACTCCGAAGTCAGCTTTGAAGGTGCAGCGTCTATCAGTCACAAAGGAGAGTATCTAGTTGCTGCATGTATTAGAGAGGGTGATATAGGATTGGATATTGAAAAACAGACGAGTCACTCCGGTCTTGCTAGACGAATTGCAAAAAACCACACGGAAATGGACATCAGTCGAATAACCAATTTAATGATGAAGTCACATCCTGACTTTAACTTGAAATTCGCCCATACTGCTATATGGTCAGCATTGGAAGCTGGATACAAAGCGACTTCTTCTTTACAGTCAAAATCACCTCTTGAATTCAAATTGTCTGTAGAAAGAGAAAGAATTACAGTCGCACCTCTAACAGAACAGTCCCTGCTAGGTATACCTGTGTTCTTTGTTCACAATATGGATTACTTACTCACTCTTGCTGTTCAGTCCTCAAGAAACTCTAGGATTTGATCTGAAAGATCGATTTGTCTTGGGAAGACCATCTCATTATGACCAATCCCTTCAAGAAGAATCAGTTTGATATTTTCCTTCTTCTGCAGAACTTCAAGTCGCTTTGGAGTTGGTCTAAAGGGGTCGTCTTCTCCTGAGATCATAAGTGTTGGATGCGGAATCTTCTCCAGTTCACTGAAAATGTCCAACCGAACTCCTGAAGAGAGAATCCGTGTAAGATCAATCGCAAACCTCTCAGAAGCTACCTGTTTCTTTACAAGAGGCATCATCTTGAGATACTGTCTTCGGTTTTTCCTACCAACAAGACTCAAAGCTATTTCGTTGACAATACCCTCCCAGTCCTCTCTATCATATAATTCCAACAATTTTCTGTAGACATCAAGACTCCTTCCTTCAACTGCAGTTCCAAGAAGCACAACTCTGCGAATTCTATCAGGTATCCTATTTACCAAAATAGATGCGACATTTGCTCCAAGGCTGAATCCTATGATATCGATAGAAGGATAATCAAGAAGAGTAACGAGTTCCTCGATATTTTCTGTCAATTCATATGGATTATTGTTCTGAGAGGAGGTCGATGTGCTTTCGCCAAATCCCGGAAGATTGGGAATTATGTTTAGCCAGTGTATGTCAGCTTGATTGAGTTTTCTTTCAACAGTGGAAATCAGGTTCCCAAGCCCAATTCTCCCTCGAAACCCTGAATGTAACCACATTACAGGCTTTCCACTGCCTTGGACAAGTAGATCAATCTGTGTATCAGAGGATAGTTTAACGATTTGTTCTCCTTGAATGATATCCATCAACAAGATTGCAGCTCCAACGAGTGTTAGTTCTCTCGATTCTCAGGAAAAGTGTTTCCTCTCGAAAGCTTGGAATCTTTTTAGAAAACACTCATGATGTGTGTCACAATGGTTATATCGCTGCAAAAATGTGAGCAGCCTGAGGTATAACAAGATGGACCCCCTTGACATAGTTCTGATAGTGTCATCAGTGGCAATAACGGGGTTCGTTGGCTTTTCATTGGTCATGCAGTACCGATATGCAACACAATTGTTCGATATGCTTCGATTCTATCCCTTCCTCACCCTCATTCCAATGATACTGTGGTTTCTGCCAGCCTTTGTGTGGCCGTGGCCTACAACTTCTCTGACCACATTTTGGGTTTGTACAATTATGGCGACCATATGTCTCTTCCTTGAGCTCTTCGCTACTTGGTGGAAAGAAGAATACTCCATTGACAAATTCAGAGATTTGATGATTACTATCAGTAAAGAGAGGTATTCAGTCATTACGTTCGACGAGTATGAAAGTGGGCTCATCAACCAGGAAAAGGTCAATGTGATTCTCCGTCATGATGTTGACATATCACTACCTCGAACCATCAAGATGGCGGAAGTGCAGGCGGAACTAGGAATACCTGCAACATACTTCTTTCGTTTACATGCTGAGAAATATTGCTTTGAGGAAGCAGTGCCTGTAATCAAAAAGCTGGTTGATGATGGATTCAAAATCGGTCTTCATTACGAAACACTAAGCGTTGCAAAAGGTGACAAAAAGAAGGCAATAGAATTGCTTGGCAAAGACATTGAGAAACTTCGGGAGATTGCCCCGATGGGTGTTGTGGCTGCACACGGACAGAAGGAATACAAGAATAGGGAAATATGGGAAAACGTGGACAAAGAAGCGCTTCAGATCTCATCAGCATATGATGTGCAGTCTGACATGTATCTTAGTGACGCAGGTGGAAAGCGATTAAAAGACAAGAAGGTGTTATACCGCTTTAATAGACTATATGAAGCTAAGGTTGGTCAAATCGTACAGGTTCTGATACATCCTGACTGGTGGAACTAAGCCCAACATGGTGAAAGTCGTGCAAACTCAACGAATATTGAACATCGTGAGAAGGATAGTCAGAGACAAGAAGTATAGAAACTATATCCTCAGAAGACTTACTGAGGAAACCCAGAGAGCTGCAAAACCGCCTACCAGTGCAAGTGTATCGGATGCAGACAAAGAGTTCCTGTCATCTCTCAAAATAGGTTTCGTCGGAGGTTGTGAACTATCCTTTATCAAGGAGTTTCTCGAGGCAAACGGAGCACAATGCTATCACACCTTTGACCACAGTGAACCATCAAATCCATTCCTGGCTTTCGGTGATGACAAAGGAGGGATTTACAAGTTCAATCCCAGCATAGTTGTTGTGAGTGATGTCCAGGACATTCGCAACTACATATTCGACATTCAACACGGCGCAATAGATTTTGCCAAACAGGAAGAACAGTTGAAACAGGCAAAGGACAGACTATTGAATGGTTTCAAGCTTGCTCGAGAGAAACTATCAGCTGTATTCGTTATCATGAATTATCCACTTGCAATAAGACCAGCCCACGGCAGGTTTGATTACAAACACCTCGAAAACGCCTATAGTCTACGTGAGTTCCTCAAACGTCTGGATCTGCTCTACTTGGAGATGAGCAAGCAAGAGGAGGACATGTATGTACTGTCCATTGATGAAGCATTCTTGTCTGCAGGTGTCGGTCACCAGATACGTGAGAGCGATGCTGATGCAATCTATGAACATCTCACGAGGGATGGGGCGGTCACCGTCGCGAAGGACTTGATTGGCCACCTCAAAGTTATCACTGGTCATGGTCGGAGAATAAAGTGTGCTGTCATCGACTTGGACAACACCCTTTGGGATGGAATTCTCCGAGATGATGGAGTAGAGGGAATCAACCTTCATTCAAACAGACTGAAAGCGCTTGAGCTACTCACAAAACGAGGAATCGTTCTCGCAATATCAAGCAAAAACGATAGTACACTAGTCTCACTTGTTGATGACATCTTGGGAGAGAGTTCGAAACTGTTTGCCATCAAGAAGATAAATTGGAACGACAAAGCGCAGAACTTAGCAGAGATTGCCCAAGAACTAAACATTGGTATAGACTCTTTGGCTTTCTTTGACGACAATCCATATGAGAGAGACCAAATCAAGACATTTCTTCCGCAAGTCTTAGTTCTACCTGATACAGAGATACTCCATGCATTAAATCGAATTGAGTTCGAACCTGTAGGCAAGTTGACTGGAGAGAGTGCAAAACGCGCTGAGATGTATGCTCAGCAAGCGATGCGAGAGAGTGTTGAACGGCAGTTCTATGACAAGGAGTCTTTCCTTCGAGCATGTAGTCTGAAACTCTGGCCTAGAAGGGCTAAACCAGAAAATCTGGGTCGTGTGACTGAGCTCATTCTCAGAACCAACCAACTGAATGCTACAGCTATCAGATACACCAAAGAAGAGATCCTGGAGTTCTATCGTTCAGACGATTATGAGATCTATGTCGTAAATCTCGATGACAAATACGGTGAGTACGGTCTGATAGGTGTTTCATTAATCCACAAGCAGGATGACAAGTGGTTCATGGAAGTCCTCACATTCTCATGCAGAGCCATGGGAAAGACAGTTGAAACCACATTCCTGACATATTTGATGAATGAAGCTCAGAAACAAGGGGCCAGTCTATTGGTGGGCAAATACATCAAGACTGACAGAAATGAAGCGGTCGAGAGACTATTCAGAGAGGCCGAGTTCGAGGAAGAACATGGAAGGGATGAGATGGTCTTCTGGAATTACAACTTCGGAGCAAGAGGAATTCCTGAATATCCTGATTGGTTTGAGATAAACACATAGAGATGACCGGGAATGTCTGTGTATCGGATGGTTGACACACACTGTCATCTTGAGGATGAGCTCTTTGATGAGGACCGAGAAACAGTGATCAGACAGGCTGTAACTAGCGGCATCAAGATCATATCATCTGCAATTGAGAAACACCTCTGGGAGAAGGGATGTAAGATTGCCGATGCCCATGAGAATGTCTATGCATCTATTGGGTCCCACCCAGTATCTTTTGGAGATGTCGATGCAGCCATCGAGTTCATTCGAAAAAACAAGTCAAGAATCACCGCAATAGGAGAGATAGGACTGGATCACTACCAGGTGAGAGACCATGAGGAACGAGAAGAACAAGAGCTTGCTTTTCGTAAGATGATTGCACTCGCTGACGAGTTATCCTTTCCCATCCAGATTCACTCTAGATCTGCTGGAGCAAAAGCAATCGCGGTCCTGGAAGACTGTGAGGCTTCAAATGTGCACATGCATGCATATGACGGAAAAGCTAGTCATGCAAGGAGAGCTTCTCATGAGCTGGGATACTTCTTCTCAATTCCGACATCTGTTGTGCGGTCACCTCAGAAGCAAAAACTTGTGAAGGCAGTAGATATCGAGCATCTTCTCTTAGAAACAGATAGTCCAGTTTTAGGTCCCGATAAGGGAGAGATAAATGTACCCACGAATCTTCCTGTAGCTCTGAAAAAGATTGCAGAAATCTTGAGAAGAGAGGAAGATGAACTCAGAGAGATAATCTATGAAAACACTCTAAGAATGTACTCAGCTCTCAAGTGACACAATTCATAAGCACCTCATGAAGTGGACCTTTGTTGACCCAAAATGAAAGAAGGCCTTGAGCAACGACTCAGAGAGATCGTGCAAGTTTCAACAAAAAAAGCTGCAATAGCTGAATGGAGCGAGGCTGCAACAAGTCAGTTTGTTCCGATCTATAATTACAGGGGCAATCACATCGATGAGGTTGTCGAGCTTGCAAAGCATCTTGCTGAAGGGACACAAGCAGACATGGAAGTAATCACTCTCGCAGCTTGGCTGCACGACCTCGCCAAACCTGGAGTTGGAGGGATTTCAGCCGAGAGGCATGGAATTGCCAGTGCTGAAATGGCAGAAGAGATTTTGACCCAAGAAAGAATTGAGGATGACACAATCGTCAAAGTTTCAGATGTCATAAGAAAACATGTGGGTCTCACACTCAAGCAACCACTGGAACCAATTGAAGCCCAGATTCTATGGGAAGCAGACAAGATTCTGAAACTTGGGGTAATAGGCATAATTCAGGGCATCCTGAATAGTGGGAGGCTATTTCCGGGAAGAAGTACAAAGAAGATTGCGGATGACATGCGTGAGTTTCTCCCTCTAGCACAATCGATTTCAGATTGTGTTGTAACTGAAAAAGGCAAGGTGATTGCTGAAAAGAGGCTGAAGACCCTACAAATTTTTTCAGAAGCTTTTGATGAGGAACTAAGACTTGCAAAATGAGGAGTGGGATTATTGACAAAGAAAATCAGGACCCTTGGAATCGTCGCAATTGGCAACGAATTACTTGATGGGAAAGTCCAAGAAACAAATTCAAACTGGATGGAGAAACGACTGGTACCTCTGGGACTTGAAATTAAGCGATTAGCCACAGTAAGAGATGAGATTGAGGAGATAGGAGAAGCTATCGAGTTTGTTCGAGCGCAGTGTGATGTAATTATCACTTCAGGAGGGCTTGGACCAACACATGACGATATGACTCTGAAAGCAATATCTCAACATCTAAACCTGAAGCTCGTTGAGAACTCAGAGGCTATTAAGATCATCAAAAGACAGTACAAAAAACTTCACGAGAATGGAATTGTTCAGGCTCCTGAGATGACAAAAAGCAGAAAGAAGATGGCACAGCTTCCGGAAGGCTCCAAAGCACTTGACAATAGAGTGGGAGGAGCTCCAGGTGTGATGATTCAAGATAGAGCTACAACAATTTTCTGTCTTCCAGGTGTGCCGAGTGAACTACATTTCATCTTTGAAGACTCGGTGTTACCTTGGTTGGAGGATCATGTATCTCAGAGATTCCACGAAGAGGTGGTTGAGTTTCGATTCAAGGACGAGTCGGTCTTTGCCCCGGCTATCGATGTTGTCATGAACAAGGTTCCCAGAGTTTGGATCAAATCACTTCCAAAAAGATATGGAACTTCCAAGACCCTTCGAGTTTGGATTTCTGCAAGAGGAGAAGATCCATCGGAATTGAACAAACTGGTGAAACTAGCAATTGCAGAATTAGAGAAGGAAATAGGACTCAAATCGAAACCTACTAAGCTCTAACAGTGCCGATAGATATATCCCGCAGCGCGCTCGTGACTCACAGAGAGTGGAACGCGAATGCAAGTTGAATTTATGATAGAGTTAGGCGATGTCATTGTCTACTTCATTGCAGTATTCTATGCGGTGATTGTACTCACCATTGCAGACCTTGCAAGAAAGAAATTGAACTTGGGTTCTGAATCCACTAGGAGAATCGTGCATTTATTCGCAGGTGCAGCGATTTGGACAGTGCCTTATTATCCTCATCCATGGGTAGCGACATTGGTCGCTCTTACATTTGTTATCATGTTAGGACTGGCAAACACGGATCGGTTCAGTGGGTTCTTTGCAGCCATGGCACGACCTGAAGATTTGGAGAACAACAGTGTGAGAGGACCTTTCTGGTATGCGGTTTCAATCACAATACTTACAGGGTACTTCACTTTCATAGGTTGGCAGGATCTCTACTTTATTCCAGCAGCTGCCATTCATATAATGATGCTCGGAGATGGAATGTCAGCACCAATTGGAATGAAATATGGTGCCAACTCCACTAGAGTCGTCTTCGGATCAAACAGGAGTATTCCTGGAACTCTGGCTGTCTTTGTCTTCGGCTTCATAGGTTCACTTGTTGCATTCTGGTGGTTTGGAATCATTTCAAGTAGTGCGTTCATCGGGAGTGGTGGCATCATCCTATGGTCTATGATGATAGGTTTAGCATTGGTAGGTGCAATAACCGGAACAGTTGTTGAGTTTCTGAGTCCAAAGGGGACAGACAACATCACACTACCTATGATTACTTGTCTGGTGATGTTCATTGCATTTTTATTGATGCTTCCGCCCCTAACGTACTGACTGCTAAGATCATGAATCAACAACTAACCGATAGTAGTATGTCCTTCCTGCTGTTGGACTATCACGTTCGACTCGGATGACCTGTCCAGGTCTTGCTCCTAGAACACGAGCAGCAGGATCCCTGACTTGGATTCTAGGAAGATGTGTCTTGTTGATTCCATAATGCTCTAGAACCATGTTGACTTCCCCTTCCTCAGCAATCACGTGAGCTGGTACCATCTCATGGTCAAATAGGTCGAAGGAGGCATAATTCCCCTCAACAAGCTCTACACGAGAAGCTTTCGCGTACTTTTTCGAAGCAGGTGTAAACCTCGCGCCGCCAACAAGCATTCCTCTCTGGGAGAGGTTTTCTTCCATCTCCTTAACAAGTTCTCGAATAATGGCAACACCTACAACTTTCGCCTCCTTAAGGATCCAAATAGTGTACTTCAAGGTAGCATCTTTAGACTTCCGAGTAGGATGCATCGCGTAGCGATTTTCGTACTCAAGCAATTCAGTTGTTGTGAAACCTCGAAGAGCAAGTAATGAACGTGTTTTGAGAACAATAGAAGGAATCTCTATCTTCTCAGGATTATCTGACAATGTGAAAAACACCCAATCAAGTGGGTCGATGCTAACCGTTTGATATAAACAATACGATTCTAGCTGCTACTGCTATCTACAACTAGTCTATAGTAGAAGACCTTACCCGCAGTGGGGCTTTCCCTTTGTACTCGAATGACCTGACCAGGTCGTGCTCCTAGAACCTTAACTGCTGGATCATCCCTGAAGATTCTTGGTAACTGACTCTTTTTAATACCATAGTGTTCCAAGACCAGCTGAACCTCTTCATCTAAGGCAATGATGTGTTGTGGAACTAACTCATGTTGAAAGAGATCAAAGGAAGCATAGTTTCCAACGATGAGCTCAATTTTTGATGCCCGTGCAATCTTTTTAGCAGCAGGTGTGAAACGGCTACCTCCTACGAGCATTCCTCGGAGTGACTCTGTTTCTTCCATTTCACGAGATAGGTCTCTCACTAAAGCGACACCAACGACTTTGGGTTCTTTTAAAATCCAAACAACATACTTGTGAGATTCTCCTTCAAACTTGCGTACAGGGTACATTACGTACCTATTCTCATACTCAAAGACCTCACTTATGGAATATGAACGTAGATTTAGAAGACTTCTTGTCTTCATTACAGATTGGGGCAAGTCAATCATTGAAATACACTCCTCGATGCGGTGGCTAGGATTCGCCCTAGGAAGTGAATATAAACATTATCAAGTGTTCATTGATCAGTCGTCTTCAAAGAGTCGCATGGGTTGATTGCAACATACAAGTGTCCCAACCCCTGATTTCTTGACTTCAATAACTTGTTGACATACATCACAAACATAGATACCGCCTTCCTTCGCCATAATATGAACCTCAAACTGCACGAGTATTTTCTCAGATTTATGAGTTTCTGCCCAAGGAACATCGCATGCTTTTACGAGATTGCTCTTTAGCAACAGTCGCTAAAGACTCAAATACTGTAATGACCTTCAAGCATTAGGACAGGTAAGAGGCGATTTAGGTGGCCGGTATTACAAAGGGAATGATAGCTGACGTTCACAAGAAGAAAGAGATTAGCCTTCCAGATGACTTCTTCAAAAATGCAGAACTTAAAGACATGAAGGCTGCAATGGTGATCTACTTCGAGAGGTCAGGAGAAATCCGTCTGATACCCATGATGAGAGAAGGAGGGGCACGGGTAAGACTAGAAGTAGAGAAGGTGAATCCAGCCCTAATGCAGACAATGACTCAGCTATTCAAACAACACGACCTCAAAGTTCTCTTCACAACCGGCTTTTGTTTCGAACAGAATCGATGCATATATGAAGTGTACTTCTCAGCTGACAACATAAAGAGCAAACAAGAAACAATCAAGTCGACGATCGAGAGTATACCTGGTCTCTATGAGAGTGAATTTGAAATACTCGAGATAGGTCAAGAATGGTAGATTGATATTCTCACAGGATTCTGAGTGCTACATTTTCTTTGATATCAGTTTCAACAACTTCAAGTTTGACACCTAGTAGTGACTCCAGATATCCCCGGATGAATGGGGGAGGATAGAAGGGGCTCCCTATTATTATCAGGTCATCCTTGAGGTCTATTGATCCCCAACCATTTTCTTGAAGAAGCCGTAAGACCAATGTGCGGGCTCCAGCCTTTCTTGGATCCTCACCATGATAGAGCCGAACAGCATCTGCTATCGGAGCTTGTTTTCCAGCAGTTCCTCCTAAATCATATTGATCAGAGGGAGTCAGCGATGAGAAAAATAGTGATGACTGGGTTTCAGATTCAAAAACCGCTCGTGATGCATTGACATAGATTCCTCGCTCGGTCCACTTGTGAACGGTGAAATCAAGAAACCATCTTACAGAATCTTCAATCAACTGAGCTCGAGACCTTCCAACTCGTTCCTGTACAAGGTCATCAATCCTGTTTACAAGTGACTGACTCATTGTGACACTAATGATTTTCTTCTTGTCAGACTCGTCACTCTTCGACATCTCTTTCATCCTCATTAAAATCAATAGACAGTATTCGTGTCTACTTGTATTGACTAGGCCTGATGCAAAGCTACTATATGAGTCCTTTGGGAAGAGCGATTTTGGTACAAGTAAACCTTAATCGGTGTGATTTCTTGAATCAGGATGAAAATCTATGACATACAGTGAACTCTGGCTGGAATCCGAGTCCGGCATGTCGACCTTCCGTGTTGCATTGCTTGTACCTGAACAGTTTGAAATCCCGGAGGGATTCAAAGTAGCAAACAATCAGATTGATCCTGATAAGAAATTCTATGTATCCGAGTGGATTGAAGGAATAATCGCAGCGAAGAAAGCCATTGACGCAGCAGCCAAGTTCTATTCAGATAAAGATCTCAAGTTTCTCTACTTCAGAGAGATTAGAAAACCAATGTAAATTAGTTTTAGAAAAAGAAGGAAGGAGGGGAAAACCCCCTCTGTTCTTATGGCCAAGCCACAAGTCCAACCAAAGCAGGATTGAGGATTACAATCACTCCAACTGCGATTGCTGCAAGTCCAACAAGGACACTCACAGGAACTGATGCGAATATCTTGCCAATTAGTTGAATCAGCTTGATGATCAACCCACCAATAACATAAGCAACACAGAAGATGATGAATCCAATCACTATCAGACCTTTTCCAGAAGTAAGCCATACAGCCGCGTCACCAATGACTGGAATCAATGGATCAGCATATGGAAGTAGGAATGCGTAGATCGTTGCGGCACCAAAAGCAGCCACAGCAAGAGCGAACACTATAGCTAGGGGGAACTTCGAAAGCACCCTCATGACCAATGAAAAGCCCATGAGGACCAGAACACCAGCTACTATGGTCGCTCCAGGTTGTGTGGACCATACAACATATCCTACAAATATGTCAAGAATACCAACGAAGAAGCCCAAATAGGTTCCCACAGCAACAAGACCATCGAAGATAGTGCCTAACAATGGGATTGGGTCCGTAATGTTCTCCAACAGCCAAATGGCGAGGAGTCCTCCTGACAATATCAGAGTCCATGCAAGTATCCAATCATCCTGGAAAAAGAGCATGATATCTTCCAATGTCCAATCAAGAAATGGGATTTGAAGCATTATTACACCTCATCCTAACTAGGTCCGTCATAAGCACCTGCGCAAATAAATCATTCTTACGTTAGCTGATACCCATCAAAGTAGATGAAAGAGAGAAAGACATCCAAAATAGCAGTATACATATGAGGCCCATTAATGTTGGACGATTTCCACTCACCATTTGTGTGTTCTGATAACCGGTAGACAGAGTTGTGACTCCAAGTGTAACCAAGAGGGGCAGTATGTCAATTGTGGTTATACTTCCAGGATTCCAAGTGAACCCCCCTGAGAGTAGTTCTCCAATGTAAAGAAATGGAGCCAATGAAGCAAGCATTCCCAAGACTGCTGAACTAGTCAGTGTGAGTAGGTAAACCTTCATCCGTTGTGCTGCTATGATTGAATCGCGCTCTTTTGCCACAGCAGACCGTTTCACGAGCCGAGAGGCAATTCTTGAAATACGCATTCCAGCATCAATGGCAGAGGTCTCACACATCAATACAATCATGTTGAGCATCTGGGAAACCCTCTGTCCTAACGCAGCCTCTGATGCACGACGCATTGCTGCAACTATGCCTGTTTCTTCTTTGTAAATAGAGTCAATAGCTATGTCCACAAGTTTTTGGGCTCGGGGTTCAAGATCATCCCTTACACTGGGCAGTGCAACCTCGAGAGTGTCACCAGTGCTCAGACGCTCACCTATGAGCATGAGGAAGTTGAGGAACTCATCATATTCAGCAATTATGTCCTTCTGAGATGGAGGGACTATTGTCTGATCTCTTGGTCTGTCAAAATAGGCCAAGAATTGACGAGAGAATCTACTTCGGAGTAGAGCATTTACAATGATGAACACAGGAATCATGAGTAGCACGAGGGGGTTCATAGAGAATCCTGCTAGTGATGCAGCTAGTGTGAACATGATTGGTACATATGTCACAAGTGCTGTTACAATTAGTAGTCTGCTCTCAAGCTCAAGATTCTTCTGCCTAAGAGCCAAGTCTGCTTCAAAGGACTCTCCAGATAGGCTCTCTATGAGATCAGTCTTCTTCTCAAGAGATGATAGGATTGCCATGAAATAACGTCTGAGGTCATCAGAAGGTTGGTTCTTCGAAAATTCCATTAGACAGGTCTCAGGCGGTGTACCGTCATTTATCCGCACAATCATCTGTCGGAATGCCTTCGAAAGATACGGATGTTCAGACTGAGCGACCATCTCGATGGCATCAAAGATTGTACCTCCGGACTGGAACACAAGAATGAACTGTTCAAAGACTAGGTCAGCTTCTTCAGAGAGCCCAAGTTTGTAACTGCTCATAATTGATATTGGATAATTCCCCACGATGTAAAACGAAATCACTGCCGCCAAACCTGTTATTGGAAGATTGATTATAAGCGGCACATTCAGAATACCGAGAACAATGGGCACCATGAAAATTGTAAGCAAGAAGCAAACGAGAGCGGCCCCCTTGATTCCTCGGACTGTGATTTTCATGATTGGATCTAGAAACTTGACAGCTTTCTCGAGCTCTCTATCCTTGTCTGAATCGCCAACTCTTCCGAATTTCTCACTAATACGGCAGAGTCTCTCGTAAATCACTGTCCAGTTCCTCTAAAGGCAAGTCCTCTAATCATCTCTTAAATTGCCCGATGTAAAAAAGAAAAAGGAACCTGGGGAACCCAGTCCCCAGGAGTGGTTCATATGCTAGCGTCGTCGAATAATCCAGACGATTGCAATCACGCCGACTACTAGACCAACAAGGAGAATGAGACCTCCTCCACCCGCTGACGGTTCAGCGTAGAGGTTGGTATAGGCGGTATATACTGGATCCTGCTCGACTCTAAGTCCATTCCAGGTTGGGAAGGTCACAGCGTACCACCAATTCGTATTGGTGAACGCAGTGTTCACATTCGCCACCATATCCCCAACTGTTGCATAGGTATTCTGCATCTGAGTAGATAGACCATAGGACATGTGTGCAAAGAGCCACGCAGATATCGGTGCTTGCCAAAGAATCAGGATTAGGTCGCTCAGTCTCACACCAAGAAGAGTGTTGATTGCAGTCAGACCACTACTTTCAGTAGCGCCTGAAGTTTCATTGATGAGATCATATGACCGTCCAAATCCAATATCAAAGGCTCGCTCACTAGCACCAATTTGAATTGACACATCTTCGTCCAATGGAGTGGTGTCTGTGGGTGAAGCAATGGTGTTACCACTTGTTTGGCCAACCACAGTGTATTCACTTGCAAAGATGGACAAAAAGTGAACCGCAGATACTTCCATGTTCTCGTTGATGATGTCACTTGGATTCTGTTCCACACCCCATAGATTGAGCTCCTTGACCTGACCAATTGTGTACAGCGTTTCAGAATGAACCTGTCCAGTTTCATCAATTGTGATATCATACTGAATGGTCAGTTCGCTGACTACTACCTCAAGTATTGGAATGCCAAGAGATAACCAAAATCCTATTGGATTATTTGCATCAACAATTCTGCATGTCAGGTTATAGTAGTGCATTCCCATGCGATAATGATTATCGCTGAGCTTGGTAGCAGGGATAGCTTCTACTGATGGAGTGTATTCAGGCCATGTTGTTGAGTTGGCTATTGGAACAACATACCAAGAGGGTTCGTTGCCAACATCAGGTAACTGATTATCACCATAGGTTTCATTATGAACCAGTAGGAAGGCAAATACTGCTCCAATGAAGACTTCCTGATTTCCAGGTGTTATGAAGTGCATTCCAAACAGCTGATACGGTACAATCATCTGTTGACCATTGGTATGATTGAACTCGTTGAAAGCAATCAAGAATGCTTCAAAATCACCAACGTTTACATACGATGTCGTTAGACTACCGTCCCCATTTGTTCCTTCCACGAAAATAGAATCATTTGTCCAGTACTCTTCGTCAAAGGTGTGGCCAAAAACAGCCGCTTCGTCACCCGGTGTGTAGGCACTGGTGTTTGGAATCAAGACAAATGGCATTGCGAGAAGACCCAAGACCCAGAGGGTCATGAGCTTGCTTTTAGTAGCGCGCATATCAAAATCTCCTGTATTCTCTATTGAGTTTTATATTAAAAGACAAATGTATGATAGATTCATTGGATGGTTTTACCAGAAGTCAGGGTTCACATGAAATCAGTCAGCTTTGTCTGACTCAGAATCTCAGGATACAGCTTACTCGCTTCCAACCATCGTTTCATTGGTATGCGTAGGTGAGTAGCAATCTCACTCAATGCTTCATCCAAACTGGTGAAACTCTTCACATCTGTTTCCAATGCCCTCATGGCAATCTCTCTGAACCGCCATACACCAAGGGGTACCCAGTGCTGTGGATCAATCTCCATAAAGACGAGTACTCCAGCCTGTCTCTGAATATTAACAAGATACTCCAATGCGGGAAGTCTTGTTGCGTAATATGCACCAACTACATCTTGAGCATAGGTCTTACGACCCTTGAACCATTCTTGGTCTGTGATGATTGGAGGGTTGAGACCTCCCAACCAGGACTCCATAGCTTCGAATTGCCAGCCAGTAGGTAGAAAGAGGAGGGCGACAGTATTACCCAATGCGTAATCAATGCTGACCCTGTAATCATTGATCCATGTATTTCTCAGTACTTGTTTATGTAACTGCCTTCCAATGATATCATCAGTTGCTGTAATGCTCCACTTAGTTGGCACCAACCTGCGTGTCTTCTTCTGACCCAGAGTTCCAACAGAGAAAAGCCTTGATATATGCTCTAGTCGTATTCCACCATTAAATAGGTCCTTTACACCAGTAGTTGCTAGAAGGTCAGTGTCTGATGTCACTCGGTCAATGACTTTGGGAACCGTTGGATTGTCCTCTAAATGGAATGTACGAAGAGGAGCTGATGGACCGATTGGAAGTGTGACGTCTGAGAAAACAGAAGTAAACTGGGGTCTCTTTAGAAGAGTTGCCTCAGATACAAGTGGAGTTTCTGACAATGCTAGAGTCTGTGTTTCTGCGAGCTCTCTAGTTGGATCTGATGCCGCTGTGACTGGGATGTATTTCTTTGTTCGAACGAGACTGAATCGTAGTGCCAGAATCTCATCGATAGTTTTCGTCAGCCAGTGGTCCGGTCGTTCCATATCCTTCGCCTCGTCTGAACGAACAGGCGGAACAAGAGGACCTGCAAGGACCTTGGGATACCCACTCTCTCCAACAAAGACCGATGGAGGTGATGCTCCTGTCAGATTGGTTCCAGTGAATGCACCATCGATACGAGCTTGAGCCTTTGCCCTGAGAAGAATTGGACATGGTTTGATTCCGCAGAGATGACGATGTCCCATACATTTAGCACACACTCTGTCATTGTATGACTTCTTCATTGCCGGTTTTGGCTGGGGTTCGAGTTTTGTCTGCTCCAATTGGGAATCATCCGATACGTGTTTTCTCGCCACTAGTACATTCCGATTCAACACATTTAGACCTATATCTTCCTCTCATTAGAACCGAGATATTAGAAAGGTTTCAGTAACCAAATTCGACGAGTTTCATAGAATGAGAGAATGATGGCGATTAGACTCATAGTTAGAAACATGATATCCCCACCAGTTAAAGGCCAAGACACAAAGAACCATAGATAGACTACCAACATTGCGCTGAACAGAGTACCAAGAAAGAGAAAACGGGGTAGAAGACGTGTTCCGAACTTTATGAACAGTGAGAGAGATCCCACCCTCACTGTCTTCTTCACACTGTAGTTTCCGTAGACATCCTTGGAAACGAGGTCAAGCTCCGTAAGTTTAGTGAGATGATGGAGAGCCAGACTGGGGCTAGAGAATCCAAGTGACCGTTGAACGTCTCTCACACCCATCTCACCCTGTGAGAGGAGTAACGCATAGACGCTCATTGTTCGACCCTTGAGAAGTTTATCAACTAGGTCTCTGTCACTTTCTTCATTCATTGTAACGCATGGAATGATGGTGCATCTATAAATAAAATTGGGAGGATGGGCGCAAAAGCCCATCCATCTTCTACGGATAACTTACAGTATTTGTGATTATTGAATAGAGGGCATCGATCGCACTAGCGAAATGACCGTCTTCTTCAAGATAGAACGGGTCACCCATACTCGCACTAACTGGCCATCCATTCATGTATGTACCTGTCCATGTACCATTCTGAATCATTACCAATCCTTCAGCACTCGAAAATTGTACAACGAAGCTGGTCAAATCAGTGAAGAATATTTCGAAGAGCAAATCAGAAGGCCACATGCCAGATACTGGAGTAGTATCAGATTCATTCATCTGACCTATTCCATCATCAACGATGATTCCGCTAAGACTATTCCATTGCTCAGTAGATACTGTGCCAGTGCCAACAATGTAAGCATCCCAAGGCGAGAATAGAACGTTAATAGCTCCACCAGAAGCTGTACGGTTCATCATGACACCGTCCACATAGGCGGTTGGTTCCGTTTGCTGATAGAAGGCAGTTATGTCTTCATTCACAAAACTGCAGTTTGCGATGAAGTAATGCTGTACGTTTTCACGCATAGAGTTAAGGAATTCAGCAGTTCTAGCACC
>JBHLRZ010000031.1:15674-40714 GCA_048882045.1 Candidatus Thorarchaeota archaeon | reverse complement strand
GATAAAGAACGCGATATCCACTAGTTGGACTGCAATGAACAGGATGCCAAGCGATGTCTTGGTTGCATATTTCTTTAAAGCGAAGGCTATGCCGTAATGTCCAATAAACATAGAACTCACACCTCAGAAATTTCTGAGCAAGTTGTAAGTATGATGGAATCTTGAATTTTAACCTTCTTGTTTACTCCTGAGAATATCTATCAAAGAACCTTAGCAAGTTTATCAACCTCTTCTGGGAAATTGGATACAAGTCGTTTCTTCTTGAGATTCTCTTTGACAATCCATCCTATATCAGCATCATTCATTTTGATTTGTTCCTCGAGAGTTCGGAACCCTGTTGAAGGAATAGCCTTCACTACAACGCTAAGTGTGTAACCTAATGCCTTGCGTAAAGTTCTGAACTCATCTGACTTGCGATCTGATGAAGCTCTTATCTTGTCAAGGACCTTCGTATGCGCATCAAGTGCCCACTCTGCAAACCCGGTATTCATCAATAGACTGGGTTCTGCAACACCAGTCATGACTGCGCGGACCACCAACCAATCGTCCTGTTCGATCCAATCTACCAATTCTTTCCGAATCTTGATATTACCACTAGAAAGCAACTTTTGCAGAGCCATAGCAACTGCTTCGCGCATACGCCATCGAGAATCCTGTGCCAGAGTTCGGAGGCGGAAGAGCGTTTTCTCTTGATATTCTAGTAGTGCTGCTCCTATTGCACCCAATCCTCTGGTTCCACAGAATGCTATGAATTCCTTTGGATCATTTACTGGTGCCTCTGCAGCTGAGATATTAGACATAAATGAACATAGTTCCCAGAGATCCTCGACTGAGTCTTTTGAGATTTGATTGGAAATTGTTTCTTCAAATGCTGAAGCAAGTTCTAGGTTCCCTCTGGGTCCTGGCAAATTACTATTAGTGATGATATATCTGAATAATTCATCTTGGACTTTTCTTTTGGATGAGTTTGTGATAATTTCACACAGCTCAACTACATGTTTCTGTTTCTTGTTCATTGTTGGTTCTCAGAATCAAGTCCACTCGATTTACTTCTTTCGGGACGTGTTTTCCTCCCTCCTTATTGTCCGATTACTGGACAAGAAGATGTCCAACATTCAATTTTCTCTGAATCTAACATGGATGAATTTGGCAAGCTCGAATCTTGCATTTAATGCCATCAAGAAACTAGTCCGCCTGCTCCATGCATGGTTCTTTTCTATGCGAGAGAAAAAGGGGTACCAGTCAACTATCTGAATTCCAGATGACCATCCCTCAATCTGTTTCTGGCTCTTTGCCTCAAATTTATGTTCGATTCCTTCCACACCAAACTTTTTGAAGCGTCTGTTGACGAACCAGTTTCCCCGTGCTGAACTACTATCAAACATGATTTCCCCATCTGGAAATCTCCCTGCCATAGTCCTGAAGAGCGAGAAACCGAGTGCGCAACCGGAGAGGTGATTGCTGTTAGAATCGGTCAGAGCAAGTTACTTGGGTAGTCGAGCAACACTTGGATTAGGGAAGAGATGCCTCATCAGAGCTATGTGGCCTCTTTCTTGTAATCTTTCACAACCACCTTCAGTCTCTCTAAGGTAGCAATTGCCATTTCTGGACCATGATTCCAATCCCAAGGTCCAAACCCACATTCAGGACCTGCAAATGGTATTCGTTCAATTCCGTAAAGGTCAATGTTCTGACTAAGATGCTTCTCCATTTCCGAGGTCGGTTGTAAATAGACCTCATAATCGCCAGAATAAATCTCCTGCCAGCTTGCCTTGACATCAGCACCCTCCTCAATTGTCGGCCCATCAGTTCTGACGACAGCGGCTCTGACGAACTTGTCGTAGTCCTCTAACCACAGGCGCTTGACATAGACCCCAACATGGGCTTCTATTAGGTTCCATTTTGCTTGAAACAACGCTTCAAATGGTGACCTGTGCAGATGAATCCCTCTGTAGGTGCCTGATGGAATTTCACTGTATATCTTGTTCCAACATGCAACCAGATGCTCCAAATTTCGATCGGATACAGAATCTGTAAAGAAATCGCCCATGCCCTCAAAACCAAGAGTAGGTTCATCCAATGTGACAATTCCAGTGGCAAGATGCTTCGTATTGATAATTGAGCTACGGGCATAGCCTCTCACGACCTCGGTGAAGAATTCCATCAGCTTTTCGTCATATGTCCGGGGAAAGTCTGCCAGTCTCTGTAGGTTAAGTGAGAGCTCAAGAGGACCAGTGATGCATGTCTTGAATGATATGCTCTCAATTTCAAGTTCCTCACAGATCTCTTTGGCTCCGTATTGCATCGCAAAGACTTCTGGAAAAATGGACTTTCCACTTGAGAAGGGAACTTTGCCTATAGCAATGGCGGCTGCAAGTGTCTGACTATCCTGTTTTGGCGCATCACTGATACTGATAGTTTCATCGATCTGAAAATCCTTGAATCCTTTAGTATGGTACATCTCAGGAAGCAAAAACTGAGATATCATTCCCCTACATTGGGCATAGCTCGTTACTGCGTTTTCTGGGCCAAGGGCTCTCGCTTTTCTAATGAAGGTTTCATTATGTTTTTTGATGAAGTATTGAGTGTCGTCAGTTTCGATGCTTCCTGAATTCATCTCAAGTTCAAGAGCTCCTTTAAGGTACCTGTTGATGTCTGCATCCAATGGGAAGCTGCCCACATCTGTCAATCTAATTGAATCTGTTTTCATAATGCAGTTCTACTCTTTAGACAACTAGTTGAAAAGAGTTTACAATTGGTCAGTTCCATCTCACGGACTTATTTTTTGGTCCTCTTGGGAAAGAACATCCCTACTCTCTCACGATACTCTTCGTAGGCTTTTCCATATCTGAGGACCAGGTCACGTTCCTCTACTACAACCATATAGTAGAAGACCGGAAACCAGACGAATGCGAAGAGAAATAGGAACGTGCGATTTAGAATCAGTGCAAGGATATGACCAACCCAGACTTCTCCAAGTGACTGCGGATGTCGTATTTTGTTGTATATCCCCCCATACATCTTGTGCTCCTTCTTTGGTCTGAAGGTTTCCTCTCCTGCAGCTCTCACACCGATAGCCATGAAGCCAAATGATGGGACTGCGATTATGATTGCTAGGATTATGGATATTGAATAGTCCCAAGGCAATTCATTCGGGATTGGAAGAGGCAATGGATAGAAGAAATAGATCACATATGAGATGAAGAAGATGCCAAAGGGAATTGACGCATAGAGACGGTACCTCTCGCATTTCTCGTATGCAATCTCGCCTATCTCTTGTTCCAGCCTTGCAGGTTGGACACTCTTAAGATAATAATACAGAGATATTATCGTACACGCAATTAGAAGTAACAGATTAAGCCACTCAATCAAATGAGTCACCGTATTGGATAGGACCTAGCCGACTGAATAGTTTTATCGTGGTAGTAGCCTAAAGACTGTTGATGAAACACAACAGGACGCTTGACTACGACAAGGTTTCCAAGATTTACGATAATGTGCGAGTGGGGGACCCAGAGATGGTCCACCAGATTCTGAAGGGGGTTACACTCGGGCATGATTCACTGGTCCTTGACATTGGTTGCGGCACAGGGAACAACACACTTCTTCTTGCGGCTGCTACAAAGGCCAGAGTAACAGGACTTGACATATCATTTGGGATGCTTGAAAAAGCCAGGACGAAGATGAAGTATGTTCCATTAGTTCAAGCACCTGCAGATGATCTCCCCTTTGCACCCGATACCTTCAATTTTGTATTCATGACAGAGGTAATTCATCATCTGCCCAGTCCAATCTCATCGATAAGGGACATCTTTAGAATTCTCAACACGTGCGGTTCACTATGTATTGTCACTCAGTCTCATAAGCAGATTGAGAATCGCATGACTTCCAGGTTCTTCCCAGCCTCTGCAAGAGTGGATAAGGAACGTTATCCTGATGTTGGCGTGATTGAGGGACAAATGGTTTCAGTAGGATTCAATGAAGTGGTCCTAAAGGAATACAACTTCAGACCGACTCAACTCGGTGAAGAATATCTGGAAACTGTGCAAAACCGGGGATATTCCATGTTGCACAAGATTAGCACTGAGGACTATGAAGGAGGTCTCAAGAAGCTACAGGATACGTTTGCCAGTGGCGAGAAACTCACCTACTCAGCTGGATACTCCTTCGTCTGGGGTTTCAAATAGCTCACTCAACCACAATTTTCATTATGCACTCACTTTCGACCTCAAAACGTAAGAGGATACGAACAGTCAGTCTTGTTGAACCAGGTCTGAGTGCCTTGAAGAACCATATGCCCCTCTCAGCATCTCCACCAGTCCATTCCGGCTTCTTCATCTTTTCAATGTGGATGTATTCTGTTTCCGTTCTTTCGTGAGCAATAACTTCCTCATTCTCGATCTCAAATTCTGCATCCTCTCCTACAGAACCATGACGTGAGAATCGATAGCAGACGATCTCACCAACGGTGAGTCTCTCTACACTGTCTTCGCTTTCACACTTAATCTCTCTGAACTCTTTTGGTGGTTTCATTCTTACTCACCAAGTCTTTGTACAATTGACTTCTTACCCTTAATGTATCTATAGGCCAAAAATGCAACGATGACTCCCGTGAATCCACTCATAGCGATTATCAGTAAGGTCGCTAGTTGAATCTCTCCACCAATGACTGTTGGCATTCCTGGATACCAATGTACTAGAACGATGTCTATAAGGTCTGTTCCCAAGGCAGTGTACCGATGTCTGAGATAGGTGAGTGTACCATTCTCCTTCTCATATCGCGTTTCGACATATATCGAGATATCACTACCTCCGCTACCTGGTATGACAGTCGTCCCAATTGTTCCCCATTCATCCTGAGTTTCCACAAAGGTCAGTCCTGTTGCACTCTCAAGTTCCTCTAGATTCTCCCAATCTCCAACGGGAAGCACATAGCCTGTCAGATTTCCAGTGATTAGAGAATCGTCGCTCTCCTTTCGAAAACTACAGAAGGATAGCGGAATCTGTGAGGATATGTTGATCTGTTCTTCAATCGTTTCTAGATTCTCTATTTGTAGGATGATCTTTTCTCCAGGTTCGACTTCAGTGAGAAATGGAAAGATTCCTTGGGTTTCTATGAACGTTTGGCTAGTCTGGTCTGAATAGTATTCCCGCTGAAGTGCATAGCTGAACCTATCTCCCTCATCTACTCCCCATTCAAACGAATGATTTGATTGTGCAAGAACTGGCGTGAACATTGGCATAATCAGAATCATGAAGAACAACATCGCAGATAGGTGACCAGATCTCATTTCACAAATTCAGCTAGTCTCCATTGTAATGAAGGTATTCATCTGTGAAATCAGAGAATCTCCAATAAATCTTCAATGTGCTCTATTATGACTGCATCAGTTGTCAGAGTTCCGTCCTCATGAGGATCTATCCATGTGATGAGTATTGGAACCATCTCCGCTCTTATCGCAGCCTCAGCATCATACTTCGCAATATTCCCAACATAAGCACATCCATGGGGATTCACCCCCAATCGCTGGGCTACTTTGATCAACAAGTAGGGAGATGGTTTTCTGTATCCTGGTACTGCTGAGTACTCGACAGCGTCGAATAGGTGGAGGATTGAATCCTTCCTAAGAGTTTCACTTGGGTTTCCAAACCTGTTTGATGCTACACCAAGGCTAAAACCACGTTCGTGAAGTTTCTCGAGACACAGCTTGCATCCCTCTATCAATTCAGGGTTGGCCGTTTCCAGATAGGCTTCCCATTTTGCTTGGTATTCTTTGACAATCTCAATATCATTGATTCCAAATGATTCGAGAAGAAGCCGGTCGTATTCTATCCAGACCTCTGTGTTGGGTTCCCAATGCATATCCACTTTATTCTCTATCATATAGGTGTCAAGCCACTCATCAGGACCTTTTGTGGCTTCAATAATATCTGAATCAGAGATATAGCTGGCCTCCGCAACCTCCAGATCTATGAGAAACTCCCGTGTGAGACCACACATGTCTGTAGCTGGTCTGTATAGAGTCCCACCCAGGTCAAATATCAGCGCCTTGATGCCTTCAATTTTCATGACATTCCTCACTATATTGTCAGTCAACTCAACTCTTTTCAATGTATGACATTCACTTTTCTTATGGACCCGGTTGACGACTCCCTTAGGGCAGTAGAAAAGCATCTAGAGAGCAATCCAGATGATGCTTCTGCATGGAATGCAAAAGGTGTCTTCCATGCCCAGAAGCGAGAGTTTGGGGAGGCAATTCGTTGTCTTGACCGCGCCCTGGGTCTACAACCCGACCTCACCATAGCTCACGCCAACCGAGGAAGAGTCCTTCTTGCGCTTGGGCCAGACAAAGCTGGTGATGCTCTAAAATCAATCGAGAAGGCACTGGACCAGACGCCTGATGATGTTGAGATTCTACGTGATAAAGCTATGGCACTACATGCCCTTGGAAGAACGGCTGACGAATTGGTGTCATACCAACAGATGAGTGAACTCTTGCCAAACGAATGGGGCATCTGGGTTCGTATCGGGGACATTCAATTGGAACTCGGAAACTTTGACCCTGCTGTCGTTTGCTACGATAAAGCAATCGCTCTAAAGGATGACATTGTCCCTGCCTACATTCGTCGGGCAATCGCACTAGCAATGCTGGAACGATGGAGGGATGCAATCAAGTCCTCCGAAACCGCGACGAAATTAGATCCTGATAATCCTGAGGCTTGGCTCATTCAGGGTGATGTAAACCTGAGAGCCGGTAAGCACAGGTCTGCGATGAAGGCATTGAAGAAAGCGTCCGAACTCGATCCTGAGAACGCAACAGTGGAGAATACTATGGGTATGGTCTGCTATAAGGACGGGAAGTTGAGTGACGCGGTCAAACACCTCCGAAGAGCCCTCATCAGAAAGCGTGACTATCCAACAGCCATGAGAAACCTCGGACTTGTTTCCATGGAATTGGAGGAGTGGGAGGATGCAGCTAATGCATTCTCCGGATATGTGTCACTGGTGAAGGATGATCCAGACATGTATGATGCAAAGGCAACTGCATATGCTAGGCTCGATGACTTCTGTACTGCTGAAGAAGCCTGGGAGAAAGCAAGGAAGCTCTACAAGAAGGCAGGCAATACAACTGAGTCAGATAGGGTAACAGCACTTGGTCGAGCGGCTCGCATAAACTGCTCACGGGTGAAGAAGGCTGTCAAAGAACAACGTGAGCAGGAGAAACAACAACGTCGTTTCTCAGACAGACATGAGCGACGAAGAAAAAAGACGAATCGCAGAACGTAGTCTACATGTTACCAAATCGGAATGCTTCATCAGCGCCTGGAAAATCTCCTAACTTTGTAAGAACTCCTGCTAGTTTCAACCAAGCGTCTCTGTAGTTTGGAAGCAACTTGATTGCAGCCCGATATGCAGCGGCCGCAGCTTCATCATGTCCTCTCTTCTCCAACAATGATCCATAGTAAACCCATCCTTCAACGTCATCCGGTCTGGCTAAAAGAAACTGACCTATCATATCAATGACCAGAGAGGGAATGAAAGGAGCAATTATAATGAGAAAGACAATGACTCCAATCATTGCGAGTTCGAGCATGGTGTTACTCCCTTGTTTTCTTCACTTTTCTGCTTTGTCAAACAGCACTGAATTAAGGAAGATGTCTATTCCAAATCTCCCAGTTGTGAGGTCGAGATACCATGGTCCGTCGAGACCCAATACATCCTGAATCTCGGGAACTGTCTTGCCCTCCTGGTAGAGTTGGTGAATCTTCTTCTGAATGTCTTTGAGAAAATCTATCCTCACTCGGATATGTTCCCTAGGTGATGTGATTGGACCTCTGTGAGCATCGAAGAGGATATCGATGTCCATTCCCGCTATCCTCTCTAGGGTTTCAACCATGACTGGAATATTCTCGTCGGGCATTCCTATTACTTTTCGAGATGGAACTGGAACTGCATCCGCTGAAAATAACCACTTTCTGTTTGGCTCATAGAATCCGACCATCTGTTGCCCATGACCTGGGAGTGGAACCACCTCAAAGTCGAACTTTCCAACGTTGAACTTTAGGGGCATCTTCTCAACATTTGCCAAAGGTTTTGGCTGTCCCCATACAAAGTCAAAGAACTCTGGAATAGTTATTGGATTCTCGAGGAGTTCAATGTCAGATTCCATGGCGTATATCGTTGTACCTGGTCCAAAAGCAGAACAACCTCCAAAATGGTCCTCATGTGCGTGACTCACATAGATCCGGTTGACTACGGTGTTGGTTGCAAACTTCTCCATGTCCTCAAGAGCATTTGCGCACCCTGCATCAAATAGAGTGTCTTCAATGAGGTAAGCAATGGCCCACATGATAGGTTTTCCATCCTCCATTGCAGTTGCGGTCTTGACAAGAGTCACATCTTTGTTGTATTGTTCTACTTCAAACATAGGACCCAATTGACATAATACGTAACTTGATTCCTTCGGTATAACTATACAATAGCTTAGCTCGCAACAAGTGTCGGTGGTGCAAACTTTCTGAGTCTCTTCAAACCCAGAACTTTGTCTTGTCGCCCCATTTTGGCATCATTCAAGGCTAGTTCCATGAACTCGATTGCTTTGTCATAGTCCTTACGTGGGACTGGGAATGGTACTCCATCTTTCCCACCAAATGCGAAACACATTCTCACCGGATCTGCCCATGAGGGTGGCGATCCAAATATCATTTCAGAGATGAGTGAGAGCCCACGGACAGTAGCTGGACCTATGCCATCCATAAAGAGAAGCCCTTCATAGTCCTCTGGCTGAGTTTCATATGCACGTCGTACAGCATTCCAGTCCATTCGAGTAGGAACTACCTTGTATGAAGGCAGGTTCTGATGATCTCCACTTCCCTCGATCCAAGGAAGAAGTGTTGACTCTCCATATGATTTCACATCCTCAAAATATCTCCTGACTCTGACTGGATCCTCTTTGACGATGTCCAGTGATGTCTTCCGGCAGTCAGCTGATTCGCGCGAAGTCATGTCGAGAGCTGATTCCTTCACTTTCCCCGAAATCAATCCCGAGTGAGGTTCCTCGATGAAGCTGTCAGTCTGGAAAGACGTCCAATGATATCTTCTTGCATCGTCACCGTTGTAGTCCATACCCTGTTGGACAACGGTCCAGTTCTCTTCAGAATCCACAAAGAACACATGCTGGTAGAGCTGATATCCATCCTGTATCCCAGCATTGTCGACCTTCGCCACAGCTTTGCTGATGTCAATCATTCGAAGAGCATCGAGTCCGTAGTCCTCAAGAACTCTTAATCGCTCTGGGACCTTTCTCGAAGCTGCCCCTTTGCCTCCGACTCCCATGATTCTATGCTTTTCAAAATTGAGCGCTGATTTCAACACACCACAGGTCACGGTGGTAGAACCTGAACTGTCCCAATCATAACCAAGAACATTCGACAATGCCTGAAACCACACGGGGTCTGCGAGCCTCTTCAGGAGTTCAGAAGTTCCATATTCTTCTACAATGCACTCACACAGAGTACTAGCCATTGGAATCATTCTCTTTACAAGCCAGTGGGGGGCTCTTCCTGGATGCAGTTTGAGGTCTGCAACACCACCTCTCTTCATTGGAGTATCTCCGGCACTCAGTTATTGATTACCATAGATAAACGACACAGAAGTCTACAGTGCAGCTCGCAAGTTGTCAAGCTTCTGGCGAGCCTCGTCTCCTGCCATTTTGAACCAGGCTTCCAGCGTTTCACAACCGTAGTCCCTACAATGGGCGCATGTTTCCACACCACGCTCACCTGCACATGCTCTTACTGTACATGTTCCACAGAACTTGAACTTGGGTTCACCGTCCGTTTTACAACCAGCACAGTTGATGTCATCAACAGTGAGTGGATAGTCTGGACTGCTCCATTCAACAACCTGTTTCTCACGTAGTTTATCGTCATCAGTCTTCCAGGCCAGATATGCTGGACATTCAGCACAGTTAAGCCCACAATATGCCATCATGCTCTCGGTCATGATTATCTATGGAGAGTTATTTGAATAAAAGCGCAACAGATACCCGAAACTAATTTGCATCCCAAGCAAGTTTTTTATTCTTTGATAACAAAGAGAGTCTGTTGTTGGTTCCCTCCAACGATTTTTAGATATCATAGAGATGACACGCATGTCTGAGAATGCTGAATGGGATAACGCAGTGGACTACAAGAAGTTCATGAAGAGTGCACGTGAGAACGTTGAATTGATGAAAGCTAGATATGATGGTTTTCAGATCCTCGATGAGGATGAAGAGCTTCTTAACAGCATTCAGAACGAACTCCGGGTACTAGTTCTTGGTAACGACCGATGTGATGACACAGCTGGAAACCTCCCCATTCTAGCAAAGATGGCTGAGTGTTCACCAAGAATCGAACTCCGAGTTCTTGACAGTCAGAACAATGCTGCTTATCATCAGAAGTTCAAAGTGAACGGGAAGACGAAGACCCCAGTAGTCTTATTTCTCAGTCCCAAACTTGAAGAACTATGCCGGTGGGTCGAACGACCAAATGCCGCGTACAAGATTATCAATGAAGGAACCGACCCAACATTGAATGGTCGAAAGTCAAAACTCAAGAAGCTCTATAGCGACCCTGAGATCCAACAACAGAGCATGAACGAGTTTATGGACCTGCTCTTTCGTGCTGATTTCATCTTGGGAAGAAAGTGAAGATGGCAAATCCCGGTAAGGAAGACTGGACTGATGAAGATCGAGTTCAGCGAATGATCAAGTCATACTCTAGAAGATATGATGAGAAATTCTGGAAGGCTCTCGATGCTTTGCTTGGTTCAGGCTCCAGAGAGTTTGTAGCAGACTTCGGATGTGGTCCTGGTCTTCTTCTTGCAGATATCGCCAACAGATACAATGCGATAATGGCGATAGGTCTTGATGAGAGTAGGGAAATGCTGACTCAAGCTGAGAGGTTTCTTTCAGAACGTACTGAACTTGAATCATTTGAGCTAGTAGAAGTGAACTTTGACACCGACGAGATACCAGTCGAGCTGGAAGTCATTGATCTGGGATTCTCTGGTATGATGCTCCATGAGGTTGCCAGTCCTATTGCGTTCTCATCTAAGGTTTTCAAACATATTCGACCTTGGGGTATCTTTATCGTCTATGACTTTATCTCAGGAAACGAAGACGCTTTTGTAAGGTCTATGGTCGAGCATGGAATGTCCGAAGAGCGCGCTAGAAAACAGTATCCACATATGTGTAAACACTCAGCAAATGATATAGTGGAAATCCTCCAGACCTGCGGATTTGGGGATTGTGGGATGATAACCCTGGATGAAATCCGTGCAGTTGTGGTAGGACATAAGAGGTAATCATCAACACAGAATGGGATGTATAACTACATGTCACGACGAAGAGCTTCACCATGGGCGCATGACGATAGTGAAATGACCTGTCCAAGTTGCGGGAGTAAACGCATTTTACGGATACTTGACAGCTGGGGTCGGAATAGAGGTGTTCAGATGTTCAAGTGCGCGTCGTGCGGTAAGAAGTTTTACGAACGTAGTGTTGATGACTATAGACCTACATTCATCAGATAGCAGGTGTGAATCAGTTGTCTCGACGATCTCAGCAATTGAAATATCCTTTCTCAGCTGAGGCTAGAAAAGCATCCCAGAAGATGGCTAGAGACCTAGGTGACCTTGTTGAGCTTCTCGAAGATTCTGAGAATAACTATATCGTGGAAGAGGCGGAGAATCGAGTTTTTGCAGCCCTGACACAGTCGGAGATTCAATATCCTGCATTGGAGAACGAGAAGGATGTTTTGATTTACCCGACTGCGCGGCTCATAGTAGAGGAACTGGGCAATCCTCGCCTTCGAGCGCTTCAGGCTGAGGCTGAATCCAAAGAGGCAAACAAACAGCTTGGTATGGAGGAAGACAAGTTTGTGATGGAGCTTTGCCGGACGTCCTTTGGATGGGGAGTGGAATCCTATGGCGACCTCAGTGCAAGGGCTGGTCTCCCTCTGATGTTACGTACCTATGAAATCAAGATTCGCTTTGAAAACTTCCTCGAGGTTGCACCATCATTTCACAGTGAAGAGTGGAGCCTCATCAATCGCTATCTGGACAAGGGTTGGATTCCAGTTCGCAAGTCTGAGTTGGACCGGCTCATCTCAGGAAAGTTTCGTCAACTCATTATACAAGGACGGTTTGATATTCCAAAGATGTCACAGCGTCTTATAGAGGCTGTCCATAGGATTGAGTCCGAAACCCGTGGTCGGATACGTCAGGTAGAGCCGGTCAAGATAACAGAAACAGTGACCACTGCTTTTCCTCCCTGCATTGAAAAGATGTACAACGAATCGATCAGAGGAGAGGTCAATCTTTCACATGACGCTAGATTCGCACTGGCAGCCTTCCTTCTCAGGATTGGTATGAGCGAAGACGACGTTCAACGTGTGTTTAGTGGTTCTCCTGACAGACACACAAGTATCATCGAGTATCAAGTACGACACATAGCGACCAAGAGATCATCAGGTGATGATAGAGAGGGATATGTTCCTCCTGGCTGCAAGAAGCTCCAAGTCAATAATCTATGTCCGGTCTATCTCGGACAGGCGCATGACCCACTCTGCGCTTACGTACTCAATCCGATTGCCTTCTACAATACGAGGGCTTGGGAGATTTCGAAAGAAATCACTGACCACTCATGGTACGCAAAGAAACGTGATAAAAAACAGAACTTCTAGAACCCTACGGCACACCGAGAATAATAATAGAGATACTGCTGTGCATATCCAGCGTACTTTCCAAAGTAGCTTCGAGCAGCAGCTGATTTCTTTGAATATGACTTCCCTGTTTTTGACAACATGTCATACTGTCTTTGAATGACTCGTTCTATCCAGACATCCATTGGGAATGCTTCAAGAAACCCTAATGAGAAAAGACACACGCAGTCCGCAACTTTGTTGCCCACCCCATGAAGTTTCCTCATTTCTTTATGTGCCTCAGAGTATACCATTGATCTCAAGGATATATCCGAAATCTCTTCTTCGAGAATTGCATCTGTAGACTTTGAGATGAATTCCGCCCTCCATGCCAGTCCAAGCTTCATTAGATCCCTAACACTAGCTTCTGATAGCTGCTCAGGAGTTGGCATCCCATAGTATGTCTTTCCTCTGAAATAATAGGATGGTCCCCATTCTCGTCGTATGGACTGGGTCATCCCCTGAATCGCGGGGATGTTTTTCCATACTGAACAGAGAAATGAAACAAGCGTTGGGAAGAAAGGATCACTTACGATACGGAGATTCGGTGCAAACTCAATGCTCGCCTTCATGAAGTCATCAATCGAAATCTCCCTCTGTATATCATCCAAAGGGTCATCCAGACGAAACATCTTCTGCAAATCCACATCATCATGAGAGGTCTCATAATAGAGGATGTTCTCCTTCTGTTCTACATACACTACTTGACCTACATCTGCATTGATGTATCCTTTACCCTCTCTGCTCCAACAGAAAGTCTGACCACACTCCAGTGTGTCTACAAGATTGAATCTCTCGACCTCTAGACTTCTCATCAAGGCCTACTCTATTGGATTGAAAATGAGTATTGTGTTGTGTCGGAATCTCAAATTGATTCCGACTTTGTCTTTACTATTTCCACTAGATGACTCACATCCTCATGTGTGAATATTGGAATGTCTGAGATCAAATGGGGTCTGATAGACCATGTCACAACAGCCTGCGTACCAGCAGGAACATCGTCTAGATCAAAATCAGTATCTCCTATACACCAGAATTTGGGGATGTCAGCTGTCTTCATTCCTTCGATTATGAGAAAATCATTTCCTGCCAGCATCTCAAGATTCTCATTACCAATTCTCTCTCTTAGGTCTACCTGACTCTCGCTCGTTTTCAAGAAAAGTGTCGTTGATGCTCCTGCCTGTTTGTGTCGCCAAGTGTCAGTTCCCTTCTCCGGTCCTAGCTCGTGCTTCGAGCTTTTCATGGTGGCTACTGAGAATCCTTCTCTTACCAGTTCTCTTATCAGGATCTCGATAAGAGCCGTTTTTCCAGTGCCTGAATACCCAGAAACAGCAAATATTCTCATCGTGCGGATATCTTCACCTCTGGCATAAGGAAATTTCGATTCGTTGGATAGCTGGAAAATGAGCTGCTCAAAGGGTGAGGCTTAAAACGAGGTCTTATTGATTTCCAAGTTGGTGAGTTCACACTTTGGCTGGCAAGAAACAAGTTGCAGTTGACTGCATAGATATTCGTCGTGAGTTCCAAGATGGTTCACGTGTCATCAAGGTCCTCCAAGGAACCAATCTCTCTGTTGACCGTGGTGAATTTGTGGCTATCGTAGGAGCTTCAGGGTCTGGCAAGACAACACTTCTCAATCTAATTGGTGGACTCGACCAGCCAACTTCTGGTACAATTCTCATTGATGGTGAAGATATCACAAAACTCAGCGATGAGCAGATGTCAGAGGTTCGCCGACACAAGATTGGCGTTCTCTTTCAAGACCAGCATCTATTACCTATCTTCACAGCAATCGAGAATGTAGAGGTACCCATGCTCCTCGACGACATTCCCCAAGAGGCTCGTAGGAAGAGAGCTAGGAAGCTACTGGAAACAGTCTTTGTGGACCACAGAGCCCAGCACATGCCTCACGAGCTCTCAGGAGGAATGCGTTCTCGTGTAGCACTAGCACGAGCTCTTGCAAATGATCCTGCTGTGCTGCTCTGTGACGAGCCCACCGGAGACCTTGATCACAAGACTGGTGGGGAGATCATCCAACTCATGCGGGACCTTGCCAAGAACCAGAATCGTGCAGTCATTGCGGCAACACACGACCCCGAAACTGCAAGGATGGCCGATAGGATTCTGCTGCTCCGTGACGGTGTTCTCGTTGATGAGCTCGTTGGTGAATTCTTCAAAGCCAGTCGAGTTGACGTTGAAACGAAGAAGAATGGTACTCCCCGTGGAACAGTTTCATCGGAGTGATCTGAGTGGCTGCAGGAAAGAAGACAAGGAAGATTCAGAAGCAGGGAAACAAAGGCTATGGTTTCTCTTATGCACTCAGTTCAATCAGAGCAAATCCTTTTCGAGCAGTCAGTCTAGCACTCACGCTGAGTCTTGGCATCAGTCTTTTTGCCTCAACTATGGTCTGGGGTGACACTGGTGTTTATGTCAGTATCTATGAATATCTAGAAGATCACGCATTCCAGCTTCAGGTGTCTGCTGAATTTGGTAATTCTGAAGTGTTGCATCTCGCTGATGAATACATAACACAGGATCCCTTTGTTGAAAAGACGTATACAGTGAACTCGACTGTGGGGATAGTCTGGGGGACTGAACTTAATGACACTACGCTCTATGATATTGATGGCACAGTCTACAGTGACGGGATGAAGGACTGTAGGGTCATCTTTGTTGACAACGAATTTCTCCAGCTCACAGAACAGGAGTTCTGGATTCAAGGGTCATTTCAGCTCGGAGAAGGGGATATCGTTGTTTCAAGCAACTTCATCTATTATTACGAGTTCATGTTCCAAACCGAGCTACATATCAATGACACAATTGACATTGAACTTCTTACTCAAGTTACAAGCACACATGCAGTCCCACTCGCAAACCTCGGCAGACAAAGTCTTACAGATCTGAGGATTGTTGGTATCTTCAATCCCAAGTATCAGGACTCACTGACCGAGAGAGCGCTTCCTACAATCTATCGTGCAAGTCTAAACAACACTAACATCCGCTATCCAGTCCTTGGTCTACATGACAGTGTAATGATCCTCAAGGATGTATTCCCTCAAAATTCCCTCCCAGAAGACAACATCTTCCAGCCATCATCATTGGTCAGGGTTTCTGCAGCTGCATTGGCAGCATCAGGTCCTGAGAATATCGCAAACAATCTATTTGGACTCGCTGACAGAGTGGAAACCAATTTTGAAATCACCTGGAGTGGCATTGACAAGGTCAATGAAATGCAGACCTCAGTCAACACCTATGTAGAAACACTCTCACTTTCTATTCTGGCCCTTCCAATCATCCTTCTTGCACTGTTCTTCTCAGTCTTTGCTGCTGACACTTTCATGGCTCCTAGAACCGTAGAGGTAGGAATCATTCGTTCGAAAGGTGCAACCTTCTCACAAGTTTCAAGTATCTTCTTGTGGGAAACGACAATAATTGGCTCTCTTGCTGTTGTATTTGGAATCGTCTTCAGTATCTTCTTCGCTCCTTTGATACCTTCAAGCCTAGACTTCATGTCATTTGATTGGAGTGTATATACATACTATTTGTCAAGGACTGTGGTTTCACCAAGTACGCTACTTCGGTCAATTGGACTGACTGTGCTTCCAAGTATGTTGTTCATCCTATATTTGGGTAGGAAAGCTGCTTCAACAGAGATTGGTCTCACATTGATGGAATTCACAGAAGATCCAACTGAGCAAGTCGAGTCACATGGCTTTACGATTGGCGCCTCAGTTGTTCTCTTAGGACTGGTCATAGTCATGATGTTCTTATTGCCAAGAGATCCCATGTTATTCCTATTTGAGATTTCACTTGGTACAGCTGCATGGTTCTTCATCGCCTATAACGGTTCAAAGATATCACGTGTAGGCCTCGCCAGAATTTCTGAGAAACTCTCCTTTGCACTTGGTCAGAAGAACCTCATCTCAGCAGGCTATCTAAGAATGCGTAAAGGTCGTATTATTCCCCTCATGGTCGTACTCGCACTCACGATGTCTTCTACTATCGCATTTTCCGTTCAATCAGAGAGTCTTAAGGTGGACCTAAATCGAGAGGTCGATTATGCGCTGGGGGCAGACATTCGAATTGATTGCACTAATCGAGTATTGGATTTCAATGAAACATTGACATCAATTAACGGGGTTGAACGAGTCACACCTATTCTCAGAACTTGGGCACGGTTGGGATCTGAAGAAATAACGGTAGAGGCGTTGTACCCTGATGAATATTTAGAGATAGGCCATTTCGATCAGTCGAGTTTCCCGAATTCTGATCCTGAAACTGCACTCCTAGCGTTGGATGCTGTGCCGAATGGAGTAATCATTAGTGATTATCTTGCGAACCGACTGGACAAAGATGTTGGAGAGAATCTCACTCTAGAAATGGCAATCATAGGTGGAACCCAGCAGGTCGTGTTCACTATTGTGACAACAATGCACAGCGCACCAGGTTTTGGATACGCATCTGCTGCAGAGATGCCTTCTTCAGCACTTGGATCCGGATTCGGCTTCCAAGCTGCTCGTTCCGGTTTTGTTATTGCGAACCTAGAATATGTGTCATTTGAAACAGAAATTCAGACAGTTAATCTATTCTTTGGAAACTTAGTGGATGGTACCAATACAACTCAGGTCTTAGAGGACATGAAGTCCATCCCCGATGTCTTTCCAAACATCCCCTCTGAATTTGATTTGAAGACACATTCGCTGTCTACAGCACTCTTCCTCAATACAGTAGAAGGGCTCTTCTCCATAGGATTCCTAATGTCATTGATACTCAGCATCTTCGCACTATCAATATCACTGGGATCAGTTGTTCGTGAACGTCGGAAAGAATACGCGGTGATGCGCGCAATTGGAGGGTCTAAACGCCAGATTGTGAGTATGGTGTTTTCAGAGTTCTCAGGTGTAGTTCTAGCATCCTTGGCATTAAGTATCATTCTTGGATTTGCCTTTGGCTTTGTCTTCGGATACCTACTCAATATCATGAGTCCCTTCTCAAGAGTCTTGGTGTCCACAATATCATTCCCACTGGGATTTCTCTCGATAGTCCTCTTCCTAGAAATCCTCACGATGGTAGTTGGATCCTATCTGCCAGCGCGAGAAGCTGCAAACACAGACCCGGCTGTGGTCCTTAGAAACATGTGAGGTGAGAATGTGGCGAAGAAGAAACAGAAAGGGATCTTGAAGGGCAATAGACTTTGGGCCATGAGCCACGCACTCTCATCACTGAAGAGTCATAAGACACGTAACATCGGAATCGCAGTCATTCTTGCAATAACAGTTGCAATCCCGACTACTGTCTTTGCTTGGACTAATACTGGTACTCGATTAGCTGTTGAGGATTTCCTGAACAACAACCCCTACCAGTTCAGTGTACTCGACCCAGGTGAAGACCGGAATTATGGCGATCTTTTTGCAATTGAGGAGTGGATGGTAGCCAGCCCCTATATCGAGTATGCACACATGACTCCAAGTACTGTTGGTATCCTGCGAATTCCTAATGTCACTGTAGAATGGGATGAATACAGGCCCACAGATGTTGTGGCACCCAATGGAATCAAAGACACTCGTGTCATATCAGTAACTCCAGAAATCCTGGATGATTGGTCCACAGAACTGGAATGGACGGGTAACAGAACCCTCAAAGATAATCAGACCATCGTTTCCCAAAGCTTCATTGATACAGCTGAAGAGGTCAACGGACACAGAATCCAGATTGGAGACGTAATTGGTATCGATCTTCTTCGCAATTACTATGTACCAGATCCCAGAATTCCATTCGATCCCCTTCCGCTCGATAGACTCATCATGACCAACCTGACAGTAGTGGGGATTTATGAAGTCGTGACTTGGTCAGTTCTGAGTCAATCATATCCCGCTGTCCTTCGTCCCGATTGGCAAGGTGAGGGACCTGAAGCTGTTATGGGTTTGCAGGATTCCATCCTGATTCTTGAAGACACCTTTGATATAGAAACTATAGAGAAGATTACAAATCGGGGATTCTTCTCTCCTGTCGAGTTCTTCCACGGCTCCACAGATGGTCTGGTTGCAGCTGGTCCCTCAAGTGCTGCATACAACCTACTTTCGCTGAAGCAACAGATTCAGGAGAGTAATGCCGTCCTCGACATAATTGGTTCAGAATTCTTGGAAGACTTACAGCTACACATATCCACGTATTTCTCTGGCCAAGTACTAGTAATACTGGCGATTCCTATTATGATCATGAGTCTGATGTTGACCCTGTTTACATCTGAAACATCAGTTTCGCAGAAGAAGGGTGAAGTTAGTGCACTCAGAGCCAAAGGTGCATCCTTCAATCAGATCTTCTCTTCTTTCATATACGAGTCATTGGTATTGACAATAACCGGACTTGTCTTAGGAATATTGTTGGCAACAGTAATGGCTCCTCTCATGGGATCGTCTAATGGTCTGTTGTCATTCGATCCAGTTCGGTATGACCTGTATCTATCAAAGCTACTGATACCTAATCAGTCGCTAGGGCTTGCAGCTGCAATAGCTCTTTTCCTTCCAGCCGCATATCTAGTTCATGTTGCGAGACGAATTGACGTTACTGAAATTGGCCAACCTACAACCAGGATGACCTATGAGGTCCCCGAAGAAGTGAACCTTTGGTACTATGTGCTTACTCTGGGAGGTGCTCTATCATTACTTCTCGCAATGCCTATGCTGATCAACCCAGTTGGTCAGATAGCTCTAGTTGAGATACTTCTAGGCGCATTGATACTCTTTGCCGCATCATACCTTGGCTCGAGAGCGATGCGCTTGGCCACAGCAGGGGCTTCAGAGAGAGTTGGTCGTCTCGTGGGAGAAAAGAGACTGTATATGACCCAGAGTTTAAGGAGACGGAAGGGTCAGTTCATCCCACTCCTTGTCATCTTGACCATGACATTGACCACAACATCTATGATGCTGATTCAGACTGCGAGTTTCCAAGACACAATGGAGAACGAAGCACTCTATGCTCTTGGTGTTGACCTACGCATCGAGGTCTTTGACAAGCCTCTTGACTGGACAGACACCCTGATGAGCTATGACGGTGTGGAAGCCGCAACTCCAGTACTCGAATTATTGTCATATAAGGACACAGAGGGATTCTATCTCGAAGGCTTGGATGCCGCAATATATTTGGAAATGGGGGTCTTCAAAGAAACGAGCTTTGTGGGGACCACTCATGAGACCGTTCTGACTGCCCTTCAGAATACACCTAATGGCATCATTATCAGCCGTTACTATGCTTCGGAATGGAATGTCAGTATTGGAGACACAGTCGATATCTCCATTCCTACATCAATTGATACCAGACTCCTAGAAAGCTTTGAGATTGTTGGAGTAATGGTCAGCGCCCCTGGATTTGGGATGGCTTCTACAAGAGACCTTGAAGGTATTCCATTCGGAACATACTTTGGATTCCAACCGGGAAGAGGAGGATTTGCATTTGTTAACTTCGAGTTTCTCTCCTATGAATCTGGATTTGACACAGCCGATCTGTTTCTTCTTGATACAACATCGACTCAAGACATATCCTCTCTCTTACAGTACTTGGATACAGATCAATGGATTGAATACTTTACCCCTGAAAGTATGGAGTTTGGGCCTAACACAGTTGCTGGACTCTTCCTAGCTGGACTAGGGGGTCTCACAATGATCAGTTTCATCACGTGCGCAGGAATGGGTATCGCTGCAATCGTACTCTTCCTAGGATCTGCTGTACAAGACCGAGAGCCAGAATATGCCCTATTCCGTGCGATTGGAGGGACAAAACGGCAGGTGATGTCATTGGTCTTTAGCGAGTTTGCTGGCAGTGTGATGGCGGCGGTCCTCCTAAGTCTAGGGCTTGGACTCTTATTCGGATACACAATGACATTGTTCACCTTTGGAATCTCATCAGTTTGGCCAATCCTTCCAAGGATGTTCACCTACCCTCTGACAGTCATGTTTCTAACAGTGGCTGTGGAGTGTGTAGTCATGATTGGAGCGTGCTACTTCCCCGCACGTAGAGCAGGGAATACTGATCCTGCAGATGTTCTCAGAAATATGTGAGGTAGTAAGAATGAATTCAACAATTGAAGTCGAAGAGGAACTTGACCTATACAGTGATCTACCCGATGATGTGGTAGTAAGCGTGAATGATTGCTACAAGATTTACAAGGCTCAGGAACTCGAAGTTGTCGCTCTTAGTGGTGTATCACTTCAAATCCTCGAAGGAAAGATAATGGCCGTTGTAGGTCCTAGTGGTTCTGGAAAGACCACACTGATCAACGTCATCGGTGGAATAACCAAGGCAACTGTCGGTAAGGTCTATTGGGCGAACCTGAGGACCGACATCACAAAATTGAGTGAGAGAATCCTGACTGAAGCAAGACGTAACTTCATCGGTTTCCACTTCCAGCTCAACAACCTACTACCTCATTTGAATGCTTGGCAGAACGTCGAACTTGCAGCCAGAATTGCTGGAGTACCACGGAAAATCAGGAAGGAACGTGTTGACAAACTCATCAAGCTAGTAGGTCTTGAGGAGCGAAAGCGGAACAGTGCGACCACATTGAGTGGTGGAGAGAAGTCGCGTGTTGCAATCGCTAGTGCTCTTGTCAACCTGATTGATACTGAAGGTAAGGGACTTGTCCTTTGTGACGAGCCAACTGGCGACCTGGATCCCGAGACCGGCGAGCGAATCCTGGACCTGTTTCAAGAACTGAATGAAACTATTGGGACCTCATTCTTCATTGTCACCCACAGTCAGCAGGTTGCATCCAAGGCTGACGTGACAGTTGAGCTCCGTGACGGGGTCATCTCAGGATTCCACCAGGCTGGAATTGACTTGGATACGCTTGACACAACCCGTATAGTTCGTCTTGATGACAAACACAGACTTCCCATGCCAACAGATCTCTTGGACTTGGCTGGCAATCCGCGAGAGTTCAGACTGACATATACAGACAACAGATTCACACTGGTGCCCCAGACCGGAGAGATCGTAGATTCAATGCGTCAGAAGAAAGCGAGGATCTGCAGAGTCTGTGGTTCTGAGATCCCCGGTGGAAAGTTCATTTGTTCCAACTGCGGTAGTCAAGTCACAGTATAGTATCAAGATGCTAGAGACTCGCTTCAGGCGAGTCCTTCCTCTTGAAGAGTGACACCATCTGCTCGATTGTAGTCCAATCTTCCATGTACTTCCGAATCAATCTACGCACCCTCTTCAGGTTCTTGATGCTACAGAGCTCGAGTTCCTTCTCAATGAACCTGTAGATCTCTTTCCCCTTCTTGTCAAAATCAGTCAGAATGAGGACTTGTCCACTCTCCCCAGCTTTTGTCACAATCTTTTCCATAAGCTTTGGTCTTGACAGTCTAGTCTGCGTCTTTATGATTGGCGCCTTGACACCCAGGTTTCGAAGGACTGACACATCTCGTTTTCCTTCAACAATGATAAGCAGGTGCGGATATTTGGAGTCAAGGGTCTGGATTGTTTCTATGAGCGCTCGCTCACTTTCATTGAGTTTTCTTAGGCGCCTCAGTTTAATCGCTATTGTTCTATAGTGGATTCCTTTCCCTCGCATCGAGTCTTCTTCTTTCTTACTCAAGTGACCACCTAGTCAAGTTATAGTGTGATGGATATCTTCATTGTTTCACCAGCACCCATCTTCTCGAGAGCCTCACCTATCTTCTCGATTGGCATCTCGTGAGAGATCAGGAGGTCTGGGTCTACGTCCCTTGCTATGATCAGTTTCAGGGCCTGTTCGACATGCCTTGGTTTGAGATGGAATACACCCTTGATGGTGAGTTGTCCATAGTGGAATCGACCAGTATCAAGCTCGAACTTTGTACCAGAGGCAGCTCCACCAAACAGGACTGTCGTTCCAGCATCCCTTGTCATATCCACTGCCTGTTCCCAGGTCTGACGAATCCCAACGGCTTCGATTACTACATCAGCTCCAAAGCCATTGGTTTCAGCTTTCACCCTTTCAATCGGGTCTTCCTTCGCTGGATCAATGACTATGTCGGCTCCAGCTTTTAGTGCGATGCTACGCCTGAGCTCTGCAAGGTCTGAAACAATGACTTTGGAGGCTCCGTTCTTCTTTGCAAGCATTATTAGCATCTGACCAATCGGACCTGCACCTATGACCACAACTGTATCTCCGAGTTTGATGTTGGCCTCCTCGATTCCATGAACAACACAAGCCAGCGGTTCAGTGAGTGCTGCATCCCGAAATGACAGTGAGTCAGGTATCTGATGTGTGTTCCAACGAACGACCTTCTTTGGAACTCTGATATACTCGGCAAAAGCTCCGTTAACAAGACTGTCCTTTAGATCTGCACATAGATTTGGCATGTCCCTCTTACAGAAGAAACAGTCTCCACAGGGAGCTGAGTTGGTTGCAACGACACGCATCCCTACCTTGAAGTCTTCTACTCCCTCTCCTACTTCTTCAATTGCTCCTGCATACTCGTGTCCGAAGAGGGCTGGAGTGTGCTTGATCAGGAGGGGATGACCACGTTTGTAGGTCTTGACATCAGTCCCACAGGTGAGTGCAGTTCCGATCTTGATTAGGAGTTCGCCGGGACCAATCTCAGGTACATCCGTTTCCTCGTAACGGACATCACCGACACCATAGTACATTGCGGCTTTCATCTTTCGAGACATGACAATCCCAGAGCATGCTCTCATGGTCCGTTTAAATGACTTCCTGACTGTCCGTGACCCGACCACAATGCTTAACCAAAGCCTCAGAGGAGTTCAAAATGCTGATGAGAATGAAGACGAAGTCTAGGTACCCCGAGTATCTTGAATATCATGCCACGAGCAAATGGGATGGCAAAACAGGTGGAATAGTCACAGCTACTGATGACCGACAAATTTTCTATGATACTCCTAAGACCTATGGTGGTCGGGGTGAGGGCATCTGCCCTGACGAGATTTTTGTGTCAGCTGTTCTTGGATGCTTGAACAACACGTTCCTTGACTTTCAGCGAAGGTTTGAGATGGAACTCATCTCACTAGATTTCGAAGGGAAATCAACAGCTGAGTTTGATGGCGAAGGCTACAAGATAACAAGCCTTTCAATCTCTTGTGATGTTGTCGTAGGAGAGGATGAACTAGAAACCGGTCAGAGATGTGTCGAGCTGATGAGGGAGTACTGCCATCTGACTCGTACAATCAAGTCATGTATTCCAATTATCTACAACACCTCTGTGAGAGAGGTCATGCCTTCTTCATAAGATCTGAAATCCTTCTCATGTATAGCTCGATGTTTTTCCAGTGACCCCCTTGGAAGAAGACGCTGTTACAGTTTTCACATAACCAGAACACCTCATAGTAGTTGAATGTTTGCTCAAAGACGAGTCCCTGCACTCGCTCCTTGTCTGCTTCCTTTATGTTTACGAGACCACCATTGCACTTGCTACAACGAGACTTCGCTGGATTGACTTCTGGGGGAATCCCATACTCAGAGAAGACTTGAGCAACCCCTTCATCAACAGAGCTTCTAAGGAGCATTGATTCGAGATTCAGATTCTGCGCACGCTCGTGGAGTTCTGCATCTGAGGTGATGAGAACACGACCTTCAGCAACCGAAACCTCAAGGAGTTCATCATCGTGCATTTCTGTGTCAAATCGAGTATCATGACCAGTTAGTCTCAGCCAGAGTGCAAGTTTTCCCAGCATTGCATCCACAGTGAATGCTCTCATCATTTTTCACCATAGATTATTCTTGCAGCGTTTTTCCACATCAATTGTTCAATCTCATACTCCTCTATCTTTGAGTAGCCCATGTCTATCAATTCAGAAGGCATTTGAAGCCCCTTGCAGAAGTCAACCCACCTCTCGAGAGGCATAGTTTCTTCAAAAAATGGATAGTCGCTTCCGAAGAGCATCCGATGAGGGAACACTCTCATGAACTTCGCTTCCCCTATCATCTCGTACATCCTTATTGGTCGGGAGGCAGCAGCCAACTGCCATCCAGAGATATCTATAGAAACGTTCGGATTTTTGTTCGCTACCGTCAGGGTTTCATTGACCCACGGGTACCCGACATGAGCCAATACTATCTTGAGGCTCGGAAAGTCCACCGCTACTCTGTCAACAAAGACGGGTCTGCCATACTTCAGATAGTTAAACCTGGGAGTGACTCCCTGATGAATCAGAATTGGAATTCCCAACTCCGTACACAACTCGTAGTACGGATCAAACTCCTTGTTGTCTGGGTAGAATCCTTGGGGTGGATACATCTTCCACCCTAGACAGCCCTTCTCTTTCACTGCACGCTCCAGTTCTCGCAGCCC
>JBHLRZ010000031.1:0-15574 GCA_048882045.1 Candidatus Thorarchaeota archaeon | reverse complement strand
TAGAATCCTTGGGGTGGATACATCTTCCACCCTAGACAGCCCTTCTCTTTCACTGCACGCTCCAGTTCTCGCAGCCCAACCTCACCTCTTCTAGGATCAATCCCGACGAAGGTTGAGATATTTGGGATGTCCTTCACCTCATTCACATGATGGTCAGTCTTCTCAGAAAGAGAGATTGGTACATTCTTACTCAGACCACTGTCTATCGGAAGAACAACAGCTCGCTCCACACCGCCATCTTTCATCTTCTCCTGTAGATGTTCGATTCGCGACTCCAGTCTCGGTTCAACACCCAACCTAGCAGCAGCTACTCTTCTAGCCTCCAAATCTTTTTGGCTAACTATGTCCTGAGTCCAAGTATGGGTATGTACGTCTATAACTTTCAATTCGTTCTCCTCCTAAGTTCATCAATGATCTCAACAGGGACAGTTATGCTACCAAGTTCTGTGTAATGTATTGGTCCGTGATAGTCACTACCACCAGTCTTAACTAAATCCAGATCTTTGATTGTTTCCTCCACATCTATGTCTGGGAATCTCATGACTATATGACCATAGTCATACTTGACCTCTACACCCACAAGACCTTCATCCATCAGTTCTTCAATAACAGGTCGTAGGTCGGGTACTTTGATAGTGAGAGGGTGCGCTAGGACTGGGGCTGCTCCAACTCTCTTGAATAACCTCACTGCTTCACGAACTTCCATTCTTTCTTTCTTTACGTATGCAGGTCTGTTTGCCGCAAGATACTTCTCGAAAGCCTCTCGGAATGTTTTGACATATCCTTTCTCAACTAGTAATTTTGCAACATGGGGTCGACCTGGACTTGCTACTCCTTCGAGTGTGTCATATAACTGCTCTAGTGTGACATCGACACCTAAGTCGTTCAACTTCTTCATCATCTTGGGAAGCCGGTCATGCCTTGCCTGTCTGAGGCTTTGTAGGCTTTCATTGAGAGGCTTTGAGTTCAAAGGCACGAAGTATCCGAGGATGTGGACCTCTTTGTCGTTATACTCCGCACTGATCTCTAACCCAGGAACTCGTGTGATCTCATCAGACACATCCGCTTCCATGAACTCCTTAATACCATCGAGTGAGTCATGGTCTGTGAGAGCAATTCCACCGAGTCCCATCTTGTCTGCTTTTCTGGCTATCTCAGATGGTGAATCACTCCCATCTGATCCTGAGGAGTGAGTGTGGAGATCAGCACGGGCTCTCACCATGTGCTGCCTCCTGAATGAGAGTTTCGACAAGCTTCCTGACCTTATGACACACTTTACGGACCTCCTCCCTAGTTTCGGTTTCACCAGAAGGGCAGTCTCTATCTATGATGCACTTCTTTCTTCTCGAATCATAAATGATTGGATAATACTTGCACCCCTCCGGACGATGCTCATAGATTCTGCACTTCTTTGATTCAATATCGTAGAAATAACAGAAACCGTCCACATTTTTCAGTTCACAGAAGCCATCCTTCACTTTCACTAGAAAAACGTCCCTATCATAACCAAGAGCCTCAATCCTTTCGGCATCCTCACGGGTCAGGGTCATCTCTGTTTCAGTACAACACAGACGGACCTCCTTACATGATCCGTCGTGGTTGCAGACAAATGGGCTCAAAGTATCAGGTTCTCCTGCCAGAATGGCGCATCGGTCAGACTGCGGTTTAGAGGTTCATCGCGCTGATGAATTCGCTCGCCATCCATGCTTCTTCATCATCCCGACAGGAGATGTATTGAGCTGGAGACATAATATGCTTTCGAAACCTCACACTTCACCATAACGCCGATCATAGACAAATCCGATAACCACTACAATCTGCACAAGTATCCCTGAGAACAACCAGCCATCAAGCGATATGTAGTAGGAACCAAAATCTTCTAGGTTTGAATCAGTGAGAGTATATTCGATAATTTCTCTCTCTATATCAAACACACTTCCAAAGTATACCACTCTCGAATACCTCTTCTCAACAAGTAATCCCCAATCTTTGTCATAATAGACACTGTTGTAATCATCAATCGAAACTATCCAACAGTTGTGACCACTATCTTGCATGTCTGAGTCGACATAACCAGTATGTCCTCGTATATTGACACTGAATCCAATTCTCCAGTCACTCACATCAGTTATGAGTGGATATCCCGCAATGGTTTCGTTGCTCAATATCCTACTCATGTTGTTCAGACTTGTGAAATAAGTCCGGACAATTGTTTCGTCTACCAAAGTATTCCATCCATCGTCCGACGAATAGTTCGCTTCTTGATGGCTATATTTCAGAGTAAGTTCTATCACGTTGTCGTAATCAGGGTAGTGACTAAAGAAGATGAAAGGACTACTCACTGAAACAATCAGGAGAATTCCAACTATTAATCCGACTACTCTTCTTGAAATCTCAATCCCCACGACTTTCTCGCTGTGAGTGGCTTTAAGGTTGATGCTGTTTCTTTCTCATATAGTTTGGAACAAACCACACAACGATCGCCATCTCAATGAAAATTCCGGCCAGAAACAGACTTTCCTGAGTGGGATAACCTTCTCCTGGTATTTCGTAATTTGCTTCTACGAGCTGAGCTACTATGAGCGTTTCATAGAGGACAGAATCTGTCTGCATTATTGTCAGGTTTACCATAACTAGGAGTCCAGTAATCTCGTCATAGAAGAGAGCATTATTCAGACCAATCTCGCACACCCAACAATCATATCCCTCGACACTTGTTTCTGTCACTATTACTGACATTACTGTTCCGCCATTTCTGTTCCTTAATTCCACCCCATCATTAATCTCCCAAGAACTCACATTCATAACAAGCGGATATTCATAGTAATATTGCGGACCCAACATTTTCTCCATGTTGTTCCTAGAAGTAACAAATGCCATTTCGTCCGTCCGTTCTGTGGATCGAATTTGTGAACCATTAAGGTACACTTGCTCGCTTACACTGTACGTCAGAGTTAGCCAACCTATTTTGTCATCATTCGATACCTGGGGAAAGAACCATGGGACTATAATCGCACATGAGATGAGCAGACAGATGACAACAATCAATCCTCTATTCGGAATCTTCAATCCCCTGAGAACTAACATTCCAGAGGCTATAAACGTAATGAGAATTTCCGACTATAGATCTCTCCGCGCAAGTCGTCTAGATGGAGAGAGGTCTCTCGTCATGTCATCTATACTACTACCAGTTGGTAATTCTTGAACCGGCAATCTCTTTCCTGTTATCTTGAAGTATGCATTTGCACGGACTGCTCGAACCAGTGCCATTAGATCGTTTGGTTGAGACTTAGCACCTAGAAGTAGCTGACGGCGTCTGCCAAAAACATCGAGAAGTCTTTCGAGTATCTTCATTGCAATTTCAAGAATTGATTCATCCAAATCGTACAAAAGGATTTGCAATTGCCCATTTCACACAGCCAAAGCGCTAAATAGTCTCCAAAATCATCCGCGTACAGTTCCTCACAGGTGTTGAAGCATTAGATGCGTATTGCTATTGTTGACAAATATAGATGTAGACCAAAAGACTGCACTCATGAGTGTCAGAGGTTCTGTCCACGGGTAAGAACCGGTGATGAGACTGTAATCTTTCCAGATGGTCCCGACAAACCACCCGTCATAGTGGAGGCTCTATGTTCTGGAGAAGCGATATGCGTCAAGAAATGCCCTTACAATGTCATCAAGATAGTCAATCTGCCCGAGGAGCTAGAAACCGACACCAGCCACCGATACAGCATCAACGGCTTCAAGTTGTTCAGACTTCCAACGCCAAAGGATGGACAGGTGTTGGGTCTAATTGGACCGAATGGTGTCGGAAAGACAACCGCTATCCAGATCCTGGCAGGGGAGATGCCTCCAAACCTGGGTAGAGTGGAAGATCCTCCAGAATGGGATGAGATAATCCGGGAGTTCAGAGGCTCAGAGCTACAACCCTTCTTTGAGAAGATTCAGGCTGGTTCCCTTGTTCCTATTCTCAAACCCCAGAACATCACCGACCTCCCAAAGGTCAAAGATCTTGCAGACAAACCAATCAGTGACCTTCTGGAGGCGTCAGACTCCTCAGGGCGTCTAAAAGATCTCAAGAAAGACATGAGTCTTGAGGAAATCTGGGATAGGCCTATCAAGTTTCTCAGTGGTGGAGAACTCCAGAGGGTAGCAGTCACTGCAGCCATTATCAGGGAAGGTGATACATACTTCTTCGATGAGCCCACTGCCTACCTTGATGTGCGAGAGCGCCTTAGAATGGCACGGGCTATACGAAACCTCTCCGCTCTAGGAAAGACAATAGTCGTAGTTGAGCACGACCTGTCAATCCTTGACTATGTATCAGACCTGGTCTGTATGTTCTATGGAAACCCTGGAGTCTATGGTATTGTGTCACACCCCCATAGCACACGTGTAGGTGTCAACATCTTCCTCGATGGTTTCATCCCTGATGAAAACATGCGGTTCCGTGACTCTGCAATCTCGTTCAAGGGGATGACCGGTGAAGATGAAGAGTACAGGTCAGCTGAGACCTTGTTGGAGTATGGTGATCTGAAGAAGAACTTTGAGGACTTCACACTTGAGGCCAAGGGGGGTCGTGTTTCCAAGGGTCAAATCATTGGCATACTGGGAGCGAATGGTATAGGTAAGACCACTTTCGTGAGGATGCTCGCGGGGGAGCTTGAGCCTGATGGGGGTGACGTGCCAGCAAAGACAGTCACAGGATTAGACCTGAAGATAAGCTACAAGCCACAGTACATCCCTAATGACTTTGATGGAAATCTACGAATGTATCTCAGAAAAGCAGGCGGAAGCACGATTGACTCAGCAGACTTCAAGACCTCTGTCATAAAGAAGCTTGAGCTCGAGCACCTACTGGAACACAACGTTCCAGACCTCAGTGGAGGTGAGCTTCAGAGGGCAGCTATCGCAGCTTGTCTCGCCCGGGAATCTGATATTTACCTCCTGGATGAGCCCTCAGCGTTCTTAGACATCGAACAGCGACTGGCAGTATCCGGTGCAATAAGACGGCTGGTCCGAAACAATATGAAGACCGCTTTCGTCGTAGAGCACTCCATTCTCATGGCTGACTATCTTAGCGACAGCCTTATCGTGTTCAAAGGAGTTCCGGGTAAGTCTGGTGTTGCATCATCAGTCAGAACACTTCGAAACGGGATGAACACGTTCCTTAAGGAGATGGGAGTGACATTCCGAAGAGACCCCCAGACTGGACGACCGAGAGTGAATAAGGATGGGTCCCAGTTGGACTCACAGCAGAAGGCTTCTGGTGAATACTACTACGTAGGAAGGGGCAAGTAGCCAACAAGCGATGGTGACTAAAGTTTTCGGCTCCAAAACATCCTTCCTGATTTCTCTTCATCCATCTCAGCCAAAATCTTCACCGCTTCATTCCCACATCGAATGACATCATTCTCTCCCTTCACAGCAAATTCGTCACGGACTCTATTTGCATACACAGCACAGGCAGCTCCAGTCCTGAATCCGTAGATGTTACCGAGTGTGAAGAGAGTTGCAGCTTCCATCTCGAAATTTGTCACGTTCGCTTTAGTGAGGTCTTGAATCAGTGTTTCACTCATGTTCTGCGTATAACCTCCGAAACCAGGTCGTGACTGCCCCAGATAGAATGAATCGGTTGATGCGGAAATTCCAAGATGATATTTCAAACCCAGAGTTTCTGCTGCTTCTACAAAAGCCAAGATGGCTTCATATGATGCAGATGCTGGATACTCTGGTCGTACGTACTGTTTGCTAGTCCCTTCTAGTCTAACAGCTGCGGTGGAGATGATAATGTCACCAATCTCGATTTCCTCTTTCAATGTAGCACAAGATCCCACTCTGAGGAAGGTTTCAGCACCAACATTTGCTAACTCCTCAATGACAATGGCTGTTCCGGGTCCTCCTATGCCGGTTGAACAAGCTGAGATGTCTGCACCTTTGTATTTCCCAGTGTGAGTAACAAACTGCCTGTGCATTGCGACCTCTGTCGCTTCATCCCAGAGGGCACTGATTCTCTCGACACGCTGGGGGTCTCCAGGAATCAATACAGACTTGGCTACATCACCTTTCTTTACCTCGAGGTGATATTGCTCTCTGTCCTCAGTCACTGGTCGGGTTGCAGAAATCTTCTTCCCGTTCATGAAAAATCACTTGTAATAAGCATGAAAACTACGATTTCTTACTTTTGTTTCACTCGCTAAGCATATAGGGGGAGGCATTCTCTAGGAAAATCAATCTGAGGTCATCTGCATGTCAAAGCTTGACGATTTACATCATCTGAACTTGGGAAAACGAACTCGACTCCACCGAATGATGTACGAACATGGTCCGGGAAACGGTACTATGGTCATACTTCCAATTGACCAAGGAATGGAACATGGACCCGTCGATTTCTTCACTGATCATGATTGTCTGAATCCAGAGTATCAGTTCAGACTCGCAGTTGAGGGTGGATATTCAGGAATCGCATTGCACCTCGGACTCGCAGAAAAGTACGGTCCGAAATTTGCTGGAAAGATTCCTATCGTGTTGAAGATTAATGGAAAGACACGCATCCCTCCAGCTGACGAGCCTGTTTCTCCAATGACTGGTTCTGTTGAGGATGCTGTTAGAATCGGTGCTGATGCTATTGGTTATACCCTCTATGTTGGAAGTCCTAATCAACACACAGACTTCACTCAGTTCAGGAAAGTCAAGAAGGATGCAGAGCGTTATGGTATGCCAATCATAGTCTGGGCTTATCCCAGAGGTAGCGCTGTTGATGAGAAGGGAGGTCGGGACTCATTGTTTGCAATTGATTATGCTGCAAGGGTCGCAGATGAACTGGGAGCAGATGTTGTCAAACTAAATGTGCCTCTCAATAGTCCTGAAAGCAGGAAGAAACAGAGACCTCCATATGACAAACTTGACCTTTCAACTGAGGATATGGTTGCCAAAGTAGTGAAGACTGCAGGAAAGACACTAGTGCTCTTCTCTGGTGGTGGGATGGCAACAGATGAACAGGTCATTGAGCGTGCAAAAATTTGCATGGAGCAAGGAGCAACCGGACTGATCTTTGGCAGAAACATGTGGCAGAGAGATTGGGAAGATGCCATGAAGATGACTAAGACACTCAAGGATATCATGTTAAAGGTCTAAAATTCATGTTTCGAACCTGTAGTCTTTCTTCCACCAGATGAGAACTATTATATGGGTAAAGAATAGCCGAAGGAGTCAAAAGGCTTCGAATTTTGGAGCCCACATAATCATCAATTAATGGAGCGAGATACGGATGGTAGAAACAACCATTAGCGTAATCAAAGCGGATATCGGCTCATTAGCCGGTCATGTAGTAGTACCTGACTTTCTCTTTGAACTTGCGAGAAAGGAGATGAAAGAGGCAGTCAACAAGAAGATAATCAACGACTTCTATGTTTCCAACGCCGGTGACGACCTTGAGTTGATAATGACCCACAACAAGGGCGAAGGTGATGAGGATGTACACAAGCTCGCGTGGGATACTTTCATGAAGGGTACAGAACTTGCCCGAGAGAAGAAGATCTATGCAGCTGGGCAAGATATGCTTGCTGACACATTCAGTGGGAATGTAAAGGGTATGGGTCCTGGGTCTGCAGAGATGGTGATTGAGGAGCGTAAGTCTGAACCAATTGCTGTCTTTATGGCCGATAAGACTGAACCTGGTGCATTCAACCTCCCATTGTACAAGATATATGCCGACCCATTCAACACAGCTGGACTGGTCATAGATCCCAACCTCCATGATGGTTTTAATTTCATTATTCAGGATATCATGAAGGATGTCCCATGTTTCATCAACATGAAGACTCCTGAAGAATCATATGATGTACTCGCACTGCTTGGTAGCACAGGTCGCTACACCATCAAGAAGGTCTACCGTCATGACGGAATGATCACTGCTTCTGTCAGCACTGACAAACTTCATGCAGTAGCAGGGAAGTATGTTGGAAAGGATGACCCAGTGGCAATTATCCGAGCACATTCTGGTCTTCCTGCAATGGGTGAAGTGCTCGAGGCTTTCACATTACCTCACCTAGTTTCAGGCTGGATGCGTGGTTCCCACGCTGGTCCTCTTCTCCCGGTGAGTCTGGAGGACTCGAGATGTACTCGGTTTGACGGACCTCCACGAGTCGTTGGTCTTGGTTTCCAGGTGTCCAATGGTATGCTTATTGGCCCCGTTGACCTGTTTAATGATGTTGCCTTTGATATAACTCGCCAGAGAGGCATGGAGATAGCAGACTATCTTAGACGCATCGGACCATTCCAACCTCATCGTCTTAGTGAAAATGAGATGGAATATACAACACTCCCCAAGGTCCTTACACGCTGCGAAAATCGATTCATAGAGGAAGAGATTGTACCAAAGGGGAAGTCTAAGGACACGTCAGATTCCGCAGAATAGTATAGGATTGGGACCAAATGGTCCCTGTCCAATTTTCATGAACAAGATCCCTCACTTATCCCGCTCTATAGTTCCCAGCTCCTTTTGGATAATTATCCCTCCCTCAATTGTAGGGTAACTACCTGCGATTAGATTGTTCCACGCCATTATGTAGGCGTTTTGAGTACTTCCTAGAATTTCCTCATCCCTTGTTGATTGCAATGCTTTCCTCATGAGCCAAACATACAATATGAGGGCAGGTACGACTTTGGAGCTATGGTAGACAATCAGCCACACAGGATCAAGGTTTATCGGATGGACTCCGGGAGCTGCGCCTGCAAGAAATTCAACAAGTGGCAACATGGGTATACTCATCAGAAGCGTCAGTATGAAAGGCACCCATCGTGACATCTTCCCAGGTTCTCCTCTAATCCACATAAGCACCATGATGGGCAGAAGAAATGTATAATGATGCTCCCAAACATCAAACATAATGAAGAAGAACAACAGGGAGAACATGCCTGCACAAGCCCATACATCTCGTGAGTAGAATGTCGTTCCAATAGTTAGCACCAAGAAGATTCCGATAATTAGTCCTGTAATTACAGCGAAATCTGGACCTGGTTCGCCAAGGAGATAATAGAGGAGCATCTTTAGTGAATGGTTTCCGATGTACGGATTGACATAAACCAATTGGCCTGAATTAAATGTGAGAAAGAATTGCAACGATTCCAAAGCTGATGGGACTGCAAACACTCCTACCAGAAAGACAGCGACTGCAACCAATACAGAACGAACCCTTCCAGCTGCTATGAGTACCGGTGCAATGAAGAATGGAATCAACTTCATGAGCCCTCCTATGGTCCACAAGGTGGTCATGGTCCAATTTCCTCCCTGACCCTTGACGAAGGATTTTGAGGTGAGTGCGAAAAACATTAGGATTGCAGCCATGAGAGTAACTTGCCCCAGATAGAGTTCAATGTAGACTGGAGAGAAGATCAACCACATACTCACTCCAATGCGCCACTCCCAGTCCTGTCGACCAAGAGTCTTGGAAACTGAACGTGTTCTGAACGCAGCCAACCAGACACTGATCAGTATTATTGCATCCCAAATCCAATATGCCAGTACAGGAGGTGCAAGATTAAAGATAGCTCCGAAAGAATATGCAAAGTACGCAAGATAGCGATAGGGGAACATATAGGGGACAGTCAGAGGGTCAGGGACTGCATAGCAGTCAATCCCATTCAAAACATTATGTCCCGCTTGATAAAAGGCGAAGAAGTCGATTCCTTTGTCAAGGATATATCTCGTGTCATGAAAAAGGGGATCTAACGTCCCTGTAAAGAGCGACACAATAAATACAGAATGGACTAGAATAGAACTCGCCAAAATAGTCCAACTAATCCACTCTCTTCTCCTCCCAGACATGTACTCGGCAGAGAGTCCAAATCTTAAGGACTTTTCTTGCAATCAATTGGAGCGAGAGAAGCAGTCTGTTGCTAACCAGTCCGTTTTATGATGTGATACCCAAACTTGGTTTTCACAGGTTCGTTTGTCATTGCACCTACATTAAGGCCGAAAGCTGCCTTCTCAAACTCAGGGACCATTTTACCTTTTGAGAACCATCCCAGGTCTCCACCCTTCTTCTTTGATGAGCAAGTGCTATGTTGCATGGCAATATTTCTGAAATCCTCGCCTTCTCTGATTCTGCTTATCAGCGCTAATGCCTGACCGTGCTTGTTAACAAGGATGTGGCTCGCTCGAACTTTTCCAGCTTTTCCCTTAGCCATTTAGATCACCAGGATTTGATGGAGCTACTAGGTGCGCAGTCTTAAACTTGTCTTATTCGTCATATATCCTAGGTTTTATGTCAAGAAGTGAATAAACCAGAGGATGATGTTCCATGAAAGCAACCGTATTCCATGAACACGGATCAGTGGATGTACTAAAGTATGAAGACTTTCCGGATCCTGAAATCAAAGAAGGACAAGTCTTGGTCGACGTGAAATCTGTAGCTCTCAACCATCTTGATCTATTTGTCCGGAAAGGAATTCCAGGTCTCAACCTCGAAATGCCCCACATTCTAGGAAGTGACATCTCAGGTGTCATCAGAGAAGTTGACGTCAATGTTTCAGAAGATCTACAACCTGGTCAAAGGGTAGTCATCGATCCAGGCACGTCCTGCGGAGTCTGTGAGTTTTGTAATATTGGAGAAGAATCACTCTGTGCTCAATATGGAATCATTGGAGAACACTCTCGAGGGGGTTATGCTGAACGCATTGCTGTAGACTCTTTGAATATCGTTCCTGTCCCTGAAGATGTTGATCTTGACTTTCCACATCTCGCTGCAGCTCCACTCACGTTCATGACAGCATGGAGGATGCTTCATCCCAAAGCAAGGATTAGGCAGGGTGATAGTGTTTTGATCATCGGGATTGGTGGTGGTGTTTCTCTCGCAGCTCTCCAGATCGCCAATTCTGCTGGAGCACGTACTCTTGTGACAAGTTCCTCTGATGAGAAGATAGAGAGGGCTATCGCACTCGGGGCTGATGTTGGAATCAACCACAAGAAGACTCCAGACTATCACAAGGAAGTGTGGACACTCACCAACAAACGAGGTGTTGATATTGTTGTGGATTCAGTTGGTGAGGTGACATGGGAACGGAGTCTTAGAAGTCTCACAAAGGGGGGTCGACTTGTGACCTGTGGGGCGACTTCAGGTTCTAAAGCAATGACTAACGTCAGTCTGGTCTTCTGGAAACAGCTCGAAATTCTTGGCTCAACAATGGCAAGCCGATCTGAACTACGAGATGTTCTCAAATTGGTCTGGAATGGAAGTCTCACACCAGTTGTGGATTCGGTTCATAAATTATCAGAAGCAAAGACAGCCCATGAAAGACTAGAAAAGGGCGAACAGTTCGGAAAGATAGTTCTCCAACCCTAAAACCTAGTAATACCCCGATACGCACCACAATCAGACACCGTTTCATTATGTCCTTTGCACTGCAATTCCTTGGTGTAGAATGAGAGTCGTCACTATATGCCTGCCAGAGACATATGTCGAAGGTGTAGATGAGTTGATTGGACAAAACAAATATCCCAATCGATCAGAGGTAATCAGAATAGCCATTCGCGATCTTCTTGTAGACGAGCTCTGGGGAGAACGAAAACCAACTAATAGTCTCCCTCTCATCGCACAGATACAGAAACTAGCAATGCCAGATATGCCTGTTGAACCAGTGAAATAGATACAGCTGAACTACCTTTTTCTATATAGATTCACTCCAACTCATGAGCAAGACAGGGACAAGTATTGCTCTCGACTAGGAGCGAACTCGATATGTCACGATTCTTCCGACGAAAAAAGAAAGACGAAGAAAAAACTGAAGCGAAACCAGAAGAAGAAGCTCCAGCTGTAGAAGAACCAGCTGTTGAACCTGCAGTAGAAGCTGAGCCTGCAGAGGTAGCTGAAGAAGAGCCCGCTGCTAGTGAGGTTGCTGAACCCATACCTGAGGGTAGAGGTGATATCATACCCTATCACGACTCCATCCAAGATCGTCTTGTGTACATGTTGAATGACGAGAAGATGGCTGATGGACTTGAAGGGACCCACGAGTTCACCCTTGAATTCATGGCAATGGGTGAGAGATTCTGGATAGGAAAGGCTGCCCTTGGAAACATTGAAACAAAGGTTGGGAAAGCTACTGATGAAGACGCTCATATAAGAATCTCAAACGACTCTGTAAGTGACCTCCTTGCGGCAGCGACATTCACTGAATTCTCCAGAATCTACCTGAAACACTACAAGACATCCGAAGCTGGGCGATTCATCAAGATTGAAACCCGTAAGCCGATAATAGACCTCAATAGAAAAGGATACGCTCGTGTTCCTATTCTGAAATTACTCATAGGAGCCGCCAGGTAGCCCTCATCTCTAGCAATAGTTAAAACGGGCACAAGCATCAGACTGCCATGTTCAGGTGGTGTTAATTTGCCAGAGATTAAAACACCGGTAGTCATTATCAACTTCAAGACCTATCCGCAGGCGACAGGTGAAGCTGCAGTCAAACTTGCCAAGACCTGTGAGTCAGTTTCTAAAGAATTCGATGTTCCTATCGTCGTCGCTCCACAGATTCCTGACCTATATCGAGTTGTGCAGTCAGTTGATATTCCAGTTTTCTCGCAACACATGGATGCAGGAGATCCTGGTCGCTTCACCGGACACACGCTTGGTGAGACTCTTGTTGAAACCGGATGTTCAGGAACTCTACTCAACCACTCGGAGAATCGAATGCAATTGGCTGACATTGAAGAAGCAATCACTAAGGCTCGGAAATTAGATCTCTACACGGTCGTATGTACTAACAATCCCGCAGTGAGTGTTGCTGCAGCCACAATGAATCCTGACTCTGTTGCTGTAGAACCTCCTGAACTCATAGGTTCTGGAATCTCTGTTTCCCAGGCTCAACCAGAAGTTATCACTGGTACTGTGGATCTGATTCGCAAAGTCAATGATGAGGTTGTCATTCTCTGCGGCGCTGGAATCAGTAATGGCGATGATGTTTCTGCAGCAATGAAGCTTGGTTCTCAAGGTGTTCTTCTTGCCTCTGCGGTTGCAAAGTCCGATAAACCTGCTGAAGTCCTCAAGAGCCTTGCTGGACCACTGAGAAAATAGTACATAGCGGTTGACTTTTCATAGGATTTTCTGAGCCTCGAACAGGAGAACCATATGAAAGTGACAATGGAATGTGCTCATTGCCTACTCGAAAGGGCGATAAACCAGATAAAGCTGGCAACTGATGATCATGACCTCCAGATGAATATAGTCGAGGTGATGACAAAGTTTCTTGGGGAGAACTTCAATGGAGCTGCAGTTCCAAGTCACATTGGGACAGAAAGGGACCTAATCGTACAGAAGATGACTGGGAACGATCCGTACGAGTCTTTGAAGCACATGTCCAATGAGATGGCTCTTGGCATTCTTCCCGAGCTTCAAGAACTTGTTGCAGAACAGGAAACTCCTAATCATCAGTTTCGAATGGGAACTCTAATCGCTGCTGCAGCCAATTCAATCGAGTTCGATGTTACAGGACGTGAGTTTAGTCTAGAAGAACTCCGTGTCATTCTGGACAATGTGGAATCGGACCTTGTGATAGACCACGTCGACCAGTTCAGAAAACTCTGTGAAAGGGCTGAGGAAGTCCTCTACCTTATGGACAATGCTGGGGAGATAGTCCTTGATATGATACTCATTCGTGAGATTAAGAAGCTGGGTCCCAAAGTAATCGCTGTGGTCAAAGGTGGACCTGTTCTTAATGATGCTACCATGATTGACGCGGAAGATGTAGCATTGGGTGAATGTGCTGATGAAGTTCGAACCACAGGTGCTTCAGCTATTGGAGTGAATCTCGAAAGAAATTCCAAAGAATTCATTGACCTTTTTAACTCCGCAGAGCTCATCGTCGCAAAAGGAATGGGCAACTTCGAGTCATTGACCGAGTTTGAGCCTGCATGCCCAATTGTTCATATCATGCGTACAAAGTGTAATCCAGTTGCTGGACATGTAGGAGTCCCCAGAAACAAGAATGTAGTTCTGATCAGACTGCCTCCTGAATGAACTAAGCCATATCGTCTTTGTATGCCCTCAGGGCTTTAGTCGGATTAATCGATTCAATAAAATCTACCTTCAGCTCAGGAAGTTCTAAACTCATGACATCCTTAAGTCGCCTCATTCCAGGTTCCTCTGAGGCAAAGGCACCAAGTTCTAGCGTGTTGATTCCCTCTTCATTTGCTAGTAGTCTAATCTCAGGAGAGAGCTCTCCAGTCACCAGAGTTACTAAATCCTGATTCTTTGCGTTGATGATTTCAGGCATGTCCAAATTAGTTCCTGCAATAACTAGGACATCATCAACCTCGTCATCGAGGTTCCCAGTAAATAGGATATTGTCGAGGTTCAACTTACCTGCGATATAGTTGACAAATCCTGAGTGGTTCTTTACACCAGGTGGTCTGCAAGCTCTTCCTATCGCCACGAGTTCCCCAAAGTCACCTTCGGTCATGAAATCGCCAGTCTGTTTCATACCTAGACTTTGAATCAGTGCCTCGTTCAGACCGTCCTTTGCGCAGAGCCACCCACTGCCAATGACATAGGATGAGATGTAGTTCTTTGTGAGCAGTCTAACACGTACAAGATCCAGTCCAGAGAGTCGATCTATTGCAAAGGGAAACAGTGGTCTATATGTGACCAAAAGATTGGCCTTGTCTTGAGTGGCTTTTGTAATGACTCGTGCTGAAGGATATGTAGCGATGAGCAGCTTATTGACCGTTGTATTTGTCTGCTCAGTCTGTGTCTGTGGGCCTATCTCCACTCTACTCTCGAGTCCTCGAACAGTGAGCTCTCTTGGAGCTAGCTGTTGGAGCCACTTCACAACATCTAGAAGACTGGTCATGACATCACTCTGCCTAGTGACGACTGAGTGTAATGACCGTCTTATTCTTTTTCATGGCTAAAGACGAGCTATTAGACATCCTCTTCGTCAATGTCTTCATCATAGGAGTAGAGGTCTTCAAGGTCCAGATCTTCAACAATCTCTTCTAATTCTGGTTCTTCCTCTTCAATGACCTCAAGCTCCGGCTCCTTTTCCTTCTTCTTGGGTTCTTCCTCTTCAATGACTTCTAGCTCAGGCTCTTTCTCTTTCTTCTTTTTCTTCTTTTCAGCCTTAGCCTTCTCTTTTTCTGCTTCTCGTTCAGCAATGAGCTCTTCTTCAATCTCATCAAGCTCATCCATGAACTCTAGTTCGGCCTCATCATCGACTAACTCAAGCTCAGGCTTCTTCTCTTTCTTTGGCTTCTTTGCCTTCTCTAGCTTGGTCTTCTTCTTTCTAGGAGCCTCAGGTGCAATTGCGACTGGTCTTCTCTTGAGCCTCTTGAGTTTGGCTTTGGCGGTGCTGACCTTCCTCATTCTTCTAAAATCGAGCTGTTGAGGATTCTGGGTCTTCCGGAGCCTGGTCAGTTCTCGCTTCAGTGTCTTTTCCTTGTTTACCATCAGATTCACCGTCGCACTCAGAGCGTCACTCTGTGTTTGTTTTATAACTCTGTCGTCATGACGTGGAAAACCCTTTTCTCCCTCGATGTAAGTGCAAATGATAACTGCGATGTGGTTGATATGAG
>JBHLRZ010000030.1:34910-42058 GCA_048882045.1 Candidatus Thorarchaeota archaeon | reverse complement strand
GATGGTTCTGCAATCTCCACTGGTGTTGTTCTAGAAGGAATTTCTCGTGGTGCGAAGATTCCTGGCGGATTCTGTGGATATGCAGGAACCTGCGGTGCATGTGTAGGAGCCGGTGTCAGTGTAGCACTCTTTGTGGGAGCCACACCAACAAAGGGGCCTGAACGAACAGTGGCCCACAAAGCAACTTCTACCGCACTCTACATGTCACAGGACGGTTTGAGAAGATGTTGCAAACGGGCAACATACTATGGAATGAAAGCAGCAATGGACATCCTTAGAGAGGAATACCAGATTGATCTGGGAGAACCTCCAGAACTCAAGTCCTGCAAATATTCAACAAAGAGTAGAGACTGTCAAGAAGAATTGTGCCCTTTCTACAAGGGAGATTCATAGTACTCATTCAATTTTAAGTTGGTCACCAACTTCTAGTGCCAGGAAGTCAGTGGCAGGTCTATTCTTGGCTGCAATCTCAAGAGTGTCGTAGCTACTCGCCACAAGAAATATGCTGTTCTCAAGCCCATATTCGTAAGTACCTACAAATGGTAGTTCTCTGACTTCATTCCTGACTGATAGTTTGTAGTCTTTCTTTGCAGCAGGAGGAATGTTAGTAACGATGTTACCAAACTTGTCAATCCTTACGACCTCTCCCTCACGACCCTCCTGATGAAACACCAGTGCTTGGTCCAAACCAGGCTTGGTTTCGGTAGACATCACACTCAGTGTACCAGTTTCATGATACGCAGCCGCTTTTGCAAAGATGTCACGACCGTGGAATGTACGTGAAACTCGCTCATCTATCAAGATCCTATGAACCATCTCAATACCGTCATCGGAGGCAGCAGGAAACAGCAATCCGTTGTCTGGCCCAATATGGATGTAGTTCTCCGTCACCACGACAACTGCATCACGTGCAGTTCCGACACCCGGGTCAACGACTGAAACGAAGACAGTCCCAGGTTGGAAGTATTTGTAGCTCCGTAGGAGAATCCATGCCCCTTCACGTATGGATTGTGACGGTACAGAGTGAGTGAGATCAACAATTTGAGCACTAGGGTGGATAGAATATATGACACCCCTCATCACCCCAACATATTCAGACTCTCCAAAGTCTGTCATCAACACGATCACACAATCCGCTCCTACTCTATCTTAATCAACCTCATCTCATTATAGTCAGTGATTACACGGATGTAACCTCTGAGCATCTCGTCCACCTGAGCGTCACCAGTATCCACTCTAAGGACTTCACCTGCAATCCCCTTAAGCTTGGAGGGAGTGCTTATGACCATTATATTGTCCTTCCCGACCCTCTCAATGATGCTCGGACTAATCTGCTGGTTACCCCTTCCAAACAACATTCCTTGATGACCAATCGGGGAAACGATGATCTTTACATTGCTGAAGTCCTTCACAATATCAAGAATCTCCTGCTCATTCACATCGTTCTGTATCTTGCCATTTTGATAGATATCCACACCAAGTGTGGTCTTCTTGACCCTAAGCATGTCTGTAACGGTCTTCACTGTGGTTCCAGGACCCAAGATGTATGATCCATCATCGGTCATCTGCTCTATAACATACCTTGCAATTGCCTCTTGAGCCTCATATTCGTCTGTAGTTTCTGGACTCGCCTGTTTTGCACCTTGGAATCGTGCTGGAACAGATGGACCAGTAAGATATCCATGGAGTCGAATGATGAACTGGTCCTTCCGTATGGACCGTTCATCAGCATCCATGATCTCAAATTCAGCAGTTTGTGCAGTATCGTCGAGGACCAGACGAATCACTTCAGCAGCATCTGCGGGATGAACTACAAATATTCCACTGTACATCTTTACTCCAGAAGGGACACCGAGAATCAGAAGATCTTCAAGTTCATAATCGTTCACAGCATCAAGAATGTCTCTTGCAGTGCCATCGCCGCCAACAAAGACGAGTAACCGGACTCCTTTCTCATATAGAGCCAGGACACACTCCTTTGTATCAGAGGCATCAGTGGAGTTATCTATATCTATATCCACTAGTTCGTGTTTCAGACCTGCTTCTTGAGTGACATCCTCTCCCATTATACCTGGACAGGTGATGATTCTGACCTCATCTCCATTCCTCTTCATCTCTAGGATGGGTTCCAACGAGGATAGAAACTCCAATGCCCTTCCCGGAGCGACTGGTGTGGCACCTCTCCTGATGGCTTCCGCTACGACACCATCAGTTCCCTTAAGACCGACACGTCCGCCCATACCAGCAATTGGATTCACAAGCAGGCCGATGTTCATATAATCGAATCTACCTCAGTCAAAGACAGGCATGTCTGCTCTAAAGCAGTTTTGATTTGTCAAAATTGTCTGGTCTAATGTTTCTGAGAAGAACTTAAGGCCGAGTTGTATTGTTCTCCATTCCATGGAGGATAGAAGATTGAAGACCATGTCTGAGGAGGAATTCAAGAAAAGGTATTTCGAGATTATTTCGAAACCATTGCCTGAAGATCCCGAACAGCTCGACTTTCTGTACGACCGTATCGTAACGCTGATTGAGTTCACAGTGAATAGAGCAGAGTACTATGAAAACATCAGACAGGAGAATGCTTCAACATCAAACACGCTTGTGGCCATTGCCATCGCAGGACTGGGTCTCATTGTCACTCTGATTGCAAACTATGACTGGACAACACATCCGTATACATACATTTTCGTTCCTCCTCTGCTAGTTCTGCTCATCGGAGGTACAGCATGCGTGTTTAAACATCACCTTGATTCCAACTTTCAGTATCCACATCAGAAATATGACTGGATCGAAGAGAGGTGGTACTTCAAGAAAAACATACCAGCCTTTGAGAAGATGCTGAGCGACAAGATACCTGATGAATCCCAGACACACGAGGCATTCCTGAGTGATCTCGAGAGAGAGTTTGACAGACACATCGATGAGGACAAGGAGACAGCCATTCCTTTGGACAAGGCGAACCTAGTAATTCTCTACATAGTCACTGCCTACAAGAAGAGGTTTGCAAAGTTTATCTCTAAGATACATACTTGGAGTTTCATCCTAGCAGGAGTGTCAATGGCAATCTTTACGCTCATCTACATCTTCCTTGTGATGCCATTTGTTTCTTGAAACTTTGGAACTACTTCAGGGTACCAACCTGATGGGCAGATAGCATCCAGAAGGAAACTCGGACCATAACTTCCTCAAGGAATCGATCACGTTTGTCGGGGGTGATATCCTCAGGCCACTTGTTTCGTCGATATTCGTCGAACTTCTTGAACGTTCGTCCATACTTAGTCTTCATGGGTATCTCGACTCGCCTGTCACACACAGTGTTGAGTGCCCGGATCAGTGTCACAAAGTCAAAATCAAGTCTGTTAATCCATTTCACTAGAGCCTTGAAAAAGGTCTTCGAGTCAGCTTCTCCCCACTCAAGGGTCCTAACTGCATTCCTGTCCCATGCGTTTATTCGTTCTGAGTTGAAGGAGCACTTCTTGTCAAAATCACATCGGGCCTTCAGGTAGAGCTTACGCTTGGACAGGAACATGAAGATCTCATGGGTCCCCTTCTTTCGCATCATCTCCTTGTGGTCACCTATTGGAAAGATGAGCTCGATCGTCTTCCCATCCTTGAAAGGGGCTCCAGACTTGAAATAGAGGTCCAGCGCCCACGCTAACGCAGGTATCATGTTGACTGGATATGATTCATCGACGTCTGGCATTTTGACCTGCTACGATGAGTAGTACCCACTGATATTGCTTGGGTTTCGTACCAAAATCAGCCTAGAAGTTTGACTTCTCGCGGGTCTTCACCAGAATCTCAGCCAGCTCTTGGAAGATATCAACGATACCCTCACCTGTCTTTGCTGAGGACTCGATGTAAGGCATGTTGTGCCTGTCTGCAAACTCCCTTCCCTCTGAGGGTTCGACGACACGGTCCGGAAGGTCCGTCTTGTTTGCGACCAACACCAACGGAATCTCCTTGTTGATTGCCTTGTGGAGCTCGTCGAGCCATTCCTCGAGCACAATGAAGGTCCGACGTCGGGTCACATCGAACACAAGCAGTCCACCGCTCGACCCGCGGTAGTACATCGGCCTTAGAATCTGAAATCGTGACTGGCCTGCTACATCCCAAATCTGCAGCTTCACGGTGACATTGCTGTCGTCATCGCGTCTGATGTCGACGTTCTTGACAGCGAACTGACTCCCAATGGTTGTCTTGTAGTCAGTACGGAAGAAGCCGTGGGAGAAACGAGTGACTATAGCGGTCTTACCAACAGCGCCCTCTCCTAATACAACGATTTTGAAAAGATAGTCGTAAGTGCTGCTCATATGTATAGTCACCCTAATGTGATATGCGGTAAGACGTCTGAAGCGATAAACGACTCACCGTACTAATAAGGTTTCGTAAGATTTAGGTTCAGTGTGTGTCCATAGCGAAGTGAGAGTAATGAGTGCGGACAAAGATGGGAGTAGGCGAAACATTGGGATAGTTGTTGCAGTTTTTCTATTTGCCATTTGGATTTTCGAAGTCTATGTCTTTGAGCAGCTTGAAATTGATCCCCTTCTCTACTGGGTTCTATACTTCGGCTCGTTTGCCATTCATGCATTCTTGTTCATCGGAGTGCTCTTCTGGGCCGGGGTGATAAAAAGAGAGGTTTCGTTAGATTACAGTAAGATTTAGCTCCTGATTTAGTCAGAGTCAGCAAGGACTTATTTGTGAAAGCGAGATGATCACTAGGAGGGTAGTGAGATGCTATACCAGTTTGGATTCCAGTACTCCTCCTGGCCAGCATTTGTTGTAGTCATCATCATAATACTCTATATACTGTTTGGCGAGAGATGGAAAGCCATGACATGGCAACAGAAGCGTGACAACAGCGCGTTGGTTGTCGTGGTCCTCACCCTCATACTCTTACCATTTCACTTCTACGGACAATACAGCCTTGTGGGGATTGAGAACGGGGGGATGGAAGTGACTGGGACAATAGTTTCTCTCAATCCTCATGAGAGCATTACCAGTCTGAGATTGGCCAATATCCATGCAATTAATCCGGTAGGCATGATTGTACATCTCATTCCCTCAGACAGCAACATCTCATTCTACCTTATCGATGAGAATCTCCCGCAAGTCCGACAGCAAGAAACGGTCTTATCGGATGGAGAGTTTTTTGATTTTAGGTTGCCCTATGTCTTCTCAAACTTAGCTACACCTGCAAGGTGGACCTACTGCTTGCTTAATCCGAACGATAATCTATCGGTCGAGGTGATTCTTGCCATATCAGTACTACAGGTCAATGTGATTCTACAGCCTGATCCACTGTTTATCTATCGTTTCCCCACTATTGCTCTGTACACAGTCTGGTTCATCTGGAGCATCTTGATTTTGATTTCATACATGAACATGTGGAGGAAACTGGAACCGAAAAAGACACCGGATGTTTCCCAAGAAATTAATGATGGTGAGGACCACGAACCAACCTGAGAACAGAGGAACAACGGAATCAGAAACCGGAAAGGGCAGTCATGACTTGTTTAGAATGACAAGTTCGTTCTCACGCGGAATGACGACGATGGTCTCAGGGAGTTCGTGCTCAACAAGCTCTTTGAACTTCTGATGTTGCTCATCCTCTCCATGCACAGCCACTGCAATCGAAGGTCTGAGATCCATTGCCATGGCGAGAGCCACACCTGGATGACAGGTCGGAGAGGGAATACCAGTTGGGAGGAATGCCACATCGACCCTCTTGTTCCTGACAGGCCAATAGCCAGAGTCAGCAGCGTGGAAGACCTTCAGTCTACCGATAGAAACTCGCAGCTGAATGATTGGTCGTGGATGTACTCCCCGATGAAGTTCAGCTGCAATACCGTCGAGCTTGAATTTGGGGTCGCCTTTCACAACCCTGAAGTCCTCGGGACCCGAGTGCACCTTCTCCTCAGGAATCTTCTTTCGAAGCTCCTCCACCATGTTGAACTCACTAATGATATGTGCATCTGTCTTCTTGTAGAGTGCGACTGCATTCTTGAAGTCGTAGTGGTCGTAATGGCTGTGACTGTAAGTGATGAGGTCAATTTGCTGAATCTTGTCCATGACCTTTGAAAAGAGAGAGGAGGGATCCAAGGCTACGACCGACTTCTTTGTCCTAATCAGGATGCTAGCATATCCAGTATAGATGAAGGCAAACTCCTTTGGACCAAGTTCAGCAGCATAGAAATCATCAATGCTCTGTGCAAGTTCAGGATCGGTTGTCATATGGCGTTTCTCCTGAGAATCCAAATTGGAAGCAAGTAATGGGAATAATCAGCATTTGCGTCTACGCAGAACTTCTTTGAGCATAGTTTCTGTGAGTCACTCTGGAGTTTCCTTCAGTTTCATATACTCAGTTGGCGTCAGTTTCGGAAGCTCGAGGGATAATACCACCATCCACATTAAGAAGAATACAATGAACAATGTGAAGAATGCGTCAGCCAGGACACTGCTTCGAGCCAATGGCGTATCGATGAAAGATTCAAGGAAGAGAAACCAAATTGAAAGTACCAATAGTATGATGGAACCTGTTAGAACCAAGCGGCTCACCTTTTGTGGAGCTCCCCGTTCCATGAGTGATGACTCTAGTTCCTGATGCAGCTCGGGATCAGCGTTCTTGATTATTCCTCGTGCAACTTCTCCAGCCAAGAATTCATGCTTGAATAGTCGCTCAATGGTGAGGTAGGCACGATATGTTTCCATCCCAGCACTATTCTCTTCAATTAGAGATTGAATTTCATCCTTCATGTATGGAACTCGTCTACGAGAACCATAGAATCTAAAGCTGATGACTCTGGTGTCCCACCATGAAAGACCACGTGATGTCATCGTGACAAAGAGTACTCCTGCACATAGAATCAATAGAAGAACTGGAAGAGCAAGCAGTGTTGATACAAAAGGCCTGGGTAGCCAACCAAACGAAGGCAGAGAGTAAAGCTTCCACATGTCATATGAATATGAAAGCGTGATTAGGAAGACCAAACACAACACGACGACATAAATGATTGAAAACTTCAAACTTTCTGAGTCTGCTATCTTTTTTCCCATTCTGGTTAACCAAGAATAATCACTCGGTGTAGTGACACCACGATTTCTCTGGTAGGACCGGACTGCAAACCATCTGAAGACTATTAGCA
>JBHLRZ010000030.1:0-34810 GCA_048882045.1 Candidatus Thorarchaeota archaeon | reverse complement strand
CCAGGAAACGGAGCGGCATGTGTACTCACTCCATATCTGATGCAACGTCTCAACTGCAATGTTGTCACAATAAACGGACAACTAGACGGTCACTTTCCAGGAAGACCCTCTGAACCAGAAGAAGAGTCTCTAGGAGACCTCATGGACATGATCAAGAAGACGGGTGCAGACCTTGGAATCGCTCATGATGGAGACTCTGATAGAGTCGTGTTCGTCACTGAGGAAGGGGAGGTGATTCGAGGAGACAGAACGATTGCTCTCCTTGCAGAGCAGATGCTGAAAGGGTCAACAGAGAAGACGGTTGTTACTACGGTGGACAGCTCATTGGTCTTGGATGAAACTGTTGAGAAGGCTGGTGGAAAAACAATTCGCACTCCAGTCGGAGATATACAAGTGGCTATCAAGGTGGGTGAAGCAAAGGGAGTCATTGGAGGAGAGGCCTGTGGGGTCTATATCTTTCCTGAAGCGCATCTTGCACCAGAACCATTCTTGGCTACATGCAGAGTCCTCGAACTCATGGCACAAACCGGAAAGAGTTTTGGCCAACTGATTAAAGACATTCCACAATATCCGCTCCTCAGGAGCAAACTGAAGTGTCCGAACGAGAAGAAGCAATCAGTCATGGACAGATTGACAACTGAATTGCCAGAGAAGTTGAAGGACAGGGTGGATGTCATCACAGTGGATGGGCTTGGAATCTCACTGAAACAGGGATGGGTGCTTGTGAGACCTTCAGGAACAGAGCCAGTAATCAGAATCACCTGTGAAGGTCCCACAGAGGACATAGTGAAGGAGATTCTGAGAACAGCTGAACAGGTCGTCAAGTCCGCAATAGAATCAGCTTGATTCTTAAGTGCAAACAAGGTTTATAGCGGGACTACAGCAATTCATGTCAAATCACGGGGTATTTCTAATGCCAGATGAAAAGAAAGAGCTTGAAGCAGAAATCATGGATGAGTTCGAATGGGCATTGAAAGACCCAAATGAAGAGAAGATCCGTCAGCTTGGAGAAGTGGTCAGTATAATCACAACAAAGCTGACTGAGGCCATAACCAATATCCAGATTTCTATCATGGATTTAGAGAGCAAAGTTGATGCGTTGGAGAACAGGATGTCCTCAATGGCGGTTCGTGGACCTGCAGCAGCTGCAGATCCAGCGGCCGCGGCTAGTGGTGGAGAGCCAATCCCAACAATGGCCAAAGCACCTACTCCAAGACCAGCTGGAGCTGGTGGTGGAATGAGTATGATGGGAGAGCTCAAACAACTTCTCGCAGCCAGAAGAAGAAAGTCTGAAGGTGCATAGAACCTCTAAATCAATAGATCCACACTATTTTCACGATAGAAGGGACCAGCATGTCTAGGAAGGGTTATTGAGAATGCTTCTGCTCTTTCACAATCAGCTTGAACCCCTCGCAAACGAGTTCGTGCATCATAGAGTTTCTCATAGAAAGTATCAGCTTTCTTGACCTGAGACTTGTGTTTTTTGAGGGCCGCCAATGCAGCTCGATATGAATCAGTGATGTCAACATGTACATTGGGTCTGGAAATCAGTGTGTTGATCTCCATATTGTATATCTTCTCGACCCTGTGCGCATCATCAAAGATAGTGGTGTGTGAGGCCCATTCCACAGCCTCATCGACGATGCGAGCGCACTGCTGGTGGTTACGGTTATAGTCCTCCGAATGATGAGTGATAATAATCCTAGGTCTGGACTTTAGAATTGCTCCAACAACCTCGTTCGTTAGGGCCGTGTCAATTGAAAAGTCGTCACGTTCACTGAGAAACAGATTCCTCGCTCTGAGAATGCCGCATGCACTCTTGAGCTCCTCATTCCGCTGTTCATTCCCAGTCATGCAGATTACATCGACAGGAATCCCATGTTCTGCGTGTTTCTTGATGGTTCCACCTGCACCCAGAGTTTCATCATCAGGATGCGCAATTACAACAAGTATTGTTCCCTCATCAGAACCGCTCATACTGAGTTCTTTCTAACACCATCTAATCAAGGTTTGGCACTCTACCTTTGTCCAGACCATTTGCCTTAAAGGGGCATGGAGGGATGTGAGGGAGAGAGGAGTATGGAAGGATGAGAATAGGAGTCAACCTTTATCCCTCAGTCGGTGGCTCAGGACATCTCGCCACACGTCTTGGCCAGGAACTGGCCCATAGAGACCACATTATACATTTTATCACCTACCAGAGACCCTTCTCTCTCATGTGGGAGCAGACGACTGGAGTACACGTGGATCTCGTCGACCGGTTTGATTATCCGTTGTTCAAGACCACTGGACCACCCTATGCCATGGCACTCGCTTCCAAGATTATCAAAGTCGCGAAGTCCTCGAAACTGGATGTGGTCCATTCCCACTATGCGATTCCTCACGCAATGTCAGCATACATGGCGAGGGAGATTATTGGGATACCATACGTTGTCACATTACATGGTTCAGATGTTCACACATTGGGTCTAGACCCAGCATACCAACCAGTTGTGAAACATACCGTTGAGGAAGCCAATGCTGTCACTGCAGTTTCCGAGTTTCTGAAGAAGAAGGCTCACGAGGAGCTCGGAATCGAGAGAGAAATACATGTGATTCCCAATTTCATAGATGTTGAAAGGTTCAAACCTCTGAGTGGTGTGCGGTTGATCGTCGAGAGTGGATGTGTCGGACTCCGTTCAGAAGCGGATGCTGCAGAAATCAATCCAGGGGAGAAGATTCTCCTCCATGCATCAAACTTCCGAAAGGTCAAGCGAGTGGTGGAACTGATTGAAACCATGAGGATAATCGTTGACCACTTTCCTGAAGTGCGGTTGATCATCGCAGGTGATGGTCCAACTCGTATTGAAGTGGAGAGAAAGATAGAGGCTTTGGACCTCTGCAACAATGTACACTTACTCGGCGTGAAGAGTAACATGCAGGAGATAATGTGCTCCGCTGATATGTTCCTCCTGAACTCTACACTGGAAGGAATGCCACTAGTGCTCTTGGAAGCGATGTCATGTAGTCTTCCAGTGGTAACAACACCTGCAGGAGGTATTCCTGAACTCGTGCGTCCAGGGAAGGATGGGGCGGTCACAAAAGGATTCGAACAGGAGGAATATGCTCAGACAGTTATAGAACTGTTAGAAAATGACTCAAAACGAAAGAGTCTCGGAGAGGCTGGAAGAAAACGTGTGGAAGAATCATTCTCGTCCAAGCAGATTGTAGATAAGTACGAGAAAGTATTCGAAGATGTGGTATCATAAGGGAGGATGAGGTTCACATTGAAACCGAGTGTCTTTGACATCTACCAAGAGTTCGTCTGGAATGGTGCAAACCAAGAACTCGCAGAGAAACTCTATGATTCACCACCAATCACATTGGATGCTGTCGCTGACAGAGCGCCTGCACTTCTGAATGCCTACAAGGACACACTTTGGCACATTCCAGAAAGGAATACTATACTTCAAGAAACTCTGATGGAAGTTAACAGAGATCTTGGAGCATTGACACCTAAAGTAGTGGAGAACATCAACAACCTCTCAGATGGTGCAGTTGAATCAGCGCACCAAACAGTTGTGATGGGAGGTCCCGCATATATTCTGAACAAGGCCATTACTGCTGTGCGTGTGGCTTCACTTTCAACAGACAGAGGGATTCCACTCACTCCTTTCTTCTGTGTGGCTGACTATGACATTGTGCAGACTGAACTCACAAATATACGAACACCAATCATGGGTTCGAATGGAAATCTCGTAAGTATTCCAGTACCAGAAGGGTACGAAAATTCCCCTGTAAGTGTGATCCCACTACCAGGACACGATTGGTTGAACCAAATCGAAGATGACCTTAGATCAAGCTACAGACCAATCTTCAAGGTCATTGAGGGCAACTCACGTCTTCTATTCGAAGAACGACTTGAACAGGCCATTACAAGCGTAAGACAATCATTCCTGAGCACATCCACCCTTGGAGAGTGGTCTCAACGAATCATGGCACATCTCTTCAATGTTGTAGGAAACCTGGGAATTCCACTGGTCCCAGCATCCCACAAGAAAATACGTGAACTGCTGGTGGAAGGCATGGAGTTCTTGTTAGCTAGGGATAACAGAGACCGATTCCTGAAGACCCATGGAGAGATCACTGATCTTATCGAGAGTAGTGGATATAGTACTGGTATTGGGCGTCGTGATCCAGACTATGTGCCCTTCTTCTACGAATGTCCAGAACCAGGTTGTAACTCTAGCAGGACTGAACTCCACTATGAGGAGAGAGGTTCGACAGCAATACTCAGAGGGAAATGTCCTACATGTTCGCAACCTGTAGAGATTGAAACTTCAGCTGACAGTCCATTTCTTGGAGAGATTGCCTCACTCATCTCTCCCCGAGTAGACTCAAGACAGATGTTGGTCGATACCATCATACCAACTGTGGCACATGTGGGAGGACCAGGGGAGGCGGCCTACTATGCCCAAATCATTCCATCAGTAGCAGCCATGTCTATACCATTCCCACTCTTCGTGAAATACCCAAGAATCTATTTCAATACACCATGGAACGAGGCTCTGGCGAAGAGCCTCGAGAAGGAAGGGATAGAGGTCCTTCATAGAGGTGATATGTTTAGCATCATGGGCAAGGCCTCGAGGTTCAGGAAAAAGCAACAAGATGACAAGATGAACGAAAAGTTGGAAGAACTCGGAAGGCTGATTCTTGACACCCATGCAAAACTGCAAAAATCTCTTGATGATGTTTCAGAAAAGATATCGACCTCTTCGGCAGAGGAACAGGAGAAACTCCAGTTTGTGAAACTTGATCTCGAGAGATATCTGAGCTGGACATTCGGTGAATTTGCAGAAAATAAACTAGGTCAAGAGTCGTCTTGGTCTTGGATTGAGTGGGCAATCAATTCAGGATTTGTAGATCTCTTTGGACCCTATGAGCGAGCCTATGTTGGATCCATGAAGAATGGCGCCACAGTGTTTGTCAATTTCTCAATCTGAGCTAACCGAGCTCCTTTGTAAGCAGTTCTCCCAGCCTCGCAATTCCTTCTGTGATGATCTCAGGAGGAGCGTATGAAAATCCGAGTCGCATCGTATTGTGTTCAGGAAGACTCTCACGAAGATCTTTGCTGTCTTTGGTCAGTCTATGACCTGTGATTGGATAGAAGGCAGCACCGGGAACATAGAGAATATCATTGGGAATACCAATCTTCTCCATGAAATCACCAGCATTGAAGCTCTTGTCTTCACTCTGCCACCAAATGAAGAACCCTCCAGTTGGATCGGTTCGAGTACCAGCAGGAAATGATTCATCAATTGCCTTAGCCATCGCCTCGTACCTGACGCGATACTGAGGTATTCCTACCCTCATAGCTTCATCGATGTGGTTCTTGTAATAGATGTCAAGGATTCGTTGTACTAGTGTGGTTGTGCAGAGATCCAAGTACCCCTTGTCCTTCAGAACCTGTTCTCTTACGGTTGGTGGAAGAACTGAATACCCGACTCGAAGTACTGCAGCCTCTTTGCTGCTTGTTCCCAGATACGCAACCCGTTCGTTCTCCTTGTCGAGGGTTTTGATTGGTTTCGGATTCTGCTTGAACTGGATTTCTGCATATGCAGAATCCTCAACAAGAAGAATATCATCCGCTTCAGCTATATCAAAGAGTGCTTGACGCCGCTTTTGAGGGAGTGTTGTGCCTTTGGGATTATCGGAATCAGGTACCACATAGATGATGTCAGGACACTTTCCAAGCTTCTTCTTTGAAACCTCAACTGCTTTCTCGACATCCTCCGGGATGATTCCATCGAGATCGGTAGGAATTGTAATGACTCTTGCTCCAAGCTTCACTGCAGGAACAAGAAAGCCGAGATAGGCAGGAGAGGGAGTGATGATGACATCACCTGGATTAATCAAAGTATCAAGAATTGCGTATATCGCCTGTTGAGACCCATTAGTAATTGATACGTTGTCCCATTGTTCCTCATAGTCGATGGGAATACCTCTGACCCTGCTAAGACGTTCTGCCAAAGTCTTCAGGAACCAAGGTTGACCTCCAGTTGGTCCATAATTGAAGTCCTCTAGCGCAAGTTTTGGGTCCTTCTTGTATTGCTCGCTGAGATCAGCCATAATATCAGCGAAAATGTCAGTAGGCATTATACCAGGTTTTCCACCAGCAAAATAGTACTTGACCTTGTACTTGAGAAGAGCTCTAATCTGAGATTCTTCGATAAAACTAGTCCAGGTAGCAAAGCTGTACCCATTCATTATTCTGGCCATTGATAACCGCTCCCTAGGATCCACACCAATCCAAGAGATTAGAAGTATGTCCACTTCTGTACATGCATCTACTCCAAGACGCCTTTATCCTTTTCCACAGGATTCTTGTTTAGAACGTACGCTTCCGAACTCCCATGTACAAAAGTGAACGTCAAAAATGTGCGATTGATTGTAATTCTCATCTGGTTTCTGAATTGATTGAAGCAGCCGCTGCTGCTGGATCTTCAGCATTGACAATGGACCTGGCAGCAATGACAAAGTCTGCCCCTGCGTCAATCGCTGTTTTTGCGCTACCACCTTGGGCTCCGACTCCTGGACTGATTATGGGAATCTCTGATCCAAGAACCTCTCGAATCTCAGTAATCTTCTCGGGATAGGTAGCTCCGACAATGACACCATCGGTGTCCCATTTTCGCGCAATTCTCGCAAAGTGAATATAGAACGGTTCAGGCTTCTTACCATCAGGTGAAACGTAGAGGCCATATCCCTCCTTTACACCTGGATGTGACATGTAGCACAGTGTGATTATTCCACGTTTCTTCAGAGTTGCCATTTCAAAGACGCTTGCGAGACCTCCCTCCATCCCAACGAGTGGATTTACGATGAGTGCGTCAAATCCTGCATCAAAGTAGTACTTGGCAATGTGTTTGTTCGTATTTCCGATGTCGTTCAGTTTGATGTCAGCTATTGCTGTGACTCCAGCATCATGGATTGCATCAATGATTCGAGGAATACCCTCGAAGAGACCGACTGGTAGGACAAGATGACGGTTGATCTTGAATGCGACTGCATGTTCTGCAGTTTGTGAGATGATCTTGAGTGCCTCATCCTCTAACCGTTTTTTCTCCGCTTGAACAGCAGAAGCGTTCTTGCCAGCCATGTCAGAAGTCAAATCCAGACCTATGATCAGCTTGCTCTTTCTCACAAAACTAGATGCAGTAAGTTTCCTCTTGTACACTCGACTCACACCTACTTGATTCTCCCTGTTCCAAGCGTCCAAATAAATTCTCTTCATGTCCCGTGTAAACTTATATCAGACTCAGGACAACGATAGTCTGGAGACGTACCATTGAGTCCAGACTGGTTAATGACCCGGATCACTGTTGTTGTGCTTGCCATCATTGGTCCAATCTACTTTTTCCTGCTGATGTTCTTCATACCCCAGATGATGCCATTTGGAGACCCATTGTGGAACTTACTCTTCCATCACATAGGCGTGCCGATTGTCTTCTCCGCACCATGGGTTGGACTCATCTATTATCAGCGATACAGACTGGCAAATACGGTACACATCATGGATGAAACAATAGCTGGTGTGCCTCTAAGATGGCGTGTCTTCTATGGCGCTAATGCGGCATTTGTACTGATGCTATTCGTGTTACCTATGGCGACTCCCCCCTTGGCAATCATTCTGGGAGTGTTTGTTGCGGCTACAGTGTTCTATAGGATTGGTGTTGGTAAGTTTGGAGGAGGAAGGGCTGGTGCAGCGATTGCCATACCAATAGCGATAGCCCTCTGTATTCTTCCAGTCATTGTCATGCTTGAGTTCATGCCACTCTATCTTGATGTGTGGAATACTATTCTATCGACTTGGGAAAGCTTCTGGTTGAGGGTCGTCTATGGCTTTGCTCAATGTCTTGTCAATGCACTAAGTTTCGGAGCACCAGTCTATTTCATCTACTTTGGAGCTCAGGAGTATGATCGAGGTCTCTATGGAGAGGTCTATACAAAGACACCAACAAAATGGATACGAATAGTGGAGTTCATCATCTTCGCTGTATTTCTGTATCTCTATCTACCTCCCATACCAACCCCTTTAGGTACGATATACTTCCTGGATCAGTCTGATCTGTTCAATCTTTACATTAACTGGGTATCATTGTCGATTGTAGCGATCATGTATATTGTGAAGTTCGTTCTGAAGGTCGAAAATGACACAACAATAGGAGGAATATCGAATTTCTTTGTCATTGGTCTCTTTCTTGTTGTCGAACTCTTCTTCAAAACCAATCTGTTACTCATCACTGCAATTATCTGGCTAGCATTCCTTGTCTATGGAGGATTGACTGTCGTTAGCTATCTCAGAGCCTCTTCCAGAGAAATTTACTGATATTTCGAGTAGTGGACGACGTACAGGTTCAAGTGACCATATTGAACTCCAGTCTATCCATATTCCTAGGCATGGATAGCAGAAACATGTGTTTGGACGTGTTTTTCCCACATGCCAACATTAGTAGATGGTAGGAGGTTGTGGAACTCAGGACATCTTGATTAGATATCCAATATATCGAGCTTCTTTGCCAGTTTGATGACAGGCATGTGAACAGTCTGAGGTTCTGCACCTTCTAGTGACTCAACCCAAAACAGGTCTTCCTTCGGTCGTGCCTTGTATGCCAAGAAACTACCCTCAGGAGGTCCATCGCCTACTGCGTGTACCCATAGTGGCAACCCGTAGTGCTCAAAGTAACCATGATTTGATATGAGCGTACCATAGATGTGTTTACCCTCGTGCTCAAAGTAGAGCATGCTTGCAGGTCGGTCCCTCTGAGACCATGACACAAGCATCCTAGCAAGATCTTTCATCGAAGCGATTTTGAGGTTGACAGGCGGTTTGATATCTTCCCTAGTCATGTACTTGCACCGAGAGGGCGTCCTTCTCAGGGGCTTATAAGCCCGACCATTAGGGGCAATTTGCATTAGGTTGGTAGTACGCTACGGATTTTGTCAGCAAGTTCGCCCACAGATTTCCTGTGTGTCCCAATCACGACAATGGGAACTGAGATGTTCGACTCACTGATACCCACCGTGAAAGCAGCTCTCATACCATCCTTTCGGAAACACACAAACGTGAACTCACCTTCGTGAAGCAGCTCGTCAAGGTTCATTCCCGCTGACAGCAGCCCAGAAGTCACATCCTCGATTGCCTCCGTGGGGTCATCTCCCTCTCGTTCCACCAGGAGAGTTTCTCTGATGTCGGTTTCAGATGTGAACAGGAACTCGTGTGATGCACGGCTGTAGAGGACCTGTCTTGTCATGGCTTTCCCAAGAAGTAGCTTGGTCAAAGGACTGAACCGTCGGACCCGGATTTGATCAACATCAAGCTCGGTGATTGGCACACGTTCCAGTTCCCACTCCATCTCCGTAGACATTGGTGAAGGAGGTGGTTCTTCTACTCTCGGAGCTGGTTCATCAATGATGTCATATTCCTGCTTCTGCTGATTGAAGAGTTCCTCGATGTACTCCTTCAACCAGCCATCCAGGACCTTCCAGTCTTCCTTACTTAGCTTCAGTGGTGGTCGTGGTACTTCCGGTATTTCTTCAACAAGTTCCTCTTCTACATCAGGTTCCTCTTCGATCTCCTCTTCTTCTGACTCTTCTTCAACATCCTCAGGGATGAGGAGACGTACCGCTTCGAAAAGTCCAGAAAGGCGGTCTGTACCTCCGTGCTGGGAGAGCCGAGGTCTCACTTGCATAATGAAGCCACGTTTGTTCTCAGTATTTTGGTCGAACGCAAGAGCGACACCTCGAGGCAAGCTGCTGATGAACACTTTGTCGCGAAACTGTTCAGGCATAACTGCAGGAGCTCTCTGCTGAAGAGCTTTGATGTCGCTATCATGAGACAGTGAGTGAGAGAGAATAATGTCAGCTTGGGAGATTGCATCATCAGAAACCGCAGATGGTTGTTGCGTACAAAGGACAAGACTACATCCAAAACGTCTACCGAGTTTTGCATATCCAATGATTGCATCCTTCGCTGGAGTGTGACCAGCTCTCGGAACTAGGGTGTGAGCCTCGTCAATTATCAACCACGTTGGAGGAAGTTCCTCGCGAGCACTGGTCCCTTCGTCTGTCCATGCCATCCTGTAGGTGAGTACCTGTCGACAAAGCATGTTCGTCAGGATCGCTAGGACAGATTCTGCATCAGAACCTAATGGTGCAACATCGATGATTGTGATTTGACCAGCGACTGCGAGGTCTTGTGCACTTGTTCCTCCAGGATTGAACACACCTAGTCTGTCGGCCCGTTTCAAGCGTTGGATGAGTGCTGTCTTAGTAGCTGGTTTGTAGAGCTCTGTGATTGTGGGACTGGACTCGATACACTTGATCATCTCCTTGATGCTGAAGTCTCGTTTGAGAGTGACCTTCTCACCGGACCCTAGGACGTAACCTTTCCGAATACTATCAAGGACCTCGCCAATCAAGTTCTCCATTGTTGTGCTTAGAGTTCCACCCTTCTCAAGAACATAGCCCCAGTCAGATACGGTCAACTCACGCGGACCGATTGAGAGAGGGAACAATCGGTTCTTCTTCTTCACTTCATCAGGCAGACCAACGTAGGTCCTACGAGGTATGTAAACGGAAACCGGAAATCCACGAGACTCGAGCCCCCATTTCTCCAGCAGGTCCTGTTGTTCATCATTGGAGTCGACCATCTGTCGGAAGACATCCACAGTGTCTACCACAACAGCAGCGACCTGAATCTCACGTCGTTCCATTGCTAGTGCAAGTTCTTCAGCAATTATCCCTAGTGTATAGGACTTCCCAGAGCCTCTTTTTCCTGCAACCAGCATCACATGAGGGCCCATCAGGTCTAGGTTTAGTGGCATTCCCATCAATGACGTCAAGATATCATCAGAAGACTCTGCAACTCCTCCAATCATTCCTAGACCCCCATTCCTATACTTTCGATGGAATGATTCGGAGCGTCCAATGACTACTCCAACACTGAGATCAACAAGAAGATCAAGTGGGTCTCCGACTCGCGGATGGTAAGGAAGAGCCTTCTTTGGTAGAAGCTCAACTGGTTTGTCAGCTATTTGGGCGGCGTCAATTACATCTTCATCTGGCGTGGATGGTTTTCTCAAGGGTGCAACCTCCGGACGACTCATTTTTGACTTCGGATAAAGTTTGGCCTGATAGTATTTTGCGGCGCGATTCGCCTATTGAATGACTTATATTACCTCAGAACGATAGAAATCCTGATAGAGAACATGGCGGTCGATAAAGGACTCTGGTTCAGTTGTATTATACCCTTCATAGCTTTGAATTACCACAATTATCAACCAAAGCAATTCACAATATCAGATCTAGAAGCAACGTACATCTTTGTCCTATCTCTTGCTATCATACTACCACTCGGAACCCTTCTCGCAATAGCATGGAATACCAGAAAAGGAAACCTGTTACTAGATTTTTATGATAAAGGATTTTCAGGAGTTCTTGCAGCTAGTTTGATAATCGTGACCATAGTAGTAATCTTTGGTATCTCAACAGATACAATCAACATTCTGGGATTTATGACAGCATTTGAGGGATTCTACATACTGGTGCTCGGGATAAGTCTGAGAAATAAGCTCAAGGAAATAGAAGAGAGTTCCAAACTTAGCAACACTCAAAACTAAAGATTCTCAGTGACATCCTATGTCAGACCAGATTCAGGATGGCAGTCATGTCTTCATATTCCTTGACGCAAAGCGAAATTGGATTCGGAGAGTTGCAACTGGGGAAGAATTCCACTCTAATAAGGGAATCATAAAGTATGACGACATCATAGGGAAGCCATTCGGAATTCGAATTGAGAGCCATTCAGGCACGGTATTTCAGATCCACAGACCCAGTCCGACTGACATTCAGATATTTATGGGACGAAACACGCAAATTGTCTATCCTAAGGATGCTGGGACGATTCTTTTGGAGGCGGGCATAGGAGCCGGAGCTCGTGTTGTTGAATCTGGTACGGGATCAGGTGCACTGACTGGAATCCTCGCAAGAGCAGTCGGTTCGACTGGACATGTCTACACATATGAGATCAGAGAAGACATGTACAAGGGAGCAAAGAAGAATCTGGAAAAGTACGGTCTCACTGATAATGTCACGATGTATAACCAAGACATTCTGGATGGAATCAAAGAAGGCAATCTTGATGCAGTGGTCCTCGACTTGGCAACACCCTGGGAACTAACCGACGAGGTTCACAGAGTACTTCGTCCAAGTCACTATATCGCAAGTTACAGTCCGACAATCGAGCAGACTATGAAGACATGCAAAGCTCTTGGCGAGAATGGTAAGTGGGGGATGATTAAGACCCTTGAAGTCCTCCAGCGGGAGATCATGGTTAGAGAGAACAAGACGCGTCCCACAACTTGGATGGTCGCTCATACAGGATACATGACCTTTGCTAGGACAATGATCCCGCCAGAGTAGAAAGATTCTCGCGCAAGGATATCCTTATTAGCACAGAATCAGTGAATATCTTAATTGTTGATTATTGTTGACGGTTGTCGGAAGCAATGTCATATCGGCACAAACGTAAGTCATGTTCAAAGAAGACCAGAGAGATCATAGAAGAGATTCTGCAAATGGAAAAGGCAGAATACAGGATGGTCGAGTTGGCCTCTACGGTTTCAGAAACAAAACCGAATGCCATAGATAACGGTACAGTCAATCCCCTACCTGGTGCGGATGAGGACACGGAAGATGGTTTGGAGAACTTGGAATCATACGAACCGACCGACAAGATAGAGTGCGAAGCTGCAACTGTAAAGGAATCCTTAGAGAAGAAGAAAAAGAATAGAAACTACATCGAGTTTCGTCCTGAGTACATTTCAACGTAGAACGGAGGGGTGAGAATGGCTGAAGAAAAGGAACTGAAGGAACTACGAAAAGAGGTGCGAGAACTAAAACAGACTGTGTACACGCTGAAGGACACAATTGTGGAGCTAACAAGTAGGATCAAAGAGCGGTCAGAGCTCAGTTCTTCACCCTATGACTCAGGCCAGTATAACGTATTTGGCGCGGGTAGCGCAATCCCAGAGGGCGACATCAGCTGGAACAGGCTTGTGAATCTATTACATGATGATGACCTCGGCCTAACAGCCACGGAATTGGCTGAGAAGTGGGGCAGGTCACGGTCTAGGACTAGTGAGGTTCTGAACAAACTCGTTGAGGAGGGGCATCTTGTGAAAGTTAGAGATGGCCGCTCGATCCGATTCAGAACAGTGGATGAGTAATTCTCATAGTACATATCATCCGGCGTAAGTACTCTTAAGTGGGAGTTAGAGCTCCTTTCCTAACGGGTCGCAAAAGAAAGGAGTAGGTTACTGTGAGTAACGTTCTACCAAGCTCAAAGAAGAAAAAGGAGGACACGACAGACACAGACGATGCTGTGATTTACACGAGTCTACTCTTTGAGCTGAACATCAAGGCGCAAGATGCAGTGCGAGACTTCGCCCTTCATGACATTGATGATCGTCCTGGACTGGAAGTCAAACGTATTGAAATGCATGACGCCTTCACAGAGTTGTATAACAACTTTGCAGATTTCAATGAACAGATCATGATTGCAGACTTTGATATCTCCTACCTCAGGAACAGGATTGCACAGAGCGAGGGTGATACACGCGAACAGCTTGAGGAAGCTCTGGAAGAAGTGATGGCTGAATCACAGAAGAACCTCGCTGATGTTTGGATGGCTCGTGTGATGGCATGGCTCCATCAGGCTGCAGCAGCCAGTGGACCGTTTGTTGAAGAGGAGGACGAGGAGAAACTCAAGAGTGCCTCAAAGCTTCTTGCAGCAGTCTATACAATGCTTGAGAGACCCTTCTCTGCGATTCCTTCCAAGATTGACGGAACACAGAAGCTCCGTCGTGTCGCTCTTGGTAGGCAAGCGTACAATCTTCTCAAAGAAAGTCATGAAGCAACGGATTCAGAGCTGACCTCAATTCTCGGAAAGAACAAGAGTGCAGAAGCGGAGTTCTATGACGAGTTTCTCAACGAGCTAATCGGACAGGAAAGCACGTTCAGACAAGCCTTCAATCCCTTTGATGAGCTGCTATGGAGAGACATTATCAGTTCTTTCATCTTTGAACAAGCCACAGACCTCTACAACGAAGCTATTCCTCACTTCAAGAAAAAGAAGGAGCTCAAGGAGAAGCTCTCCACAATCAATTCTTGGAAACAGAACACAGCTGGGCTGAGTGAAGTCTACCTTGCTATGACATACAATGACATTGCAGATGCCCAGATGAGAGCTGGCAACTTGGAAGATGCGTCGAAACTCTATCAAGTGGCTTCTGACGCTTTTGGAAGGGCTGAGAAATGTTTCCGTCAAGTACTAGCACTCCAACCAAATGCTGAGCAGTCTATGGTCGACAAGGAGCAGAAGAGGGCTCAATCTTTATTCTGCAGTGTTGAGTCTAACGTGAGGACACTCACGCAACTGATCAAGGTGAACAATAAGACCGAAGCAAACCAAGTATTGAAAGATATCTTCAAACACCTCGAAAAGGCTGAGAAACTTGCTAAGACTCGAGAGTTGACCAGTGCCATCAAAGAGGAGATGAAGACATACACCTTTGTCAGGGATCAGTTGAAGAAAAAGAAAGGCAAGAATACAGACATTAGTGGCCTCATTGATCAGATCGAGTTTGCAAAAGACCTTAGAAAAACAGGGCTCATCCAGGATGTCAGCAAGTCTCTAGATGAGGCATATTTGGTTATGGCTTCCAAACCAGCAGATGCACTTGATGCAATCCGGGAGGGACTGAACAGTCTTGGAATCCTCCTGAGCCTCGAGGCTGAAGACGAAGAGGTCGGAACACTACGAAATAAGACTTTGGCATTGTTGAACAACGTGAAGTACATGATCCAATTCCAGTTGAGCTCTCAGCTCCAACATGGTGTCAAGTTCATCATGTCAAGAATTCTAGAGAACCTGCATGCCGTCGAGGCAGCCTCCTACTACAAGGTGATTGGAGAGAAAGCACCTGCACAGGAACTCGTGGATCTCGGAAAACTTGCCCTCGCAACAGCTTTTGCATCTGAAGCCCAGGTCTACTCAAGGCAATCCGAGCAATGGGCATTCAGAGCACAGATAGAGAGGTTGAACGCCTTCAGGAAGATGGAGGATGAGCTTGCGATGCTCGAGGAGGATGATCCCATCGAGGATGCACTTGATAGCCATAATAGCACTATAACAAAAATCAAACAGACGGTGGCATCATTCGAGGCTGCTGCAAACGAACTGGACAGTGTTATAGGAAGAGACATCCGTGCAAAGAACAATGTTGATGCACAGGTGCGACAGCTTCAGGGTGTCGTGATGAAGTTCAAGGGAGACCTCTCACGTATTCTTGGTGCTAAGAACGACTTTCTTGCTGAGTATTTGTTCAGAACTGGGCAGAAGTCAAAGGCCAAGATACACTACTCAGATGCAAACGACCAGCTCCGTGAGGCTGTTGGCAACTATACGGTGGCTGCACAGGTGTTTCAGCAGGTAGGTGATGCACAGGCCGCACAAAATGTCGACACGAGGGCCAAGACCACAGACCTACTGGCACGGAGCATCTGGGACAACAGACAGAGAATTGACAGGGATCAGGAACCCAGCGAGAAGGGCGAACCAGAGCTTGTAGCACTATATCTTGGGACAACCGGTCAATGATTTTCGATTGATTCCCTTGCCTGTCTACATCCTATACTTGTACTCAACTAGATTTCTCTATAGTAGACTGCACTTGCACTCCGCACAGCCCTGTACCATCCACTAAAGTGGAAGTTCGTCACGAAACCGAAGGTGTGATAGCAGCTGGTTGGACGGCTCTTGAAGTGAATAGACGTTTTGCATGGAATGGTAGGAACTCGATGCCACCAGCATGGTAGAACTTGCTGAACCACTCCACAAAGTGCAGCCTGAGTGTGTGCATGAACGCCAGTAGTCCTTCTAGAATGCCCACAATAAACGTCCCGATAATCGCTCCGAGTACTGGCAAGTGCGGACTTGCTAAACCAGTCAACGGATCATAACCTGGTGCCAACACGTCAGTTGTATGGACCTCAAGTGGTATGAGTTCTACTCCGAATAACGACAATTCAGGGAAGGGTATGTAGAATATGGCTGGAACGAGTGTGAAGAATACTCCACTAAGGATGATGTGAACAGTGTTCAAAGCGAATATTCGTGCATAACTCACAGTATGGCTAATCATACCGATTGCATACTCAAGGAACAGCACAACACCATCCATACCTCCCTTGAACGAGGCGAGTGCCATGACAATCATTGGGACAATGAATGCTAGTAGCGAGAATATCATTGGTGAAACGGGGATTGCAGGATAGATTCCATTGTTTCCAATCCCATACCCTATACCAGCAATTGGGACCCAGAGGTTGACCTGCCCAGTGGAACTGAACCAGTCGCCTACACTGCTGTAGCTGACTCCGAAGAGGAGGTTGATGAAGCCATAGTAGAGCCAGAGATATGAGATGCCAACAATAAACGCGGACATCTCACGGTGCTTGAACTTGTTGTAGATGTTGAGAATGATACCAAGCAGGATGTGAATAGCTCCAATCTCAATCGAGAGCTTGAGCATGTGAGTTGCCCTGTATGGATTGACAATCATGTGTCCGTGTCCATCATCAATAAAGTGAGCAAATGTTGGCCATAGCGGTTCGACCACAGTTTCAGCACCGAAGAAGCTTCCAAAGAGGAAACCTCCTATTATCGCGAATATACCCATCATTATGAGACCTTGGGCTCCAGACTGGATGTAGCCCATGATAGCGCCCCAGTCCTGTCCTTTCCTCTTGGCTCTCAGGGCTGCAAGCCCAATGAGAAGAATCAGAAAGCCCTGTCCAACATCAGCAAAGACTAGGCCAAAGATCAATGGGAATGACAGAAACATGACCTTTGTAGGATCTAGGTCATGACGAGAAGGAATACCAAACGCCTTAACGACATCTTCAGTGGGTTCCATGAATGATGGATTTGAGAGGTATGTGGGAGCATCATGCTCCGCAAAGTCAGGCTTGTCAAAGGTGACCTCCAGAGCGGGACCCACCCGAGCACTTAGTAAGGACTCGAGCTCCTCTTCTTTGCCGTCAGGGATCCATCCCCACATCTTGATTGACTGGTCTGTGTAGACTACAAAGCTCTTGATGTCAACCCTCTTACTCTCGATGAGAAGAACTTCCCAAGCAGCAAGAATTCGATTTCCCCACTCGGTAGCGATGTGATTCTTACGGAGTTCGTGTTGTTCAATCTCCTCCTCGAGCTCGACCATCTTCTCGGTAGCGTCCTTGACTATCTTCTCTGGTCTGCCTTCAGAACCTTCGGGGATTGCGAACGCCTCATACTGCATGGCTGAGAGAATCCGTTCAACCGCCTCCTTCAGCTCAACAGGCACAGTTAGTACACAGGCTGAGCCGCCTCGTTTCAGAGGAAGAGTCCTCATTGAGAACGCACCATCAGTGACTTCTCCAATACTCCAAGAAAGCTCCGATTCTTGACCCGAGGGAATAATTCCAGCTGTTGTGAAAGTGTACTCAGTAGTTCCAATCAGGCTTGGATCAATTCCGAGAGGTTCTAGAGACCTTGCAACATCTGCGATACCATGTTGACGGTTCAGCTCCATTCTAGCGATAGTAAGTTTTGAATCGATATCAAGGACCTCGTCCTCTACAGCAGTAATGACCTCTGATGCTAGATTCAGAGAACTCTCAAGAGTTGTATCATCTATGTCAATTCGGACTCCAGTCTTTCGTGTGAAGTCAATTTCAAGAGACTCCAACACACGAGTGAGTCGTTCATGAGCAGAGAAGACGGTCTCCTCTTCTCGAGTTCGTTTTATGTCAACAATCCCAGCTTGTTTTCTGACATCTATGAACTCGAAGAGTGCAAAGTCTTCGAGTGCCATTAGAACTTGTCTTTCGTTATCGCGGTGGGATACCACCTTGGCTACTATCATTTTCTGGGGACTCATCAAGCCCATCGAGACACCACCATGAACCCATTCAGAAGCACAAGAAACTATGTGCTCCGCTGATTCGTGTAAGCTACGAGTGCCTGCGATGCCCTACATAACCTTTGCGAATTGTATCCCGCGAACTTTTTCAAAAGTCAATGTTTATCAAGGAGATATAATTGTGCAGCAGTACTGTCGGAACTAGAGGAATGCCTATGAGTTCAGCTCACGACGAGATTGACGAGATTCACGAAGCAGAGAGCGCCGCTCGAGACAGGATTGAGAAGGCCGAAAAGAAAGCACGGAAGATTCACGACCAGGCAGATGAAGAGGCAAAGATGGTTGTTGAGAAAGCCCAGCGTGAGGCTAAGGACAATGCAACCAGAATGCTCTCGGAGATAGAGAGCAAAAAAGTTGAGATCGAATCATCAATCTTAAAGACTACTGATCAACAAATCAAAGAGATTCAGTCGTCAGCCAAGAAGAAAAGAGATCAAGCTTACGAATCTGTCCTGAAGATGTTGTTGGGGGAGAAATAGAACAATGAGTGGATTAGATAGTATCATTGAGATGATCAACACAAAGACAACCGAGAAAGAGAAAGAAATACTCGATGAGGCTGAGAGGCATAAGGAACAGAAACTCAACGAAGCAGAGAAGAGAGCTAAAGAGATAGCTGACTCCATCACTGCAAAGGCCGAAGCTGAAACCAAGGCTGAGATTGGCAGATATGAAGCTAGTGCAAAACTGAAATCGAAATACAAGATGCTAGAAGCTAAAGAGGAATTGATTGACGAGATTCTCACATCAGCACAAAAGAACCTTGAGGACATGGTGGGGAAGAAAGCATATTCAAAGACCCTCGAGAGCCTCGCAATCGATGCCGCGAGTTCTTTGGAAGAAACAGATCTAGAAATTGTTCTCCCCAAGGGTCACGCTTCTCACATCACTGTCAAGACTGTCGAAGATGCAGTTTCAAAGAACATCGGGAAGAAAGTGAATATCAGCGTAGCAAAGGACGCAGTTCGAGCAACTGGCGGGGTTATTGTCAGAAACAAAGACAATACCAGATGGGTCGACAACACTTTCGAGGCTCGCTTTGAAAGACTTGAGAGCGCAATAAGAGACAAGATTTCTGAAATCCTCTTTAGTAGTGAAAAGAAAGAGAAAGAGTAGAGCGTGGAGGAAGACCACGTCTACTATGCTGCCTGATTCTTTAACCAATCAGGGTTTGCATTAAACCTACAAGAAGGAATGCAATTACGAATCCGTAAATAGCAACTGCTTCTATGAACACTACGTATAGGATACTCTTTCCAAAGGTTTCTGGTTTCTCAGTGATTGCACCAAGTGCTGCCGCCGAGGCAGTACCCATTCCAATGGCTGCACCAACACCAGCCAGACCAAGTGCCAGACCTGCACCAATAGCAAGACCTAGGATAGCCATTCCTGCACCATCTGTTACTTGTGCGAGTATAAATCCAGGACCGGCGGGTGCTTTCGCTGCTATCAAGGCATTGGCCATAGTTAATGCCAGGGTTAGTAGAACTACTCCAATAAGCAACATGACCAGACTTGTGATTCTATTATCGAGTTTCATGTGATCGTTTCCTCCAATCTCACCAGATAGTGATCATTCTTCGTATGTCGTCAGCAGGCTCCCTTCTCTCAATCCCTACAGCAATCGAACGGATGTTTCGAATCTCATAGAACTTGAGATTGAAGAATCCCGTCAGAGTACCTAGATGGAACGGGAAAGCTGTGAGCTGGAGCTTGACACGCTGAGCAATATAGTCTTCGATTGACAGTTCGACCTGCGAGAGGTCCTCGTGTTCATCATATAGCCTAGCAAGTCTTCCGCTAAGCTCTGAAAAGCGTGTAGCATCAAGCCGTGTGAAAACCTCTCTCCAAGTACTTGCCGTTTTGATAGACTCTGTGAGCTGACGGGTCGGTTTGAACCGAATCAGGGACTGTTCAATAGCGTCACTATCCATCTGAAGAATCAATGCTCGTAGCATTGTCAGAACATTTCGGAGTGTGACTCTAGTTACAAGTACATCCATGACTCGTTCCTGGTCCTTCTTCGAGAACTCATTGAGTGCGTTCAGAACTTTCTTGAGATACCACTCCTCAAGGGCAACATCGAGAGGCGCTGTTGAGTCATAGTCTTCATACTTTGGAAGCTTAGTGAGAAGTGCCACTTTCATGTCACGATAGGGAATCAATTCAATCAGTTTACTCACAGACCCTGAATCAACAAGGAGTGAGAACTGGTCAGCCTGTTGAGGGGATAGAGGTACTGCGAATCTAAGTATCTCATCTCTGTCCAGACCAACGTGGACTCCACGAATGATTGACTTGACGCTCTCAGCCAGAAACATCTCGAGGTAGGTCTTCGTGAAAGCTTGGACCTTTCCTGTGATGGACCTTGAAAGATTTGTACTGACATCAGCAAAATCCTTTGAGAGAATCAGTGCGAGATCCTCAGGAGTTGGGATTGAAGTTGTTGATTCTCTACTTATGACCTGTCCATAGTAGGTACTTGAGAGAATCTTGATGAAGTCCTCATAGCTCTTACTCTGAAGCAGGCTCTCATAGGTGCCAACTGAGAGGAATCGAGACTTCATACCTCGTATCCTTGCATTGACAAAGCCATACTCGTTTGCAGCTCTGGACGCCATCATGATTTTCTGCCTCTTCTCTATCTGATGAGGACTAAAATCTGGGCGGCTAGACCCGATATAAGCTTGACGAAGTCGCAGAGTTGTTCAAGCTTGAGTAGAAGAATTCAAATAACAAGCAGCCTACATCCGAAATGTTGGTCAATATGGCAGCGTCTAGTGATGATTATATCAATCTTGGAAGTCTGTTCAGAAGCTCAGCGACTGTCACATTCGTCATCCAAATCATTTCTGTCATTGTTATGATTGCGACGATTGCAGCCTACACTGTAGGGGACATCTTCTTTGCATTGGGTGAGCAGCTACAGATCCTTGTGCTACTGATAACAGGGATCATTGCATTACTGATCTTTCTCGCTGCGATGAGCGTGTTCATTCGTTTTTCAAGGCGAATTGGAGATGCTGTCGTAGGACCGGGAATTGAAGAAGTCAGAATGGACACTCCGCGAGTTAAGGCTGTGGTTGCGGTATACGCTCTTCTGGTTGCTCTTATGGGAATCACAGGTATCTACGTGTGGTACCTCTTAGACACCATGTACTTGGCACCATGGGCTGCAAGTCTCGGTTCCTTGTCCATGAGGATTTTCGGGATTGCACTTGGAGCTTTCTTCATCGCCCTGCTGGTTCAATTGATCATTGGGGGCGTTGGACGAAGTGCGACTAAGGTGATTGTCGAAGTCTTGGATGCGGACGATTCCGAGTTCCTTGAGTGATTTTTTCACTCTTCCTCATATGATTCTGTTTCAGTGGATTCTAGGTCGAAGACTACATCCTCTAGGATTTCTTCCATTGGAGGCATATAGGTCCGAGGCTGCTGAGAACTCTGATCAAGCCTATCAAAATACCCTATTGTCAGATAGACACTGTATGCACCGAATGCAAAACCAACAAAGGCACCGATGATCGCCCCCCATGTACCTCCCGCTGGACCCCACACAGACTGTCCTACTATCTGTCCAGCCATCAACAGTGCGATGACAGCACAGGGGAGTTCAGAAGCCACAGCAATCCATCTCCCCATTCCACCGTATGTGCTTGATGCGCTATCTGACGAACTCATGAATCATCCCATTCCCCAGTCGCAATATCTGTTTTGGTAAGAATAAAGGTGCATCATGGTCAACGTTTTTGAATGTTTGAAAACCGATTAACAGGAGGACAAACCATTGGAAGTCGATGTGACCTATGGAGAAGGATGGGTACTGCTCAATATTCCTGAGGAGAACCTGGCTGGAGTGATTGAGCCAAAGCCTACTGATTCTTCTTCAGATGTTCTACACGGTATCAATAAGGCTTTGGACAGTCCAATCGGACCAAAACTATCAGAGATAGTCGAGGGTAAAAGCGTATGTGTTCTGGTTGAAGACCATACTCGTGATGCCCCACACAAGGAAATGGTAGCAGGTATTGTACCAAGACTAGCTGGAGCAGACAGAGTACAGTTCATCATCACTACAGGATCGCATGAAGTCAATCACCCTGGAAACCTCGAGATTGTAGATATGATCAAGGGGACAGCAGCCATAAGTCTGTCAGACTTCGATGTCCTGATCAATGACTGTCAGTCAACTGACATGGTGGACTTGGGTAAGACAAGTCGTGGAACACCTGTAATCGTATCATCTGCAGCCATTGGTCATGATGTCTATGTTTCATGTTCGGACATGAAGGCACACTACTTCGCCGGATACTCTAATGTAATGAAGAACTTCCTCCCTGGAGTGTGCGGATTCGCAACAATTGAAGGGAACCACTCTTGGGCACTGAATCCAAACTCAACATTCGGAATTCATCCATATCATCCTGACAAAACGAGACGCGATAATCCACTTGCTGACGACATGCGTGAAGCAATGGAGATGATTGTCAAAGATTCAAAGATCTTCCTTCTGGCCTTGGTCACCGAAAGACGTAGACTTGTGTGGGCAGGTGCAGGTAATCATGAGCCGGTGACTGCGGAAGGTATGAAGATTCTAGATGACATCGCAAGCTTCACTGTGAAACCAACTTCTCGCATAGTTGTTTCGCCTGGAGGATATCCTCAGGACAAGAGCCTCTATCATGCCCAGAGAGCTATTGAACTCACGAAGAATGCTGTTGAAGATGGAGGAGAGATACTCTTCTTAGCAGAATGTCGGGATGGAATTGCTCCAGAACTGGCAATTGAGAATTTCTACAATAAGCTGACTGCACCACTGGATGACGTAATCACTTCAATCAGTGGGAAATACCATTTGTATGAGCACAAAGCATACAAGTTTGCAGAGTTGCTCAAGCGAGTGTCAAAGGTGAGATTGTACACTGAACTGGATGAGAAGACGGTCAGGAATGCACACCTTGAGAAAGCTGATGATCCACAGGCAGTCATTGACCAATGGATTGCAGAAGACCCATCAGTAAGAATCACTGTCATTGACAAAGGGAACAAGATTGCAATCTATCAGAACTAGGGTTCCTCCCATCGTATTCCGGAGATTGCTGAGTAGAGCGATTTGAATGTGTTGTAACCACTCTGATAGACATCCAAGGTTTCCTTTGTAGGCTGAAGAGGGATCAGGGTCAACACCATTTCTTCTGCCGCTTGCGCGACGGATCTGAAGACACCTACACCTTTGAATGCGAGAATGGCTGCGCCTACAGCAGTTGCTTCCTCCATTTGTGTACGGATGACAGGTGTACGTAGAACGTTCGCTTGTATCTGCATCCAGGTTTCGCTCCTTGCAGCGCCGCCAGTGACACGAACCTCGCGTGAGGGGAGACCCAATTCTCGCATGACCTCAACGTTTGTTCGAATCTCATAAGAAACACCCTCGAGAATGGCCCGAATGATATGAGCACGGGTATGCCCCAGAGCTAGACCTGCAAATATGCCACGTGCATGTGGATTCCAGTTGGGAGCTCCTGCACCTACAAAGTGGGGAATGTGGATAACACCTTCAGAACCAGGAGGAATTGTACTCGCTTCCTCAGTGAGTATCTCATACGGGTCGACCCCTTTCTCATCTGCAGCAGTGACCTCTTCCAGACCCAGGTTGTCCCTGAACCATTTCAGGGCGGAACCCGTCGTAAACATGCTTGCCTCAACGACAAAGGAGTCAGGTACAACGTGTCGACTGCACAGAACTCGTAACCCTGGGTCCAGACGAATGGTCTTCGAGTGTGACAGGAGGAAGGTTCCAGTTCCTGTGGTGGACTTCAACATGCCTTCTCTGACCACTCCTACACCAAGCGCAGCGCACTGTTGGTCACCGCCTCCAGCTATCACGGACGTACCTTCCTTCAGTCCGGTGGCTTTTGCCGCCCTCCCTGTCAGCTCACCAACTTTCTTCCCTGATTCGACTGTGGATGGAAGTTTCTCTCTTGCAATTCCAAATCCGTCTGTCATCTTGTCAGACCAGTCAGCCTTTCGAATGTCGAAGAGCATTGTTCGACTGGCATTCGAGTAATCGGTGACAAACTCGTCAGACAGCCTATAAATCAGATAGTCATGAACAAGGAGAAACTTGTGGGTTTTCTCAAAGATCTGCTGCTCATTCTCCTTGATCCAGAGTATCTTTGGAGCAGAGAAGTATGGATCGACTGTCAGTCCTGTGGTCGAATAGACAGCATCCTGTGTGATCTCTTTCTCTATCCAGTCACACTGAGGAACAGTCCTACGGTCTTGCCACACGATAGCTCTCCGCAGGGGCTGTCCATCCTGACCGACGGGTACTATTGTTTCTCGCTGGTTGGTCACACTGATGCCGATGACACGCTCTGAATCAAGTCCCGTTTTCGAGAGCGCCTTTTTGATGGTTTCACAAGACTGCATCCACCAACTCTCGGCATCTTGTTCAACCCAGGATGGACTTGGGTAATGACTCGTATACTCAGCATATGCACTTCCGAGGACTTTACCAGATTTGTCAAAGAACATAGACCTGACACCAGTAGTGCCAGCGTCTATTGCGAGAACAATTTCTGTCAATAGTGTCACCGATGAACAGCGAAAACAGCCCTCGATATGAAAGCTTCGAGAGACACATCAGCGATAGCTGAGTTCAGAATCAATGACCTCTCTGATGTCACGACGTGGACCAACACATTCCATCTTGAACTTGTGGTCCCTCTTGAGCCGGTTCTCAAGGCGCATCGCATCTCCTCTAGTCTTGCACTCAGCCATGTAGACAACGTACAATGGTTTGTGCATCTTGAGATATGCTGCACCTTTTGAGTCTCCAGAGAGGTGTTCTTGGAACCTGCGTGCGATGTCATTCGTCATTCCTGTGTAGTAGGTCTCATCCTCTGTTTCAATGATGTAGACGAAATACAACTGACCAACTCATCTCCTGACCAGATTTCCTGTTTTATAGGCTTTACAGTTCTTCGAAAATGAGAAAGGTTAACAAGCTCTCGATGGCCTTGCTGAATTGATTATGATAAAGACCGTGTTAGTCACAGGAGCAGCAGGGTTCATCGGAAGTCATCTTGTCGACAGATTGTTGGAGCAGGGTTACAGGGTCATTGGTATCGACAACATGAGAACCGGAGCCATTGAGAACATTGCGGACGCTATGAGGTCGAGCAGTTTCATTTTCTTGGAAGAGGACGTTTGTGATCGCAACCTGGGCGACAAGATATGGGATGACATAGACACAATATATCACCTTGCAGCGATATCGTCTGTGAAACTCTCAGTCCAAGCACCTTTTGCAGTAAATAGTGTCAATGTTGAAGGGACACTCAATATCTTGGATATTGCTAGAGAGAAAAAAGCGAAACATTTCGTATACACCTCCAGTGCTGCTGTCTACGGAAACCCAGCAAGCTTGCCTGTGACTGAAGACGCACCGGTCTATCCACTTAGTCCCTATGCAGCATCAAAATTGGCTGCAGAAATGTATTGCATAGCATATGGAGAAACATACGGAATCAGACCCACTATTCTACGATATTTCAATGTCTATGGCCCGCGTCAGGAGTTGTCTGAGTATAGTGGTGTGATTCCAATCTTCATCGATCAAGCAATGAATGATCAGCCTATCACCGTTGATGGAGACGGACTACAGACAAGAAGCTTCATCCATGTGGACGATGTTGTAGAAGCAACAACACTTGCAGGACAATCTACTGAAACAGACTTTCACATTCTCAATGTTTCTGGTAGTGAATCGATAAGCATCGTTGAACTGGCGTCTATGGTTCTGAAGTTTGTGGCAGATACAAGGTCCCAGATTACTCATGGTCCTGCGCGCTTGGGAGATGTCAGGGACAGCATAGGGGATATTGAAAGAATTTCCAAGCTCCTCAATTTCACTCCTATGGTGTCCCTTGAAACTGGGCTGGAACGCACCGTCTCGTGGTACAAGTTTGGTAAGTCTATGTGACTGTCAAGAGTATGTTGATGTGATCGACAACACCATCCTCAGTGCGCAGTATAATCTCAACCAGATACTGGGCAAGTACAATACCTGGTGGTAGATAGGCCGTTACTAATGGAGCAGTTCCATAGAGGTCGCCTGCACCAACATCACCGATGTCCAGAGAGAATGTGATGTTTGTTGGATTGACAGTTGGGAGGATGTCAGACCCATGCCAATTGACAGAGAAGTTGCCACTTATAGTAACAATGTCAAGATACAGGTGGTGAGACACATTGTCATTGTTTCGCAATAGTGCTACAAGGTTGGCAAACTCTCCAGAGTTAATGGTCACAGGTTCAAAGACGACGCTCTCGAATCCGACCTCACCTTCCTGAACAATTGTCTGGTTGAGGAGGCCAAACATCTTGTAATAGGCTTCTACTACACTCTCACCAAGTTCAACCCGATCACCTGTTTGCACATCGACAAGACCTACGCCACCCAGTTTTTGGATGACTCGGTTGATTGATGTTTCTACCTCAAGGAAGACTGGAATTACGAAGAATAGGTCACCGCCAAGATGATAGAGAAGTCGATTACCATACCTGTGTTCACCCCATAGCTGGAGCTGCGTCCTCACAACATCATTCGTTTCGAACGCCTGGATTGCCGCATTAGGTCCGAGCCAGCTAGAGTATCCTACATCTCCAGCCCTGTAGAACGTGAACCTACCAAAGTCTGTTTCCCCACATCCCATGATATAGATTCCAGCAAGGTTGTGAGCCTCAGATAACCTAAACTCAGCATTGTGGTATGCGACGAATCGCTCCTCACCTTCAATGTTCATGACTACATATCTTGTATCAGAGTCTTCAGGTTTCTGATGAAAGTCTACGCCTGCTCTCCATTCCGCACCGTCACTAACATGCGTCAAGTATATGGTATCAAGTTGACGCTCATATAGATCCTCAGGCCACTTCAGCTGGGCATGAAGCCACGTAGGGGTCTCTTTCCAGTCATAGTAGCTCTTGTAGGTGTTGTCCAAGAAGAGCCCATCACTTGCAGCAGGAGACTCATAGAACGTAATGCCACCATTCTCAATGTCGACAAGTGCCACACCCATGAATCTCATGTAATTCTCATGTGCATATCCTGTCGCCAGAGGATAATCTATGAATACAGACACTGCATAGAAGATGTTGCCAGATGGATCAATCACAATGTATGGATCGTTGTCGACATTCAGCCCCTGAAGGAGAATGGATTGCACACGTGAAACAACATCACGTTCTACAAGTATGTCCATGTCTCTACCTAGATATGACCATGCATCCGGCCCCAATGTGAGAATGTAGAAGAAGGACTCGAATCCACTCAATGTGTAGTCAGGTGTGCCAATGAAGGTTGTATTCCCAACCTCTTGGAAATTCGGTACATTGACAAAGACGATATCCTGGAATCCTGTACCTTCTCCATAATAGAAGTTGATGTCTGTAGAACGGTTGAATAGAGATATCAGGGCAGCCCCCTCAACCAGTTCACCACTGAATGCATCGAGAACCACAATACCCTCTGTATGAGTGTAGAGAATACGCTGATTGATGAAACTGGTCCAAGTGGCTCCAACGTCGAATGTGAGAGGAGCAATCCAGTACTCATGACCCTTCAGATACACAATATCTGAATCCGCCAATTGCATCCAGTTCGTTCCTATTTGGTTCCGCATCCGTAAGTAACTCGCTGTCTGGTCCCATTGTCGCACTGTTGTGAGTGATTCCACTTCACTCTGAGGTGTTGCATTTACTGTTAGATCATCCATTTGTTTCAATTCGAAGTCACTGAGCCCAGCCGCCCAGTTGGTTATCTCTATCTCTTTGGTCGTTTCCGGATTGAACTTCCAGTCTATGTACTGATCACCCTCCATCTGAATGCCATAGTAGAATCCTTGAACGATTGGGAGGGCTATGACAATGACTATCAGGAATGCAGCGACAAAGGCAAAGGATCTAGGTGACCCTCCTAATGGAATTAGTCGTTCAAGCTTTAATCGACGGAGTTCGTTTGCGATGTTCACACGGTCTTCCATCAGTAGGTTGACCCTTTTCCGATAGTCCTCAGCTGCTATGGCTCCAGCCTCGTACTCCTGACGAAGCGAGAGGAGTTCGCCTTGGAGTCGAGCCAGATCACCCTCTAAGGAGGCTATCTTACTCCGTAGTCGCTGGCGGGCGTCACCCGATTTGACACGGAATACCATGAAGGCTATCGAACCAGTGATACTTGCACCCAGTGCTATGAGTAGTGCCAAGTAGCTCATCCAGGTACCAGCATTGACTGTCCACGTGGGCACACTGAGGATTTCAAGTCCAACTGCGAGAGCAACCACGAGAAGACCTTTTGAGATGATAACAAAGATGTCACGTCGCTGAAGCATGAGGTCGGTGATGATTCCTAGCACCAATCTTGCAGCAGTCACAATGAGTACTGTCGAGATCAGACCGACATAGAGCTGATATGCCTCCATTGCTGGTATTAAGGTCTGGATTGAGGCGGCTGGTGTTTCAGGAGCGAATGGAAGCGAGAACATTGTCGCAACTTGATCGGGAGTGACTGATATCGATCCATCTCCCATCAGCATCATGAGAAATGCAACATTCTGACCAGTGATAGAGTATCCCCCTGTTGAAACATAATAGAGGAAGAAAGCTCCGATTTCAACAACTCTCCAGATGACACCTGTTCGTATGTCCAGGCTCTTCAGATGAGTACCGGTCTGAGAGAGTGCCGATAGAAATGAGAGAAAGGACGAACGAGTCCAGAACGTGAACACACTGCTAAGAAGGGCTAAGAGAAGAGAAGCAGTGAAGATGTTGTTATTCAATGTCCAAGTGTTCCAGAAGTTGACATCTGCCTTATTGCTGTAGACAGAATTGTAGATGCTCTGTCCAAGGACCCAGCCATAGATGGTGGCTGCAATAAGGGTTCCAGCTACAGCAACAATTGCCAGAATAATGATGACCCGTAAGTATCTCATCGACCTTTTCCTCTCTCAGTAATCCTGAGAGAAAGCTAGTTTTTATGCATAAAGGCTTGGTGTTTCAGGGTAAGAGAAACGCAAACTCATCGAACTAAAGTTCGGCACCTGATTGATTTTTAGATGATAATCAGTGTCCCACTGCTCTCGGGAGTGCATACCACGTCGCCCACAACGTATACATTATCGAGTCTTACCCAGTAATGTCCTGTATCGACTCGGCAGGTGATGTCCCCGTAGACAGTCGAATTGGTGAGGCCTATTCCATTGTTCCCTGGGCAGTTTATACCATGGTGGAAGTTGATGTCCATGAAGGTCGCACCTATAGCTGTCATGTTGATGTTGCCATGTCCAGCCGATGCCTCGATGTCAATTGTGTATGCCCTATTGATGGTCACATTCACTATTGCTCTAGCATCTCCTTTATTCAATGCGCAAACGTCAGAAGGATTTTCCTTAAGAATCTGAATAGAAAGATACTGATCGTTGGATGAATTGACTACTTGGAGGTTGGTGTTCTTACCCTTAGCACCTTCAACAAGGACTGTCAGCTTCATATTGATCTTGATCACAAACCCAGGATCATCGACCACATTGAATGTCACATTATGGAAGCAGACATCATAGTAGATCGAAATGTTCTGGAGATAAGGGTAGTCAGCCTCATAGAAGACTTCGGTTTCATTATATGGCACTATTTCTGTGGCTGTCAGAAGAACATAGAGTCCTCCAGCGACCAGTGCTGTTGCCAACAGAACTACAAAGCAGATACCCATCGATCTCTTTCTCATTGTATTCACTTCTCCAGATTTGGCGGCATTGGATAATTAATCATCCTAGGATTTATTCCTGCATATTACCTTGGAACTTGGTCCTTGTAAGCAAAGGAAGTTCCATCTATTGCTCTCATGACTGCCAATATACCATCAAGATGGTCATACTCATGCTGGAGAAGTTCTGAGAGATCATCCTCAAGGTCTATGGACCTGAGATTCCAATCCATGTCTCGAAATTCGATTGTACAGCTTTTGTGTCGCCTGACCCTTACTAGTAGGTCTGGAAAGCACATACAGTCATCCCAGAGCTCTATCATCTCTTCGCTCCTGTTCTTAAGGATAGGATTGAGAAAGACAACAGGTGAGTCGATGTGCATGTATACGATACGTTTCATGACTCGGATCTGAGGGGCTGCAATCGCTCTACCGACCCCATAACGTGTCCTGAAGGCCATCATTGTGTGATGAAGATCTTTGACCACTTCTCGAATGTTCTCTAATTCTGACTCCTCTACCTCATAGGATGTCTCATACAGAAGAGGATTGCCCAGCTTGAGAATCTCTCGAATGGTCATCACGCTTTCAGAGGCATTGTTCTGATATGAAGCTGTGGTTTCGATAGGAATATCAGAGGTATTGCAAGTCGTTGTTCCATGGCACGACCACTGTGGTTTGTAAGACTCCTGAAGAAGACGTTCCCAAATAGAGGACTTATCGCAAAAGCGACAAACGTCCCACTCATTGGAAGAGTCGTCGACAAGCTACTCTTTGAAGGTGACGACATCATCTACTTGCCCAAGGATGACGTGGTGTTGAAGACGATCCAGATCAACCAAAAGCTCGACAGACCGGAAGAAATCCCATTACCTTCAGAGATTGTTCACCATTTCATTGAAAAAGCAAACCACCATTGGATCATGAATTTCTGTATATGTCGTGATTCATCCAAGTGTAAAGATTATCCTATTGACTATGGGTGTATGTTCCTTGGAGAAGCTATCGACGGGATCAATCCCCAACTAGGCAGACGTGTGACCAAGGAGGAGGCGCATGATCATGCAAGACGCTGTCGTGAGGCAGGTCTCGTCCATCTTATCGGACGCAACAAGCTCGATGCATCTTGGCTTGGAGTGTCACCTGGAGATAAACTGTTGACCATTTGCAACTGCTGTCCTTGTTGCTGTCTATGGAAGATACTTCCGGACATCAATCCAGAGATAGGAAGAAAGGTCACAAAGATGCAGGGTGTTCAAGTTGAAGTTACTGAGGATTGTGTTGGCTGTGGAATATGTACTGAGGATGTCTGTTTTGTTGATTCAATCACACTAGTTAATGACAGAGCTGTAATTGATGCTCAGTGTCGGGGCTGTGGAAGGTGCGTGGAAGTCTGCCCAGAGAGTGCAATAAGACTGACCATCAATAACTCGCATTTTGTGGAAGACTCCATCGAGAGAGTGTCCACAGTCGTAGATGTCGAATAGACATCGAAACATTACAAATTCAGAAACAATAATATATAGTGAAAGAAAAGTTCAGTTCGATATGCACAATGATACATATCGGAGTGTACATTCATGCGTAGAGAAACAAGGATGGCAGCTGCAGCGTTGCTGATCATAGGAATTGTAGCTGGCGCGGGCGTTTACATCTACTGGATTCAAACGCAAGGAAGAGAGACCCTAACCATCTCAACGACCACTAGTCTTTATGACACAGGCCTATTAGATCTGCTGAAAGATCAGTACGAGCAGAATCACCCTAACGTGATTGTAGCATTCATTTCAGCAGGAACTGGAATAGCTATCACACACGCCAAGAATGGTGATGCAGACATGATTCTGGTCCACTCACCCTCACAGGAATATGTCTTCATGAATGAGAGCTACGGGGTAAATAGGAAGATATTCGCATACAACTACTTCACTATTGTTGGACCTTCAAATGATGTGACTGGGATAAACCAGACAGATCCCATCACAGCATTGCAGATGATTCACAACTATGGGAATGCTCACAATACAAGTCTGTGGGTGAGTCGCGATGATCTTTCTGGTACAAACTCGAAAGAGATTGCACTGTGGACTGCCGCAGGTTATAACTACACAGAGCTCAAAGACCTACCTTGGTTTGTATCTTCAGGTCAGGGAATGGGTTCGACTCTAAATGTGGCAAATGAGCAGTCACTATACACGCTATCTGACATTGGCACTTATTTGAAGTATAAAGCAGATGGACTGATAACATTAGATCAGCTAGTTGATGAAGGACAAGACCTTCTGAACGTCTATTCTGCAATTGCTGTAAATAGTACGTCTGAAACAGCAGTGAAATTCGAACCTGCAATGGAGTTTCTTCTGTGGCTTGTCACTCCTTCTGTGCAACAAATGATAGCGGACTATGGTGTGGCCGATTATGGACAGAGTTTCTTTTTCCCTGCTGTAGATATTCTTGACAACGAATCACCAGTACAAATCTTTGGATGGATACGGAACTATGCCTTCTTTGACGAGGGCGGAACTTTCTATGAGTGCCCTCCAATGTGGCGAACTGGCGATTTTGGACTCTATACGTAGAGAGGTGACTCATAATTGAATGGAGGCTGAAACAAGAAATGACCGTGGAAAGTGACCTGATACAGATAACGTTGCAAAGCCTCTTCATTTCAGGTTCTGCAGCTCTTATAGCTTCTGCAATTGGATTGCCGATTGGTCTTCTTTTGGGGCTCAAGAGATTCAGAGGTAGATCGATCATAGTAGGGGGATTCAATTCGTTGATGGGTCTTCCAACAGTTGCTCTTGGTCTTGTCCTATACCTGACATTCTCAAATGCGGGACCTCTAGGATTTTTGGATTTACTCTACACCCCAGCTGGAATCATCATCGGCCAGACGATTCTAGTGATTCCAATAATGATCAGCATAACAACTGAAACCATCACAAGTGTGGATGATTCAATAAGAGACCTGGCTCTCACCCTTGGAGCAGATGAGAAGGCTGCAGCATTCTCAGTTGTTCGTGAATCTACCGGGGGAATTCTACTGGCGAGCTCCGCAAGTTTCAGTAGAGCAATCGCTGAGCTTGGTGTTGCACTGATGATTGGTGGCAATATTAGAGGTCTGACAAGAGTTCTCACAACCTCTATAGCCCTTGAAACCACGAGGGGAGAGATTGCACTTGGTCTAGGACTGGTGGTGATTCTTCTAGTGCTCATTCTTGTTGTGAATGCTGGTCTTGGGGTCTTACGAAAGAAGGTTCAGTGGTGGCTATGGGAATAATCCAGTTGGACAATGTGTCTGTATCATTCGGAGATGTGCTAGCACTTGATGAAGTCAATCTATCTGTAGATAGAGGGGAGATGGTCTCAATTATTGGCCCAAATGGTGCAGGCAAGACTACCGCTTTGAAAGTCCTTGGAGGCCTCCTCAGTCCTTCAGAGGGAGATCTACTTTTTCACGATAGATCTATCACCGATGACAACAGACAGAACCTAAGAAGACAGTCACCAATGGTATTCCAGAAACCTGTTCTCTTCAACACGACTGTTTTCAAGAATGTAGCCTATGGACTCAGAGTGAGAGGTATTTCTGAGTCACAGGTCAGAAGATCAGTCCTGGAAACACTCGATTTAGTTCAACTGACAGACCTTCAGAACAGATTGGCGAGAACCCTATCAGGAGGAGAGCAGAGAAGGGCATCGCTAGCCATGGCAATTGCTCTTGACACTGAACTCCTGCTGGTGGATGAACCAACTGCATACTTGGATAATGAGAGTGCTGAGATTGTAGAGACCACCTTGAAACGTCTGAACTCGGAGAGGAGTACAACAATTGTGATGGTGACACACAATTTTCTGCAAGCAGAGGTTCTTGCAAATAGAGCTGCAATACTTCAACATGGTAGAGTTTCCAAGAGTGGGACAGTGAGGGAGATATTTAGATCCGAATTGGACGACCTTTTGCAGGACGAATATAGCGATAACACATTCACAGGTGTAGCAAGGTTCAATGGAAGCGTGGACCAGGGAAGAAGACTACTGAATATAGAACTAGAGAACGGAGTGACGATAGAAGCTCTTGGTAGACCGGTAGGAAAAGTGACTGCATTTATTCCTCCTCAAGATATTATTGTATCAAGGGAGAAGATCCTGTCTAGCGCCAGAAACTGTCTTTTGGGCCGAGTTACTAGAATAGAGGTTCGCGAGTCCACAGCTCTCATAGCTGTTGATGTGGGGGTGAATCTTTGGGTCCAAATTACAAATAGATCCCAGGATCGACTCAACATCTCTATAGATGATGAGGTCTATGTGACATTCAAGGCTTCCTCAGTGAGGGTGTTCTGATCAGAAAACGCGATGCCGATATGCACGACCAAACATAACACTTATTATCGCTACTCGGATTTGCGCTCCAGACCATGACTGTTCACAAGCAAGTATTACCAGATTCAGAGGACTATGCTTCAGAAGAACAACAATATGTTGACAGATTTGGCAGGCATATTGACAATCTGAGAATATCTCTGACACAAGACTGTTCTTTCTCGTGTTTCTTTTGCCATAGAGAGGGAGAGAGAGATACTGAGGGGGAGATATCATCTGATGATGTCGAGCGAATCGTCAGACATGCAAGCAGACATGGGATACACAACGTGAAACTCACTGGAGGAGAACCTCTTCTCAGGAAAGATATCCTTGAAATCATAGAAAGAATTTCACCGTATGTTTCGGATCTTTCGATGACCACCAATGGCGTTCTCTTGGAAGAGATGGCAAGGAGCCTAAAGAGAGCAGGATTGACACGAGTAAATGTTAGCATCCATTCGTTGGACCCAGAAATATACAATCGTATCACAGGTTTTGACGACCTGGAGAGAGTGAAACGCGGTGTGAAGAGTGCAGTTGATGCAGGTCTGACTCCCGTCAAAGTCAACATGACAGTCCTACGTGGCTACAATGAGGACTGTATTGACGACCTGAT
>JBHLRZ010000029.1:40389-43105 GCA_048882045.1 Candidatus Thorarchaeota archaeon | reverse complement strand
AAGACCGTATCTGATGCAGTGAGAGACCCGATATCAGTCACTTCTAGGACGTAGCTATATGTTCCTACTGCAAGCCCATCAACAACGATGCTGATGGATTCTGCACTCGAGTTCCAAGCACCCGATTTCACTGGCACTGCATCTTTATAGATGATATAACTGACTGGATTTAGATCAGAAGGATTCCATGTGATAGTATGTCCAGAAGATCCTTCATCATATGAAACATCTGCTGGACTATCAATAGTCGGGGTTGTGGTGTCATATACTATGACATAGACTGTATCAATGGCTGTGTTGGAGCCTACATCTGTGACAATAATGGTGTAGTTGTATGTGCCAACTGCTAGTCCATCTACTGAAATTGTCACTGTTTCAACACTCGCGTTCCAATCTCCTGATTTGACAGATACCCCCTCTCTATAGACTATATAGCTTGAAGGATGTGCATCTGTCGGATTCCAGGTTATGGAGTATCCAGTAGTTCCTTCACTGTATGTCACATTCGCTGGACTATCAATTCCAGGAAGCGTCCCGTCCACAACAGTGACATCAACCTGATCAGAAGCAGAATTTCCAGCGACATCCCACACCGCGAGTGTAATGTTGTGTGTCCCTAGTCCGAGTGAACTGAGTTGGACTGTTATTGGAGAACCGCTCCAAGCACCGCTAAGCCAAGAAACACTATCATCAAAGACTTCGTATGAGCTTGGATTTGCATCTGATGGGGACCATGTAATGTTCTTTGTTACGTCTCCCTCAGAGATCAGCTTGTCTGAAGGACTGTCAATAGTGGGCGGAGTAGAGTCAGAAAGAGTGACTGATACTGATACATCAAGACTTTGAGTCAGATCTCCCTTAGCGGCTGTCCAAATTCTGAGTGTCCATGAACCGACATTTAAAGGCGTGAATGTGAAAGTTACAGTCATTTCAGCAATATTCGCATTCGAATCGCCAGCAGCATCATCATATATGTATTGAGACGTGAACGAGAATTGATCGTTATCCATCCAGCCGCTTTTTACAGCTACTGCCATCTCTCCTGATTTTGCACCACTATCTAATGACGCTGCATTAATGACTAGGGAAAAAGGAATACCGACTTCAGCATTCACAGTACCTGTTGCATTTGATGAAATTACCATCGTATGGGTGTCATGACATCCTACGGTTCCGCACTGCTGAGGATAAGACGGGTGGCCTAGTGCAGAATACGCTCCTGCGATTAAGATGAATGACGCGCACAATGCGATAGTAATGGTAATTCTCTGGTTCTTATTCATGGTAGTCACTCAGTACTATCGTTTAATTACAAATTGAAACTTTGACAAGGGAAAAAAGTGAGTATATATTTCAATCTGTAACATATATGTGAATTTTAATAGTTATTTTGAATCTTTTTTCGAAAGGTCAAAGAATTTCATATTGGTCTTCGACATAGAACAGTTCGTTCCCACAAATGGATTGAGAAACTCCATTTGATAGGAAAACTATTTTCTCGCTATCTTTTTATTCCACAACTTTCCAAGCCACAGCCTGAAAACAGCTCCGTTCATGAGCTGGAGAGTGCACTCATGGTCCTGAAGCGAAATCAGAACGAAAAACTCGCTGAGACATTTGGTGACCGCCTGCTAACTGATAAGCACGAACTGGTGCTATCAGCCCTCGATGTTGGCTCGTTGCCTAAGCAAGTAGGTTGGCTCATGAACACAACGCCTGATGCGATTGTTCAACCTCTGACTCCTGAAGAGATTAGTGAACTGTATAAGTTTGCTCAGAAAGAGAAGGTTCCTCTCGTGCCTCGCGCTGCAGGGACATCTGGTTATGCTGGCGCAATTCCAAGAAAAGGCGGCGTTGTTGTAGATATGCGTCGCATGAATAAGATTTTGGAAGTTGACCGTGAGAATCTCACTGCTACAGTGGAACCAGGAATCCCTTGGGCTACTCTTCAATTTGAACTGAACCGTCAGGGTCTTGACATTCGTTGCTATCCCTCTTCAGGACTCTCCGCTACTGTCGGAGGATGGTGTGCTCAGGGTGGAGATGGGATTGGTTCCCTGAAGTATGGAACCGTCAACAAAAATATAGTGAAGATGGAAGTAGTCCTTCCCAATGGTAAGATTGTAAACACGACTGACACAGACCTGTTCTGTGATACTGAAGGAATTCTCGGAATAATCACTAAGGTCACTCTGAAAATCAAAGAGCTCACTCCAATGAAAGTGATTGTGTCGAGCTTTGGCGAGAACTATCAGATGATGCTAGCAATTGAGCATATACTCGAAGAAGGTCCTCTGCCCTTCACTATCAAGTTTGAAGAATCAAAGTACACTGACTTGAAGAAGCGAATATGGGAAGGTGACAAACCATTCCCGTTCCCTGTTCATCATTGCACAATCATGGTTGTCTATGAGGGTGACGAAGACGAGATCGAGGAGGGTCTCGAAGCAGTTCGTCATGCGACTGAGATGTATAGGGGTGTTGTATACCCCGATTGGGTCGCCGAACATGAATGGCATGAAAGATACTACCCAATGAAGATCAAGAAGAGGGGTCCAACACTAGTAGTTGGTCAGGCATTTGCTCCTCTCGAGAACCTTGCCGCTCTACTGGACGATTTCCAGTTTGAGCAGGCATCAGCTCAAGCTGGTATAGATGGCTATGTCAACTCCAAAACAGGGGTGACTATGATGGGCTATTTTCTAGAGGATGAACG
>JBHLRZ010000029.1:0-40289 GCA_048882045.1 Candidatus Thorarchaeota archaeon | reverse complement strand
AGAGCTGGTACAACTCACTGGCAGACAAAGTATGAGAATCAAGATGCCATGGGGATGATGCAATAATGACCCTACATGGAGACGATTCTGACATACTGAGGCAGGACAGCGACCCGTATTGCCTGACTTTACTAGGGTTAGTTGTACTCTCTGCATACATATTCAACTATCTCTTCCTAGTAATTTCATATCCGAGCACGTGGATTCTGGTCGCCCAGTACTTCCTGTTCGTTGGGGGCATACCAGTTCTCATAGTCTTCTTCTTGATTGGTTACTTCCGTCCTGAGAAAGGGAAGGCAAAGAACACTGCAATGTCTATCGCAGTCGTACTAGGGTTCTTCTTTGTCGTCTTCACATATTTCTTCACAGATTCACTCTATGTTGTTCTCGCTATGACTCCGGATAACTCTGGATTTTACTACTCCATATGGGGCTTGGGTGGATCGATTCTTACTGCAGCAGGCTTTGCTATAATGCACAACAGGGAAGAAAGCACATCACCTGGAATCATGGACACTAGTACACTCCGCTTTGGTCCTGAACCAGAACCCGAGCCAGAACCAGAACCTACGGCTGAGTCTACTTCTGAACCTGAGGCAGCTTCAGAAGAATCTGCATCTGCATCGGAGGACACAGCTGAGACAACTGACACAGAGTCTGAGCTGAAATCCGAGGGAAATTAAACTGAGATGAGGCCATTGGCGGCCTCATTTGAATTTTCTATTCCTGTAGCCAACTTAACGTGGCAAAGGCAACTAGAGTACCAAATGCAATCCATGCAAAGAGAACGATTGCTGCAATCACATCATATGTTTCGGCATATGGATGATATGTCAAGTATGAGAATATCAGGTATGCATGAATCCCCCCAGTTATTCCAGAGAGCATGGTCAATCCTACACGGCTCGATCTCGTCTTGGCAGATGCAAAACCGAGAGCACCTGCGACCAAGATTATTCCACTCATGACCAAAATCATATGAAGCAGAACATTCCAGATTGTTGCATTCAGGATGAGCCAGATGTAAGACCCAACCAGAGTCATCCCAAATAGGAGCCCTAGATAGTAGAAGAAAGTTCCTTCTTCGCCACGTACCAAATCTATCACCTTACAAATATGGAACTTTGTATCGAGAATTTGTTCGCCCCGAGCCAGTATATAACTTCTTTGAGTCGGATTGCCCGAAGTGTTTTTATCAGGGTCATTCTTACCGCCAACTTCAGTTTCAAGGTGCAGATGTGAACATCAATCTCTAAACTAGTTGGCTAAGAAAGACCAACATTTAACATGAGGTTAGTTTCGAACTGCACCTGTCGCGACGAGTTAGCATAGAAGGAACTTGGAAGGAATGACAAGGGAACTACTCAACAATACAGGTTATGCTAAGAATTCAGGTCCTTCAACTAACGCAGTTTGTTATTTCGATACTTTACTAGAGGATGGTCATGTAGCATGAGGCTGTTCATTGATTTCATACCTGTTATTGTATGGGCACTACTAGCAATGGTGTTGGTCGTGGTGATGCTTCTCGCATCTTGGGTCTTGCGACCCCACGTCCTCCAGAACTCAGAGAAAACATCGAGCTATGAGTGCGGGGAGGAACCAATTGGACCTGCAAGAATCTCGTATCCATACAACTACTTCATCTATACTGTTCTCTTTGTAGTTGTTGATGTGATGGGCGCGTTCCTATGGCTGCTTTCTTCTTCGGCACTGCTTTGGCCAACAGGCCCCAATCCACAGGAGTTGGTGTGGCAGGTCATTCTATTCATTCTGATTGTCATGGGTGGTATCGGATTTGTGATGAAGATGCTCCCACACGCAGCCTTGGATGGAAAAGAGACTCTCGAGCAATACCGCAAGGCAAAGGCTGAGCGAGAGAAATCACACGAAATCACAGGGAGTCACTAAAGATGCAGGTAGATCCAGTCTATCAATTATTTGAACAAGTGGAGTTCATCCTGATTGCAGCGATTGTCATTATTCTTGCCTATCTCGCACTTGAACATAAGGAAATCGTTTACGCTGCCTTCTTCTTTGGCTTTATGGCCTCGTTTGTGGCAGCGTTCTTCCTACTACTTGAAGCTCCCTTCATTGCCGGAATGCAGATTGCAGTATACACTGGAGGGATCAGCGCACTCATCATATTTGGTGTCTTGCTCTTACCTCGAGCTCAAGACTCGTCGCTTGAAGAGTTTGCATCAGGGAGAAAGAGAAGGGCTGGACAACTACTCGCCGGACTCGTAGCAACTCTCTCAGCTATTCTTGCACTCATTTTTCCATGGGCTGAGTCATTCAATGAAGTTGTAGTCGACTTCTCTCAAGACCTGGGTGCACTGGCGGAATGGCTATGGGTTGACAATGGCCTCCTAGTACAGATGATAGCCATCATCATGATTACTTCCTTAATTGGAGCTGTAGCACTTCTGAAGATGGACAAGGCTGAACAACTCAGTTCAATCCAAGGTGAGTTTGGCATCGAGGCTGAGGTTGATTCAGAGGAATCGGATCTAGAACAAGAATCTGAACCAGCTGATGAGGAAGATGCTGGTGAAGAACCTGAGGAGGTGGATGTATAATGGTCCCACTTTCTTGGTATCTTGTTGTGGCATTCATACTGATAGGTCTAGGAGCATATGGAATGATGGTCAAGCGGAACCTCATTAGAATCCTAATAGGTGCTGAAATAATGGGGAACGGCGTCAACATCGCGCTGGTTGCATTTGCACTCTATAGTCCAACTTTCAATCTGACTGCCCAAGGGTTGATTATCTTGGTGATTTCAGTGGCGGCTGCTCATACCGCTTTGGCTCTTGTCTTGATGCTGATGTATAACAGACGTTATGGTTCAGTTGACCTAGGAAGAGTGGTCGATAGGGAGGTTGCATAGATGTCTATGATTGGAAGAGCAGTCATCAATAAGATACCTGAAGTGACATCAAATCCTCTTGGTGATAACAAGATCGAGCTCATAGTGCCTGCTGAGAAGATTCGTGATGTCATCACAATCATAGAAGAAGAACTTGAAGATGCAATGCCTGAATCAGTCTTTGGAATCGATCTTGAAAATGACCAGTATAATCTGATCTACCTCTTCTGGTCATGGGCCACAAAGACACTGGTCCAACTAAGGGTGTTCCTTGAAGGAGAAAATCCTGAGATTGAAAGCTCCTGCGACATCATTCCTGGGCTTGAATGGCATGAACGAGAGGTCCGTGAGATGTTTGGTATCGATTTCAAGAATCATCCAGATCCTCGGCTATTTCTGCTCCCTGACGAACTTGATGGAGCATATCCAATGCGTAAGCGGTTCAAGCCAGACCAGAGTCGCGAAGATGATACCGGTATGGCTCCTCCAAAACCACGCCCCAAACCAGAAGGAGGTGACAGCCAGTGAGTCCTGACATCCTCGATGAATCTATGGACATCTGGTTTGGCCCGCAACATGTCTCAGCTCACGGTTGGGCGACCAAGTTGACTTTGGTTGGAGATTATGTTGTTGAATGTGACCCCAACGCTGGTTACTTCCATAGGTCTGCAGAAAAGGTCCTTGAGTTCAAGAACTTTCGACAGGGTTCATTGGTCTTGGAAAGGATGTGTATGCTTGAGGCATTCCTTGCTGAGTATCCATATGTTGCTGCAGTTGAGAAGATTGCTGAGATTGAAGTTCCTGAACGTGCAAAGATAATGAGGACCATCATGATGGAGATGTCCCGTATGCACAGCATACAATTTTGGTGGGGCCAATTTAATGCTGAACTCGGATTCTTCACAATGGCACTCTGGCCATGGGTTGACAGAGAGTATTCGCTTGATGTCTTCGAGGAGCTCACTGGATCCCGTCACACTGTTTCATACTCCACGCCTGGTGGTGTAAAGTACGATTTCACAGACAAGTTCATGAATAGGCTTCACCGTGCTATCGATCGCTTTGAGGACCGACTTCCAAAGTTCAGAGACATGCAAATGGGAAGTCCTACTTTCAGGGCGAGAACAAAAGACATTGGTCTATATGATTACAAACAGGGTCTGAAATGGGGTCTCAGTGGTCCCCCGATCAAGGCATGTGGTGTACCTATGGACTTGAGAAAAGATGACCCTGATCCAAACCTAGCGTATGATATGGTTGATTGGGAGGTTCCAATCACAGAGAATCCGGAGCATCCGGGACAGAGTGATGCTCTTGATCGCATGGAACAGCGGTTCAAAGAAGCAGAGACCGCTGTGGAGATTGTCAAACAATTATTACCTCAGCTTCCAGAGTCTGGACCTATAATTGATCCAAAGGCTCGCGCTAAGGCAAACCGTCTGCCTGAAGGAGAGGCCTATGCTCGAATTGAAGGTACAAGGGGTATCACTTCACTTTGGCTAAAGACTCTCGACAAGGCACAGACTGCATATCGAGCAAAGATTCGCGGACCGTGCATAGCATCCTACTATGCATTGAAGGACCTGGTCCCAGGTTCGAAGTTTGCGGACTTTATTGTAATATTTGGAAGTCTTGACCCCTATCCAGGATGGTGGGATAGATGAACGCGGGTATACTACTACAGTTCGACTTCTGGCAATGGTTGCAAGGAATTCCTGCATGGATTTGGCACGTGCTCAATATCATTTACGATATTATCTTTGGAATCTTCATGTGGATTTGGGGTGTCTTCACTTGGGCATGGGGATTGATTTTCAATCCTGATGTGTTCTTCTTCCTGTTTAGAGCTGTACTATTCCCCGGTCTAATCTTCGTAGTCCTTGCCCTGATTTGGGCCGTCTGGGGGACCAGAAAATTATGGGGCCGAATTCAGGACAGACGTGGTCCGCAACATATGGGCAAGTATGGTGGTTTACAGCTGTTCGCTGATGCTATCAAACTGATAGCAAAAGAAACCATCATTCCTGACAACGCAAAGAGATGGATGTTCAGATTCCTTCCTGGCCTTCTTCTCGTCGTAGTTTTACTACCCTTTGCTTTCATTCCATGGGATACTACCTCAGCAGTTGATGGCGGTTGGGCAATTTCAGATCTGTCAGTCAGTCTTGTACTTGTGTTTGCGTTTCTTACAGCAGTTCCAGTAGTAGCTCTACTTGCTGGCTGGGTCAGTGGTTCGAAGTACACCTTGATTGGTGGTTTCAGAGCGGCGAATAATCAGTTTGCTGCTGAAATCCCAATGATCATCTCGACCATTGGTGTTGCTTTTCTGGCTCAGTCATTGAGTGTCTTCCAAATCACTATGGCACAGACAAATGTCTGGTTTGGTATACTATTACCGATCAACCTAGTTACTTTCTTGGTTGCTGCAATAGCTTCTGTGGGGATATTTCCCTTCGATGCTCCAGTTGCTGACTCAGAGATCATCTTTGGTTGGAGGACGGAATATACTGGTATCTATTTCACGCTCACCTATTTTGCAGAATTTGCAGAACAGATGCTCTACTCAGCACTCATTGTGGCCCTCTTCCTTGGAGGACCTAATGGACTGCCATTCCTTCCTGGCCCTGTGAATTTCATAATCAAGTTCATCGTCACGTTCTTCTTCTTCGTGCTGGTGAGCTCCTCGTTCCAGAGGTTGAGACAGGACCAGATTGTCCGTTACTGCTGGAGGTATCTTATGCCACTTGCAATACTGAACGTCATACTCATCATGCTGGCGATTGTATACCTGCCAGGACTGATGATACCACTTTTAGGAGGCGGGTAAACAATGGGATTCTTCAGTGTTCTCGGCGATATTTACAAAATCATGAAACACACCTTCAGACAGGTATTCATGAGACCATTCACCTACTTCTTTCCATTCGAGGACAGGATCTATCCTGAGAGAACTCGTGGAAGACATATACACGTACGAGAGAAATGCACTGCTTGTGCACAATGTGTCCGAATCTGTCCAGTCGTGGCTATCCGGATAGACAAGGAAGACCAGATGTTTGAGAAGGATGCAGCACTATACTTTGACTACACACGCTGTATCTTCTGTGGTCTGTGCGTCCAAGCCTGTAGGTTTGATGCCCTCTTTCACACTCCTGTTGTTGACCTTAGTGAGGGTGACCGTGAAGATCTGATATATGGACCTGACAAGATTGAAACACTCGACAGAGACCCACTAGAGTGGAGAGGAAGGAGGACCCGTTAGATGCAGATACTAGCACTTGAAAACATCCCGTTCGCAGCACTATCTCTTTTTGTGCTGTTCATTGGTGGTCTTCTCATCTATGTCTTCAAGGGATCATTCGAAAAGTCAGCTGGTAAAGTAGCAGTGGGTATCTCATTCTTTGCAATGCTCCTGATGGTCTATCCCTTCTACAAGGTACTCACAGGTGGTCCAGGGTATGAATATACTGAGTATGCAGTCTGGTCTATACTACTGGAACCATTTGGACTCTTGCTGGATGGAATAGCGTTCCCAATCACATTTGCAATAGTTGTCTTAGGATTTCTCTCAGTAGTCTATGCAGTCGGCTATACAGAGCACTCTGAGAACAGGCCCACCTTCTTTGCTAACACACTCTTCTTCATAATGGGTATGCAATGGGTGACCATGGCAACAAATGTGATCGAATTTTTCATCGCTTGGGAATTGATGCTAGTTCCGAGCTACTTTTTGATTCTCTTCTGGGGACTCCCTGAAACTCGAAAACGGACAGCCATGAAGTTCTGGCTATATACCCAGTCAGGAGCAGTACTTATTCTGGTTGGATTCGGTATCATGTATTCCTTGACAGGTTCCTTTGTACTAGCCAACATCGGAGCAGCATTTGTGGCTCCTAGTGCAGAAGTTCTCACCTTACTGAAGGTTGTCTTCATACTTCTCGGAGCTGGGTTCTTAGTCAAGATGGCAGTGTTTCCGATTCATTGGTGGCTACCACCTGTTCACGCTGAGGCTCCGACTCCAATCTCGGTACTCTTGTCTGGAGCTATGATTGAGACAGGTGCTTATGCTCTGGTTCGTTTTGGCACCATCACGCTGAATGCTGCCGCTGATGCACTAGCAATCGGGCTCGCTGCTCTCGGAGTCATCACCATGTTCTACGGTGGTTTCATGGCCTTGGCTCAGAGGGACATCAAGAGACTTCTGGCCTACTCATCTGTCAGCCAGATGGGTTACGTGCTATTTGCTTTGGGTGTGTTCACAATAAATGGTGTCGCAGGTGGTATGTTCCATCTGATCAATCATGCCTTCTCCAAGGGTCTCTTGTTTATGACAGCTGGAGCTGTCATCCATCAGACTGGACTGAGGGACATATCTCAAATGGGAGGTCTCTCGAACAAGATGCCCATCACAGCGTTTGCTGCGGCAATTGGGATGATGAGTATCGCAGGAAGTCCTCCTCTCTCTGGATTTGCTAGTGAGTGGATGATGTTCTTGGGCGGATTCGATCACGCTTTCATCTATGATGGATCTCTGCTTATTGTAGGCACTGATTTACCCTTCCTCATCCTCTCAATCCTTGCAGTCTCTAGCTCGATCCTGAGTGCAGGATACATGTTACGATTCTTCTGGAAGGTTTTCCTAGGTCCTCATCCTGAGGAGCTGGAGAATGTCAAAGAATCCTCTCGGTCGATGACCATTCCGATGATCATCCTCGGGATTCTCATTGTAATCTTTGGAATATTCCCAGGACTGGCACTAGATGTCATCGTCCCGGCGGTCAACGGAATAGGACTCTATCCATGAGGTGATTCAAGATGCTGTTCGGTCTACCAGAATATATCATCCTTATCATTCCCCTAGGCGGTTCACTACTAGTACCTCTTGCAGGTAGATACAGTGCTCGTCTCAGGGATTGGCTTCCAGCTATCTTCATGGGTATCACTATGATATTCTGTTGGTCATTACTTCCTGACATTGGCCATGGCAATCCTACTTGGATTTGGATCAACATTCCCGGAGTGCTCGAAGTACCATTTGGTATTCTCTTGGACTCGCTGTCAGTCATAATGGCTATACTTGCCAGCACCTTATGTTTCCTGATCTATGTCTACTCGACTGAGTATATGGCACATGAGGAAGACCGCAGTCGGTTCTTCTTCCTGATGCTAGCCTTTGGTGGTGGTATGCTCACTCTTGTCCTCAGCAACAACTTGCTGATCGGCTTTATTGGCTGGGAGATTATGGGCTTCTGCAGCTATGGTCTGATTGGATTCTGGAACGACAAGAGGAATCCACCTGAGGAAGATCCCACAGGATACGAACAAAAGAATCCGCTACTTCGCTTCAAGACTGAAGGAGCGTACAACAGCTACTGCGGAACCAAGGCGTTCATCGTCACCAGGATTGGAGACGCATTCATGCTTGGAGGAATCTTACTCCTCTTCGTCTTCACTGGAACCTTCATGTTCGAGAGTACAACCCTGGGTACAACCAGCCTTACAGGTATCGCACAGAACAGTAATGACTGGTGGGGTCTTATGGCCGGATTTGGTCTACTTGTTCCAGTGTTCATCCTGATATTCATGGGTGCTATTGGTAAGTCTGGTCAGGCTCCCCTTCAGGTCTGGTTGCCTGAAGCTATGGCAGGTCCGACAAGCGTTTCAGCTCTGATTCACGCCGCAACCATGGTCAAGGCTGGAGTCTACATTACTGCAAGGTTCCTGCTGACCATGCTTAGCGCGTCAGGCGCAACTGGTGGTGAAGGGGGAGAACATGGATTCAGCGCTGCGCAGCTCGTTGGTTTCGAGGCTGCATTCACGTTCTTCATCATTGTGGCGATCATTGGTGGTTTCACAGCCATCATGACTGCAACTATGGGAATGGTGTCCAACGAGCTCAAGCAGATTCTTGCCTTCTCGACACTATCACAGCTCGGTTACATGATCTTGGCACTCGGAGTTGGAGGTCTCATGGAGGTCAACCATCTGGGCTATGACCATGCATACCTGAGTAGTGTCATGCATGTAGTTGCACACGGTGCTTTCAAGGCGCTCCTGTTCCTTGCTTCCGGTGGAGTGATACATGCGGTACATACGAAGTACATCTCGAAGATGGGCGGTCTCAAAAAGCACATGAGGAAGACTTGGGCTGTCATGTGGGTTGGTGTTTTAGCACTGGCTGGTATCCCTCCCTTCTCAGGTTTCTGGTCCAAGGACTCGATTATAGAATATACCTACGAACTCGCAGCTAACTGGGTTAACCCTATTGGTTGGTTGCTGTTCTTCTTTGCTATACTCGCAGCTGCCTGTACCATATTCTATAGCCTCAGGCTGATGGGCATCACATTCTATGGTCCCTCCAATGGTGGCTCACATGAATCCCATGAAGAGTATGAGTCCGAGTCACACGATGAGGAGGAACACCATGATGAAGAGGTGCACCATGATATGGAGGAACACCATGATGACCATCATCAGACTCCTCACGATCCAGGCCCGGCAATGATGATACCATTGTATCTACTAGTGGTATTCACATTTTTTGCATTCCTGATATTCCCAGTCATCCAGCAGATAGCAATCAACGACACTCACTCATATGAATACATCATCGTTCACATGCTTACTGTCAAGTTTAGCCCAGATGGCTTCCCACCCTTTGCCATTACGATATTGGCTCTTCTAGCGGGTGGAGTTCCTGGCTACTGGATGTACATCAAAAATTCTGACAAACCGAACACCTTTGTTGGTGAAACAGGTATTCGTCGAAGGATCTACAACTTCCTCAAACATCGATGGTACATCAACGAAGGTTATCATTGGTTCCTCAGAAGGTTCCTACGGTTTGCTGAGTGGTACAAGTACAGAGTAGACGACAAGATAATCGATGGCATTGACTTCAAGTCAGCAGATGCTGCTGTTGCCATCTCAACTAAAGTACGATGGGTTGACGACAACATAGTCGATGGTTTCGCCGAGGGAATCTCAACTCGGAGTGTCCGCGCTTCTGAAGCTGGTCTATCAGAGACCCAGACTGGAAGAGTCAACGACTATGTCAGTGTTGTGATGTTCGGAATTGGAATACTCATTATACTCTCATTGATCGCATTAGGAGTGATATAAGATGCAGATGGACTTCGCTGTTAACCTATTGTCACAATTACCCTTCGGACCACTTGCATTCATGCTCATCCTGCCACTGGTAGCTGCGCTCATCGCGTATTTTGCTGGAGGGAAGGGTGCGAGAGCAATCACACTGCTTGTGACCTTCTTAGAATTGGGTCTGTCTGTAATCTTGGTTCTTGGGATCAATGTCAGTCTATTCCCGACTGATGCTGGAATGAACTTCCTCAGAGACTTTGTCATAGCAACGATTCCAATCGGAGTAGGTGATACTGTATTTCAGTTCACACTAGGAGTAGACGGTCTTTCTGTCATAATGATACTCCTGTCCAATCTCGTGGTCTTCATCGCAGCCTTGAGTTCAAACCACATTCACAAATCAGAGGGTCTCTATTACTCGCTGTTCCTTCTATTGCAGACAGGCCTCATGGGTGTCTTCATGTCACTCGATTTGATCGGTTTCTTCATTTTCTGGGAGCTGGTCTTGATACCGATGTTCTTCATTATCGGTCGATGGGGTGAGGAAGGATGTGAGCATGCTGCTGTCAAGTTCTTCATCTATACCCATCTTGGTTCAGCAGTCATGTTGGTTGCCTTCTTCATGATTTACCTCTTTGCAGGAGAATCAACAGGGACATACACATTCAGCATGATTGCCCTCAGAGATTCTATTCCAACACTAGCTCCGATGATACAGATTGGCTTTACATTAGGCATATTCATGGGGGCTGGAGTCAAGCTCCCTGTGTTTCCGCTGCACAACTGGCTTCCATGGGCTCATGTAAAGGCTCCTACGCCAGGGTCTGTGATACTCGCAGGTATCCTGCTGAAAATGGGCGGATATACCTTCATCCGTCTAGGACTATGGTTGATTCCAGACTCCTTTGCCCGGCTGAGCATCCCATTTGCCGCCCTAGCCATCTTCACATGCATCTATGCAGCTTTTACAGCAATGGCCCAGACAGACCTGAAAAGTCTCGTTGCGTACACTTCAATCAATCATATGTCTTGGGTACTTCTTGGGGTTGCGGTAGGTTCAGTTGGAATCGGGTTGGATCCTGTTCTATATCCCAATATTGTTGCAGCATCACATCTAGCAATTCAAGGCTCGATATTCATGATGTTCAGTCACGGCACAATCATCTCAGTGATGTTTATCATGGCTGGACAGCTGAAGTACACAGCAGGCACAAGAGAGCTCCCTGATATCCAGGGTCTCATGACAAAAGCTCCAAGGATGTCAGCAGTCCTTATACTCGCTGCATTCGCTGCGTTTGGCCTACCCGGCTTCAGCGGATTCATAGCAGAGGCACTGGTCCTTTTTGGTTCAGTGGTCGTCTACCTCTGGGCAGGTATCATCACGTTTGGAATCTTCATCACAGTGGGCTACATTCTCTGGATGTTGAATCGCATTGTGTTCAGTGATCCCGACCCTGAGAAAGAAGTAACCGAGGCACCATGGAGTGACCTCATTGCTCCAATACTGATGATGATTCCAGTCATCCTTTTGGGTGTCTGGCCAGATCTTGTCCTTGGCTTCACAGAAACAATCGTTGCCTTCATACTCGGAGGTGTTCCATGATGTTACAACTTGGACCATTTGCAGATTTCATACAGGCTCTATTTGCGCCTTTCACGAACTTTCTAGGAACTCTACCACTGACAGACACCATGATAATGTCACTTCCATCAATAACGCTCATCCTGTTCGGGATTCTAGCTCTCATTGTTGGAATGAGATACAATCCTCTTGGCGTCAGTTTCCTAGGACTTGCACTGGCTGCTGTTGAGATGGTTGCTTTAGACCCACTTATAGCTACTATAGACACAACCAACATGCAGTTTGTACGAGACCCCATGGCTGACTTCTTTATCTATATCATCATCCTGGTTGGTTTCTTGGTGCTGATGTCCTCAACGCTCTATGGTGGGGACAAGGGTCCATACAACTTCATGTTGCTGATTTCCTTTGCCGGTGCGATGTGGGTTGTGATGGCAGTCGATTTCGTGGGACTTTTCATTGGCTGGGAAGTGATGTCTACTCCAACGTATATCCTCGTTGCTCTGGGTCCAGGTCGAGAGGCTGTTGACGGAGCGACAAAGTACTTTGTCATGGGTCTTCTAGCAACCATGTTGATGATCTTTGGGATTGCCCTAGTCTATGGAGTCACTGGAACCACTGTGATCTCTGAAGTTGCCGCTGAAGTAGCCAACATCTGGAACATGTCTGCCACAATGCCAAATGCTGCTTACACAATGATCCTCGCAGTTATCCTGTTCATAGCTTCATTTGGATTCAAAGTGGGAGTTTTTCCAGGGTGGCAATGGGTACCAGACGCCTATGCAAGTGCAGATGGTAGTGTTACTGCCTATCTAGCTGGCGGATCGAAGAAGACAGGTGTTGGAGCTCTGATGAGAATCCTCATTGTTGGATTTGTGGCTGCACAGACAGAGTGGATGTTCCTTATTGCTGGTGTGGCAATACTGACCATGATCATAGGAAATATCCTCGCGCTCGCTCAGAAAGACATCATGAGGATGCTGGCTTACTCGTCAATCGCGATGATGGGCTATCTCTTCATAGGAATCAGTGCTGCAACGGATCCTGCTGTGTCACTACAAGCATACACATGGGGTGTTGGATCAGCATTGTTCATGGCTTTTACTCATGCAATCATGAAGACAGCAGCATTCATACTTGTGTGGGCATTATCGATTCAACTAGCAAAGAGAATAACCTATGATGACTTGGCTGGATTGAGCAAAAGGTCACCTATAGTAGCAGCTTCATTTGCTATACTGATGTTGTCACTCGCAGGCATGCCTCTTACAGTCGGTTTCTGGTCCAAGCTGTGGCTCTTCGCGAGTGCTGTTATCGCTGGAATGTGGTGGCTTGCATTGATTGGTCTTCTGAACTCAGTCTTCTCTCTGGGTTACTATCTGCGAGTCTTGAGATACACATACATGGTTGAGCCTGTTGATGATAGTCCAATCAGGATGCCAACAATACCAATGGTTGCAGTCACAGTCTGTGTTATTGCAGTCTTTGTATTGTTCATTGCACCATGGATTATCTCGAACTATGCATTTGCAGCAATCCCACCAGTACCATAGTTCGAATTGAGCGCAGCTACATCTTAAGAGAAGTTCGTTTCTCTTCAATTCGAATGGCTGTTTCGACACACTTGGTGAACATTGACTCGACATTCTCTCCGGTCTTTGCAGAGGTTTCTATGCATTCGATACCGAGCCAACGACTGACCATCTCACCTGCTTCAGGTGGAACAATCCTGTCTTCACGGTCCACCTTGTTTGCTACAAGAACGACGCTTGCATCAGGAGCCACTTGGACAAACGTGTTGTACCATTCTGCAACATTGAGAAAAGTGGGGGCTCTCGTGACATCATAGACTAGAAACGCGGCTGAAGAACCGACCATGTACCTTGAGCGTAGGTCTCTGTATGTTGGTTGACCTGCTAAATCCCAGAGGACGACCTGAGCAGTCTTTGGCTCTCCCTCAACCAACTCGACCTTCACGTTCTTCACAGCTATGTTGGTCCCTATGGTGGCCTTGTAGTTTTCACCAAAACTGTCTTCTGTGTAGCGCATGATACAGCTTGTTTTACCTACGGCCCCGTCTCCAAGTGCAACCATTTTTAGAACGTAGCTTGGACCGTAATGCTCCACATTTTACCCTTCCTGCAGTTTTCCAGTATCTGTTTTGGATAATTTAACCATTCTGGGAAAAGTGGTGACGGCAAGATAAAGGGTTCTAGTAGGCCTAACAACCGTTTGGTAACAGGACTACAACCTTTGCACCCTGAGTATGTTCTCCTTCTACCCTGTCCTCTATTACTATGCTTCCGTTATACTGGTCTACAATCTGTTTGACAAGTGTCAGACCAACTCCAGAGACCCTGAGCACCCTCTCATCTATACCTGATAGGATGCTCTCCTTTAGTCTGTCTTCAATCCCTGTTCCCCAGTCTTCAAAATCAATCTTGAGGAACTCTCCCTCTTCTGTCAGTGAGGATGTCACCTTTAGCCGAACCTCTTCGGATTCTGTGAATTTCACTGCATTATGGAGAAGGTTGTAGAATACATCCTCTAAGAATTCATTTGCCATTATGCAATAGGTTCCGATGGAGAGATTCGTTTCAATTACTAGTTTTCTATCTGGAAAAGTCTGATTCACAATTTGAATCGCTGTGATGAGTGCCTCTCCTGGGTCAGTCTTCTCAAGAACCAAGTTCTCTTGGTTTACCATGGAGAATTTCTTGACATTGTTTATGAGTGATACACTTCTGTTTACCTGTCTGAGTGCATTCTCTGCCATCTTTCTTTGTTGATCAGATAGACCCTTGTCAGCCAGGATGAGTTCCAGACTTGACATGATTCCTTGATGCATGTTATTCAGGTCATGTGCCATTAAGTCGTTAAAGAATTCAGCTCTTGCTCTCGCTTCCTCTCGCTGTTTCTGAGCTTCAATCTGCTCAGTGATGTCCAGTGAGAATCCGCCGATCAGAGGTGGTTTTCCTTCACGAAAGATTGGAAACTTATGGGTCCTGAAAGTCCTGACTTTTCCGTCCTGGATAGTTTCCTGAGCTCTTTCAATTGGCCCCTCTCTCAGAACACGCTGGTCTTCTTCTGTCAGTTCCTTAGCCCTATCAGATCGCCAGAGGTCAATGTTACTCTTTCCCTCCCAATCCTCCCGTGCAGGCATCCTGGAAATATCTCGCATGTATCTGTTTATGAAAAGAACCTTTGACTGGTCATCCTTGATATATACTGGTCCTGGCATGTTGTCAGCAAAAGCAACAAATCTGTCCTGACTGTCTTGGAGCTCTTGTTCAGTATAACGACGTTCAAGAATTGTGGAAAACATTCCAGCTATTGTAGCGAAAACAGTCCTGTCTTCCGGTCCAAGATCTTTTGCCTCGTGTGCGGCAATGTTGATGACACCGAGAAGATCATGTTCAGTACCAACGATTGGCCAGAAAATGAGAGAGCGAACCTTCAGTTCTCTTGCTCGAGCCATTCGGTCTTGGCTCTCAGGGGATTGTTCGATATCGGATGTGAACAGAGGCGAAAGAGTTCTAGCTGTACGCGCAACTAGGAAATCGGGATCATCCTTGTGGACCGCCTTCGGAGTAACACCCTCTTCGATTCCTACCGAGGCTTTTAGATAAAGCATCTGATCAGTTTCGTCATACAGTCTTATTGTACCAAGATCAAAACCTAAAGTACTCACGAGACCAGAAAGGATTCTGTCGCAGAGCTGGTCAATTTCTTCATTGCTCAACGCCGCTTCTGCAATTATACTATAGACCTTCCTCTCAGTTGCCAATGTTTCCTTCAAAATCTGATCTGCAGTTGCATCAACACTGAAAACGATGATATACTCCTCATTCCCAATTGTGACTCTGTTTGAAATCGTGTCCAAGAATCGCTTCTGACCATCAGTTCCTATGAACTCGTGCCTACCATGAGATGATTCGGTTTCTCCTGAAGCCATCTTCCGATAACTTTCAACTGCCTCCTCAGTAAATCCTGGCGCCAATATTGCAGTAAGGGTTTGCAACCTGTCTCCTTGGCAATCTTCTATTTCAAAACCAATTGATTCGCAAAGAGTATCGTTCACGTAGATGATTTTCCGATTGTGCACGACAAAGACTCCCTGAAGAGAAGTATCAAACATTTTCTTCAATAGAGAAATGTCAAGCTCATCACTAGGCATTGCTGCATCATCTACTCTGTGTGTTGGAATAATGAGTACGCGTATTTGTGAATTCAAAACAACAGAATTGTTGAAGTGTAGTCTTGGAATGTTGCGTGACTCGATTGATTCCCGAGAAATTTCATTCAAAAAGCATGCGGTAGATACATGTTTTTTGATTTCTCGTCCATTGTACATTTTCGTACAGTATGGTACATTTATGCGCAATCCTTATAAGAACACTGTGTACCACGACGGTAATCGTTTCTGACGGTGAAAACATGACACGAGCGTGCCTTGGCCAATGGCTTTTGGGTCCTTCGCGGCCCGTCTAGTCAGTTCGCCAAATTCTGCGTTCTGTGTTTCTGTAACTTCTTCTCTGAGAGCTGATCAAGTCAGTCCACTTCTTGAAATCTCTCTCCATGTCATAACTTTGACAGCTCAGCAGAGACACCACTTCCCAGAAGCGAGTAAGAACACGGAGTAAAAGAAATGAAGAACGAAAAAACAAGAATACTATTGGATAGCGAAGAAACACCGAAGAACTATCTCAATATTCTACCACACCTGAAAGATCCTCTCCCTCCGCCTATAAACCCGGGAACGGGAGAGCCAGTAAGTCCTGATGCTTTGATGGCTTTGTTTCCAGCTGAATGTGTCAAACAGGAGGTTTCTATGGACAAGACCATCGCCATCCCTTCGGAGGTTCGGGACATCCTGATGAGATCAGGACGTCCAACACCTCTTCAGAGGGCAGTGGGACTCGAAAACGCACTGAAAACACGATGTCGCATCTACTACAAACGAGAAGATGTGTCGCCAACCGGTAGCCATAAGCTCAACACTGCGGCTGCTCAGGCCTATTATGCCAAACAAGAAGGCATAGAACGCATGGCTACTGAGACAGGCGCAGGACAGTGGGGAAGTGCTGTCTCATTGGCTTGTGCCTATTTCGGACTAGAGGCTATGGTCTACATGGTTCGCATCAGCTATCAACAGAAAGCGTACCGAGGCATCCTGATGAGGACCTACGGGGCAAAGATCGTACCCAGTCCCTCTGATCTGACAGAGTATGGTCGGAAGGTCAACGCAGAGTATCCAGATCATCCTGGTACATTGGGTATTGCAATCAGTGAAGCAATCGAAGACACGGTCAAGAATGACAACACCAAGTATACACTCGGTTCAGTACTCAACTTCGTCATGCTTCATCAGAGTGTGATTGGTCAGGAAGCAATCGTGCAACTCGATAGTATTGACGAAATCCCAGACCACATAATAGGATGTGTAGGAGGAGGCAGTAATTTCGCAGGTCTTGCATATCCATTCTTAGCTGACGATAGATTCAAGGAAACTGAGTTCATAGCAGCTGAACCAACTGCATGCCCATCTCTAACGAAAGGAAAGTATGAGTATGACTTTGGTGACACTGCTGGGATGACACCAAAATTGAAGATGTTCACACTTGGAGCGGACTTCACACCACCGAAGATCCATGCAGGAGGATTGAGGTATCATGGAGCAGCTCCAACTATGAGTGCATTAGTCAATGAAAGCCGAATAGTTGCTCGTGCATATGATCAGGTTGATGTGCTAAATGCTGGAGTGCAGTTCGCAAGGTCGGAAGGGATTATACCTGCTCCTGAGTCTGCCCATGCTATCAAGGCCGCGATTGATATCGCTTTGGAGGCGAAGGAAAAGGATGAGTCCCGCGTGATAGTTTTCAACTTGTCTGGTCATGGTCACTTTGACATGACAGCATACCAAGCACTCATGGAAGGTACCCTGAACGGCAACGGTCCAGAGAGTGCTTCACTCACCCAGAGTGATCTCCTCACGGTACAGGGTAAATAAAGTTCCTAGCCGCTGTTTCGACAGCGGCTCTCTCTTTTTTTCTCAGCACAGTTTCAAGACATTTGCAAGCGCCTTTGCTGCTCTCTGCGGACTGGAGAAGAAAGGAATTCCTGCAGATTCTAATATTGCATAACCAGGCGGCTTCCTACTATCCGGGGATGCTAGAATGCTAACAACAGGCTTACGTACAGCGTCTGCAGTCTTTACAATTGCGTCAATGGGCACTCCCCCTCCAATCTCATCTTGATAATTGGGTGAAAAGACTATCATGGCAGCATCATATTGGTCCTCTCTCAGAGTGAGGTCAAAAGCGTCAGAGAATATCTTTGGATTCGCCCAGCCTTGCGCAAGAAGATCAACTGGATTCTTGATTGGAACCTTGACTGGGAGGTTAAGCATGCCTTCGATAGTTTCCGCTGTTTCTTGGGTAGGTAGCGGAAGCTCTACTCCATTCAGCTCTAGAGTCTGAGCTGCAATCAACGCTATTCCAAGGGTATGGGTGACGATGGCTACTCGGTTGCCTTTGGGTTTGTGTTTACAAACGCTTAGAATTCGTGCTGAATCCATCATCTCCTCTACGCTAGATACTTCCAGTGCTCCGGCTTGCTTTAGCGCTGCTGAGTAGATATCTGCATTTCCAGCAAGACTTCCGGTATGACTCAGAGCAGCTTCCTGTGAGGCTGGAGTCTTTCCGACCTTGAAAGCAATCACTGGCTTCTCCGGAGTTGTCTTCTTGATTTCATCAGTCATCTCTCTAGCATAATCAGTTCCTTCAATGAAGAGGCAGATAACTTCAGTTTCATCATCCTGCCTAAGATACCTAAGTAAATCATGAAATTCTATGTTCACTCTATTACCAACACTTGCGAATTTTGAAATCCCTATTTCAGCATCTGCTGCACGGTATATCATCAGTCCAGTGACACCTCCACTCTGGCTGACGATTGCAACTGAGCCTCTCTTCATAGGTGTTGGATGTGGAAAGAATGTCGCATTCAGGTCTAAGTTACAGTTTCCTGCTCCAAGACAATTGGGTCCAATCACTGCGATCTTACCCTCATCAGATACCTTCCTTAGCATCCGTTGATGCTCCTCTCCGGCTCCTCCAAGTTCTTTGAATCCAGCAGAAAATATGATTGCGCCTTTGACACCCTTCTCAGCACAATCTGTCATTGCTTCCACAACATATTGAGGACCTACTGCAATCATTGCGAGGTCAATATGGGAGTCAATATCTTTGACTGAAGCATAGCACCTCTTACCATTGATTGAAGAAAGACGTGGATTGACTGGAAACACATCGCCTTTGAAATCACGAAGTGCAAGCAGTGTTAGTGCTCCTAACTTGTTTGCTTTGTCCGAAGCTCCAATCACTGCAACCGTTTCAGGATTGAAGAGTTTATCAAGAGAGTCTTTTTTCCACATATTGATTCCCTCTCACATCATTACAACTGTCTTTACCCTGTCGAGAATGACCTTAGCAACCTCTCTGTATGCTTCCTCAAAATCGGTCATTCTGATGGCAGGGATTTCTCTTTTTGATGCCACATCAACCAGATAGCTTTGAATTTCTCGTGCTGCAATGAACTCTTGCTCTCTTGTTCCGAGGTCTTCCGATACGGTCCGTAGTCCTGAGCCATGTTTGCTGATGAACATTAATCGATGAACATCTTTCTCTGGATTAATTAGAACCTCGACAACTCCTATACCAAGATCTTTCAACTCACCAGGAATCACATGGACTCCCTCTACAACTCCTAGTGTGCCTTCTGAAAGAACCTTCTCTGTCATACTTCGTATGAGTGGTGTGACAAGTTCACACTGAGCCAGAAATCCTCTGACTTGGGGAGTAAGGTCCTCCGGTCCTGCCTGTCGATGCACATGGGCTTGATATGTGTGAGTGAACAGCTCAGGATACTTCTTCTCATCTAACGTGTTTCTGAGGACTTGTCGAACAGTATCTGAACTGATGAATCTTGTAGCAACCAGGTCATTGACTATCTCTAGTGCGATGATTGACTTACCTGTGGCAGAAGCTCCAGACATAATGACAACCAATGATGGTACTGCTTGAACAGCCCTAAGCTCCTCATATTTTGTTAGCATTCCAAAATCGTCAGCAACGGACGCATAATCCTTTTCGAGATGTTCTTGGACTTTATTCAACAGATTTTCAAGTGATACTGACTCATAGTTACTGGTGACATCATCAAGGACACTAGATGACTCAAGATGTGACAATCCTGCCAATCTCAGTCTTCCTCTAATTACAGAAAGTGGATATAGGACATCTGCTCCTTGAAAATGCAGCCTCATTGAATTTTCTTCCATCTAGCAGAGAGATGTCCACACCACCTCAAAAGCCCTTCCGTGAGGCGTATCCTCTCGATTCTCTACCTGCTGTACCACTGAATGTTCGTCCAGTAAGAGATCTCTTACGTGTGCGTCGTTTTGGTCTACCCATGAATGGTCTGCTCATGTCGAGAGCCCTATTGACGTAGCTAATATCTGAGTCTGTTTCTCTAAACTCTCCCCATCTTCCTTTTCCGAGATGCATACACTCATCATAGACGTTGATATATCCATTTACAAGTTCGAAATTCTTCCCGATTTCTATTTCATCTATGTCGCAGTTCCAGAGAGTTAGAATGATCACTGCCGATTCATCTCCTACAACACAGTTTGTAACTTGATGAGAGCGGCCTGTGCTTCGAGTGCTCACACTCCTGAGCTCTTCGACTTCAATAACTTTGAATCTCACATTTACTGAACGTGATTCCACTGTCAGCTCGGATATCGAGGTCCAATGGACCATGTCCTCATCAAGAGGCTCACTATTCTTTTGAAATTCCATGCACACAACCAAGAATGCGTTCTGATAACCATTAAAGAACTCCACACTAATGAATCTCTTTGAGAGCCTTCCCCAGTCTTTCCAGACCTTCGATTAGCTCTTCTTGTTCTCCACCAAATCCAAGTCTGAAGTGACCTTCAAGTTCCATTGCTGAACCTGGAACAGTGAATGTCTTGTACTTTGTTACGAGGAGTTTACAGAGTTCATCTGTACTACCTCCACGTTTCAGCCTTGGAGCACAAACTACGCCACTTTTCGGTTCGACCCATTCCAGCCAATTCTGAGAGTTCATCCAATCCTCAACTATCCTGAAATTGGATAGCATTGCCTTTCGAATCATCGGGAGCATCTTGTCCTTCTTCTTTAGAATCTCTTTGGCAATCGTTTCTCCAAGAGATGAGTTGCAGATCGTGATCTGTTCCCTGATAGCTCTGATGGCATGAATGATCGACTCATCTCCGACTGCCCAACCAATCCTGATTCCTGGGACCCCCCAGGTCTTGGACATGCTTGTAAGACTTATTGCATTTGGGCTCATCGTAGCAGCTAACGGAGGTGGGTCTTCAAACATCATGTCTCGATAGGTTTCATCAAGCATCAGGTATGCGCCTACATCTTCTGCTATCTCGATTGCTTCTTTGATTTCATCTTCTGTGATGGTTGCCCCAGTAGGATTCCCTGGATGAGTCAATGTTATTAGCTTGGTGTTGGGTTTGACAAGCTGTCTCAATTCATCCATGTTTGGGCTAAAGTCCTCCTCCCATTTTGTATGAAACAATGAATGACTCTTTCCAAGAGACCTTGCTACCTGGTAAAGTGAGGGATATGTTGGGTGTTCAATTATCATATGGTCTTTCGGTCCAACAAGATGTGCAATAACACTGAAGTTTGACTCACTAGCCCCAGTAGTAACAGCTACATTGTCAACATTCCGACCATCATATTGTTTAGCAATCTCGGACCTAAGATCTGGATGTCCAAGATGATATCCATATCTCAAGTCCACGTTATCAAGATTGACATCAAGATCTTTGAGTGTGAAGAACTTCATTCCTGACTCGCCTATATCACACTCAACTTCAAACTGGTATTCATCAAACCAGATTTCCAGTGGCATCCTCTCAAATGGCATATGAAATCAACTGTCGATAGATAGGTTCTCTAGGATAAATAGATTCTCGATTTGCCTAATTCTTCAATTAAATACCAATGTTGAAGTGTTTTAATCACACCATTGATAAGGTGCAAAGAAACAGATTTTGCACAATCAGGATGGTGAGAGATGTTGACGTTTCAGATACTCGTTGTAGACGATGAAAAAGCAATACATGAGGTTTTACTTGTCTATCTGAGGCGTTTTCTCGATGATTTCGAGCTGGTATCAGCCATGACTGGGCAGGATGCAATTGACAAGGCTTCAAAATTCCTGGAACAGGGGAGAACTCCAGATATCGTCCTGATGGACCTGAAGATGCCTGATATGAACGGACTTGAATGCACACGAAAGCTCTCAGAGATTGGAGTTCGGAATGTTCACCTTCTCACAGCTTATTTTGACCCCGAGTCTGCTAAACAAGCTGCTGAGGCTGGTGCTAAGGGTGTCATTCGAAAGAGTGAAGGATTCAAGGTTGTCGCGAGAAAAGTGGCTGATATGATTCGTGGAACAAGAGAACCAAGTCCTCAAGCTGCTGAATAGCACATGACAAAATCCTTTAAGATAAGTAAGACTCTCGTAATTTCTAAGCGTAATAGTCGGAGATGGATGATTTATGAAACGCTCACCTTCACGCCTACTGTTCTTTGGATTCATGGTATTGTTCTTGGTCATAATGGTCGGAAGCTATGCAACATATGTTGATGCTCAGAGCTTTCCAGACGATTACATACATGACGATCGTCTGTATGTTTATGCAGCACTGGATGGCAATAACTTGAAAGATTATGATATCGACAATCCCATCACAATAAACATGGATGCAAACATGACTCTAGACTTGCAAATTGATGCAACTGGAACGGAAAATCTGAATATGAGTGGCACAATCACTTTCTGGTATCAAGGAATAGCGTTATTCCCAATTCAGATAATTGATGAAGTAACGGAATCTATATGGGTCATAGTAGATCCAAGCCTTAGTATCCAGAATATGACTGCTTCACTAGATTTCTCACAAATGATGACAGTGTTTGAACCAATAAACCTCGCTACAGGTATATTTGAAGCAACTGTTGACTTCAGATACTACATATTGGGTGATACTACACTCCATATTGTCCAACATACATTTTCATTCCTCATTCCAGCAGATCCCTACAATGTAATAACATCAGTCACTGGAATTTCTGCTATTGTTGCTACTTTTGGTGCAGTAACTGGAGTCGGGCAGAGTATCTGGTCTCTCTGGGACGGTCTGAAGACCGCTTACAAATTGAGAGGTATTCATAAGAAAGCATCTGAGATTCGTTCATTGCCGAACCTTACCGTACTCAGTTCGTTACCTCTCTTGTTTTCAATGTTAGATGCAATGAAGAAAAAGAAGAAGGAAGGAAGAGAAGACAGCGGAGTCAGTGAATATATTGTCCGCCAGAGACTACGTGAAGTAGCTCCAGATGCTTGGCCAGGTGAAAAATGTCCCAACTGCAAAAGAAACTGGAACAAAAAATTAGACATGTGTAAAAAGTGCAACTTCACCCGAGAGGATGCCCGCACTGAGTATGCCAATGTCTTAGCTGAAAAGGTTCCAGCAGCTATCAGATGGATGGGCAAGAAGAAAGCCTCTGATGTGAAGACCCTAGCTAAGAAGACAAAATCCACCCAGTATAATGCTGGTGTGATTGCTGCAGCAATGGTGGATACTGAGGTGACAGAGATTACCAAGGTCGGGACTCCTCTCCGCAGCTTTGTTTTCAACGTAGCAGGTCTTGCATTTCTTGTTATCACTTGGCAGCAGTTGCTTGGAGATAGTTCGAGTCAATGGCAGACCTCCATCACACTCATAGGAGCTGCAATGTCACTCGCACTCATCATAGCACTTTACGTCAATAGGAAGGCTCAGATCGAAAAGTTCGTTGCCGACCAAGAAGATGGAAAGAAGATGTTGCCTACTGAAGAGGAGGCAGCGGCAGAGGCTGAAGCTGAATCCAAAGAAACAGAGGATGCAGACGAAGCTGAAGTGGAAGAGGTCGAAGAACCAGAGTATGAGGACGAACCGACTGATATTCAGGAAACAACTGAACCTGATGAGGACTCTGATGAAGAGACTGACTTTTCAGACGACGAAGAGTATTCGGAAGATGAATGATATCTCGTCATAGCTGAAAAATGGGTGGCCTGATAATCAGGTCACCTATTCAATTTCTATTTCTCACAATCATGGTTCAACAGGTGCAGTTGGTATCTTTCCCTTTGACATCTTGCTAAGGACCTGGATGATCTTGGATGAGATGAACGGTATCACCACCAAGAAGGCAACAGGAAGGAGGATGATTATTCCGAGTTCCCAGCTTGCAAGGAAGTCCATGCTCATAACAGTAGTAGCTCCTACTACTACAAGGAACATTAAGAACTTGATTCTGATTGATGAGCTGAACCTTCTAACCATTGAGGTCTTTTCATCTTGCACTATGCTTTCAGGAGTACCTGCTTCTTCCATCTTTGTTAATTTCTTGAGTCCTTTACTCACCTCTCTATAGAGATTCACTACAACGACCAAGATAGATGATAGATACGCTGTGAAGATAGTGGTCATAATTGTTGGAATGACAATGTCTCCGAAAGTATACGTCTGGTCTATGATGAAGGCTTTGAACCAGTTGATTCCCTCTCCATAGAGAAGTATCAAAACGATAACTACTGGGACAAACACCAAGTGCCAGAGACCCATAATCATCCTCTTTCTACTTAGTCTTCTGTGAACGAGGACTGCTGACATGGCATCTCTGTACAACCAGAGACCATACAGGAGGACAGAAGCTCCGAGTAAGGCGACTGTGAGTATGAGCGCTAGACCGTACTCTCCAGACTGATACATTCCATAAGACGAAACCAGGCCGAAACCACTAGCAATCACAATAACGAGATATAATCGGTCCATGTTTCGAACTGTTTTTTTGAGTTTCTCTTCGGATTCATCGTCCACACGCATGGAAGCTGACATTCTGAAATATATGACCATTCCAATCATACTCAGGAGGAAGGAAGCTCCAGCTCCAAGTCCAATTGTATCAGTAGATATCATTGAGAAATCTGGGGTTGCTGGTGCAATATTGACTTGCACCATGGAGGTTGACATCAATGCATATTGTCCTACCGCTTCTATTGTGACATTGAAAAGGCCATACCCCTCAGTCAGAGGGATATGCTCAATCATGGCGACATATTCACCGAGCTGATCTCCGGGATATCCCTGCAAAGGTGGTAGATTCATCAAGTGCACATATAGCTCAAGATCTGGAACTGGTTTACCAAGTCCGTCAACTGCTACAACGGACACGAATAGCGGTTGTCCTTGTACTGGTTCCTCTGGACTGAATGTTACAAAGAAGTCTAAATCTCCCATGACATCGAATTCGATCTCTGATATGATGCCACCAACGATATTCGGTAAGTTAATCCTCAGTTCGAAGGTCTGGTTACCTAGTTCCAGATTCATTAGACGTTCGAAAGAGTAACATCCCGGTACAGAACTTTCAACAAGCTCGAATCCCCTTGGGCCACTGACTAATGTCACTATAGCTCCTTCCATAGGGGCATCGTACTGATCAGTTATATTGAACCAAGCTGACACCCTTTCATCCTGAAAAACAGTGTCTGGAAAGTCCGTGCTTACAATCAAAGATTCTGAAGGGATTTGAACCGAAATTGGCCTTTCGCCAGTTCCAGTGCTCAATCCAAATGGATGTACTGCAGTTGCCGAAGCGAGATGAAATCCTGCATCAATCTGAACCTCTGGGTAATCAACCACATAGAATGGACCAGATTGAGTTGCTGCTTGACCAACTCCATCAAGTGTTATTGATACCGTGGCATCTTCAACAATTCCATCAAGGTTGTCTAACACCCAGACAACTATACTCATGTTGTCTCCTTGGTTCACAAACGGTGGTGCATCTATTGCTACATGCAATTGACTCTTGATGGTCACTGCGTCTACAAATGTGTGCTCATATGGATGATAGTAGTCGTGGTCAATTGATACGCTTAAGTTTGCGATACCAATTGGCCAAGTAGCATCGGTCACAGCTCTGTATTTCATCGAGGGCCAATCAAAGTAGAATCCGAATGTGTCAACGATAGGTCCTTCGTTAGAGATGTGATGGGCACTCATGTAGACTGAGCTATCATCAATGATTTCGCCATAGATGTTGGCAACAGTCACATTCGCCCAGAAGGGGTCTCCCTGAACGATGTCTGCAGAACCGTATTCAACAAACACATCAAGAACATACTGACTATCGAGATTCCGGATTGCTCCAATAGTATAGCTTGTGACCGTGGCAAACGGATATGCTGCAATCTCCACACCGGGAGTCTGCTCAATATTACCTAAAACCAGCGGATTGTACACTTCACCCACTACCATAATCCACTCAACTACACCTGTGAACGAAACCTGACTTAGTATCTCATCCTGATCTGTGAAGAGGATAAATTCATCCATTGCATCGCCATCAAAGTCAGCCACGGTTGCACTGAGTGGAGTGGCACCTGTGATTGGTGTGGTCCATCTAGTAATCAAGGAGGAACCAAACTCTGCCAACAACAGATCATTTGGCAATTTGATGAACAAATCATCAATGCCATCACCTGTTGCATCTACTGGATAAAAGTATGTGATGTACTGATGATCTAGCTGATACACAGGTGTGTTGTTCACATTCGTGGTTTCACTGTCGAAGACATAGACCCTCCCTGTTGGATCAGACGCATCCCAATAGGTGTAACTGGCTACAAACTGCTCTTTACCTAATGTGGCATTGAACATCTTGTTGATGCCACCGAATTCTATGTTTCCATAAGCACTCAGATCTATGTCCAACGAGTGTGAATAGACCAGGTCGGTAGAGAGGATGTCAATCTCAATGTCCCCTCGAACGACACCAATGTATCCTGTTGGAGAATCAGTGATTACTGTAAACCCTCTGACTCCATACCTATTGTCACCACTGTTGGGAAGATCCACGCTTGTCCAAGTTAGATCAGAGTCCATCTTAATGAGATTGTATGGTTGCGTATCTGAAGCTATGAAGAGTTCTTCGTAGCCATCTCCATCATCATCGAAAACTCCCATGTAGTTGAAGCTCTTGTACGCGAATGGGATTGTTCCGTTATCGATGAGAGAAAAGCTATTTCCATCATACGCATGATATCTAAAGACATAGTTCTTGTCGTAATATAGGTCTAAAACAATGATGTCTTGAATATTGTCACCATTCAACATTGCTGTGAATAATGCAAAGTTGTCAAACGGAATTGCAGCCGGATTGACAATGGTAAGATTAGCTGTTTTACTACCATCCTCCGAGTACTTCCAGAGAGTTAGGTCTAATTCTGCTTTAGCTCTCTCAATAGTGTATATCAAAGACGAACCATCAGATTCATTTCCGAGATCGGATTGGTGGAATCTCTTGTGTACGTGGTCAGTTTCTGTCTTGTCAATCTTCCAGACAAAGTTTCCAGAAACTGAGAATTTCTCAGGATGCGTAACATTACCCAATGAGCCCAAATTGAGATAGGAGTCTTGGACATTTACGTAATAATCGTACTCTCCCGGTTGGAGGTTTCCAATAAAAGCATAATATAGACCAGGAGTGCTGGACGAATACATTTCATCCTGAGGTTGCATCCATACACTACTTCCTGGCAATCGCATCCAAATGTCAATATACTCAATAGATGACGATTCACTGACATCGACTTCAATAGTAACATAATCATCTAAGACAGTTGGATGAACCGGATCTATTGGTAAAGGCATCAATATTGGTGGTGTAGCATCACTTATGACAATCCAAACACCATCCTCGATTCTTACAACTACATCATCCCATGAGTCTCCATTATAGTCGAATGTCATGATTTGATGCGCCACGTTTTGAACATCGAGGAGATATTCCAAATTGGCGAAATTACCATCAGCACCACGGATAATCCCCAAACCACCATATGTTGTTCCGATAGCAAGCTCATCGGTACTGTCTTGATCCATCCGACCTACGTCGAACTCTCTTTGAGAATGTGTCCAGATACCGTCCACCTCTCTGATTGGAAATCCGAGATTTCCGTCTCTGAAATATGCTTTCTCCTGTGTTCTGCTGATGACGACTAAGTCATCTTGTGCATCTACATTGAAGTCTCCTGTTTCGATAAACCTAGTTGTACTAGAAAGTGGGTCTGCATTCTGGGTGTAGTTGACACCAAGTGTAAGACCATTGTAAACCACGATGTCACCATTACTATCAATCGTTGCTATTTCTTCTAATCCTCCTAGGTAATCGAATGTAACCATATCTTGAACGCTAGGTGTGAGAAGGATATTCTGAACTTGAGTTCCATCTGGTTCTACAACAGTCAGATTCCTCTGACCAGAGGTCCCCATTGAATTAACTATGGCAATACTATCTGATGAAGTACCTGTGAACCGGCCAATAGCTGGATTGACAAACGCATAATCTGCGTTGAATAATCCAATTGTTAGGTTGTTTATTACATCCAAAGTTAGGAAATTATCCCTGTTGTTCACATTCTGGACGAGAACATCAGGGAATGCATCACCATTGAAAATCCCAAATCCCATAGGTGCAGGCCAAATAAACGGCATGGGATATTCTGCTACAAATCCATCATCAATATCAACCATCAGAATGTACCAATTTATACCACCAACAACATTCCTGAGAAAGAATTCAGTATCTCCATCAAGATCAACATCGTATCCCTTAAGATAGGCACCATTCCCCTTGACTCCTGCAGGAAGTGCGATATCCAACGTAACTTCATTGATCAAATCTACAAAATACAGTCTACTCTCTTCTTCAATAACATAAGCAAATCCTCGATATCCCGAAATCTCCCCGGTAGCTACTCTGATATTTGTATCCGGCAGACTATAGAAAAGAAGGTCCTGTGAAAGACTCCTTGGTTCTTCTAATTGAAACTCAGAAACAATAGTTAGATCAGAGTCCCTGGATATTGGTATAATAAGCATAAAGACCAACACTGAAACTGTGATGATCATTAGAACATTCTTAATGTCAACATCCATTCTCTTGACAGTCGGACGGAATGGACTTGCTCTGTTTTTCGATGGTGACATATTAAGTTCTCCCAAACTATCGTGCTCAAGTACTCTCTTACATCCCCAAGAGAAATCGAGCGTAACGCTCAGTACTGAATTGCATGACCCCTTTTATTGATTCTGGGCCGGATATCCACCGATAGGCTAAAGTCGTAGATTTACACCCGAAAGTTGGTTATTTTCAGGGTTTGAAAGAAATGGTTGAAAGCATTGCAGTAATCGGTTGTGGGGCTGCTGGTGCCACTGCCGCTCTACAAGCTCGGAAATTCGATAGAAGAGTGGAGATCTCTCTCTTCAATACAGAACAATACTCCCAGTACTCAAGGTGTGGATTGCCTTACACTATCTCTGGAAAGGTAGGAGGATTCGAAGACCTTGTTCTTATGCCTCCGGATAACTGGGGCGCATTGAAGATAGATGCCAACTTGGGAGTCACAGTAACAGATATTGATCATAAAGCCAAGGAACTCACCCACTCTGATGGAACACAATCATATGATGCCCTGATTTTCGCGACAGGGGCTGAAAACGCTGACCCACCAATCAAAGGGTTGGATAAAAACAGAGTCTATGGTCTCAGATCAATAGATGATGCAAAGGCACTTGCTGTGGAAGCTGACAAGGCGAAGACAGCTGTCATCATAGGTGGAGGTCTTGTCGGTATGGAGGCTGCAGAAGCGTTTCATGAACGAGGACTTGATGTTACAGTGGTTGAGTTTCTCCCTCACATCCTTCTAGCGATGGTGGATTCAGATATGGCTGCTATTGTAGAAGAGCACTGTGAGGAGCATGGTCTAAGGATACTCAATAACACAGCGGCTCAAGAGATTAAAGGAAAGGACTCGCCCGAAACCGTGATTGTTCAGAATCGGGAAAGTGAGGAAGTTTCAGCGATCCCTGCAGACTTTGTAGTTGTAGCGACTGGCGTGCGGCCAGTGACAGAACTAGCCGTGAAGGCAGGGGCTGAAATTGGCGTAACTCGAGGTATAAAGACGGATGAGAAAATGCAGACCAATCTTGATCAAGTCTATGCATGTGGGGATTGCTCGGAAAACTATGAGTTCATCACTCGCAAACCTATGGTTGGAGGTCTCGGGACAATTGCTGTTCGACAAGCCCGAGTCGCTGGCATCAATGCAGCTGGTGGTGACGTGACTTTCCCAGGAATTGTGGGTGCAAAGGTGACAAAGCTGTTTGGTCTTGAGATTGCAAGTACTGGTTTCACTGAAGATATGGCAAAACGATTCGAAATTCCCATTGTGAAAGGTTCAATGAAGGGCATTACAAAACCTCCTTACTACAAAGGTGGTAAGGAACTAAAACTGAAGACATTTTACAACAAGGAAACAGGCAAACTCGTCGGAGGACAACTTGTAGGGGAGGAGGATGCAGCTATGAGACTCAATGTCCTTACACTGGGTATCCAACAAGATATTGATGCTGTAGAACTCTTCGACTTTGAGAATTGCTATGCCCCTGCAATCTGTGACACTTGGGATCCCTTAGTAATATCAGCTGACGCTGCAAGAAAAAGGCTCAAGATGTAGTCATGGTCAATCTTTGGGAATCACAGTGGCGAGATTGTTCAGTACAAATTGGAATGAGCTTAGCTGTATGGGAGAGCTTGCAACAAGGAATACACAGTCTATGCAGTTTTCATTCTGCGAATGTGTATGTACTGCTTTGACTATCTCTTCCGCGACCTCCCAACTCGGTAGTCGCGCTACTTCGAGTGCAGTAGTGAAGAATCCAATTCTCTTTGCCTCAACCTTCTCCGCTGTTTCTAGTGCATTCTTCGCTGAATCATAGATTTCCTGTCTGCGATTTGGGTTGCTCATCTTGATACTTGGCCAATGTAGGATTTCTCCTGCATTACTGTCTTCTTTTATGGTGATACTGGACTTGTCAAATCCAAGTTGGATATCACTAGCCTTTACAACCAAATCCATGTCTGAGTCATCTTCACGTCCAAGCTCGACTAAGATGTTAATGCCGCCTAATGACCATCCTTCCACTTTGTCTACTCCTGACAATCTTCTACTGCTTTGCAGAAGCATTCACATGCATATTTGTTCATTCCAACGAGAGTTATTTCCTTTACTGAACCAGGTGCCTGGGAATAATGATAAATCCCTTTAGCAATTGCTTTAGCTGATTGTTCCTCCCCAAGACCACCCACTCCAGCTCCTATCGCTGGGAAGGCAATCGATCTAAGATTGTGGTCAGAAGCTATGTTCAATGCCGCTTGTACAGAAGACAGAACTTTCCAGTATGTAGCCCTTCCACCTGGTGGCATACCAGCACAGTGAATGACATATTTTGATTGAAGGGCTCCAGCAGTTGTCATGACTGCTTCACCTGGGCGAATTGGTCCCAACGAAAGTGCTTCCCTCTCAATCTCTTCTCCACCTTTCTTCTTGATGGCACCAGCTACTCCGGATCCCATCCATAGGTCTGAGTTTGCTGCATTTGCGATGACATCAACTGCAAGCTCAGTGATATCTCCCATATAGGTCTTGATTAGAACCTCACCTATTTTCTTCTGCATTACATAACCTCTCCATGGTATAATAGAACCAATTCGTAAAAGGTTGTTGTCTCGTAACGTTTATGCATCTGTGCTGACTGAAACCAGTGGCGAGAATCCTGAACGACATTGATGAGAACGAACTGGCTTTGCTTGTTGAGAAATATGGTGAACCTGTCAGTTTAAATTTTCAAACCCGCTTTCTTGATTTTGAATGTGCTCTTGTGAAGAAGACTGAATCCAAGGGACGGCTCCATGATATCACGTGTTTCATTCAACAGGATGACAAGTACGTAGTAATTCAAAAGAATCAATACGCACGTTCTGGGATATTCCGCGCTCCTTCGGGAGGCGCACATCCGGGTGAATCACTCTACGATGCAGCCATTCGAGAAATGTATGAGGAAACTGGTTTGACTGTTCAATTGGAACGTTTCATACTCGACATGCATCTAACAGTCGTTTGTAAAGACAGGGAAATACCGTGGCGCTCCTTTGTCTTTCTTGCTTCTCCTGTCAATGGTGAGATGAATCCAATCGATACTCATGAGATCTTTGATGTAAAACTGATGTCGCGTGATGATCTTCTCGGACCCGTTGACAGATTGATGGAAGAGTCAGGATGGGGTGGTTTCAGGTATCGCGCCTTTTTAACTCGGAAATTCTTTGAAAGATTGGATGAATTGAATATTTGACCCTGTGTTACTCGATTCCATATTTCCAGTTGATTTCATTGATCACGAGCAGAGGCGTTTCGACAGGTTGAGTTTTCTAAGATTTCACTAAACTCTTCATGCAACCCCAAACCCCACGATCCCTGACGGCAGTCTTCTGCTCATATTTTTCCATTCAGTCACTCAATTGCATGACCAAGCGATGTTAATGGCGTGGTCAGAATGATTTCGTTCTCAACATCAAATGTCACTAACACCCTAGCAAAGACGTTATACTCGTGAAATAGGTGTGAAGGAATAGATACCATGTCCCGATCGTTCCGATATTCTTGAATCCAAGTGAAATTGTTGGCTGAAATCGTTAAGTTGCTGTCAGGAACTACACCGAAGGTGTAGAATGGAGTCGCACTCTCATAGAACATTGTCACCTTCACTACGTGAAAATCAGTGACTGGCGAATCACCAGTATTGTTGACTCTCACATCAATCGTGAAATCGAACGTCGAGGGACCTATGTGTGGTCGCATTGTGTAGAATGAGCCAATTACACTAATGCTGAGGTTACCATTTATGGTCGCATTGACATGTTCTCCTGGAACTGAACTAGGAGCAGGTAAATGAGATAGACTCTCTTGTGGATTGTACCAAGTATAATATGGAATTTGAAACCGTATGACTACAAATACTCCAATGATTACCACCGCAACGATTCCAACGAATCTTTTCTTCAATGAATCATCTGCACCTCAGCCATTTGTAGTTTTATGCATCTCCTTCTTGTATCATATTGGATACATATCTCTAGTTTTTTGTCAACTTTATAATCAATTCTTCGCAGAACTGCTCAAAGATCAATCCAACTCTGTCCTGTACTTCGGATGATCCATAGAGGGTTGTTAACATCTTCAAAAGAGCCAGATTGTGAAGCATCGAAACGGAAAATTCGTTTCTTGAGTAGAAATCAGAGATACGTTCATCGACAATCGCTCTTGCGTTGTCTGTTCCGAGCCTCTCTATCGCATCTCTGCGAATGTCATACATACACAACTCAAACTCACGCGTTTGAAGTGCGGACCTGATTGGTCCTATCAAAAAGTTCACAGACAGCTCGTCTGTCAGATTATGACTTCCAATCTCTTTCACATTCTTGTTGAATTCAAGAAGAACCGCTTCGACGTCATAGGGAATGACTCGGGCAACCTCATTAAGGAATCGACGAAACTCTTTTCTTTTGATCAGATGAACTCGACTTCGAAACTCTTCTTCAAATGCTTCAATGACTGGACCAATACCATCAATAGAAATACGATGTTTTTTATCACGACTATAGAGAACACCCTCATCTTCCGAATAGAACTGTAGATGAATCAGGTACTTCACCATTAGTTCTAGCTGCTCAGTCATTTCGCCTATTACCAAATCTCTGTGATTAATTCTGCATATATTCCTACTTAGGAGGTTTCACTGAAGGAAAAAACCCATTCAGAAAACTACAAGATATATTTGGTCTTGTATGTCATTTTAATCTCTAAAAGTAATGGTTCATAGAAGGAAGAGATTCCGTGATGAGTGTGAAACGAACGCTAACAAAGGGTGATTACACTATTGTGCTTGCCTTTGTGATAATTGTTACAACTGCTCTTCTATTTACCATAACGGGAAGCGCGTATATCATACTTGAATCATCTCAGATGAGTTTCTGGTTGGCTATTCTGATGCCTCTAGGAACATTACTGGCAGGAATCATCTTCTCATACTCGTTAGCCCAATATACTCTTGAAAGACAATTCAGAGATTTGGTCTTACTCCTTATGGCAATCAATTTGCTGTTAGACGGGTTCCTTTACCTCCTAAGTAATACCTCATTTGCGGCGCTTTCACCATTCGCAGACAGAGACAGAAATCGAACAATAGTGATTGCCTTTGGTTTGATTTTGGGTCCCTCTGTACTATTTGGTTCATTGAATAGTATTTCTGAGGTGACAAAGAAACAGCTATATTCACTCCTCACATGGGGTGGACTTGTTGTACCAGCTATTTCTCTTTGGTTCTTTCTTAGTCCTGAACCTGTGTTCATCACAACACCTGTTGGAGCTGGAATCGTTGGGTTCTCTCCGATTGCTTGGTTTTTCTTCTTGTTCATTCCTTCAAGTATGTTCCTAGCAGTAGTCAAATATTTCCGAGCTTGGAGGATTGATAGAAACAGAATCAACTTGTCCTCAGCGCTCGCATTGTGTCTTTGGTTTATGACAGTGATGTTATTTGCCTCTCAAAGCAACCCATTACAGGTGATGGAGCTTGTTTGGTACTCTGTTTTCATTGCTGGTCTATTTCTAATCGCGTCTGTAATTGTAACTACTTCAGTTATTGAACCTAGAAGGATTATGATGGAATTAGTCCGCAAACGAACAAAACAGCTTGAAGAAACAAGAGAAGAGAGTGAATTCTACCTCAATGTGTGGGGCCATAAAATTGGAAACCTGTTACAAAGTATGATCCTCTACCTTGAGATGATCTCATCCAGCTCAGACAAAGATCAAAAGATTGTCGAACTTGCTGATGCAGCAATTGAGATTGGAAGAGAAACAGGTCAAATCAACAGTCAGGTTGCTGCCCTCATCAAATTGAAGGAGAAGGAGGATATAGAGGTATACCCTCTAAAAATATCGGAAGCACTAGCAGCGTCCCTAGTGATTACTAAGAACCTATATGGTCCTGACTGTTTCCACGAGAAATATAGTCCTCTATCCACAAATATCCATGTGCTAGCTGATGAATTCCTTGAACTTGTCTTTGTAAACCTCTTGTCATTCATCTGCAAAAACTATCCCAATTCAAAACTAGAGATTTCTCCCATAATCACCACTCAAACTCTAACACTTCAATTCTCATTCGATGCACCAAGAATTCCATTGGATATTGAAAACTCACTCTTTTCTGAAATTCAGCCTTCAAAAACTACATTGAGTCTCGATTTGTACACTGTTAAGATACTCATGCAGAAATTTGGTGGAGTCTTTGAATACTCATGGATTGAACAGACAAAAGAAAATCGATTCACTCTCTCTTTTAATCAGGTATTTCCTGACGAAGAGCAGATTCAATCGACTGTCAAACATGAAAGTGCTTCCAAAAAATGAAAAAACGAAAAGATTGTCTGACAAAATTGAGTTACTTCAATATCAACGCTATGACAGTTAAAACCTGATAATCCGGACTAATGATGTCTTTTCTGGACAGTTCGGATCATTCTATTGGAAAATAGTCTACAAAGAGCGACGTAGTTACAATTGCCTGCTGGTCACCAAATGTAATCAACACACGTCCGTAGGCTCTGATAGATCCCTGAGTAGGTGTTATGTCCTCAATTGTGTTCAGAGTTCTATCACCACCGTAGTATATTGTGACATTTGAGAATCCATGCAATGTAGTATTCGTCGAAGGCAAGAGACCAAAGGTGAAGTAGTGAAAATGGTCTTCCCGAAATATAGAGAGCTTCACTGGGTGAAAGTCCTGAACGTCGGTTGGTCCAGTATTGTTTACATTGAGATAGAGTTCAACCTCAAATCTGTCAGTTCGATGAGTGTCCATAACATCGCAAGAGATACTTGCACTGATTGACAGGTTTCCGAAGTTCTCCCATGTTGATTCTTCACTAGGTATTGCGTTTGAAGGAGGGAGGGCGTCATAAGTAGGTAGCCCTGGTTGCATTTGTAGTATGAGAAATGCTGATCCGCTTATCACAATGAACATCGATATGATCATTAGCGATGTAACAAGATCATTAAATTTACGGATACGAAACACCCTCAATATTATTCGGACCAATTGAGATAATATTTTCGCACGTATTCAGAAGTCGAAGGGTAGAACAATTTTCTGCTCCTAATCAAATCAGCGCATTATCAAAACCAAAATTGCCCCTGTCCATGGAAATAATTCTCAGCCTGGCTGAGTGCGATTGACTGTGGTGCATTCAGAAAATGTGCATGATAGAGAAGCACTAGAAAGGGGCAATCTTTTATCCTACTGCAGATTTCAACTACTCAGCGTGATTAATCATGACATCTTATGTTGGTATATTCAAGGGTAGAGACTGGCTAGAGACCCAGTCATGGTCACAAGAAGATCTTAAGACGTTGATTGATGCAGCAAAGGATCTGAAGAAGAAGTACAAAGACAGAGTATCTACTTCGGACATTCTTCGTGATAGAACGCTTTTCATGATTTTCTTCAATAGGTCTCTACGGACAAGGAATAGCTTCGAGGGAGGTATGACACAGTTAGGGGGTCATGCGCACTTCCTATCTCCCCAGGACATCTATGTTCCTGCCCTCCCAGAGGATGAAGAGGCATACAAGACTGAGAGAATTGCAGATGTTGCACGAGTCCTCGATGAAATGGGTGATGCGATTGCTATCAGACTTTATGGGGACGCCGCTAAGTGGCAATACGGACGAGGTCATCGCACACTACAGGAGTTTGCCAAATGGGCCAAGATTCCTGTGATAAATATGGAGGATGATGTATATCATCCATGTCAAGCATTGGCAGACATTCAAGCTGTGGATGAACATGTAGGTAAGTTTCAGGGTAAGAAGTACGTCATGTCTTGGGCTTACAGTGCAGGTCTAAAACCGCTCGCGGTGCCGCAAAGTTGCGTTCTGAGTGCTACCAAGATGGGGATGGATGTTGTCTTCGCACGACCAAAGGGATTCGAGCTTGATGACAAGATAATCGAATATTGCAAGGAGAATGCTGACCGATATGGTGGAAGTTTCGAGGAAACTGACAACATGGAAGAAGCATTCGAAGGCGCCCACGTGGTCTATCCCAAGAGTTGGACTGCCAGAGCTGCATTACCAGGTCCATGGGGTGGCCCTCCTGAACCAGACAAGAAACTGGCTTTAGAATACGCAAACAAGAATCAGTCGTGGATCTGTGATCAGCCTAAGATGGACTTGACATCGGAAGCAATCTATATGCACTGTCTTCCTGCAGACCGAGGCATGGAGGTCACTGATGAGGTCATTGATGGGCCTCAGAGTATTGTCTTTGATGAAGCGGGTAACAGAATGCACGCACAAAAAGCCCTAATGGCGGCTATAATTTAGGAAAAGGATAGGGGGGACTATTTAGTCACCCCCTCATCCCTGAGATGGTTGGTGGAGATAATTGGATGAGGTGAGTATATCCATATTCTTGGCACCACTTATGCACATGGGGTTCTACTTTTGCTTATTCGTTTGGTTTTTCATTCTTCGACCAAGAAGAAGCAAAGAGCAACGATCCAAACAGATTCGGATAATTTTCTTAGTCTGGTTCTTGATTGGCTGGATAATCCTCTTTGGATTACTAATCACTCCATTTATTCAAGCTCTACCTTTCCTGACGAGTTGGTATCTTCTCCCTTACATAATCTATACCATTGTGTTCATCTCTATAGTGGTTTATGAAACACAATGAGCTATGGCTAGAATTCAATCACGGTCAACACCCTCATCGCATTCTCTCCTCTCTTCAATCGCGACATGTCGAGGTCTTTAGACTGTTTTCCCTTTGCAGTCCCTACCACACAATCTCTTAGTTCTCGACCCTACTACCAAAAGAAGTTGTCACTCTCCCTTTTATTGCACCCCCACCGAAATATATGTCAACCACATTTCATTTATCTACTAATCATCTAATATTATCTATTTGGAATCCAGTTAAAGCCAAGAGTGGATAAAGTATGAAAAGCTCGTTCGGTGTTCGAACAGTGTATATAGACTGTTATGACGCCCTAGGTTTCTTTGAAGAGAATCACGAGAGAGTTATGATTGTGATGTCTACCATAGGTGAATCAAATCTTCTAAAGAGAGATTGGGTCTCCGGTCGAGCCGCCGGAGGGACTTGGGCTAGAACTTTAAGGTGTGTATTTGAAACAGACTTGGATCCCGTACACATCAAAACGATGATGCTCGGTCTTCAGTATTTAGAACCGAAAGATGTTCCCGAGATAATCCCAAAAGATGCGGATACTGGTCTATTCAGATTTGCTAACTTTGATGTCTTCGATGTACAGACTACTGGAGATGAGAGTAAGGGTCGTCTGGGAAGATTATTGAAACAAAATGAAAAGAAGATTGAAACGACAGATTTGGAATACTTTGGAGATCGTCGGTCAGACTTCTTCATCATATGTAGAAATCGTCTTATTGAACATCTAGATCCGTCATCCCATCAGCGGCTACTTGATCTTGAAAAACAGATACTTGAAAGACTAGAAGCTGACGAGAGATTGAGGGGTTAATCCATGTTATTGAAGGCTATGTTTAACTGCTCAATCATGAATGCAGTCCTCCTCAGTTTAATTCATTTGGACGGATGATTAAATCACTGTCACCTCCCTACTACCAGCAGCCTGTACTCGTAATTTTATATAAACGTGTAAAGATTCTAGTTTCGAGTTTAAATGACTGAGAACGATATAAGAGAAATCGTAGACCGAGAGACTAGAGCATGGGATACTCAGGATGTTGAGCTCCTTATGACTGTCTTTCATCCTGATATGGTCTGGCCATGGCCTCCTCACGCTCGAGCACACGATCCGATAGACTGGATTATTGAGTGGGGCAGGTATGATGAGAAACGCTGGCGTGAAGGTTGGCAGAATCTCTTCGATACACATGAACTAGTCCATAACATTCGAACCATCAGAAGAATAGAGGTGTCTAAAGAGGGTGATGGAGCTTTCGCTGTGGTTGACATTGATACCTTCTGGCGAAGTAAATCAGGGGAGGAAAACCGATGGATGGGTAGAACCTGCAAAATCTATTCCAAGGTAGATAACGATTGGAAGATGACAGCGCAGGTAGGTGTTCTAGACTATGATGATGTGTCCATATAATTGACTTCGATTTTAAAAATCTCTCCCAATGCTTAAAGGGCACGCCGCACATAGCAACAGAATCGAATTATTGAGAGTTTGAGAGAAAATGAAGAGAAAGGGTGTGAACCTTGTCCTCTCGTTCATTGGTCCAATTGTATTGATTGTCATCCTTTCAATGCCTATTGGTCCTCTGACCGGTGGATTAGGTATCATTCAACCCATTGGTGGTATCTTCGACAACGGTGCCCCTGAGCCTGGTGACCAAGTAATCACACTTACTGGGTTGACTGCCGAAGTTGAAGTGATTATAGACCATTTGGGAGTTCCCCACATCTACGCTGAGTCTACTTTTGATGCCATTATGGCGCTAGGGTATATGCATGCAAAAGACCGGTTGTTTCAGATTACAATACAGAACGCTTTTGCAGCTGGAAAGGTGAGTGAGATTGTGGGTGGTTATGCAGCTAGTTCGGACATGTTCTACCGTTCAATCGGTCTAGCACGGTCAGCTCAGGACACACTTGATTGGTTGGAAGCAAATGCGGCGTCTGATCCAGATGTTCAAGAGGCACTCAATGGTCTCTATGCAGAATGTGCAGGTGCAAATGTGTTCATCAATTCCCTTACTAGTGCGAGCATGCCGATGGAGTTCAAGGTTCTCGGATACACACCTGAGCCCTGGACACCGGTGGATTGCTTGATCAATGCTAAGATGCTCGCATGGGGTCTTGCCGGAGGACTAATGGACTTCCAGCGTTTGTGGATTCGAGAAACACTCGATAATGACACAATGTACCATGATCTTCTGCCAGATGTTATGCCTAATGTAGTTCCTATAATTCTGGAACAGCACAACCTCAGTCTCGCAGAGTATCCACTTGGACCTGGAAAAGTTCCACTGTCATCTGTTCCTGATCAATCCTCCAGCATTGCATTGGCAGAGGTCGCAACCATCCCTCAAGACAAGCTTGAGGCTGTGATCAATATGATGAATGATGTCATCAAACCATTTGGCGACATGGAGTTCGTTGGCAGTAATAACTGGGCAGTCAACGGTTCTAAATCATCAACTGGAATGCCTATCGTGGCTGGAGACCCACACCTTGAACATCAAGCACCATCAGTATGGTACGAGGCACACATTGTGGTACCGGGAGTTCTCGATGTTACTGGAACAACATTCCCGGGACTTCCATCGGTTCTCATTGGTCACAATGATCACATCGCGTACAGCTTCACAAATGTCGGTGCTGACGTCAATGATGTCTTCGTTGAACAGCTCAATCCTGCCAATCCTGATCAGTACATGTACAATGGAGAGTGGAGGGATTTCACAATCCACCAAGAAGACATACTAACAAAGGAGGGTGATGTGATTCCGTTCACTGTCAAGGAATCGGTTCACGGACCATGCATTGATTCTGTTCGGAACACATATGGTTCGGATGACGAAACACATCCGAACTTGGCTATGAACTGGACTGTTTCAGGTGTGACTCATGAA
>JBHLRZ010000028.1:0-43223 GCA_048882045.1 Candidatus Thorarchaeota archaeon | reverse complement strand
TGGCATCCAATTCCCGCTAGATATTCCACAAGGTGCAATAATCACCTCAGCATCTCTCGAAGTGGAAGCGCTAGGCTCTTTTGGTGGAGGTAGCAATTCGCTTCGTGTATTTGTAGCTGAGGAAGACAATGTTTCGCCATTCACAAATGGCTTGCCGACTCTAGAAGACAGGTATAGCTGGAGCAGAACTAGTGTAGCTTGGATACAGGATTCTTGGCAGAACTATTTTAGATATCGAACCCCTGACATGTCTTCACTTGTGCAAAGTGTAGTATCTCGTTCTGGTTGGGATAATGGGAACTATATCTGCATCATGATTGACTACATGAACTCAGACCAATACCGTGACTGGAACTCCATTAGGGGCACATGGGGTTATGGCGGCGACGACTTGGCTACACTCTACGTTGACTACCTAGTTCCTCAGGAAGATGACAGTATTTCCGTCCTTAATTATGCAAAAGACTTGACAATAGACCACACAAAGGTGAACTCAGACCTTGAGGACTTCCCGGTTCTGGTTGACATATTTGACAGCGATCTCAAGACTGATGCTAAGCCAGATGGGGATGATATCAAGTTCATGCTAGGTTCAGAAACATTAGATCACGAAATAGAGCTCTTTGACTCAAATTATAATTCGACTCATGCACATCTTGTAGCCTGGGTGAAAGTTCCTCTATTGTCTGCTTCCACTGACACAATAGTCACCATGGCGTATGGAGCTCCAAATGCAGTCATGCTAGAGAATCCGAATCAGATTTGGGACGACTATAACAGCGTTTGGCATCTCGCAGAACAGTCCGGCAATGGCTCGTTCTTAAAAGACTCGAGCCCGAATTACCATGACGGCACGCCCACTCAAACATCCTTTATGCAGAACGCGAAAATTGGTGATGCTAGGTACTTCCAGGATGCGGTAGGCAATTATATTCCCTTCATAGATGGCGACAGTATTTTCGACGGTTGGACAGACTTCCAGTTTTCGTTTTGGGTCTACTTTGATTACTCAAGTGACGCTGAGTGGACAAGTGTAGAGCCCTTAGTCTTTCAGAAGGGCTCATCTGTAACTCTGGTAAGGACTTTCAGGAATCCAACGGGCTGGCCAGACGACTATGCTTCGTTCCAACCTGACATCCATTTTAATATTGGAGGCAACACATACGTCAATGTCTTGGTGAAACGTCAGACATGGAACTTTGTTGTGTACAAGTATGAAAGTACTGGTGATGGAACATTACGAGCCTACAGTTTTGCAGACGGTGTACTGCAGGATTCCTCATCAGATTCAAGCATAGGATCGGGAGACAGGTTGACAGACGCCTCGAACATTTTCATGCTAGGTGCATATGGAGGCGGGCAAGTTCATCTTGGAGGAATAGACGAGTTTCGCACAATGATGGGCTACAAATCTGCTAGCTGGATTCAGACCGAATATGAAAACCAGTACGACCCATCTGGCTTCCTAAGTGTTGGTTCTGAACAGACTGTACAATATGGACAAAACGTTACATTGTCCTTCACTACAGCTACCTCATCGGTTGTGAGCATCCTTCCAAGAATAACACTCAATGTGAAAACTCAGAGCTCAACACTGGATGAGAACATGGTAACAGGAACATCATTCTCTGTTGCAAATGGCACTGAATCAACTTGGATTGCTAATGTTTTGGTTAGTCCCCCAGCTGGTATCAGTGAACTAAGCTTCAATTTGAGTAATCCAGTAGAATGGACTCTGACGCGTGTGTCTGATCCTGTTGGGGATAACAGGTTTTCGGAAATCACAACCACAGCGACACTAGTCACAGTGCCAGCATCAGTACTTGATGTTTATGGTGTCTGGAGGTTCATATTCTCATCAAATAATGAAGCGTCACTTCTTGAATGTGGTGCGAATGCTGGATCATACACAGATACGGTTACACTTCAAAATGGAGACTTGGCGAAATTCAGAGGGACTGCTACAATCATTCCTGGATCTGCAATGAAACTTTATCTCGTAGATCCAAGTGGTCAGCTCTTTTACAGCGCTGATGACTTGAGTCAAGATGGTAGTGGTCAGTTCGAATGGACTGGAATTAGTGTGACAAGTTCTTGGCCAAATGGAATTTGGGAAGCCTATATTGACTTCAATAACACTGGTGACTCCGGTCCAGAGCGAATTGGGAGATATAATAGATTATTCACTGTCAGACATGCCTCGACATTGGATCTGCTATCACCAACTGATGCAGTCGGAGATGGAGTTTCTGTTCGAACTGCGGGAGACCTTCTAGAGGTGGAGGTTCAACTGACGAATTCTGAAACAACACAGAATATTGCAGGTTCGACTGTTACGATGAACTGGAGTATATCGGGTTTTGAAACACAAGTTCAGTTTGAAGACTATGGGAATGGCATCTATGGTAAAACCCTAAACACGTCTGATTTGGGTCAACCAGGAAATTGGAGACTCAATATCATTTCAAGTCACCCATATCTTATTGACGCAACAACCTATTTTGACTTGGAGCTTTCACATAACACAATTCTGACACATCGAACGCCACTATCCACACCCTATGGGGATGACTTCAGCATTAGAGTGAATCTTCAAGATGCCATAACTGGAACATATTATGATGGAGCATCCTTCACATCGAATGGTACGATTAGCGGTGTTACTGATTATAGCAACGGCACATATCTTGTCAACATCGATTCAACTGGTCTGACTGTGGGAACATATTGTTTCGAATTAGATGCAATCCCAACACAAAGTTTCGTAATTGGAAGCTCAGTAGATGTAGTTGTTCAATACAGAGATGTTACCACAGACCTTGTTCAAGTTGAAATTAACCCTGTGAGTGTGCCTTGGGGAGAAAATGCAACTATTATATTAAATTGGCAAGATATTGATCATGGTTATCTTGGAATAACTGGAGGAACATTGAGTGGGGATGGAGCATTTGATTATATCGACCTACTAGATGGGAGATACTCGATTAACCTGGATGTAGAGTCCTACAGCGTTGGCATCTACTTGTTTAATTTCACTATTAGTGATATTAATTATCAATCGAGTCAAATCACAGTTTCAGTGACTGTAAGACCACATAGACTCCTTGTAGTGGCAACCTATGATGGATCCATATCCTTGGGATCGAATACTACCGTCACTCTTGAGATGTTTGACATTGATAATGGAAATGTAGCGATTAGCGGTAATCTTTCAAGTGTTCTCGCTGAATGGACCGGAGGTTCTTCCGTATATGGTACGCTTCAATTCCTAATCGAATCGCAGGATTGGACCATTGGAACATATACAATTGACATTACAGTTTACACAACTGCATCTCCGAGATACTTCTATGATGGGACCACAGCAATACAATTGAGAATTCAAAAACTGACTACAGCACTCTCATGGGACGAGATAGGTGTCTTCCCAATCGGCGACGACTTCGAAATAACTACTCATGTTATTGTGAACGATTCCAGTTCGATGTATGATAACATGGCAGTGAATGGACTCCTGCAGAGCCATTTCATAATCAGAGATAAGAACGGTACAATCTATCCAATCAAGACATTTTCAGATCAGGGTTCAGGAACCTATGTCTTAACGTTAGACCGATCATACTTCCCGGGAGGCAATTATGGAATACGAATATTCCTTGTATTTGGAGGAGCTGAGAATTACTCTGATGTACAAACGCCAATCATTAGTTTTCAGTTCAGTCAAGCTCGCAGCGACCTCAGCTCTCCAGACTATCCTCTCTTCACTATTTCCTATAGCACAAACGCAGTCATCACTCTAGAGTTTGTAGACATTGATAGAGGACTAGGGATTGATACTGCCACAATCTATGTGACGGGAGCAGTGAAAATTGATCAACTGCTGATAAGTAGTGGCAGGTATAGAGTCATACTCGACACTTCAGCTTGGAGCATTGGAGTTTACAATGTGAACCTCACTGCGTCTGCGCTGAATTATGAGAATCAAACAATTTCGATTGACATCACTGTCAGGGAAATCAGAACATATGCCACAGCTACTGTCAGTGACCTTGAGATACCAGTAGGAGACTCCCGAACATTCTATGTGGATTATGTTGACATGGATCATGACCTACCAATCTTCACTCTGAATCACATCTGTAATTGGACCCCTGTTCACTATGATATTGTTTGGATTGGTAATCGCTATAGTATCACCATTAACACCTATGACAGCGACACCTTGACATCATATCTTTTAGTCTTCGACTATTGGTCTGGTGCGGAATATGAAATAGCTACGTTCAAGGTTACTGTAACCATTCGATCAATTGACACTGAGTTACGTCTTTTGTCACCAATCGAAGATAGCACGCCAACTGGTCAAATCGATATTTCTGTATATTACGGTGATAGAGACCACCTACAGGGGATTGTATCATCAGATGTTCTCTGCACCGTGTGGAACACAACTAATCAGTTGACAATAACATGGGACAATGACACCAGTGCGGGCTATTACATTATAACTATAGATGCATCACAATTCGCAGGACTCGGTACTCAGCAACTGACTGTCTTCTTCAATTGGACGGGAAGCGTTCAGAAGTATGAGAATAGATACATCTCAGTTTCAGTAGAGATAATTGGGGAGGAAACAGATCTTACATTGATTGAAGCAGCTATTCCCTCTCCATGCCTTGATTATATGGTCTACACATTTCTGTATACAAGTGTGACCACAGGTACAGGGATAACAAATGACACATCTGATGTTTTCATTAGTGTAGAGTTTGTAGGTGTAAGTGTTGATCTGTCGCAAGTGAATATCTGGGAGATAGACAGCTTTGGTAGACCCGGAGAATACTCGATTGGGTTCAATAATTCAATAATTGGACGAACGGGAATCATCTCAATGAAGGTGTTCATCAACTGGTCTGCTGGAGTTTCTCCGTTCTATACAAACAGGACCGATCTGATTTCTGTACGAGTGCTCCCAAGAGCAGCATCCCTTTCCGTCATACCACCAACCAATGTTCCTTTTGGTGAGAATGCCACCTTTTCGTTCACCTATGAGGATACAACTGGAGGTACCTCCAGTCCTATTGATTATGATCCTATTGCTATGGAAATATCACTAAATGTCCCTGATTTCACATTGACCTACAACGCTCTTGAAGACCTCTACACAATTTCATTCAACACAAGTCAATTGGGAGGACCTTTAGGAGCAAGATTGCTAGTTCTAAATCTTACCTGGAGCGGACTACCCTTCTATTCAAATGTCACTGGACGGTCTGTGGGAGTAACACTGATAGAACGTCAGACCCTCCTAACTTATCCCACACCTCCTACGACACCTTATGGTAATATTGCCACCTTTACTGTGACATATGTTGACATTGCTGGTTCGACTTCCAAATCTGTTCTAGATGCAAACTTAGAGATTTACTTTGGATTAGCATTGATACCCTCTAGTCATGTGAAGATTACTGGTCTAGGCTTTGGAGAATATCTAATTGAACTGAACACATCTTATTTCAGCCAACCTAGTGTTTATTCGCTTAGGATGGAAGTTTCGTCTGCCCAGTTTTACTATCAAGCTAGAAGCGCTACAAAGGACCTTGTTGTTGATTTTCGCCCCACAGTATTGACAGCTGAACCAGTTGGATCCGTTCCATATGGCAACTCGTTCAGTATCGTTCTATACTATCAGGATCTTGATACTCTCGTTTCAATAGGAAATGGTTCTGGAGTCATGACAAGTCTAGAGATTCTAAATGGAACCGATTGGTTGTTCACGTGTTTATGGCGATCTTCACTACAAAGCTATCTACTCACGGTTGAAACATATAATCATCCACTCCAGCTAGGACAGATCTATCATCTTTGGTTGAATTTCAGCTCTGAATATACAGAACCTTTCTACCAATGGAAGGATATCTTAGTATCATTCGAGATGCGCGAGCGCGACACCAGTCTAAACTTGATTTCGTCCCCATCTCAAACGCACTATCAGGATTTTGTGAACTTTACAATTCTATTCAAGGACATATTATCATCGTCAGGAATTACTGGTGGTACAATCTACATCTACTACGGGTTGGAACTGCTTGAACCATCAATTGACTATATAATTGTAGAAGCAAGCCCAGGTCTATATACGATCTCTGTGGACACCTCAGTTCTTGGACCACCAGGATTGAAAACGCTTCAGGTTATGGCCAGTTGGTCAGCTGGACCACCATATTATAGCGATGCTCAAAGGATCGTCAATATTCCTGTAATCGAGAGACCAACGAATGTCGAAATAGTCTTTCCACCGGGACAGACTTGGTATCTTGATAACATGACATTGGATTTTGCATTTGTGGATATATCAACAGGACAGAGAGTGGGTGTATTCCTGGGTGACATTAAGATCTATAGTGACATAACACTTCTTGCATATGGTGAATATGTTGTACAAACCATTGGTTCCATTTATAGACTTCAAATCAATTCTACCGTGTTAAGTGCAGGTTTAGTAAGTAATTGGAACATTACAATTCTTATTGATTGGACTGCTGGTGCACCATACTATAATACTGATGCTACCTCAATTTTTGTTGACACTGTAGGAAGAGTTGGTAATGTTGAGCTGAGTCCAATCGAGGAAACACCCTTTGGAGATAATATGATTATTAACTTGACATATACAGATCAGAGAACAGGATACCCCATTGAAGGTGCAAACATAATTCTACAATGTCTTGAAGTGCCCGGCCTTGTAGAAGGAGTACATTATTGGATACAGATGGGGACTGGAATTGACTCTGGAAAGTACGGAATTCTTATCAGTACGACTTTGTTGGGCGACCTCGGATTCTTCACTTTTGTAATCGAACTACAATGGAGTCCTTTCGTTAGTCCTTACTATGAGGATACTATTACCTCTGAAATACAGGGACATGTTCGTGAAATTCAAACTGCAGTTTCAAGTGATTTGCCCTCACCTTCAGTTGTTGCATTCTATGACGAAGTGTCGTTTGTGATACAATTTAGAGACACGGACCATGATATACCGATAAATGGGGCAGAAGGACAAATCTCTGTCATATACGGATCAACAGGATTAGAGCCATCATCTTGGTCGGTTCTTCCAATAGGTGGGGGGCAGTACAACATCACTTTGAGTATGATGGATACTTTGAGCGTAGGTCTGCAATCGATCATGGTAACTGTCAATCGCACACAATATCAGATAGCTCAGACTTCAGTAGTATTCGGATTAAGAAACAGAGTTGCTGGTCTATCTGCAGTAATAGCGCCAGCAAACTATGCAGGCAATCCAGCATCCGTGTTTATTTACATCGTTGATTATGATGCCAATGATAGTCCCCTTCCAGGAGCCACATTGATTTTAACTTGGGGAGACTCGTCATCATATTTGGATCTCGGAGATGGTAGCTACAACATAACACTCCAGACGGGTAGTTTGAATTTTGGTTCGAATATTTTGAATGTGGCGGCTAATTTGCTACATTATACAATCACTTCACTAAATGTTGAAATTAACCTTCTTGCAGTACCGTCTCAGCTTTTAGTCACTTGGAGTGGACCAAGACCTACCAGTGAAATATATTGGGGTGAGCCCCTTACCATATTTGCGGCAATTAACGATACTCTGAGAAATCAAACTGTTTCGTTGGCAACCATAACCTATGATTGGATTGGTGGAACAGGTTCATTTTTGCCATCTGGAGCACCTGGCAACTATACAGCGATTCTCGATACGAGTTTAGGTACAATATCGGATACAATAGTAGTTAGGATTGAAGGAATTGCACCAAACTATATTGATGCTTCCTATCAATTGATCTTCAGACTTCTCCCAAGACCTATGGAGGTCATACCTGAGCAGAACAGATATGTCTTCACCGTATCCTATGGAGATACTGCTGAAGTAATTGTTTCCCTAGAGGATTCTATTGATGCGAGTCCTGTGCCTGAAGCTAGCATTTCTGCAAGATGGGACTATAGCACTAATCTAACTCTGATAGAGATTCCAGGGAATCCAGGACATTACAGACTTCTAGTACCCACAGGGACTGCAGGTTTTGGAAGTTATCAGATTCATCTAGAGGCATCAAAGCACAACTATGGTAATGCATCGACAACATTGATTATGGCAATATCAAAAATACAGATGGTGCTATTGCTTGACAATGTCACAGCAACATATGAGTATACCTCCTTCTATTGGTCGGATATCGTCAGAATTGGAGTTTACGTTCTTGCTCCAGCTCTAAACGCATCAAACCCATACTCGACAGGATTAGATGGTCTAGTTGTTACATGGAATTCACCGGAACTTGGCTCAAATGGAACACTTGTGAACGGGGTACTGATTGGTGGTTCTGGATATTACTACTTTGACTTTAATACTAGCCAAGGTATTGCTGCTCTACATACATTCTTGATATCTGCAAATCCACCCAATTCTGATTATGAGAGAGCAGATAATTCAACAGTGATATTTGTGAGAAATCTAGAGGCATCCATTTTGTCATCTGGTTCACCAGAATTTGTTTGGGGATGGTCTGGACTGGTAAATGTTACCTACTATGACGCGCATCATGCACAAGGTATTCAAGCTGAGTCTGCTGTATTCTCATGGGCTGGCGGATCAGGAAGTAGCTACTATCTAGGAAACGGTCTCTATGGCATTCCAATAAATACAGCAAGTCTTAGACCTGGAACTTATACAATCACAGTGGCATTCCAAAAGGCAAACTACGATGATGTAGAAATAACAATTAGAATTCATATCGCCCCGGTTCCTACTAAAATCGCGATTCTTCTCCCCACGCTATATCAAGTAGGTGATTCATGGACTAATCTACAAGTCCCCTATGGAGATGTACTTTCAATAACTCTACTTTACAATGATACAAATAGTGCCATAGGAATTCCTGATGCTTTGTCGAACAACTCTTTCTATTCTGGACCTGGAGTTTATGAAGAATTTCTCATCTTGATTAACCATGGAAATGGCAATTATTCCTTTGTCTTCAGTACACTTGACTGGGAATTATATACAACTATTTCATATCACATCCTCTTCATGCTTGATAATTATACAACAGCAGTATTTGATTTCGAAGTCAGTATTATCGAGATTCAAACAAGTCTTGAGATAGACGGACCTTCAGTAATGCCGCTTCACTGGGGAATGAACACAACTTTTTGGATTCATTACTCAGATTCCTGGCCTGGACACACTGGAGAGGGTATCACTGATGCAACAATCATAATTGATAATCGAAACCCAGAATTTGTTATTGTTGAGTACCTTGGTCCTGATGTCAGTCGTCCAGGATATTACCAATTCAGAGTTACCGCATACAGTGTTCATGGCTCTGCAGAGGTGACAATTAATTTCAACAAGACTTACTACGCCGCCAAAGAGGTGAGTTTTAGCGTTCCAGTGAGTCCTTCCCCTGATGACATCGCATTACAGAATATGATTACGTACGGAGGAGCATTTACTCTCTTCTTGATTCTTTTCGCAGTAGTTTGGGTACGCATTCTAAGGGTTCCAAAGATTATTAGAATCATCAGTGGCCAAGTTCGGCAGTTGCGAAGAGGCCGAGTGCCCAAACCAGCGAAGTCAGTTGCATCAAGACAGGAACTTATAGCCGCCTTGTTTAATGAATTAAATGAAGAGATAGGTGTTAAAAGAAAGCCCGTGACGATGCCGGGAGAATCAATCATCATTGAGGTTCCTGAGATAGATGAATTAGTCATCGACCTCTCTATACTCACTGAAATGACTCAGCAGGAACTTGATGAATTCAAATTCGAGATATCAAAGATGAAGATGAGTCAGCAAACAAGCTTTGTCAGAGAGGTAATTGGGCAGGAAGCCATTAGAGTTGCACGTATACAAAACAAATCTGTTGAACAGGTAATGGAAGAGGTTGTAGCAGAGAGGAGGAGTAGAATTGGTGATTCTACAACTGTTGTCAAACCAGACATCTATGCTGTTGCTGAAGAAGATGAAGACATTTCAGAGACAGCAAAAGAAGAAGGATTAGATTTCGAACAGCAATTAAGAGAGTTGGAATTGCAGGCAATGGCTGAAGAGCTTGAAAGTCGCGGGATTCCCTCCCATGAAATTGAGTCATTTATCACTCAGGCCAGAGACCTACCAAAGGATGTCGTCGAGATGCTTCTTCAGAGCTTCAAGCCTAGAGAGAAAGCAGAACCAGTCAAAGATGTTACTGAACACCTTTCTGAGGATGAACTCGAGAGGTTACGATCTGAGCTAATTAAACGAAAGGCTAGTGAACGAGAGATGGAGGAAATCCTCAAACAAGCAAAGAGTCTTCCTCGCGAACTTGCTTTGGAATTCTTCAAGGAACCTGAAAAACCAGCGAAGAAGAAACGCAGAAAGAGAGTTGATAAGCTCTCGAAGGAAGAACTCGAGGATTTACATGCAGAATTGGTTCGGAAGAAGGTACCCGAAGAAGAAATTGTATCTATTATGAAAGAAGCAGAAACAGCTCCAAAGAAGAGAATCGAAGAATTTCTGAAATCAATTGAGGAAGCTGATCTTGAGATACCAGTTGATGAAGTTGAGTTTGAGGACAGACTTAGTGAATTCGAGATTGATGATCTTCGTAATCAACTTGAACAAAGAGGCTTACCACCAGAAGAGATTGATTCAATTATTGAACAGGCAAGAAATCTTCCTAGTGCCCTCATTGAGGATCTCTTGAAGAGCATCGACGCGGATTTGGATAAGAAGTAGTTCTTGATGTTATGTCCTGCCTACTGGATTTATTGATATGCTTTGGCATCATAGAAAAAACCGTGTAGTGGAGTAGAATGGAAAATGGTTTCCAGAGAAGTCTTGGATATTAAGGGATATCGTGGCCGAAACATAAGGAACAGTTACTACAAACAGTTTACTGAAACCGAAAAAGTTGCACTCGTTTTTCCAGGGTTGTCATATAACACATCGATGCCACTGTTACATTATTCAATTGAAGCAATTCTTGCCAGCGGACTAAACTTACTCACAGTTGATTACGACTATTCAACTATTCCTGAATTCATGGAACAACCATTACGAGCAAAGGCTGACTGGATGATCAGAGATGTTGAAGCAGCACTGAGGATAGTAACTGAAGTTGCTGAACAAGAGGTTGCATGTCTGGTAGGAAAGTCACTGGGTACAATTGCAATTGGACACATTCTAGAAACTTATGAAGAATATAGGGATGCGAAAACTATCTGGCTAACTCCATTGATCAAGAATCCCGAGCTTATGGAGCAGATGCTCTCCTACATGAAGGATGCAGTATTGGTCATAGGGACTAAGGACGACCAATATGACAGTGACATCATCGATCGTTTGAATGCAACTACATTGTTGAGTGGAGTAGTAGTCGAGGGCGCGAACCACAGTCTGGAAATCGAAGGAGATGTGACTAAGACACTTCGAGTGCTTATGCAAGTTGTGACAATCATTCAGCAGTTCCTGATGTAGTCAGTATGTGAGGAGTCTGTTTAGTTATACATTTGACCTACCGACGTCCTGATAGAACTGGTCTATAATAAGGCTCTAAAGTTTGGGAGCATACTCTTCGGTCGCTGGCATACTCGGTCTTTCATTGCTTTGCCACAAGTCTACTATTTTGTTCAACAGAGCAGCGATCCCCTGACCTGTTATGGTGGAAGTTTCTATGAAAAACACTGGATGAAACTTTCCATTTTCTCCTACATTTTCGGAAACCCGGTTACAGTATTCACGACCCTCTTCTGTTGAAACAGGAACATCCATATCATCATCTTCATCAAAGACCGGATGATCACGGAGGTCTGTCTTATTTCCGACTATTATTATCGGTGGGGGAATAAGGAAGGTATTGGAGACCTCTCGAATCCAGAAATCAAGACTATCGAAGCTCCACCTTTCAGCAACTGAATAGACAAGTACTACAATCCCTGAACCAGAGTAGAATTCGATCCTAGGTACTTTTGCTCCCATAGTCTTCTCAAACGTCCAAGCAACAACTCGAACATTTTCTCCATTATCCTGAACGATGTTACTGAATGTGTGTGGTTCAGTAGGAGGCAGGTTGAGAGAGCTATAGTCATTCCCAAGTTTCAGGTTACTCTCGAAAAGTATACTATTGACTCCAACTCCATCCTCACCCAAGAACAAAGCTTTCAGTTCGTGGAAGTCAGATACAACTGTAGAAGATGGTTGCTCATCTCCAAGAGCGGCCTCAATTGTTGTTGCATCCTCAGGAAGATCCCAAATGAACCTCACTTGTTGTTCGTCATCAGCTGTTTGCGTTCGTGGTGTGGGAACGCTTGTTTGTAGATGCTCAGGATGGAATGAATAGACCATGTTCTCGATTTCTTCGTCAATGGGGATGTCCCATATACTCATTTTTTGCGGAGCAGGAATGTCTGAGATCAAATCAACAGGTTCCGGTGAGTCGAGAAGTAACGTGTCCTCCAAATCGTCAAGGGTCTTCAAAGCATCTATAACCTCGAGGGTCCTTGTGAGCTCAGCAATATCATCATCTGTCAGCTCATACTCTTCAACAATCCGGTCAACTTCAGGCAGTCCCACTCTCTTTAGTATAAATTTAACAATTCCTGGAGGAACTTTGAAACCTCGAATATAGATAAATCGCTGGACTTCCTCCATTACTTCTCTGAACGATTTACCAATGATCCTTAATCTGCGTGTTGTGACGGGGTCTCTAAGATATATGCCAGTAGTCTTGAGTTCTACCTTAATATTGGTTCGCGGAAACTGCACTAGCTGAACATCCTCGAATTCCTCAGTGTTTTAATATGATATATCTATATATATTAACATTTATTGACCGTATCTGAAGACGCTATTTCTTGAAAACCAGAATCCATTCTCCAACCATACGTTCGGGGCGAGGAATTCTGATGAAGTGTCGAATCAACTTCGAGAAAAACGTAGTTTCAAGCTCAAATCCGATACAAGATGTAGCAATCTCTGAGAGAATTAGGTCAGATCTGACTTCTATACCTCGGATGAGGTTATTTCCAATGGCAACACAATATCGACTTCCAGGTTTCAGGACCCTCATCATCTCTTTCAACTGATTTTCCATGTCCTCAAAGAACTTGTAAACAATGTAGGACCTTCTTGGGTCGCTCTCGAATATCTGTTCGAGAATTGGATCCAAAGTTTCGTACCCTGTTGTTCTAAGGTGGTCGTATTCCTTTTTGTAGACTGTTTCAGTTCCGATGTACTTTCTCTTGACATGTGAGAGGGGACTATTATTGAGAAGTCCAAGCCAGTACATCTCTAGTTGATGGGTTCGAGTATAGTCGACAGCGTTAATGTAGGGTGGTGATGTCACCGCTAGATCTATTGAATAATCCTCAAGATTCGTGTTTAGGGCAGTTCCCTCAGGAAGTCGAACATGTCCAATCTCAAGTGTGTCGGCAATGTTTGTAAATTCCTTCATGGCAACTTGTTGTCGAGCCAGCATCTGCTCGAATTTTGAGATTGTATCACCAGGTTCAATCTTCTTGACAACTTTCTTCCTAAGAACGGTCCTAGTACAATGGGAGTCAGCATTGGACACATCTCTAATTATGGAGGACATCACAACTCTAAAGAAATCACCAATCTCTTTCCTCTCAGGCTGGTTAGTCTGAACCTTGTTGATACTGTCAAGTATTATCGCTAGTTCGTGCAGAACAAATGGTCTAAACCAGTTGTCCCGGTAGTTAAAATCAGGGATACTGAATTCATGTGACTCATCATGTACAACCCTCTGAATCTGGTCAATAAGCGAGTCTGATGCAAGTTTGAGTGAAATAGGATCGATTGGAGTAGTCTTGACTTTTGAAATCAGACGGGCAATTGGATCGATGTCAATCCCAATGCCTATTCGATCATTCAAAATTGCTTCAAGTATAGCAGTCCCACTACCGCACATCGGATCTAAAACACTATCTCCTTTTTCCGAGTACTTTCTGATGAGATAGCGAGGGAGTTCGGGAAAGAACTTCGCAGGGAACTTGTGAATTCCGTGAGTCAGAAATGATTGATCATTGCTGATGATGAGTATACTACCGCCATGGGGAATGTTGAAACTTGTGTCAAGGTCTCCCAGAACCTCAATTGTGTCGCTCATTGAGTTCTGAGAGCGAGATATCATTGAAAAGACCTAGCAATATCCAGATGTATAATTATTGTTAACATTACTAATAGATTATATACGAGTTCTTTCTTGGACGACAGGCCTATTGTGGGCATAATCGCATAGATGGAGAAAGATCCAAAATGGCTTCTGATGCAAAGAAACTTGGAGACCTATTGATTCTACTTGGAGGTCTGATTGGGCTGATCCAAGGGATCCTATTGGTCGCAGGAATGCCCTTCGTCATATTACCGGGACTCGGTGACTTTGGTCTGGGCAACCTCATTATAGGAATCTTGGCAATCTTGTTCTCATTGATTGCCCTGGTTAATAGTGGTTCCTTGAAGATTAGTGCACTTGAGTTTAGCAACAAGTGGCTAATCGTATTGATTATGGGTATCTTGATGTACCTGTTCGGTGCTCGCATTGGCGGCGTACTCGTAATCCTTGGTTCGATTCTACTGTTACTGTGACTTTGGATTGCTTAATATCAACTCAAATGGAATTGGTGTTAAGCAATCCATTATCTTCTTTTTAGATTCAGATGCATTCGGATATTGCCTTATCCAATCTGTCCACAGCATCATCAATCTGTTCCATCGTAATGACGTAACTAGGAATGAATCGTATGACATTCTGACCACACCCAAGTAGCCAGAGTTTTTGTTTATTGACCGCATTCTTCTGAATATCGTCGCGCAGCTTGGGTGCCTTTTCTTTGGACTTCTTATCCTTGACAAATTCGATGCCGGCCATTAGACCAATTCCACGAGCATCACCGACAACCTCATACTTGTCTTTCAGTTCATCAAACCGTTTCAAGAGATGGACCCCCTTCTCTGCATTCTTCTTGAGATAGTTGCCATCTTCCATATGCTTCAAGATCCAGAGTGACAGGAGAGACATTTTCGGTTCTGCTGAGAAGGTTTCAGAGTGTCGTGCACCACCAGTAAACATTGGTGAGGGACCTACAGAAGCCCCCATGGGGTAGCCACCTCCAAGTGCTTTACCCATTGATACGTAATCAGGAACAACACCATGGTTCTCAATAGCGAGCCATTTACCTGTTCGACCCATTCCAGCTTGTACTTCATCAGACATGAAGTAAGCACCAAACTCTTTGGTTAGTTCATAGAATCCTTGAACAGCTTTTGCAGGAGGAACAAGAAAACCACCTTCTCCAGAAATTGGTTCCATCACGGTAGCTGCAATGTCGTTCCCTTCGACCTGTAGAGCGTATCGAAGAGCCTCAACACACTCCAAGCTGCAATCATCAACATTCGCATTATAAGGACAGCGATAGCAATAGGGATAGAAGACTCGGATGACATCTACTCCCTGTGGAAAACCATTCTTGTGTTTTGCATTTGAGGATGTCAAAGCAAGGGAATAACCTGTCCTTCCATGAAATGCAGGTCTGAAGGAAACAAACCTACGCTTTCCAGACAAGTCCATTGCGGACTTCATGCATCCTTCGACAGCTCTACTACCAGAGGTGGTAAAAACAACACGTTTCTTGTGGGTACCAGGTGTTATTCCTGCAACACGTTCAGCAAGCAACGTTTGAGGGATTGCGTCAAAGTCCATCCCTGGAAGCTCTTTTACAACATCAAGAATGCTCTCTTCAAACTGAATGTAAGGTTTGTATCTGAGTCCAAATGCCCTTACAGCTACTCCGCCAGTGACATCGATGTACTCAGTTCCTTCTATGTCGAAGATCCTTACCCCTTCACCAACTGTGTGGTCAAGGCATCCATAGACATCACGATCTTGTGTCGTAATGGCAAGTGCCTCTGCGCCTCTCTTCTTCCAATAGTCATTGGTCATATTCTTTTGATCCAAATCGAAACCAAGATCCTTCAGGATTCGGATGTGTTTCTCGTCCATTTCAACAACCGTCCTTGGATTGCACGGTCGTGTCTGGAAGGTGTTCCCGTTATCTAATTTGTGGAGCGCGCGAAATCTCTACTTCCTCACAACGAGGAGTAGACCACCCAACAGAATCATGAAACCAGCCAATGTTTCATTACGCATCATCCATGCAATGATGTCAAATGAGAAACCTGGGTAGGATACAATCACAATTGCAATCAGTCCAAAGAGAGCCAAGAGAACACCAGATCTCTTAATCTTCCAGTAGATAAATCCACAGGCATCAAACGCTAATGCCACTATGAGTATTAGAACAATACCAAGAAGAATCTCCATCAGCCCCTGTGGTGTTCCAGGTCCAGGACCAATAGCAGCAGAATAGATTCGGAATATCGAATAAATCAGAAGCACGAGACCACCCAAAACAGTGAACCCCTGTGCAGCACCTTCAGCCTTCAAACCCATCTTTATGTCCTCCAAGAGAACCGTTGAATTATGATTCTAAAGCCCGTTATATAACTCTCTCGCGTCAGACCGAGGTAATACATACACCTGTATTGCTCAGGGAGCATGGTCGTATAGCGCACATAACTCTGTGAGGTGGCAGAAACGAGATATTACGATGAGAACAAGAATAGTGATCGAGCAGTGCGATTGGACAAGACTGAGGGGCATATCATCATTGAGGGGAGGGCATATCCAGCTAAGGAGATTATTGAAGCTCTTGCTCAGAGCGGGTATTCTGAGATTAGATCTGACGGAGATTCCTTGATTCTTGGGAACAGACGTATAACTCCGATTTTCAAGTCGCGTCAAGACAGAGCAATGGCTTCACTCTGCCATGGAAGTCTATCATATTGTTGTCCACTATCAAAGAGGTGTGCTGAGAGAGATCGGGCTCTTGAGATTCTAGGTTTGACCTTTGATGAATACGAACGTCTGAAGGGAGATTCACACATCAGATTCGTCGAAACTGCCAGAGGTCTATCAAATCTAGATCCTAGTTGGTCACAACAAGCCTCAGAAGACAGACTCGCAAACCGTCCAGCAAGAGACCCGGGCTATGGAGCAGATGATTACCGACAAGACTTCGAGGCTCTTGATAGAACCATGAAATCACTCGCTGCACAATATGGTGATGGTTCAGACTCTTGGCGTGACTCGCGATCATCTGCTGAAACTTATCAGTACCAAGGCCGGGACAGTCAAATCTTCAGTGGAGATGAGAGTCGACAAGTGTGCAACAACCAGCTTGATGAATCCATAGAAGGCATTGGCTCATTATTCTCTCAAGGAGAACTTAGTCCATTCAACGATGACAAACGCGAAGAGAATGATGGATATAGTTTCTGCTTCTCCTGTGGCAGAAGTATTCGGTCAAACAACAGGGTTTGTCCATATTGTAGTGCACGTCAGTAGCTGCCTATTGCACTCTCTCGTCTGCGAGAGTAGTCTGACGGATAATGGAAAGTAGAGACGATTCTATCGATGCCAACATCCTTACCAAGAGCCTTAAGCTCTTGAAGCTGCTCAACTGTGGTGACACCCCATCTGAACAATGATGCTCTACCGCCCCGTCGGGTAAACTCATTGACAAAATAGAGCGACTCTACGAGTTCACTATATTCAGAACTGCCCTTTGAGGGCAGTATCGGAGACCATGGAAACAGGTTGATTAATACATTCTTGGTTATCTCACCAATTCGTGAATAGTCATACCCGTACTCGTTTCTTGCCCCCTCTGAGAGACCAGTTTCAGGATCGAGTAAGACCTCAACAGAGAGCTTTAGTGGCTGTTCACGTCCCATAGCTTCATCAGATTCTGTGGCTGCATCCTGCAGGACCTGTAGTCCTTCGTGCACCTTGTCACTGCGGAACTGATGCCACTTCTCATGGTACTCAGGATTTTCAGTCAGGAAAGCATAGCTCAGGCGATCAGGCTCCATGTCCACCATGGGACCAAAGTCCTTTCGGCAACGCTCACAGAAGCAAAAGTGGTCGCGAATGAATCCTGTGCCAAAGAGAAGGATTTCATTGATCGGGTACGCACCAATTTCCCTAATGATTTCTGCGCCATACTCCCAGAACTCTTTTCGGTTGGGACAAATCTGGTGCTCCATCTTGATGCCTTGGTCATTCATCGTCTGGTACTTCGGATCCCGTGCAAACCATCCATCCGTGTAAAAGTCCATTCCCACTACACCATTAATATCGAGAGTATCGTTCAGACGAACCCATTCCTCAAAGAAGTCAGTGTGCTCCTCTCGGACTGGTGCAGTCTTACTGGGAAACAGAGCATAACCATCAGGACCTTTCCCCACGATTCCAACTTCCTCGATATATGAAGCATATGTGGAGATGAAATCTTTTGCAGACGTTTCAATATCTTCGGGTTTGAACATAATTAGCATCTTCTGCATGAAGAATTCGCGATAATTCAGCTTCATTATCATGTATCCCCGTCGAAATTGGCTAGAGGAAGGTTCTCGGTTTGCTAGCGTGTAACCAGTCACGGTGATAAGGATTTCTAGACCAGACCCTCTTCATAAATCCAGCTCTAGAAGAACTGGTCAAGGGTAGTAAATCCGAGGAACTCTTCAAAATCGAGACCCACCGAATCGAGAACCTGTTCAAACACACTCCTCAAGATATCAATGTACGCATCCTTATCAATCCAGTAGCTTTGGTCAGACTTGACGAGTTCCACTGGAATGACCGTGTCTTGACCCTTGGTTTTGATATAGGAAACTATTGTTCCAGGTAATGCTTTGGTGGGATCCTGTGTTTCCTCCACCAGTTTCTTCGCTGCTCGCACATGCGGAATGTCAGTGTCGTACGAATGAAGTGGTTTGGTCAATTGTATTCTGAAAGCCAAATCTTCGGGTTTATACCGAGGTGGCTTCTCCTCCAGTCTGTCAATGACCTCGTTCACAATCTCACGAATCTCATCTTTTGCTTTCTCAAAACCTTCGGGATCATCCACCCTGCTCAGGACCTCCAACATTTGCCTGAAGGCTTCTTGTGCAAAGTCAGGTGTATTTCGTTTCTTGCCACTAAGTCCCTTGACCTCCACCTTCCCATCTTTATAGACACCTATGTAGTTCTTCTTTCTTTCAGAAAGCGCGACATACTTGTAGGTCTTCTCAACCTCAAGGTCAATCCCGAGGACCTCTCTCGACCAGGCCACCAACTCCTCCTGTTGTTTCTTTGAGGGATTATCGAGGAAGACCGAGTCGGTGTCCCCATAAAGAACTGTGATGCCCATTGACTCTGCCTTCTCCTTTGTACGTTCAATCGCATCCCGACCATAAGCTGTTACACTCTCAGCAGCTGGCATACAGAACAGTTCAAAATGAGGAGCTCCGGTTACTCCATAGCTGGCATTGACAAATACCTTCAAAGCTCTTTCCACAACTGAGTACCAGTTCCTGGTGCGTTCGTCCAGAGCACTGTCTTTGCTCTTGGGTTTGAACCACTTCACACGAGTGTCCCTGAAGAATCCAATAGTTTGACTGATCATTCCACGGCGTCTGGTACATGTCCAATGTTCAGTCTGAGGGACTCTATTGTCGGTTCCTGCCCTGCACTCTTCATGCGGACAGTCAACGGTTTCATAGCTTATGTTGTGAGTCTTCATTATTGTGGGATATAGACTTGCAAAGTCTAGAACAGTAGCGTTGAAATGAACACCCGCTACAGGGTCAATGACGATGGCACCCTTGAACCCCTTTCCACCTATTGTCGCTTCAACCTGAGCATCTGCTTGTTTCACACTATCAATGTCTTCTCGGCGAGGAATTAGTAGATCATTTGACCTGTGTTCTTGTCTGAAGAGGGACTGAATCCAGGACGAAATGAAGAACCTTGTAACGTCATCCATTGACATCCTTGAGATACGCATCAGTAGGACTATGAGTCGGAGTAAAAGGTTGCTTTCAAATTGAGTGAACTGCATCACCAAGTTTGCATCTAGCCAGCAGTAGTGAGCCAGTTCATAATAGTCAAGATGTGATATGTCTGTGCTAAGTTCTAACTTCTTGACTCCCAGGATGCCTTCTGCTATTGAGTCAAGATTTTCTCGCTGATATGCTCCCGAGAGGGCATAAATCTTGATAGAGGGATTGGTAAAGAACTTGTAGAAGTCGACATGTATCCCACGGTGCAGCAAAGTTCTGTCACGTCGAGGATCTTGATTCTTCCTGATGGAGATTGGACAATACTGGTCCATATCTATCCGTAGATGTTGTGCTCGGTTGTGTAAGTATTTGAGGTCAAATGTGTCTCCAACAAAGGTCAATACAAGAGGGTACTGGTCAATCAGTTTGAACGCATCAACAAGCATCTCTGCTTCATCATCATAGAACACAATTTCAAGATCTTTTGGAAAGTTTTTGCCCTTCTTGCCCTCAGGGTGACCCTCTCTTCTAAGGATAAAGCACTTGTTGAATCCCTCATTGTCAGAAAGTCCTATCGCTGTCACGGGATAATCAGCCTTGTTGGGGTCAGGGACTCGGTTGAGAACAGGCGTATAGACCTCGATGTCCACAGCTATGCGCCAAATATCTGGAACTTCGGTGAAGAACATGGGTGAATATTCTTTGATGATTGACTCTAGACCGACCTCGTCCTGGATCGTCTTCTTGAACTCCTTTAATGTAGAAGCATCGACGTCAGGGGGAACAGGTATGATTTCACTATTCTCAATCTTGTACATCAGTCCTGGAACCAATTTGCTATCATAGGTATAACACAACTGATAACGTATTGCAGCCTCCCAAGCATGACTAGATCCTGTTTGTTTGTCTACCATCAAATTCCTAATCGAGTCTTGACGACCTCCGATAGCAAGAGGATTGTCCCCAATAACCTTGGTCATTTTTACTGTTTCATCTCGGAGAAGGTCAAGCAGTTCGACTTGCTTGGCTTCAACAAAGCCTCTGTGCTTGCCAGCAGTCGATTTGACCACTTGAGGTGGAAAGTCTGTGTAGAAATAGGGCTTGTGTCCTGTATTGTCAAGCCAGAAGAATACTTCCTTAGTATCCGGTCGGTACAACCGTGCAATGGCTTTGTTTTCAGGTCCGGAGTAGTCTATAGAGAGAAGGAATGATGGAGGAAGATCAGTGGGAAGCTCACGCTGACCTACTTTCAGCTGAACAACATCGCCTTCATCTGGTTCATCACTGGGTTCTTCTGATTCATCCTCTGAAGAATTAGATTCAGGACTGGATGGATTTTTCTCAGACTCTTCAACCTCGACCTCAGGAGCGAGTTCTTCAGAATCGGAAAAGAAGTCCTCCAGTGAAGATTGTCCATCATCTATTTCTTGTTCTTCCATTGGAATTGCCACTCACAGAATAAGTGGACAAATTATCCCTGATAAGCACTTCCCATTGTGAATCCGAGTTGTTCATTAATGCGGATGTCCAGAATCCATACATGGTTCGTTCAATTCAGACAGAAGCAAAACGAGTAATAATATCACGGATGGAACCAGGAGAGGATGTACTCGAAACAATAGAAGCAGTGGCTGCTGAACATGGAGTGAAGTCAGGACATATTACACTGATAGGAGCTATCTCAGGAGCCAAGCTAGGTTATTTCCATCTTGCAGCCAATGAATACAGAGACTTTACTGTTGACGAAGATGTAGAGGTAGTATCTTGTATGGGAAATATCTCGACACTCAATGGGAAACCAATGGTGCATGCTCATATGATAGTTTCAGACGAAACTGGAAAATGCTACGGTGGACATTTGATGAAAGGGTGCAAGGTTTCCGTCACAATTGAATTGGTGATGACAGTAACAGCTACAGATCTTACTAGGGCTCGAGATGACAGAACTGGGCTAAATCTCTTGGATATCTCCTAGATTGATTCGCGAATCTTCTTCGCCATCTCTTCGAGACTATCACGGGATGCCAACTCGTTTCGATAGTCAGGTGGAAAATGAAAACCAAAAGATGAACCCTTACTACGAGGGATAGCATGAAAATGTAAATGAGGAACTTCCTGTCCTGCACCCTCGCCATTGGCTACTATGTTGATAACTCCATCCTCCCCGGTTGCCTTCTTCACTCGTCTCGTCAAGTCAGCAAGACGCTTGGCCAAATGAGCAACAACATCGTCATCGACATCTAACATGTTTATGAAATGTTTCTTAGGAATCAACAGGCTGTGGCCCTCATTTACTGGGAAGACATCCATTAGGGCTATGCAAACATCATCCTCAAAGATTATAGAAGCTGGCATCTCTCCACTAACAATCTTGCAGAAAATACATTTCTCCTCGCTCATAGTGGTTTATCTATAATACGATGAGATAAAACATTCGAAGCACATCGACGGAAGTCTCATTAACGCAAAAACGTGCTGGATTACAAACAGGACTAATAGGTGAACATCTTGAGCGGCAGGAGAAAGAAGATCCTCTTTGATCAGACACAGAATGAGAGAGGTAGACTAGATAGTACTTACTCTGAACTGGGGCAATTGCTCAAAGACAACGACTTTGATGTCGAGGCTTATACTGAGTTTATGATCCTTGCCAAAAATCTCAAGGATGCTTCTGTAATCGTCTTTGGGTGTCCGAACAGCTCGAAGGTCAGACCTGCTGAAATTGATGTTCTCAAGAAATACGTGGAGAACGGAGGAGGCCTATTACTCCTTTCACTATCTGGGGGAGATCGCGGACTCATGAACAACATGTCCAAGATCTCATCAGAATTTGGAATCACATTTGAAAACACAGCTGTGAAGGATGATCGTAACAATGCAGGTTTGCCAACGATGCCACTCGTATCGGACATCGTTGCCCATCCCTCGACTGAAGATGTAAAAGACCTGCTAGTTCCTTCCGCATGCAGTCTGAAGGTGACCGGAAAGGCAACATCACTTGCTGTCACGTCAGATACTGCAGACCCAGGGAGTGCCTCAGTTGTCGCCATAGCTGAACCAGGTAAGGGTCGAGTGATGTGTGTAGGCAGTTATGAGATTTTTCGTAAGGGTGGCGGACTGAAACATAAAGGCAATGCCATCTTTGCCCTCAACGCTTTCAAATGGCTGAGTGGAGATGTTCAGTTAACAAAACCAAGTTCTGTTGCGAAAGAACAGAAGAAAGACGAGGATGAGAGGGAAAAAGAAGTAGATACTGTTGTATCGAAGGAGCTTGAGCAGACTCTAAAGAGGTTGGTCAATGCAGTCTTTGACCTGCAGAAAGACATCTCTAAGGTAAAGGAGCAGGTTACCAATGTGGACAAAAATGTAGAGATGCTTAGGGACCAGTTCCAAGACTTTGCAGAGAAAACGCAACAGCAGTTCGGCGTCATGATTCCAGCAAAGCAGTTCAAGACTGCAGATGAAACAAAGACTACAGCTATAGAGTCAGATTTGAAGGCTCTTAAAAAAGAGCTCAAGTCTGTTGAACAAATTCGTAAACACATCGAGGATCGTCATGGGACTGGTGCAATGCCAGATGACACTTTCAAGGAACAGGTCGAGAAGTTGGATGCACGAATCAAGAGTCTAAAGAAGAAGATGGACTCTAAGCAGAAAGAACTGGAAAATCTCACAAGTCCTTCTTAGAGATCAGTCTAACTCTCAGAAGACGTATCCTCGCACCAATCATACCATTCACCTCTGCCAACTGTTTGTGTAGTAGGTACATCAACATCATCAAAACCAGAAGTGTAAGGTAGACATGTCTACTTGGGAAAAGAATGAGCAGACCAATCAGGAACGGATTTACAATCATCGAAACTGATGCGTTAACCTTTGTAGTTTCACTTCTCATCATACTACTGGAAGAGAGTATAGAGATCAAAGGAATGATTGCGACTAAGTAATACTTGTAGATACCTCGCGGTGAAAAGATATGTAACCAGAATACTAACAGCAAGGTCAGATAGAAGATTTTCCTCCAGTAACCCTTAAGATTCCTGTCATCTTTCTCTTCGAAGAGGCAAAGACCCAGTGTACCAATGACACCAGGAAGGAGGAACAGAGTGTAGTAAATTCCCACATTGAAGAGAGCAGACAGTCCTTCGGGTGCACCCAGCAATATTAGGAGTGCTGTGAAAGTTATCGGTGTGCCGAAATCAGGAAGTGATGTCAAGTCATCATAGAGTACAGCTCCAGGTCGTTCTAACATGTAATAGAGGTAGTTACGGAAATCAAGGATGTATGGAAGAGAGAGTAGAACAGCAAAGACTCCTATGACAGCTATAACTTTCGCAAAACTCCTCAGATCAACATAGTCACTTAACAGATTCCCTTTCCCATCCCTAATGGCTTGATTATCCTCCTGCACATCTTTAGGAGGCTTTTTGATCAGATATGCTATGAGGGGTAGTGCGAAGAAGATTGCTATCTGTTTGAAGAAGATGGCTGTTGTAATCGCTAATGTGCCTTCGAACCTCCGCTGTTTCATGAATAGATAGAAAGCTAGAGTTGTGAAGAAGACAAATGGTGCTGGGTTCATCCACTTGTAGGTTGTCTGGAAAAGAACTAATGGATTGAGCAGATATGTTGCCACAGAAATCTCAGCGATTCGTTTCTTCTTGGATAGATACTTTGAGATACCATAAACAGGAAATGCCGTGATAAAACCGAAAACAGAGATCAAGAAGCCGAGACCCAACGGACCCATTGATGCCCCGATAACGCATAGATATAGGAAAAGTGGTGGGAGGAAGAAAGGAGTGTTGTAGTCAATGCCATCAAAATTCGCTTGATTGAATGCATCGGTGTAGGGTATAACTCCGTTAAGGAATTGGTCGGCCCAAGTGAGATAATAGAAGTCATAATCGACATAGCCCTCGAATTCATAATTTATCGTCCAACCAAACAGCTCGAACTGGCCAATTCCATCCCATGAATACCGGAAAGGTCTCGTGCCACTTACTAGGAAATCTTGAGCTGCAAGACTGAAAACTACTGTCCAGACGATGAAACTAGCAATGAGAATCAGTATGAGAACGATGTGACTTCGAAGTAAGGTCAGTAGTCTATTTCGCACTTCCATCATTGTCACACTCCATATCAATGAACTTGCAGAGGCTTGTCAGGTGTATTTTTCATAGCAGCACTGTTTCTAGAATAAATCAGTGCGACGATGACCAGAAGGAAGTATATGATTAAAGAGCATATGCTAAGCAGTCCAATAACTTGGAGAATCATATCGCCAGCGGAGGACCATAGTCCCAACCCAATAGCGGTTCCACCTAAAAGGATGGCACTTCCAATGACTCGTTCACGTATTCCCATCTTGATGACAAGAGAACAAGCCCAGATTATGACAAAGATTCCGACAAAGATCAAGGGCAATCTTATTGAAAACTCAAACATGTTCCAAGCCTGAATATAGGTTCCCAAGCCAAAAACAATCGACAAGACTGCAGTTGTATATGAGAGTGAAAAAAGATTCTCATTGAAATCATCGGTATTCCAAGAGCTTAGAACCAATGATATCATCTGAGGGGCTAGTGTGAGAGCAATCCCCATTATTAACAACACTGTGAGAAGCACAATTGGGCTCGCTCCTATGGCTTGCAGGCTGAACCAGAAACCAAATACAGCAAGCGACAGTCCAATTACAAGTGAAGAAACCCGTGATACCCATGAAATTACTCTTGACAGTATTAGTTCTTCTGATGGTTTCTTGATGGACAGGGTAACAAAGGATACTGGCAATTTATCCGTTAGAAGTCTAATGATTCGTTTCAGCTTGTCATATAACCGGTCTAGTATCGGTGCTAGTCCATAGATTGCAAAGAGGGCAATCAAATAAAGCATGTAGTAGTTGCGATCAGGAAGGAGGATCATAAGTGTGAAGGGTATAGGAAGGAGAATCATACTGGCAGAGAAGGGCACATGTTCACCGGTTCCACGAATCATACGTGCAGATGAGAAGATTGAGAAAAATGGCACGATAGCTACAAAATAGTATTTGAAGACTCCACGGGATCCCACGATATTTACCAGCAACATCATCATGAATGTAATGAAAAGAATCCTACGGAGGTATAGCTTCTCTTCACCAATATATCGGTCTTTGAGTACCATCAATCCAAGGCCAATGATGACTGCAAATACCATTGGACCTCCGGATCTGATGATTGTGTCAAGCATCTCAGCTTGTTCAGGCAGACCGAACATGATGAGAAGAGCTTGGACTCTCATCGGTTGGTTGTAAGGAAGAGGATCGTCGAAGTTTTCAAATGAGAAGGACCCCAGTGCCAGTCGCCAGTAGTTGAAGAAATCAGGTGTTGCAATCAGGAACGGGAGCATGATGGCACCTATAAACGCAAGAACAACAATCACGCTGATTGCAAAAGCACGTAGGTCGAAATAATCTGTCATTGCTTCAATGAGTGGTTTTGGTTTTGCACGCTTTTTCTTTTTTTTCTCTTGCTCATCATCACTAATTGTTACAACTTCTGGATGGTCTGCAGTCTTCTCACGTTTTCTCACTAGCAAGTATACAATTAGTGGGATTCCAAAAAACCAAGCACTCTGTTTGAATAGAGCTGCTGTGACGATAAGTAGCGTCCCCGTCATTCGTCTTTCTTTGATGAGCATGTAGAATCCTGCAAAGAAGAAGAAGACAAAAGGAGCGGGATTGAACCAGAGAAAATCAGTGTTATACAACACAAGTGGATTCAGTAGATAGGTTAGCGCAGCAACCTCACCCACACGACGGTTTGAGGAGAGCTCCTTTGCAATACCATAGATTGGTAGAGCTGTCAGATAGCCAAAAAGTGCGAGTAAGAACCCGATACCCCAGTTCTCCCAACCATAAAGGTTCCCCAACCAGATTCCAAATGCATAGAGGTAGGATGTGAATGGAGGGAACAGATGAGCTCCATTCTCATTGGTTATACCATCCATCTCGAGATATCCGAAGTCCGGAGTGTATGGCATTGTTCCATGAAGGAAATTATATCCCCAGTGAACATAGTAGAACGAATAATCACTATAACCTTCCAGTTGATACTCAATATCAAATCCAAAGACAAAGACTGTATCGGGATTTGGAAGTGGACCCAACCATGCAGCCCTTGTTGTCCAGGTATGAGTTGCAGTATAGTCAACCACTGCTGCATTAAACACCAAAGCCCAGACGATGAATCCAATAGCCAGCACAGAAATCAGAATTCGGTTATCTACAATGAATCGACGCAACTGATGTCCGGCAGTGTTGAGTCGTCTGTCAAGAGACCGACCAAATCTGAGCAACACATCAGCGCACATAATAACTGGACACGTGTTTCCTCTGATTAATATTTATTCCAAGGCGTCTACATCTTCAATATGGCGTTACTCGTTGTGCCAGTCTTTGAAACCTCTATGACTGGAACTCCTTCCCAGCCTTGGACATCTGTATGAGTAATCAGTAGAATCTGCTCGAAGCTCTGGTCATTGACGAGATTTCTGACAACAGCTTCGCGTCGGAGTTTGTCCAATCCTCCAAGTGGTTCATCAAGTAAGACTGTTCGTACTCTGGGCATCACAACAGGACTATCTTTCAATGGGCGAATACTACTCATTGTACGACTAATACCCAATCTGAGACCCAGACTGATTGCAGTACGGTCTCCAAAACTCAGCTGTGAGGTCTTTTTCCAAGCCTTGTCACGTTCATCCCATATTCGAAGTATCAATCCCGACCCAGAACGGCCCTTGGCGGCTGTAGGTTCCAGATCAATGCTTGTATATTGCTCATTCGTAAATGATTGGACATAGGAATTGGTTGCCCCACGAATTATACCAATTAATCGCTTTTGAAACACAAAGTCGGTCACAAAGCCGTTGACAAGTTTCCGTCGAACATACTTGGTGTGCTCACTAATGCTCTCTAGCTCATCTATGTCCTTTCCTCGTTTCTCCATCTCAAACTGTTTTCCTTCCAACTCCGAGATTAGAATCTCCTCGCGAAGAATGTTCTCGTTTGTTTGCTCAATATCACGTTTCAAGGAGCTAATAGATTCATCAAGTCGCTCCACCATGCCTTGTAGGTCCATAACACTACCGATTTGGTGTTTCTGTAGAAGACCGTCAATCGTCCTTACCTTGTAACTCTGCAGGATTTCTGTGAGTGCCGCAACTGCTTCTTTAGCATCTTTCTGGGTTTCATCTATCTTTTTCTGAGTCTTTGAAGCACGATCTGCTGCATCGATGGATCTGGAGATCTCTAGTACTCTATCATCATATGATTTGGAGGCGGCTTGAACCTGGTTTCTTTGTTCTTCAAGTTCTCCCCTTTTAGATTGACTGTCTTTGATTGTAACTCTGTATTCGGAGATGAGCTTCTTTCTTTCAGCACCTGTTAGTGGTTTAGAGCAGGTGGGACATTCAATCATATCATCTATTCCAGCGGACTCAAGAATCGCTATCTTTTCCTCAAGATCGGTTCTTGTTCCTTCAAACTTCCCAATCTCACGATCTAGCTCTTGCATGGATTTCTCTGATGATTTCTTCTCTGATTTTATCCGAGATGTTTCAAGTTTCAGAAATTCTAGTCGGGAGTCAATCGTCTTCTCACTGACACTAACTAGTCCAGCTTGCGCGAGATCTTTGTCAAGCTGTTGTGTATAGGTTTCAATCTCTTTCTGTTGTGTTTCCAAGTTTCTGTTCAGTTGGTGGATTCGCTTGATTGAATCCATATCAGGTAGGGAGCTGAGATTCTTCTCTTTGGTTCTAAGCTCCTTCTCTTTCAGTTTCTGAGACTTCTTGTGTTCTTTGATTCGTGTTTGATATTCAATAATCTGTTCTTGGATATGCTCAGGTCGTTGATAGTCCATCTTGAGAGAGTCAATCTTGATCTTAAGGTCATTCTCTAGCTCTTCAAGATGCCCAGTCATTCGTCGAAGTAGGTCAATGCCATATACCTCAACAAGGAGATTACGTAGTACTGTGGGTGTAGCATTTGCAATGACTGCAACCTCCCCTTGGCGGACTAGTAGTGTGCTTAATGCTTGTTTCAGATCAAGGCTGAGAACCTCATCCAGTTTGGTCGCTACAGATCGACTCTTGTCAGCAATCCGTTTCCAGGCATTTCCTTTCTTCGTGAAAAGAACAACAGCCATACCGTCAGCTGGATTGTAAGAACGATCTACCTTGTATTGTGTACCAGCAACTTGGAAGGTGACAATGACTTGGCAATGTGTTGATGCAAAACTGATTAGTTCGTCATTCGTGAGTGTGACTGACTCTGCTCCCCAGAGACCCCAGAGGATTGCTTCAAAGAGGGAGGACTTACCAGTCGAATTTGGCCCCTCGATAAGGATGAGTCCATCTGGTAAGTCAGTATCTTCTTCTGGAAGAGAGAGGTCTCTGAATGGTTTGAAGTTACGAATCCTCAAACGAAGGATCTTCATTGCTCATCCTCCGCTATTGATTCCGAGGTCATCTTTCCTTCAAGTTTACCCACTGCATACTCTAATGACCGAACTGCAATCTTCGTGAGCATTGATGTGTCGAGAGTATTATCGACCTCCAAAGTTCCCAAGTAGGCTTGGAAGTCCTCCTCGGGGTCCTGAATAAGATACTCTGATTCGATTTCAGGGTAAGCAGCAGAGGTGAACTCTTTCTCACCGTGTTGACGCACAAACCATACGAACTGAGCAACGTTATACTCAGTTTCCTTCGAGAGTGTCTTCATCCGCAACGATTCAAGAGCCAGACCGAGCTCAAATGACGTCATTCGAGAGGATGTTCCCTCTATGATCAATCTCAATCTCGCAGCAGTCTTTGGATTCCACGCCTCTTTAAGACCTAGTCCTTTTAGGAGCTCAAACACTCTTTCTGTAATCGAATCAACAGTATCATCCGAATCAAGAGTGATTCTGTCGCTGACTACTGGACGGTCAAATGTCAGAATATTTGGTGTAACAACTGGTTCCTGTCCTGCTCCTTGTATGTCAACGACGATGAAACCCTTGTCATGTTTAATCTCATCGAACCTCCATCGTTCAGGAGACCCTGCATACCACGCTTTTGCTGAGTGTTTGTGTTGATGATGGTCATGTCCTAATGCAATGTAGTCATAGTCCATTGTGAAGATGCTCTTGTGCAGCGTGTGATCAATGTCCATCCCGTGAGCTACTGCTATGGTTTGCTTGTTATTATCCCGTGTTTGATTCGAAGTGATCCAGTCATCATACTTAGTTAACATGTCACCTGTCTTCTCTAGGACCGCATGGTCGATAAATGGAAAACAAAAGACATCGAGCTTGTCATAAGACCGTATGAGCGGTATGTCTTGACGGATGGCTTCTTTCAAATCCTGCTGAGTTGCTACATCAAGTCCAGGAACTGCCAACTTCAGCGTATCGAGAAGTGAAACTTCCAATAATCTGTATAACCCATGGTTTCCTTCAATTATTAGAACAGGGATTCCAGTTTCTTGAATGAAATTCTGAAGCACCCTAATCGCAGTTTCCTGAGCTACTACTGGAGGTTGGGAAGGATTGCCCTCCCATGGCGAGTTGTAGAGGTCACCTGAATGTACAACGAGGTCAACTGGCGGGTCAAGTTTGGCAATGATGTCAAACAACTCTTCAAAACGCTCATAGAAGTCGTTTTCAAGAAGCTGTGAGCGCATTTCCTGTCCCCACACATTGTGCCTGACTCCAGCTCTTGGTTTGGAACCAAGGTGTGTGTCAGAAATGTGTGCGATTCTGGTCAAACATATCCCTCAGAGTATGTGTTCCTCGTCCTTCTTAGTCCGCGAATCCTTGTATTTGTTCTTGTCTCTCTCGTAGACATCATCAAAGAGAGGAATTCGAACTGGGAGCGGAAGTTCTCGATACGACTGAGTCATTATTGCTTCGCCACGCGACATGACTCGAAACTCGTTCTCAAATCCCGAGATATTAACACTCGCGTTTTCTATTGCAGCCCTGATCTCTCTTTCATTGCCAAGTCGAAGGTTGATCTCAGTATTCATCTGACTGAGAATTACGTTGTCAAGGACACTCACCTGTTGACTCACCACGAGAAGGCCAATGTTGAACTTGCGTCCTTGACGAGAGATATCCTTGAAAACTGATTGACCACGCATTAACTCAGGATTAAGAATTGACGGTGCTTCTTCAACAGTAACCTGAATGACTGGGAGATCTTTGGGATCCTGTACTGGTGTGTCATTATCAACTCCCCCATAGCCATAGAAAGAGCGTGCTCGAGCCTTTACCTTACTAAAGAAAGATGATGGCAAGCGCATCTGACCTTGACGTTCGAAGTCGCCTAGATTACCACTACTCTTGAGAGCTCTTCTCATATCTGACAACGTTCGAGTGACTATTGTTGTGAGGAGGAATTGCTCTCTGTCACTCATCAGGCTGGTATTCACAACGAAGATTCTTCCTGTTTCCATCGCTTCAAAAATATCTCCCAGAATTGAGTTTCCAGATTCTATGTAGATAGGAGACCTTTCGAGGAAGTTGAGTCTTCGTTTTACAGCTCGAAGAGTACCTTTCTGAACATTAGATACATCTGCGTCGTCCTCATTCATCTTAAGAATAGAGGAGATCCAATTCTCGCCGTGTGAAGAATATTGGGCGTCAATGAAAGAGGTCATCTCTGCAGTGAATTCGCGTATTGAGTAGAGGTCCCTTGGTTGAATCTCAGACCAGAGAATTCTGATTTCAAGGGAGTACTTTCTAATTTCCCGAGTTGTGGCTTTCTTATGTGTTGTAAGGTAATAGAAGTCGCCAATGACCTCTTTTCTTGTTGACACGCTCATATCTTCTACTACATTCTGAATTCCGTACTTGTCAACTCCTTTTGCAAACTCATCATGTGGGTCTATACAGAAAGCAGATATCCTCTGAGAGCCATCTTTTGGGCTTCTGTAAGAATCCAAATTATTGTCGATGACTGACTTGATGAGCACCATCATTAGATTGCTCTTTCCAGATCCAGTAGATCCAAAGATACCAACATGCATTGGTAGAAATTTTGATGGAATCTTGATAGGAACGTCGAGTGTTTTCTCACCAACTTGGAGGTCACCAACATACACCTGACCATCAGTTTGACATTCTAACATATTTCGGACATTCTCATCAGATGTACCGGGAACAGGTCGATATACAGATGCCAGATGATCCGGGAGTCTTCTGGGAGAATTGAAAACCCATTGATCACCCTTTCTCTCTGCATAACCCAACATCCTTCCGCCGACAGAGAGTAACATATTTCGTTCAATACCAGACAGATAAGCGTCACCTTCCACCATGAGTGTACCTGCTACACGTGCGAGGTCGTCAACTTGACGAAGATAGTTTTCAAGCCCGAGGACTCTGAAAAAGAATACACGTTCATGATTATCGCGACTGGAATAGATTAGGAAGATTTCTCCTACACTGACATCACGATTACTCCCCATGATGCCAAGTGAGTTTTGGTTTCCAGCACCTACTTTTCCATATAGTTCTCCAAGTTTGTCTTTATCAATACTCATCATTCATTCCTCGGGTTACATATCATAATCAGCACGTAAATCCTGAGCCTTCCTTTTTTCAAGACCCATTTCAGATCGAACATCCATGCATACTTCTTTTGCTAATCTCAAGTCTTCATAGCTCAACTTGCAAGATTCATGAGCCAGTGCAAGTGGTACAGGATATCCATACCATCGAGCATCACGTGACATAAACTCTAACTCAGAAAAGAGTGACTTCTCATTTGCGCGAGTTGCTTTGGGGTCGCCAGGGACAAAGATGTTCTCAAGCCACCAGATTCGGTCGAAATCTATCCTAGAAGGTCTGTTGTCCCTTGAGAAACTGTATAGGTAAGGGACAGCCAACATAGGAGGAATGTAGGTTCGATCTTCATAGATATGGAGACCTCCATCAGGATCTTCCTTACTTGGTAAATGGCAAAACCACTTAGCATTGTCCCCAAACACATCTCGGGCCATTCCTGCTATGCGATGCGCGAAAGGTATTGTATGGTTTTTGCTGACTGCACATATGATGACATCCTTTTGTCGTGCTAGTGCACAGAGTTCTCTGAGCATGAATCCACTTGGCATGGAAGGATAATGTCGAACGAAGTGCATGAAAACTGACAAAGCTCCATCTAAGAGAAGATACTTGGGTTGAATATCACTCATCAAGAGTTTACGAGCTGCGGCATATTCACTAACCTTTCGTATCTCTTCATGGACTATTGGATTGGTCAATAACTGTTCACGAGATATCAGCGTTTCAATATCCCTCAATCGTGGTACATCCTTTTCATAATCTGTTCCAGCGAAGTCAGAGAATGAGGATATCTTCCCTCGTGTGTAGTCGGTGAAAAAAGGTAGCGTTAAACTGGCAACGTCTTTTAAGGGATAGATATTAGCGAGGGTTTCTGCAAGTTTCTTACGAGCATCTCCACGAACTCCGGAGTGCCAGTGAATGTCTATGTGAGGTTGTTCTCCAATCTCATCCTCGAGATATTCCCTTTGAATAGGAGAGAACAGATTCTCAGAGTGAGTGTTTGTATCAACAACGATTGTGGAAGTACTGAGCAAATGGATTCGGATATCATCAAGTGTCATAAGACTGTCAGTTCCAGAACCATCAACAGCAGCGACACGAAAGTCCTGTTCGAGTATTATGTCGGAGGGGAATGGTTCAATGGTGTCCAGGAGTGTTTCCTTGATTCGAACTTCGTCTCTGGAAAACTCTTCTTCATCTCTACGATCCTGTTGATTAGTTATGTCTGTGAAGATCATCTTCAGTGTTCGTCTGAACTTCTCTGTGAGAATCTTCTCGAGCATAGAACTCAACTCTCTACACACTACAATAAATGGTAGGACCTCTGGAACAGAGTCTTGTTCACGTCATAAAAAGATACCACTCGTTCACTTTGAGTTCTTGGAAAACCAATCAAAACGCTCTCTAATCGGCGAGAAATAGCATTGATGGGAAATTACCTTATTAGTAACATCTTCAGGAATCTATTGCAGCAATCATACTGGTCAGACCGAACCAGTACATATTGACGGGAAGTGATTCGTTGCTCAAGATAACATACTTTGGTAAGACATCATTTGTACTGGAATTCAATGAGACTGTGATTCTCTTGAATCCAGGAATTTGGGACGGTGAAAAGGTCGTTCCAGATGATTTCACAGCCAGGGTTGTGGTTGCAACGAATGAAGCAGACGATGCTGTTGGAAATGCGGCAACCATTGCAGTGAACTCAAAGGCATGGTTCCTTGGGAACAAGGGTGCTGGTGAGAAAGCCACAGAACAGGGTGTCAAACCCTGGTTGCTTCATGAGCTCAAGCCAGAAATACCCTATGAGATTCCTGATGTAAAGATCGTGCCTTACGCCCTCTCAAGATTAGAGGGAGGAGAGCGAATGGAGAATCTCGGTCTCTATATTGAGATCGGTGATATGAAGGTCGGATACTTGGGAGACACCATAATCCGAGGACCATTCGAGCACTTGGAGATGGATGTTCTAATCACACCAGTTGGTGGAGATGGGGTGTTTCCAGTCAAGGATGCAGTGAGTCTTTGTATTGACGCTAAACCAAGAGTTGGAATTCCAATGAGATGGACCTCAGAAGAGGATACCAAGAAGTTCTCAAAATATATCCAACAATTTGGCCAAGGAGTCGCCCCTATTGTAATGGAACCTGATCAAGTTCTTGAGTTGCAATGGGCTGCTGGAAATGAGTTCAGATACGAGCTACACTGATATTCACTGCAACGTCAATAGATGCTAGAAAAATCCCCGAACGCAAGACAATGGGTGTGCACTGAATGAGTAAGAAAAAAAAGGTAGTAATTGACCTCGAAGAATCTGAAAAGGCAAAGCTTGGCGAATTAAGCGAGCTTGGCGGTATTAACGCTACTGGTGTCTTGAGTGTCAACAATGTATCTGAGAGGTGCCGAATCTGGAATGTCAAGGTCCTGTTGAACGAAAGCCGAAACAAGACAGACATAGATGAGGAATCCCTTGCAGCAGGAGAAGTTGACGCTGGTGGAAAATGGGAAAGTGAATATAGTATCTCAGTTGATGCACCAATAGTTACCTTCACAGAAGTCTTCGATACATGTGGAACGATAGAAACAGAAGAACCACATTGGGCTTATGCTGTGGGCAAAGAGAATCCTGTGAAGATTACTCTCACAATCAAGAATGAAACAGATGGTGAGTTGGATAGCATCATTCTCAACAAGACAATTCCACCTGAGCTCACTAACATCGAGATAGTATCTACAAAATCAGGTACAGCTGAATATGATGAAGGTACAAAACAAATAGTGTGGAAAGATTTCGTTGTCTATCCGCATGAGTCCTCGGAGTTAGTCATCAGTGCAACTGGATTGGTAGAGGATGTCGAACCTAAAAGTGCAGGGGAAGTAGTAATCACTTATCGAGGAGAAGGACAGCAGAGGTCAGTATTAGACCCAGACCTAACCGCCCTGACAGAGTTCCTTACGGGAATCGAAACAGCAGAAACTGAGCCGAATAATTGGGAGTGCACACTCGAATGTTCGAATGAAAGTGATCTGATTGTCAGACTCGACAAGGCGGAAGTCTATCTAACTCCAGAGGATGGTGGAGCCAAGCAGAAGATGATTGATGAGACTCCGGGTATCGAAATGTCTCCCGATCAGGAATGGAGCTCATCATTTCAAGTCAACAGTAAGTCGACCCCTAAGTGTACACAGGAATTGGTCTACACACCCGCCAAGAATGTTACTAAGAGGGTACTTGGAACGATTGAGAAGAAAGCACAGGTTCTTCCAGTTTATGACATTGAATATACAAAAGAGTTCGATCCTCCATCTGTCGCGAGTTTTGACAAGACTCCTGTTGAAATCACTATTGAAGTGAAGAATACTGGAACAGCAAAACTCAATGAGATCACAATTGAGGACAATCTCCCAGACGACATTATGCCACCCACGAGTGAGCACGTAACGGTCTGGATCAGAGGAAAGGAGTTTTCTGGTCCATATGAGTTCACAATTGACCCAGAGGATCAAGACCCAGAAAAGCCGCACAAGATGATATTCAGAGTTGAGGATTTGAAGGACTCAGGTGGCGAACTTGAACCAGGTGAGAGCCTTAAGATCAACTACGCAGTAATGGCTTGGCGGAACCGTCCTGAGAAGGAGTATCCATCACCAATTGTCTGTACTGCGAACACCTACCCGGCGGGATTGCCTGCAGTAGATGCGAGTCCAGAGGATGGGCATAAACTTGGTGTGATATACAAGAAGCGAGCCATCTCAACAAAGAAAGCAATCAACAAGGGAGCTGGTGCTGGGGAATATGTCGTTGTACTCGTAGTCGCTAACAATGGAGAAGTGACAGCTGAGAACATAGAGGTCACGGATTGGATTCCCGCTGGATTCGACTATATTTCCACCGACCCAGAGGATGAAACCCCTGAGGTCTTTCCTGTTGCAGAAGGTGGGAACTATATGGTCTGGACATGGCAACGGATGAATCCAGGTGACAAGAAGAAGATCAAGGTTACAGTACAAGGCGAGGGGGAATACGAACGCCGCGAGCCTGAAGTGACCTCGATCTAGTATATTTGAATCGATTGGGATGAGTCATTGGACTCATTCCAAAAACTCATTCTTTTTCTTCCTTTTCTATATCTTCGAGCTCCTTACGAGTTGCTGCAAGTTCTTTATCGATGTCTTCGAGTGGAACATAGTCACCAACGGAGTGAGTGTCTAAGTTGTATAGAACCTTGAAACCAGATAGAGTCTTGTGGAGGGCATCGGATATCTCGAGGATTGCGCTACCGAGTTCAGATTCGTCCACATCATCCTCATGTTCATAGATGAAGTCATACGCACCTCGAACAGGTTTGAATCCAAGTTCAGTGAGTCTTTTCACAACCTGTGAGGGAGATGCCCCTTCGCTGTTGAACCAAACAGATACTCGCGTCACATAGTTGGCCATTGTCACACACTCCAGAACACACGACCGCATCTAATTTGCTTTAAGACCTTTTTCATCAGTATGTCAATCATCTATGGATAAGCTGCGACAAGTCTTCGTGGCGCAAAACATGTTCCCACTGGTGAATGCACCCACAAGTTGGTCTACTTAATACTGACGTATCTTGATTGAGGGAATATTCGCGAATTGCTTGTATAATTTCATTATCACACTTACCACAGTTATGCGGACCTCTTATCTTGCCTCCAGCAACTGGATCACAGACAATTCTCATCCAGCCGTCGGATTCTTTGCTAGCTTCGCGAAGGACTTCGAGAACACTCCACAGCCAAGGAGGTCTGAATTTTCTACGGTTCCACAGCTTCTCTACAAGTGTGTCATTCTGGACATTCACTGGATTCAGTGAAACTGTCGTTACTCCTAATGACTGTGCGACACGGATTGTATCAATTGCATCAAGCATTGCTTCGCGTTCGGTCATAAGAGGAGGTTTCAGTAGAACATAGGCGCGTATTCCAATATTGTGTTGCTTAGCGGTTGCAAGACTTCTCTTGAAGTCTTGGAGGTCGAAACTCTTGTTGATGCATACTGTGCGTACAAGATCGCTTGAAGTTTCAAGACCCATACCTATCTCAATTCTCCGATCCCCAAGAATTCGTCTGATGTCAGAAAGGACTAAGTCTTCGACATATTCAGGACGGGATTCTAAAACAACCTCCCGAATTCGATCGTCGGACCCAATTATCCCGAGAATTGCTGAACGAGCATCCTCTCGTATCTCAGCCGGATCAAGAAAACTTCCGCTTGTGTAGATCTTGACAGAGAGTGGGGCTTGCTTTCCTTTCAGGTCCACCATTGCTGTTTCGAATTGCTCAACAAGTTGATCAGATGTGGGCATCTCCTGAGATCCATCCAGGAGATAACTACACATGGTGCATCCTCCAGAATCGCTTCGAGCATGGGCGCACCCTATTGTGGATAGGACCACAGCAAGCGCAGTTCCTTGGTCCCTTCCAATCCTGACTGGAGCAGTCCATTTAGCAGAAGGTTTCAGGGGATCTCGCTTTCGTCTGCTTGTCACAGACTGTCCTCTGGCGCGGAGTGAAGACTGCTTCACGGTTTCGTGAATTCTATTCATGGTCTCCTCCATGACATCACCTCACCCAACCTTATGTCTCAGGGTCACAGCTCGACCTCGATTTAATTCACACATCTCACGACCAGACATCTCACTCCGACCAACACCAATTACCTCGCCATTGTTGTTGACCACGATGACCTCATCACCTGGTCTAATGGCTACATCTGCTTCCTGAATACCTACTGCAAATATCGATCCGCCCTTGACAGTCTTTACATCAAGACGGACCCAGTAACGATTCAGTGATGCAATTCTTTTTCCTCCTTCAAGCGTCAATGAGAGGTTGCCATTCTCAGCGATGTAAGAACAGACCTGTTCACCATCGACGTGACATAGAACCAATTTGTATGGTTTCCCTTTGAGTTTCGCATCCTCAGGAACCAGAAGGGAGCCTGCGCCTTTTCCAAACTGGAAGTCCGCAGTGGCTGAAACGAGTTCTCTCAGTGCTGTCCGGGGTTCGTTTGGAATTTCTAGGACCTCCTTCAACTCTGAAAGAGACTCTTGCAGATTTTGGAGGGACTCTCTGCTAGTGGGACGAGATTCGTGTGTTGTGTAGACAATACTCTGTTCAATGTCTTCTTCAGCAGCCCGGACTATGTCCAGATATCCACCAGATACATGAGCAACAACTACAGCTGATCCGTCGAACTTCTTCAGATATGTGGAAAGTGCTTTTGCTCCGATTGTTACTTCTTGAGTGTCCCAATCACCTGTTACAGGAATGTCGTATTGAGCAGCCGGGTAGATTCGCTCGAGCTCTCTTGGAACTAGACCCAGAGGGGATGTGAGAATCGCTTCAGCAACTCGTGGTTGAATGCTACCAAGAACAACAGTAGTGACCTCAGCAATAGTCCTGTGGGATTTGGAATCAGAATATGGTTTTCTTGCTGAACAGGGCAACAGCAGCACAATCCGCTTACCTTGTGGGGGAGTGTATCGTGATGCAACCAATTCTCTGAATCGTCTAATGGCTGGAGCATCGTAGGACTCTGGTCCAATGAGCGGCAATGTGTTGCTCCCAATTGTCGGTGTGAACTCCTCAACGAATGAGTATAGATTCTTGTCAATTGTGCGGAGGAGGGAAGCCAATGCAGTGTTGTTATGAGTAGATCCCTCAACTAACCATCTGAGTTGACCCATACGCATGGCATGAACTGACTCTGAGATGACAACTTTGTAAGTTTCTAGATTATGACTTAGAAGTGTTTCAAACAAGTTCTCAGTGTCATCGATATTCGCGCATGATTGACATGAGCAGTATCTTGGTACCTTTCCAGTTTCAAGCTTCTCAGGACCGGTCTTCCAGAGACGGACGTTCTGCGTTGCAGCTTCATGTCCATGATTTATGTCGATGACATCAAATCCAAAATAATGCAGAAGTGAAATCATCCCAGGAGAAATTCTTCCCAAAGCTATAGTCATCATAGATAGGGGGAGGCGACTTCGAAGTTGGAATGTTCCGGCGTCCTCAGGGCCAAGCTGTCCGTTGAACAAAAAGGCAGCCCCTGAAACTCCGCTCTCCATCAAACGTCTAGAATTCTCACTGAACGAATCGGGAGAAATCTCAGAAGGAATCCGTAGAATCATCTGCGAGGTAGGGATTTTTGAACTCAAACTTGTAGCGATTTGGATTTGATAGTCAAGAATCAGCTCTGGGGCTTCTGAACTCAAAGAACCAAACGATGCCAGGGATGGCAGAAGATACACATCTTGGGGGCGAAGGAGGTCAAGATCTATCTCGTCGATTTTACTGATGAACGGCAGTGAAACGAGCATAGGTTTCTCAGACACTTCATCTCTTCCTAAGGTGGAAGATGTAATCAATTGTGGACTTTTTGTCTCAAATGATGTCAGAAGAGGGGTTTCGTAGGTTGTATCGTCCAGTATGAGTTCCCCTGCGCGAGCAGGACCATCATGACCACGACCAACTCGAAACTCAGCCAATCCTTTTCACCTCACACCAATGGCTCATACCCTGCATAACCATCAGTGTCTACAGTGGTTTCTACATTTTCCAGGATACCTTTGATACTTTCTAAAGCTCCGATTTTAAACAGAGGGCTGTTATTGTTCCCACAGTTATAGGAGTATGTGCAGAGCGGACATCCATCTATCGTTTTACAATCACACTTCTCGAGGATGATCTGAGACCTCTTGAATGCCTCATCTAGTTTTGTAAACAAAAGTTTCGATGCACCATTACCTCCTGGACTTCCATCATAGACAAAGATGATCCCAGAATCCCCCATGGACACACCTCCTATCTCCCGAGCACCTCCACCTGTCAGCATGTCACTAGATTCAATCACTACATGTTCAAGAGCATGGAAAGCGCCACCAAACATCATCGCAGGCCCCATCTTACCACCTTTGAACGTTCCAAGGTTTCCTGAAAGATAGTCACTTACTGCTTTTGTTGGCGCAGGTGCTGTGAATGCAAATCCACGAGTGTTGTACTTATACACCAATGGAGAAGCAAGAGAATACTTTCCTAAAGTCTTGCCAGTTCGGGTTGCTTTCTTCACATAACCCTCAACAGTCTGAGTCATCTCTAAAGTGCAGTACACTGCGTTGAGACCTAGAATCTTGCTCCGCTCAATGATATTAATAATCCGAGGCATAGTTGAGTAGAGCGGTTTGGTGTGAGTACTCTTGTCGGTATGAGGAGTGACCGTAGCACGACCAAGACCTGGAGTGTACTTAAAATCGACAGAGAGGTAATTCTTTCCTCCGTGCAGATAGATAGCACCTGGATGAAGTTCTTGAGCAGCCATAGGCATTGACCGTTCCCCGAGACCTTTCTTTCCAGACTTGATTTGAACCGTGTCACCGATTCCACGAATACTGTATCCTCGCCATGCTTTTTGAGCTGATTCGAAATCAACAACCTGTACCATACCATCTGGTTGAATCGCAATCAGTCCTTCACTCTCGAGCTTCCTCAGTATATCTAGATAACGGGAGAAATCGTTTATGTTCAGTTTCCCACTCATGGCTGCTGCAATCAATTGGTAGTACCCTACAACCTCATTTTCAGGTTCAGTGTATGCAGCATCAATATCAGTGAAGTACTTGTCAGGCTGGTGTCTGTAAAAGGACGAGATTGGATCATTTTCTCTCAAAGCTAGAATCGCAACACTTTCCTGTCCCTGCCTACCAGCACGACCTATTCGTTGAGTCAATCGAGTGATGGACACAATCATACTTACAACACTGTTCAAATCACCGATGTCTATTCCCAGCTCAAGCGTTGGAGTAGAAACTATGACTGGTAGTGTTCCAGATCGGAACTTATCCTCTACTTCTGATCTATATTTCTTGGATAGACCAGCTCTGTGAACCATAGACTTGACTCCAGTGTCAGAAATGAGTAGGTTCAGGACCTCAGCCTCTGTATGTGTATTTCCGAATACGAGAGTCTTGAAACTCCCTCTCTGAAGCTGGCTCACAAGATCAACTATCATGCTATACTTACTACGCGCACCTGGGTAATAGATCATGAAATGTACTGGACCTCTCTTGGCGGTCTTTGACTCAATCAGGCGCACGTCACAGTCGAAAAGAATCTCTGCAAACTGTTTTGGATTAGAGATTGTTGCAGAAGCTCCAATCTTCTGGAACTCCCCACACTCGAGTTCCAGTCTCTTTAGAATGTGATGCACATTGGCACCCATTGAGCCTATGTAGAGATGTATCTCATCCAAGACGACAAACCTGACAGTCTTGAGCAAACGAACTAACCTGGACTGGCTCCAACCGAGATGATAGTGTAGAATGTCTGGATTTGTTAGAAGAATGTCTGGAGAGCGCTCGTAGATTTTCTGTCTTGCATTCTGAGATACATCTCCGTCAAATAGCCCGACAGTGAGGTTCGAAGTCTTGCACATCTGTCTGATTTTGTCATATTGGTCTCGAGCTAGCGCTTTCGTAGGATAGATCAAGAGTGCTCTGACTCCAGGATTTTCAAAGGAGTCTTGTACTGACAAGAGGATTTGCCTGATAATGGGTAGTATGAATCCCTCTGTCTTACCCTGTCCAGTCGGTGCAGCAATCACAACATTCTCGCCACTCTCAATGGCAGAATAGGACTCCTCCTGAAACTCGTAGAGTTTGGAGATCCCACGGTTTCGAAGATAGTCCTTGAGCCGGGCAGGAATGTTGAGATCATCGATATCACTTCCATATACAGCATCGGTTGATGGCATGAGCTTATACTGAACGAGATAGTCTCTACCTCGTAGAAGGAGTCTCTGTAAAGGATCAGATAGACTCTCGAGTTCTGAACCTCCAGCTTGCACAAGACGTTCGATCTCCTTTTCAGACTGGACACGGGATGTATCTGCCAGTCGTCGCTTGCGCCTAGGAGCGTCAGCCCCTGAACCCAAGTATTTCTTCTTGCGATGGTCGATTTTAGGAGCAGTCCCATCCTTTGTCTGTGAAACATATGCTTCGTACGCATCAAACAAGTCGGTTTTTGGACCCCCAACTGTGACCTCGTTGGCACACGTGCTGCAAGTCACAGTCCATATGCCACCCCCTTTTCTGATGTCCAAACGAGATCCACATGTTGGACAATGAAGGACGGGCATGTTGTTCACCAAGAGCTCAGGAAGTCCAATGACTGCCGCTTATCAAACTTTGGCACTGACAAGTACTGAAAAATTTGTAGGCTCATAGCACAATCCTTATAACGATTGTGCAACGAGAATGCACAACCGACCCGATGAAACGGGAGAGTAGCATTATGGTAGACGACATTAGCTCAGACGAATTGACAAAGGTAATTGAAACCAATAAGGTAGTCTTCGTTGATTGCCACGCAGTTTGGTGTGGTCCCTGTAGAACACTAGGTCCAATCTTAGAAGAGCTCCACGACAAGTATGCACCAAGAGGCTTGAAAGTTGTGAAGATTGATGTTGACCACAATCGTGAGTTCAGCATGGAGAACCAGATTACTGGCGTTCCGAGTGTCCTAGTATACTCAGAGGGCAAGAGAGTTGTCTTCGATGATGGTTCTGGCAGAAAGATGGACAAACTGGTCGGTGTGATGCCACCAGAGGTCTATGACCAGATCGCAGAGAACCTACTTGCTGAAGAGGCTGCATA
>JBHLRZ010000027.1:0-46688 GCA_048882045.1 Candidatus Thorarchaeota archaeon | reverse complement strand
GGGCTTGCAGTAGGAACATATAGCTACGTCCTAGAAGTGACTGATATCGGGTCTCTCACTGCATCAGATACGGTCTTGGTCATAGTTTCTGATGGGACTCTACCGACAATTGATAGTCCAATCGATATAATATACAACGAAGGAGCTACGGGATATTCTATTACTTGGAACCCATCAGACCTGAATCCACTAAACTACACGATATATAGAAACGGAGTTCCTGTAAAATCTGGTCTTTGGAACTCTAGTGGTGAGTCGATCTCAATTTCTGTTGATGGTCTTGCTAAGGGTTCATACAATTACATGATTGTTGTTGAAGATGTTGGAAGCAACACAGCATCTGATTCTGTTCTTGTCACGGTGGCTGACGGAACAGATCCTACAATTGATAGTCCAATTGACAGTGATGTAGTAGAAGGGTCAAGTGGCAATCAAATCAGTTGGAATCCATATGACCTTCATCCATCATCATATCAGATCTATCGTGAACATATACTGGTTAAATCAGGAACGTGGAATAACAGCGCAGAGTCAATTTCGTTCTCAGTTGATGGACTTACACTGGGCACTTACAACGTTACGATTGTTGTTTTTGACACATCCTCAAGAGCAGCAATTGATACTGTCTTTGTCACCGTCTATGACGGAACACCACCGGTTGTTGACCATCCAGCAGACATTGATTATCCCGACGGAGACACAGGATATTCAATCACTTGGTCACCCTCAGACCTACATCCAGTAAGTTATCAGATTTTGTTAGAGGGTGTAGATGTAAAATCTGGTACATGGAACTCTTCTGGGGAAACGATGATCATTTCAGTTGATAACCTTGCTATAGGATCCTACAACTACACAATTGTCCTCGTTGACATCGGTGGCAACATTGTGACTGACGAAGTCATTGTTACAGTATACAACGCAGACCTGCCAACAATAGACCAACCCGCAAACCAGACAATTTCTGAAGAAACATCAGGTCTATTCGTTACATGGAATCCCTTGGACCTCAATCCATCCTCATATGCGATCTACCAAGATGGTGTGCTCGTCAAGTCTGGGGTATGGAACTCGAGTGCTGAAACAATCAGTATATCACTCGATGGACTTTCTCTGGGAGAGTATAACTTCACTGCAATAGTTACCGACCTGGACAGTAACACAGCGAGTGACACTGTTTGGGTAACAATATTCGATGGAACACCCCCAGTTGTTGACAGTCCTACTGACATAACATATGATGAAGGCAGTCTAGGTGGAACCATCACGTGGAGTCCAACAGATTTGCATACTGTTAGTTACACAATCTTCTTGGATGGAACTCCTGTCAAATCTGGCCTCTGGAACTCTAGTGGAGAGTCAATCTCGATATCAATCAATGGACATCTGGTAGGTGACTATAACTACACCATCAGAGTCTTGGATGTTGGAGGAAACATTGGCACTGACACAGTGTTTGTCTATGTGTTAGATGGTACACCCCCAACAATCGATTCTCCTAGTGACATCAATTATAATGAGGGAGCAGCAGGTGGATCAATTACATGGGATCCTGCAGACTCCTATCCAGCGAGCTATGAAATCTATAGGAATTACGTTCTTGTGAAGTCTGGCCTTTGGAACTTGACATCAGAAACTATCTCAATCTCCGTGACCGGACTGTCGGTAGGAACTTACAATTTCACCATCATAGTTTATGACGTGGGTAGCAATCCTGCTACAGACATTGTATGGGTCGCAGTATCCGATGCGACACCTCCTACGATTGACTCACCAATCGATGGGCAAATCGATGAGGGTCAGACTGGAGAAAAAATCACATGGAATCCATCTGATTTGAACCCGACAAGCTACGAAATCTACAGAGATGAAGCTCTGTTCAGAAGCGGCTTGTGGAACTCGAGTGTAGAAACAATTTCAGTTTCCCTTGATGGACTAAATCTAGGTGTCCATAACTTCACAATAGTTGTATTCGACATTGGCTCTAACTCTGCGAATGATACAGTGTTGGTAACAGTCATTGATGGTACAACACCTAACATTGATAGTCCGCCTGATGTGTTCTATAATGAAGGAGCCACAGGCTATTCAATAATATGGAATCCTTCTGATCTTCATCCAGCAAGTTATGAAATACTCAGAGAAGGTGTTCAAGTTAAGACTGGTCTATGGAACTCATCCTCGGAAGCAATCACTATCAATGTAGATGGTCTGGCTCTTGGATCATATAACTTTACAATCTTTGTCACAGATGTTGGTGGAAACGTTGCGAATGACACGGTCTACGTCAATGTTTCAGATGGTATCACTCCTACGATTGATACGCCTCCAGACATTACTTACAATGAAGGTGACACTGGGTACCTTATTCAATGGGATCCAGCAGACGCCCATCCATCGGGTTATGAGATTTTCAGAGAGGGTGTTCTGATAATATCTGGATTATGGAACTCGTCTTCAGAAACAATAACAGTATCAGTCGATGGCCAATCAGTAGGAACTTGCAACTACACAATACGTGTCTTTGATGTCGGCGGCAGCAGTGCGTCTGATACAGTGATGGTCTTTGTTCAAGACGGTACACCACCTACAATCGACAGTCCAGATGATATTGTCTACAATCAAGGTGAAACTGGAAACTCAATCACGTGGAGTCCGAATGACTTACATCCTGCGAGTTACGAGGTATACAGAGATAGTGTATTGATTCGAACTAGGGCATGGAACTCAAGCAGTGAATCGATATCGATCTCAGTGGATGGTCTCACTCAAGGAGAGTATAATTATACAATCTCTGTTTCGGATATTGGAGGCAACTCTATTACAGACCAGGTAACCGTTACTGTCCAGCCTTCAACAACCCCAATCACTACAACAACCACGTCTCAACCAACACAAACCACAACAACAGAGTCACCACCCCCATCACAAAATCCATTGCAAGAGATTCTACTTGTTGTGCTTACTTGGGTAGTAACTGGAATTATTGTAGTAGGAATCGCAGAAGTCATTATTCGAAAGACCAGTTGATTGAAGTTCTATGGAAAGATTTTAAGGTGCCTTGCTACGGTCCTCCTCAGTCTGTCACAAAGTGCGGAGACCAAGAATCATGGACTTCCCATCACTGAATGAGCACGGCTTACAGGAATACGCCTATACTTGCGCGCAATGCAGTTTCTGTCAAGTTGGACACGGAGCTTGTCCAACTTACAAGGTAAAGCGCAGAGACAGCTACTCAGGTAAAGGAAAGATGATGTTGACCCGAGCCCTGATGCAGGGAAGATTGAGACCTTCTGAAGGTCTTGAGGGCCTCCGTGATGCAATCTTTGGTTGCACATTGTGTGGAGGATGCGAGGAAATCTGTCAGGTGGACATTCCCTTCATAAAAATCTACCAGGTATTGCGATCAGACTTCCAGAAACGTGGTATGTGGCCCGAGCAACTAGAGATGGCAAAAGAAACCTTGTTGAACAGTTACAACATCCAAGGCCAGGCACAGATGGATAGAATCGAGGGTTGGTCATATTGGACACCTAATGAGGACGAACTTATCGACAAACAGGGAACACCTTCCAAGACGGCATTCTTCTTTGGATGTGCTTCATCATTCAGAGGAGTATCAATTCAAGCGACCATCGCTACTACTCTGATATTGGACAAGATTGGAGAATCATACACTGTACTCGGTGAGGATGAATACTGCTGCGGCGCTCCTCTTATCATGACTGGAGACTTTGAAGGAGCTCGAGCACTAGCAGAACATAATATAGAAGCTTACAAGAAACTTGGTGTTGAGAGGATATTCACCAATTGTCCAGGCTGCTACAAGATGTGGTCCCATGAATATCATGAATTCCTGGGTATCGACCATGGCTTTGAGATCTTATATGGAGCGCAATACTTTGCAGACCTACTTGATCAAGGCAAGTTGACCGATCTGAACAATCCTTTGGATTTGACAGTCACCTTTCATGATGGATGCGATGCAGGAAGAAACTCGGGTTTCTATGAAGAACCACGGAAAGTTTTGGAACACTTGCCAGGAGTGACTTTCGAAGAACTTCCTCATAACAAAGCGAACTGTTACTGTTGCGGTTCAGGCGGTGTCCTTAGAGCTGTCGATGCTGATTTTGCTCTGAGGATAAACAAGCTCAAGGTCGAAGACATCGAAGCTACCAATGCGGACGTGGTTGCAACAGCCTGTCCCTCTTGTGTTGATTTTATGAACGATCAACTACCTCATGCGGGATCCAGTAAAACAGTGAAAGACCTAGCAGTCTTGGTAGCAGAAGCAATGGGTCTGACTTGGGATGGGCTTGATGAGATCTATGGATGATTAGAGAACATCTCATATACTCAAGTGGTTTCGATATGTAAATATACGACGTTGTAAAGCTACAAAATAATGACGCTAGCTTCTGAAACCTCAAAGCGCGGCAGCCGAAAATGGATTTATGAAGAGATTGTAGATAGGATACCTCCATTCAGATGGTTGCCACCAGTTTGGGACGTCATTGCTCAAGCAGTATTGGTTGAAGCTGTAGGTATCTTGGCGTTTATCTACTTCAGCATGCCTGTTGAAACAGCGATCTTGGGTTCTGTTGCGATAGCATATACAGTGGTTTGGTCTGCGGGATGTTTGTATGTTATTCCTGCGATGAGGCGATTGAGAAATCCAACAAATGAGCAGGAACTCAGGGTGTTGCGAGAATACAAGTCAGACTTGCTTTGGAATCGGAAAAATGAACTTGTCTTTGGGGTTCTATGTTTTGTTGGTGTCATGGGGTATACATTTTGGGATCCACCATTCCTCCAGCACTTCTTGGGTCCAGGATATGGAAACCCCTTACTCTTCATACTTCTTCTGGTCCTTGCATGGGATGTTAGCTATAGAATGGGTCTCTCATTTGTGACCACCTTGTTTGCAGCTCGTAGATCAATTGCTTTGAGCTACGCTGCTAGAAAGAGAAGAGGATTGGAGTACACTGCATATTCAGAAGTACGAACATTAAGATTTTTGGACTCAGTCAACTTATATTGGGGTGCTTCTGCTGCCCTGTTGATTCCAATTGCTGCCCATTCCCCATTGTTACTTATCGGGATTTTGGCATATCTAGGTATCATCTTTGGTCTTTCTTTCCTTAGTTTTCTAGCGATGGAAATGGTTCCATGGTTTCCACCGGATGTCGAGAGTATTTTACATAATGAGAGATTTGCATATGTGAGTGTATGTAGCAATATGCAAACCCATGTGACTCCAGTGATTTTCGTTTATGATGGGAAGTTCATTTACATCGGAATATCTCTAGCATCAGCAAAGTATCGGATTCTCAATGAGAACCAAAAGGTTGCTGTTCTAGTAGATATGAGAGATCCTAATAATGTGATGAGAAATCGAGCGGTCATGATTAGAGGGAAAACTACGATTTTAGGAGAAGTTACTCTATTTGGCATCTTCAGGATGTTCATCTATGGTCTCTGGATGCTAAGAGTGCGTTCGTTGTTCGCCAGAAAATATCCCCGTTACATGAGGTACTATGATACCAAGGTCCAGGAACTGCCTTTGGCTTGGCAAAACAAACCTTTCATCTCAAGGGTGATGGTGAGAATTGAACCGGAAAAGATTACTTACTGGCGGGAAGCCAAACCAAGAACATTGAGAGCGTGATAAGATGTTTCTATCCAAACCCCAAAAAGCGTTCACAAAGAAAACCAAGAAAATTCCTAAACAAGCACTCTCAATTCTGGATAATGGCTTCTTTGCATATCTAGGAACAGCTGAACAAGGATGCGACCCACATCTGACTGCCATGTTCTATATTTGGGATGACTCGTCTCAAACAATCCAATTGGTTTCAACCAAAAAAAGTCGTAAGGTCAATAACATTCGTCGGAACACACGAGTCTGCGTAACGATTGACAAAAGAGACCCGAGGTCTCCTGCACGCAATTGTGGAGTCATGATTCAGGGTAGAGCCAAGCTGGTCGAGATGGAAGTCGCAGACGACATGGTGATGGTAAATTTCTTGGACAAATACATACACTTTCTTGGGCCAGGCTATCCAATGGGTTCTAGGATAGTCATCCGAGTCCATCCAAAGAAAATCTCCTACTGGATGGGGGCTAACTTCTACAAGTGGACTTCCAAATAGACAACTACGAAGGTGGGGCGGCGGCTTTGGCTTTTCGTTCAGTAAACATATAGAATCCAATGGAGATTGTGAAAAACACCAGGCCCCATACTAATACACAGATTGGTTCTCTCCCCAAGCCAATCATAATGTATGACCAACTAAGAAACAGACCTGTAAACAGATGATTTGCTACAGTTGATGCATAGGCAGGAATAAGTGGGAAAGATTGGTCATAGTGTTTCAATGCATAACGAGTAGCAATAACAGCTAGAGGGATTGTTGTAACAGCTAGCACTGTGTACCAATTTGTGAGATTCAATATGATTGGAACTATTATTGAGAGGTATAATGAGGTCATGAGAACTGCATATCCTTTTGCAGCACGAGCTCTACCAAGTCTAACAACAACAGTCAATTTACCTGCAGCCTTGTCTGCATCATGATCTGGGAATTCATTGATGTAAAGAACCGCAGTTATCAGGATGGCAATGGGCAATGAAGGGAATATAGCCTCCCATGCGAGAATTTGAGTTTGGACAAAATAAGCTCCAAGAGTCATCAAAACCCCAAAATCGAGACCAATAAAGACTTCACCATAGCCTCGACTTACGAATCTGAATGGAGGGGCGGTATAGAAAAATGCAGACCCGACCCCGATGACACCTATTATGAGAACTTCCCATCCCCGCGTGTAAGCCAAATACAATCCGATACCACCTCCCAGGATGAAAAACACCATGGCTTCTGCAAAGACTTCTCGAGGTGACATCCATCCTCTTTGGATCATTCTGCTCCCTCCAGTGAAAGGTCTGACATAGTCCACATTCATGTCATCAGTACCACTTTTGTGGTCAAAGTAATCATTCGCGACATTTGCTCCAATGTGAACGAACATCCCCCCAAGCAAGGTGAGTATGAATACATCAAGGAGAAAGATCCCAGTTGATGCCCATGCGACACATGTTCCAAGAATGACTGGGACAATTGCTCCAGTCAGAAATGGTGCTCGCATCTCAGCAAACCAAATTCGGACTCTTGATGGTTTTGGCATGTCCGATTCGTTCATTCCCTTGCTCATCAATGCAACCTCGTGTGACTATTCGATTTTCTATTTACAAAAAAGACTTCCCCATCGTTTCAATCCTTAGACAATGTGTGAAAACAAAGGCAAGGACTTTAAGGCGGTTTCAGGTTGAAACAGACTACTCAGGAGTATTAACTGATGTCAGAGAAACCTTTCGTTGACAAAGCCGATAATGACTTAGACGATGTTGAAGTTTCTCCAGAAGTCATAGATATTCTTGATAGAGAGCAGTTTGTATATAGAATTGAATTAATCAATGAGGCAATCAGAAAGCAGCTGATCGATGATGATGGTGAACCTCCAATTCTCTATGAAACTACAAGACACCTAATTCTTGCAGGAGGAAAACGAATCCGTTCGTTGCTACTCTTATTATGTGCAGAAGCGGTTGGCGGAAGTCTCGAGGACTCACTCCCTTATGCTGTGGCAACCGAGTTCATTCAAACAGCTAGCCTCATCCATGATGACATTATAGATGAGGATGCATTGAGACGAGGTGTTGAAACAACTCATGAAAAATTCGGACGAAAAATGGCAATCATTGCTGGAGACCTCCTAGTTGCAAAAGCAATCAAAATGATTGGAGAACAATCAACTCCCGAGCTTCTAACATATGTTGCTAGTGGTGCAATTAGAATGTGTGAGGGAGAGGCCGCTGACTTGCTTATGAGTACAAATGGCAGACGAGAGGTCTACACAAAGAAGCACTACCTCGACGTAGTCAGAATGAAGACTGTTTCATTCATGTCATCTGCAGCCAAAGTTGGTGCAACGATAGGGAATGGGAATCTCCAACAGATAGAAGCAATAATTGAATATGCAGAGAATCTTGGCTATGCATTCCAGATCAGAGATGATATCTTGGATGTGATTGCGACCCAGAATGGAACTGGAAAATCAGTCCTATCCGACCTCAAAGGAAGTCGATGCAATTTTCTTCTAGCACACGCTCTTGAGGAAAGTCCAGAAGACAAGCGAAACCGATGTATCAAACTCCTTGATAACGGGGAACTCTACTTCGCTTTGCAGTTGATTGATGAAACCCAGGCTGTGGAATATGGGACAATGATTACAAAGCAGTACATTGATTCCGCGAAGGATGCGATTCGAAACCAGGGATTTGAGAATGAAGAGAATCTGAATAATCTAGCCGACTTCATAATTCAAAGGCTGTATTGAGTCTAGAGCAATTGACTAAGTATTCTCACAAGCGTCTTTGAAGCAAAATCAACCAGCGGAGGAAGTCTGCATCTTATCAACGGTTCCAAAAAACGAACTCCCGCGAGTCTCATGCAGATATCGGTTATCGAATCGGAAGGCATTACAGTGTCAGCGACTCTGAGGACTCTCAGTGCAGTTTCAAGTTCAGTACCAAACTCTACTCGCCAAGTTTCTTCATAATGTGAGAGAGATGTTTCTTTTTCAAAATGGTCTGAGATTGTTTCTCCTGCTATGATTCCGCCGCAAAGTGCAGTAGGTATACCTCCGCCATTTGAAGCCATTACATGCCCAGCAGCATCCCCCACGAGTAGTGTGTTTCTGGTCCAAGTTCTCTTGAGTGGGCCGCCTACTGGTATAATAGCACCAACTCTACTGACTATTCTAGCACGAGCCAAAAGCGGTGCAACAATAGGATTTCGATAGACAAAACGGTCGATGTATTCGCGAAGAGGTTTATCGTCCTTGGCAATAAATCTCCGCATACCAAATCCGACATTTACTCGACCATCACCCTTTGGTATAATCCATGCATACCCACCAGGGGCTACACTGCCAAAATACATCTCGACAACTGAAGGATCGACATCGGAGTTTTCCATTACATATTGAAGTGATGGGCTCAGGTCAGATTCATCATGAACGAACTGAGTTCCCAAGGATTCTGCCACCTTGGAACGCGAGCCATCGGCACCGACTACTACATTTGCCTGAGTTTCATTCTGCTGACTTTCTGTCTTTAGTACTAGGCTATTACCTCTGGTTCTTTTCAGCAGCTTGGTGTTCAGAAGAATATCAACACCTGCATCTTTTGCTTTTTGGGCTAAATATTGGTCAAAACCAGCTCGATCAACAATGTTTGCTTCAAATGGAAACTCGAAAGTCTTACCGTTTGGCGAAACCAATCTTATCGTGGAGGTTCTGTTGCAAATGAATTTCTTTGGTACTGATACAGCCTTTGGCATTGTTCGTGATGATGGGAAGAGATTCCTCACTTCTCCTGATGTAGGAATCAATTCACCACATTGGATTGGAATCCCAATAGTCTTCCTTCGGTCAATCAGGACTGTTTTTAGACCATTCTTCGCAGCAATCCAAGCTGTAGTAGATCCTGCAGGTCCTGAACCAACTACTGCTACATCATAGTGCTGCGACATTCTCATACCTTCCAGATGCTAGAGTGTGTAGTTGAGTCACATGTATAAACCCTTCTTGATATGAAAAAGATAGAGAAGGTCGAGCAACATGCTCGACCCAAAGGACCGATTAGTTACCTTCAATTTCAATGGGCGCTTCCTCTTCGTCAACGTAGAGGTGCTTTTGTTTCCCTCTCATTGCCTTCATGAAGGATTGCACCTCCATTCCGAAAATTGGAAGAATTGCAGAGACCATGAGGAAAGCTCCTAGCCAGACAAAGGATACTAATGGGAGCACTTTAGCGTGGATGGTAACCTGATAAAAACCAGGTATGATTTGGGCGAAACCAATTACAGCGATGAATACATCTCGGACAACTGTTGAATCCAAATACACATTGTGACTCACCATACCCCAGTCAGGATGTCCTGTGACCGTGGCATATCCTATTCCTGTTATTATGAATGTGGTATTGTCAGCCCAGTATCCTACATTAATAGTGACTATCATGTTAAAGTCGACTGGACTGTCGAAGTACTCCAAATTTATGTCTGCAACTCTGACAGAAATTCCAGGTGCAACATCATGGGTGGTACCCTCTACATATCCCGAATTGGATTCATATACCACATTCTCGCTCAGGAACACACCCAACAAGAGGATAATTAATCCAAGATGTAACATCAAACGTCCGATTTGACGGGTGCTACCAATATCCTCTTTTCCAGCCATTTTCAATATGAATGCAACAATAAGAAATCCAATTGCAGCTGCTGCTGGAACAATAAGGAAATTGGCTGGCCAGTAGTACGTTGGTAATGGTCCAACAAAGACACCGAGCGCAGCTATTACTGCACCTATTCCAAAGACTATGACTACGAGAAATCCTCGACGACGATAGGTTAGAATACTTGTCCTCATGCAGAAAAACGATGATAGAATCAGGAAGACACAGGCTAGATAGAATCCCATTCTAAAGAAGTCTATACCGATCCCAATCATGTTGTCCTCGAGACCTGCCGGATTGAATATTGCTACTCCCAGATTATATGTAGCAGGGAGTACAACACCAATAGTTGAAGTTGCGGCTACAATAATCAGACCAATCAGTGCGATTCTAATTGAGAAAAGTCTAATGTCTGATATGTCTAAGAACCCGAGTCCAATAGACTCCTCTTCATCTTTCATACCTTTGAAACCAGAATAGAGTGCGACAGAAACCCCAATAATGAAATTACCTAGTAATGTGACTAACATTGCCCAACTCACTGCGCTTAATCCAAAACCATGAACAGACGAGAGTACACCACTTCTTGTTGTCCACGTGGCAAAAATCACCGTGATGTAGGCCATAACAAGGAATGAGTCACGAATCACGTCATTCTTTTTGAGTGTTGGTTTTGCGTGATAAAATGCTGTAATCAATAGCCAAGGAATCAGAGATGTCGTTTCCACTGGGTCCCAAGCCCAATAACCACCCCAGCCCAAAACCAAGTATGCCCAATATCCTCCGATAGCTATACCAGATGACAATGCCACCCAAGAAGCTGCAGTAGTGAATCGTGTATAGGAATTCACCACAGGGATAGGATCTTGATTGCGTTCTTCAGAGGATAGTGTGAATCCAGCAAGCTTCACAGAAAATGGTACGAGTATTAGTGCGTACCCTATGAAGATAATGGGTGGGTGGATGACGTTCCAAATTGTAGACAGTAGAGGATTCAGACCTAAACCGTCGGTACGTACTATTTCTGTTGTAACCCGGAAAGGATCAGCGATGAATGAGTTTATCGCAATCAGGATTGATTCTAAAACCATGATTATAGAAGCTCTATAAACGAGTTTGTCATCCTCATATCCCCGAGTAGCCACTCTGAAACCAAAGTATAGTGTGAAGGACAAGAATGTCCAAAAGATGAGTGAACCAGACTGTCCAGCCCATAAGGAAGAAATCTTCAACATAAAATCAGCACTGAGGTCAGTTGTCTGGTAGACATAGTCATACTGAAATTGGTTTCCAAAGATTAATGATCCGAGATAAATTACCAATCCAAGTGCAGCTAGAAAACTAACTATGGAAGCAATGAATGAGTAATTCTCGTAATTTGAAATTCTTGGTCCTAGTAGTAAAATGACGGCGTCTAGAGCCGCGACTACGACTAGAGCAATAATGAGAATTGTTCCAATATCCATCATGTTCTCTCCTTTGTGTGTCTATGCCCTCCTCCTCGGTCCGCGACGTCTTGCTCGCTTTCGCGCAGCTTTCTTCCCATCACGTTGCGCTTCTGCTCGATTATTCTTTCGCATTCTTGTAAAGGCATAACCAACTCCAGGCGCAGCTATAAGACCGACGGTTGCGACTATCTGAAAGACTGAAAACGGTGTGATGTTAAATGGAGGACCAAGTACAGTGAGTCGATAGACTCTACTCTCACCAACATTTCCAGATTCATCAGTCACGTAACAGAAGAATGTGATTACATCTCCAGCATAAAATTCCCCGAGTATTATTCGCCAGATTAGCCTAGTTCCTTCAATATCAACTAGAGTCATATTCTCGATTGTATATGCAGCTGTGTTCAACCTCCACCATAGCACGCAAGAATTCGTTATACTATGTTCGGGAAATTCATATGTTTCCATATCAATTATAACATTGTCACCTACGCGCACTTCATCAGACGGATAGATAGCATGAAGTTCAGCTGTAGGGGCAAATATGTCTGTACGGACTGCAAAATAGTAGCTTCCAGCTACGAACATACGACCCGTTGTATCATTGGCAAAAACTTCGAAATTGATTGAAGAACCATCTTCAAAATCTTTCATCGAATTGTTAAACAATCCACCTATGCTTGGATGGGCATAAAGTGGGAGAATGCCTCTTGTCCCATTTCCTCCAACAGTAAGAGAATAATTTACATATACTGTATCAATGCCATCAGGATCTATAGCTGTTACGGAGAAATATACAATATCTTCAGGCCGAGGGTTTGTGGGGGTGATTCTTATTCGAGTCACAATTGGCAATCCGTAATTCCATACTCGCTCCAAACCAATCACAGCTTGGGCTTGGACTGTTGTATAATGAATCTGCCAATCTGGACTGAAAGCTTCCCAAAGCTGATTGCCATTACTAGCAAAACCCTCATCAGCAAAATCCCATAGATTTGCTAGAAGGAGCTCAAAACAATCGATAACCATTCTGATAGGATATATTGAATCTGTTGTCTCATACAAATCTTCCAATGCAAGAATCATCTGGAGCTGAATCTCTGAATATTTGTAGAATTTAACATCCTCGTCATCAAGGGGATCGTATGGTTGGCCATCAACAACTTCTGCCCACCAGCCCCCGGAGTCCTCATCCCAGTTATTTGAAAACAGGGTTTCGAAGAGCTGGTTTGCTTCAGATAGATAGGTTGTGTTCCCAGTAGTTTCATATCCCGTAACCAATGCCCTAATCGCCATAGCATTGATATCGGTTACAACTGAATGAGCGACTCTTTCATATTCCGCGACATTGACAATCCCACCTGTCCGATTCACAGATAGCTTGAACCCTCTAAATTCCATATCATGATAATACTTCATATGGGAAAGCATGAATGACATAGCTCCGTCAGCCATATTCAGAAGCGTTGCATTTCCTAAGGATAAACCAGCTTCATAGAGCACTGTCGCTCCAAGCACCAGATGATCCAATCTTTTTCCATCATTTGGGTAAATTTCATCGAAGTACGATGGTACACTCAAAGAACCATTCCTCATAGTGTAGAAGAAGAAACCTCCATTAACAGGGTCATAGAGGATATCAGCCAAACACCTCAGTGCACTCTCTTTTTCTACTGTGAAATCGAGAGAAGTATTCGTGGATTCAGCGGTTTCAAGAGCCCAATATGCATAAGCTTGGACTCCTGCGCGCTTGGTCTGTCGAATTTCCTCACCAGAGAACTGGTTCACATAAAAACCAGGATATGTTGGATCCATGAATACGCTTACCATTTTTCTGGCAGCCCTACTCATCGCAATTCGGTAAGTTTCATTATATGATATGTAGTATGCAGTTGACAAAGCGGATATGGCCCAGTAGTAGCTAGCTAGAGTGGTGGTATTTAGGGGATCCCCAGTCCAATCGCTACTTCCTGCATGGAAGACTTCGCCTGTGGTAATATCCACAAGATTGCTCAACATTATGTCTATGGTAGCTATTGAATAGTCCCTGTATGAAGAGATGTTGTACTCAGTATCCTGTGTCAGGAGAGTTGCTTTTGTATTCTCAATCTGATTTACACTATACTCTGGACTAGCAGTGATGTTTGCACCCAGAGTCAATGCATTCAACATCACGATGGCGAATATGATGGAAACGATGATTTTTGGTTTCATGTTCTTTCTTTCCTAATGGAATATCTCGCGCGAAATTACACTTCGCTTTTAAAATTCAGGTTGCGGCTTTATCGGACTTCTTGGAGCTGAAAGAAAAGAGGGGTCCAGATGCAAAAGCATCTGGGAACACCCGTACGAATGTTTGTTTCTCGCAGCGTCTATCGACGTCTGCCAACCAAGACTCCTAGGAGTAGACCGACTACTATACCGCCAGCAGCTCCACCTACAACGACAAGAGTGTCGAATCCTCCACCAGTGGGAGTTGTAGGAGTAGGTTCAGGCATATTCTCATAGAAGTATGCCTCTGCATCTAGAAGATCTCTGTATGCTGCATTCACAGCACTGAAGGTCTCCGTTGGATCATGGAAACCAGATGAACCATCGTAGCCGTAGTAGCCTACAGTAGTGGATGCCGCATCAACCATATCTAGCACATCAGCGACTAGATCATGATCAGCATCTGCAGTAGCATTGTAGGTTGTAACTACTGTTTCGAAAGCTGTTGCTTCATCTTCGAAGTCAGCTACAAGGTCCTCAAATGATGTCTGGATCTCTTCTAGTTGGTTAAGAGCCCATTCCAAGTTGTTATCATGGCACCCAGTCTGATTGCAAGCATCCTCTGGCAAAACAGAGAATGTGTGATTCATCTCAGGTCCATGAGATCCCTCACGATATCCGTGACAGGAGGTACACTCAACGACACCAGTCAGATCATGTGCACCACCACGCCATACATCATATGTGGGATGGCGAGATTCTGTGTGGCAAAGTCCACAGAGTTCTGTGGCATTTACCGCACGAATCATAGCTGGATTCACAATATCTGCGTCGTGTACAGAGTGACACGTTGGACAAGTAATGGGACTGTAGTCACCAGCAGGGTCAAGTACTGCATCTTGGTCGAGGAATCCCTCGGCCGACATACAGTGCATACAGTCTGATCCTGCATGGCTGCTACCTCTGAGATCTGTTAGTGAGTTGGCATGAGCCGATTCGGTATAACCGTCGAGGCCACCATGTCCTTCATGGATATGGCAAGTGGCACAGTTCTCGCCGTCAACCGTGAAATACGGTGTTGAAGTGTCATGACACATCAAACAAGTGGTACCAAACCCGTCATGTGTGTTCGGGTATGTTGAGTTGTCCCAGTTGATTGCGTGACATTGAGCACAGGTGGCATTGAATTCTGCCATGGTCCTGTTTCGGTGACCATTAACCTCGATAGTATCTGTTATCGGATCATATGTAATCAGATTTCCAGAATGGACTGACTGATTCCAATAATCCCATGTCGCGTCATGGCAACCCGTACCTGTGCATGATAATGAATCATTATCACCATAGGTCGGATATGCTAGTTCATGCGCCTCACGAACTCTATCATTTAATGTAGTGATAGGAATTCCAGATCCAGTAGGTCCTAAGAGTATGGCGAAACCAATCAAGCAGAGGAACAGGTAGTAACCTGCCACCAACCGCTTATTGACCCCTGGGGTCTCGTCAGTGTAGTACACCATTGGTTTTTTCACCATATTCCCAAGATTTGGGTGAGGAATTCCCGCAGGTCCCCGCATAAAAATATGTTGTATTTGAAATAGTCAATTGTTAGCTTAATCTTACAACATGTAATCATTTGGTTACGGACGGTTATAGGCCGGCTACGAATCGTTACAGTTTGATAAGTAAACACTATGGTATTGGTTACAATCCTGTGTTGCCACTATAGTTAATCTCTATATTTGTAACCTTTCACAATGATGGCATATTCACACCTTTTCATATAGTAACATTTTAAGCAGGGTCATTTCCTCACCGGCGCTGTATCCCGGAGATGTATCTGGGATATTTCCGAAAAGGTGTACTACACGTGACATTCATAAAGAGGAAAGTCAAGATTGGCCTAGTTTTTGTAGCAGCGACAATACTGCTAATTCTTGTAGCTGGTAATGTCGTAGCGACACGAACTTCGGAATCCAACTGTGGTAACTCTGGTTGTCATGATGATCCAACTGGTCTATCGATCACAATGGATTCATCGATTGATGTGGAACCTGGTGAAACATTTCAACTCGATGTGACAGCTTCTGGTCAAGCATCAGATGTATTCGTGTTGAGAATTCCAGATGATGTGGATGACAACTCAGACTTCACCATTGTTGTACCAAATGTACCGTCTGATCCCGGCCTAGTCAGTGATAATGATGCGAACGACCAAAATCCTACAAGCAATGCAATTCAGACTTCGTATAGCATTACAGCGCCTGCTTTTGCGGGAACGTTCACACTGACTGTCTATGCAGCCCAACACACCCCGTCCTCAACTCAGAGTCCAATCACTGTTAATGTCATCCAGGTAGGTCCTGGACCTTCTATTGGACAGCCGCAGACGACACCTGAGGTTCCTCGTGCGGGTGAAGATTTCACTGTAGCTGTGAACATCACATCGGGTGATACAATAACGGAGGTCAAACTCCAATATAGTACAGACAACGGAACCTCATGGACCAATGTTTCCATGAGCCTGTCTGGAGGAAACGAATACGTTGGAACAATCCCGGGAGACTTTCCAAATGGTCAGGAAATCCTGTGGAGAATAGTGGCTATCGACACTGCTGGTGAAGCTGTAGGACCGATTCAATCATTTGTTGTTGGACAAATTCCAGTTGAACCGATTGTGCTACCACAGTTTCATTATGGATGGTATTTAGGAGCGCCTGCACTAGTGATAGCATATATCGGAACCGCATTGGAATATTATGATGAAGAAAGATTCACTCGGGCGCATGGAATCATGTTGAGCATCGCGTATATACTGACCTCAATCAATGTACTTTCGTTATTCATGGAACCTGCAGGTGCATGGACTGCGTTGAATCCATCATACCTGATTGACATGAGTAACATGCTACTCTTTATCCACTCTTGGCACATCTGGTTAGGTATCATCAGTATGATTCTTGGGACTCTAGCATTCCTCACTCATCTGGGAGGATGGAAGACATGTAATCTTGGACTCCCTGCAGTGGTGCTTTGGACCATACTAGGCATCATGGGGATCTATCTTGGAGAAGTCTTTGTGATGTGAGGTGACAAATATGACAGAAACTGAAGTAAACAAAACTCCTGAACCAACTCCTGTCGATGATGCGAAATACACAGAACTGACAGTTCTTGATAAACTCAAGGCTGTTGTTGCCGATGAAAGAGTCAATGACTCAGAACTTGAAAGAGTCGTATACAGTGGAGACCCATCTTCCCTCCCACAATACCATTATCGATGGAAATGGAAGTATCTGGCAGACTATGTAGTAAGAGTGGAAAACGTTAGTGAGATAGAGGGAGTCCTAAAGATTGCTCGTGAACACAACATTCCAGTTATTCCGAGAGGTGGAGCTTCAAGCTGCATGGGATCCTCAAGCCCGAGTAGGGGCGGCATCTCACTTGACATCAAACCGATGAACAAGGTTCTTGAGATAAACAAAGACGAGATGTTCGTCCGTGTCGAACCAGGAGTCACCTTCGAGAGATTGGATGAAGAACTGGCAAGAGCGGGGCTTACCTTGGGAATCTACCCTTCTAGTGCAAAGTCAGCAGTCATTGGCGGCTGGATCGCATGTGGAGGTCGTGGTGGGATTGGAACGCCCTATTACGGATCTCTCAAAGAACATACGCTCTCACTTTCGGTGATTGGCAGTGATGGCACAACGAAAGTCATTGAAGATGACACAATTGACCTCTTCCTTCATTCCTACGGGATTCTTGGAGTCATATTTGAGGTTAAACTCAGAGTACATGAACTGGAAACTGGATACAAGTCATTCAGTTATGGATTCAATACCTTGGAAGGTCTCTGCAACGCATTGAAGGACATTACTGGCCTGGAGCAACGACCATTGTATCTGAAGATTGCTGACCAAGAGTTGCAGAAATATAGTAATCCACTCAACAATGCGAACTACGTTATTTCTGTAACTTATGTAGATGCTCCAAGCAAGGTACCTACAGATGACCTAAGCTCGATTACTGTTCAACACGGAGGAGTCTATCTCGAAACCGAATTCTCTGAAAAGGAGTGGGCTCTCAGATATGATTCTGAGTTTAATCCTAAGGAACATACTGAAACATTGATGTTTCAAGAAATCTGGGTACCAATAGAGAAAGTATACGACATGTTGAAGGCCTATGAGTCGTACAAGACCTCACACAAGATTCCTGCTCTCTGGTTTGGAATGCTTGGTACTCCAGATAGAATGCGACTCGAGCTAATGGCAATGATTGACGCAGGGAAATATCTCAAGTTCATTGCTAGTAAAGGCATACTACACAAGATGATGAAGAGGGCAATCAAGAATGGCGGTGTTCCATACACAATTGGTCTCCAGAACTCGATTTACATGGGTCGAGCCTATCCAGACAGGTTGGTCCAGATGAGGGAGGCGAAGGAGTATTGGGACCCACATGGAATTATGAATCCAGACAGAGTAACGAGCTGTCTAACATCGTTCGTGAGAATAGACATTCTTTTCATGTTGGCAACAGCATTTCGAAGATTGTCAAGATATGTGGGGAAGTGAGGTGCTACAATGAATATCGATAATCTAGCAGACGTACTGAAAAACTGTGGATCATGCAACTACTGTCGTGACACTTGCCCAATGTATATTGAGCTCCAATCAGAACTCGATAGCCCTGGAGGTAAACTCCGAGCGCTAAGGGCGTACGCCACGAAAATGAGAAATCCTCCGGCTGAACTGTTACAGAGACTCTACTGTGCAGACTGTCGAAGATGTGAAGCAATCTGTCCAGCTGGTGTACCAGTCACGGACATTTGGCATAATGCAAAGACCCAGCTCCTGAAGACTGGAGCTCCAATGGCTGAGTCACTTCAGAAAGTTCTCGAATGGATCGCCCAAGAAGGAACACCTTTCGTCGGATATGAGCAAGAAGACAGGACTATTTGGGCGGAGGATTTGGAACTCCCACCCGAGTCAAACACTGCGATTTTCTCTGGATGCATGGGATCATTCTGGTATCCAGACCAACCTGAAACTGTTGTTGACTTGTTGCAGAAGTTGAAGGTAAACGCAGGCTATGTACCAAGTGAGGTCTGTTGCGGTCTGTTTAACTATTGGGCAGGAGACGACAAAGGATTCGAAGAAGTTGTAAAGAAGAATTATGCAATGTTCAAGAAAGCGGGTGTTGATCATATTGTTACAGCCTGCGGAGGGTGTTATGGCACACTTGCTGAGCACTATCCGCACATAATCCCGGATTTCGACATTGATATTCTTCATACTGTCGAAGTTCTTGCTGACCAAGTGAGAAATGGAGTTCTTACTTTCGATGGACTGGAAGGGACGTACACTTTCCACGACAGTTGTCATCTTGGGCGAGCACTTGGAATTTATGAAGCTCCCCGTGAAATTATTCGAGCAATACCAGGACTGGAATTTGTGGAACTGAAGAATAATCGTGACAAAAGTAACTGTTGCGGTGGATTCCTATCAGTCCTAGATCCTGAATTAGCGGAATCTGTAGGTAGGAGAAGAGTTGCTGAAGCAGAGGAATTGGGAGTCGATGGAATTATCACCACCTGTGTTTCATGCTATAAGAACCTGAGCTATAATGCGAGAGAGACAAATCTAGAAGTGATTCAACTCGATGAATTGATTCTGGACAAGGCTCAAGCTTCGCAAGTGGAGGAGTAGTAAAAATTAACAAGGATGTATGGAGAGATAAACTATGAGCAAAGAAAAAGGCACACGAGTAGTAGTCGTCGGTGGTGGAATCTCAGGATTCAGCTGTGCTCTTGAACTAAAGGGTCTGAAAGCACGATGCACTATACTCGAGAAAGAAAAGACTGTAGGCGGTCGAGCTAGGTCTTACACTGAGTCCGGGTATGTTTTCGACCAGGGTCTACACTTCTTTGTTGGTGGTTTCAAATCACTCATTCCAATTCTTGAACGAAGTGGAGTGAGGATGACGACTGTTGGCGAAGGTGCAGTATGGCTCAAGGATGGTGAAAGACACATCATTCGAAAGTCTGCAGTTGAGCTTGCAAAATTCGGTTTGTTACCTACAGCTGATAGGGCGAGACTTGGACTTCTGGTTCAAGAGAATATAAAGAGAAAGGAAGAAGAGTTCAAAGAGTTAGACAATATGACTTTCTCTGAGTATGCTCAAGAGAAGAAAATCCCAGAGTCAATTCAAAATGACTTTTACGACCCCCTAATTCGAACTGTGACCTTCATGGAACCATCACAAGTGTCAGCAGGACAGTACCTCTATTCTGAACACTTGAGATTTGCTTACGAAGATGGATTTAGTGCAATGTATCCAGAACGGGGAGGTCTGGGAAGTGTCGCTTACACACTCATGCTCCAAGCCCGTAACTTCGGAGTCGAACCACAGGTCAATTGCGCAGTTCAGCAAGTGATTATTGAGGATGGGAAGGTTGTCGGTGTGGACTACGAACAGAACGGTGAAACTAAACACCTCGATACTGATGCTGTCGTACTGACAACTCCGATTGATATCATTCACCACTTTGTGAAGAAGAGCGATTTACCAAATGAGTTCAATGAAAAGATATCCAAGTTTGAATACACCCCGTCAACTGTAGCATACTTTGGACTGAAGTCACGAGTACTCGATTTCAATGTTGGCGCTTTTGTACCAGGTCGAAAGATCAACATTGTTGCAGAAGCTAAGAGGGTTTCTGGAGTGCTTGCTCCGATAGGAGAGTCACTGCTGACAGTCACAGGAATTGACAAGGAGCTCCTCAAGATGAGTGACGAGGAGGCTACTCAGGCTATTCTTGATGAACTTGAGATTCTGATTCCTGGAGTAAAGGATAAAGTCACTTGGCAAAAAAGCTGGAAGATTTGGAAATCTGTTCTAAAACAGCCACCCGGCATTATGGATGAGCGTTTGAACACAAATCGAACAGGAATCGAGGGGCTATATGTTGCAGGAGCCTATGCAAACTGCGGCATGTACTATGCATCTATGGAAGCAGCCTCACGTTCAGGAATTGCTTGTGCTGGTGAGATGATTAAAGACCTCAAATAATCTCAAATTGCCAAGGGTCGTCGCCCTTGGCATAACTATATACTCTAGGGTACCAAGCTGGATTAGGTATCTTTGACCCGGTGACCAATGAATGACCAAACAGGACTTCCTAGAAAAGTATGGACAAGAAGACGAACCGTATGTTTGCGCTTCATGCGGAAATTGCACTCTTGTATGTCCTATATTTAGAGAGCTCAAGTGGGAGTCTTATGGTCCTCGAGGAAAACTCCATATTGTGAAATCGATCCAAGAAGGTGACGTTGAATTCGGTGAAGACTTTGCCCGTAGAGTATTCCTTTGTAATCTCTGTGAGCATTGTACTTTTGTCTGCACCACCGGTATAAGCCTTGATCGATTTTGGGAAGTGACTAGAGCAGAAATTAGACAACGCGGGCTTATGCCAACTCCTGCGCAGTTCGTGTTAGATTCCGTCAAATCTAGAGGAGACATCATGTGGATGGGACCTGCGGACCGACTCCTTTGGATAGAGGATATCAAGCATGTTGTAAAGGATAAAATACTGAAACCAGCCAAGGTTGCGTATTTTCCAGGATGTAATGTTGCTCTCAAGACTCAGTTACATGATATCGCGAAATCAATGGTAGCCATCATGGAGTATGCTGGAGTTGATTATACACTACTCGCAGACAAGGAGGTATGTTGTGGCGCACCATTAGGATGGGCTGGAAATTTCGAAGGCATCAATGAGATGGCAGAAAAGAATCTCGAAACGATATTGAGTCTTGGTGTTGAAACAGTTGTATTCAGTTGTCCCTCCTGTATTCAAACATGGAAGGAATATAGTAAGTATGTCAAGGAGGAGAGTAATCTCGAATTACTGACAGCGTCCCAGTTCATTAAGCAGCTGATTCGCGAAAAGCGTTTGAAGTTTCAAGAACAACCTATGGTGACTGTCACATTTCATGACCCCTGCATTTCAGCAAGAGTCCTAAAAGTCATAGAAGGCCCACGTGAGATAATTGATGATATCCCAGGAGTTTACAATGTTGAGATGACACCCTCGAAAGAACAAACAAGGTGTTGCGGTTCTCATGGATTGTTAGATGTCGTGGATCCTGTTCTATCATCCAGGATTGCTGAAATGCGTTTGAGGGATGTGACTGTTACACCAGCAACGAGAGTAGTGACCGAGTGTCCAAGATGCATACTTGGTTTTGAACTGGCCAAATTCACCACTGGATACGAAATGAGGGTTCAAGATATCACTCAATTAGTTGCAGAATCCCTACTATCAAAGGAGAATGGAGGTGACACAGAGGAGTGAAGATTGACGAAATAAGGATTGGAGACATTGTTGGTGCAGACAATGTGTCTGTGACCCGTGAAACTTGCATGATGTACTCCAAGGACGTCACCAGTCTTCCTGATTTGGCATATCAGATAATAAGTCCAAAGTTCGATGTGATAACTCAGCCAGTCGATGTACCATCGCTCCAAAATTTGGTGTGGTATGCTATGGATAATAACATCCCCCTTGTACCCAGGGGAAATGGAACATCGGGATGGGGAGGGGCTATTCCAACTCGAGCAGGGATCTGTGTCGATGTTTCCGAGCTGGACAAGATTCTATACTTCAATGAGTTTGAGTCTGCAGTAACAGTTGAGGCAGGAATAACCTGGAGAGACCTGCTGTCATTTCTTGAAAGATTAGGGTTCACTCTTCCAGTATATCCATCAAGTGCCACTGCAGCAACTGTGGGTGGATTCGTAGCGAGCGGAGGACTTGGAATTGGATCAACTCGGCATGGCGACATTCTCAAACAGGTCATTGGTATTGAAGCCGTCCTTCCAAATGGGAAGGTTGTAAGACTTGGACAAGTGCTTCTCAATCCTCAAGATGATACCCTTCTTGAAAAAGCGAAGACGGGAACTCAGTGGTTGCATGAAATAATGACTGAAACTGGCCTTGGAACACCAGTTCAGGAAACCAAACTCATTACTGGTACATATGGTACCTTGGGAATAATCACTAAGGTCACTCTTAAGACAATACCCAACCTTCAGCTCATTCCATTCGCGTGTTCTTTCGAATCAATGGAGGATTTAGTCGATGTCGCAAGGCAGATTCTATCAGATGTTCAACCGTACTTTCTGAGGTTTCTCGCTGACAACTACACCTCGAAATTGGGCACTTTGAGGAGTTTTGAGTTAGAAAATAGAAAGTACATTCTTTCAGGAGCACTTCTCAACACGATATATCAGAACGAGGATGACATCGAGGTAATCAACGAGCTCACGCAGAAAAGCGAAGGAACACTCTTGGACGATGATCGCGCGTGGTTTTACTGGTCTGAAAGGCTCTATCCACTCAGAATCAAACGTCATGGACCTAGTCTTGTTCCTGCAGAGATGCTTGCACCTCTGGACATGCTACCTGAAATTCTAGAAAGGACCAAGAACGAGCTCCAGAAATCAAAAGTTGCTATCGAAGGTACGCTCAGCAATGATGGGAGTACGTCCTTTATGGTCTGGATCCTCGATGACGAAAGGAAGAAATTCTCATTCACAATAGGGTGGTATAGGTCATTCCAGATTGCATCCTTGGCAGAGCGATTTGGAGGGCTCCCTTATGCTGTCGGTTTGTGGAATGGTCGTCATGCAAGGAAATACTATGGCGATCAAACCTACGATCTCCTCAGAAAGATGAAGAAGCAACTTGATCCGCACAATCTTATGAATCCTGTAAAGGTCTTTGGCGGAAAGGTCACTCCGGGAAGGGCATCATTGCTTGCAGGTTTCACGATAGGTTTTACAGTTGCTCTATTGGCTCTCATGCTTGGACCGATGTTATTGGGAGTAAGTTGGTTGATTCAGCTGATAAATTCCAGTCTTATTCTAGGCATTCCAAATTATGTCCTACTCTCCTTGTTTGGAGGAGTTTTTGGCGTATTGATTATTAGATCTATGACTTTGAATCAGGCTCTTGCTATTGGTATCCCTTTGTTACGGATTGCAGGTAAGATACTAAGAAAATGAACCTATCAATCCATAAGACAACGATTTTTGCAACCAAACATTGAAGTAATGGGGAAGTAGCCAAACACAAATGGGAAGTATATCAGATGATTTCATTGACACCAGATTAAACGATTATTTGACCAATATCCTAAAATATGAGACTTATATTCCAAAACGAAACTTGACAATGGTGTCTAATGAGTCAACAGATACATTCTGTAACTAAATCTAGGTGACTAAGATATGAAACGAAAACACACCATGAAGATCATTATGATTTTGGGCTTTCTCATTCTGAGTCTTGGAGCTGTTGGTTCCATTACAGCATTTGATAGCCAGACAAACCAATGTGGTACTACTGGGTGTCACGACACATCTGGAGTATTGACACTCGCTGCAAATTCGACGTCCGTGGATGCAACAACTGGGGTTCCTTTTGTTTTGCAGATAGATGCGGGTAATGGAGCAGAGTGGCTTTCCATCAAAGCAGGTTGGGAGAATAATTCAGCCTTCACAATCTCTGATAGTCATACTCAGGACGGATCAGCAGCCGATACGAATGCGGCAGCTGGAGAGATCTCGGTCTTGGTTACTTTCACACCTCTGTCACCAGGAAATTTGACCATTAGAATTTGGACTGCAGCTGGAGGCGATCTAGCATCAACCATTGATATCGATGTGTCAGTAACTGGGCAGACTATTACCCCAACAACGACTCCACCGCCTGATCCTGGAGAACAGCTATATCAGATATGGGTCATGTTGATCTGGGCAGCACCAATCGCTACAGCAGTGATTTTGATTATCCTAGGAGTCATTGCAATAAGGAGGACCTCTTGAAGTAGGTGATAATTATGGCAATACATCCCGTCTTTGTACACTTTCACACAGGGATTCTGACTGCAACAGCAGCAGTAGCCCTCATCAGTCTGATACTGCGGATCTTGTTTAGAGATAACATCAATACACCTGGAACCAGATTAGCAAGTCTATTTCATCAATTTGATATCTTCATTTATGGTGGCAGTATCATTGGCTTTATGGGACTGATCGCAGGAATGGTTACTGGATTCATGGAACCGGATTATCCATTGGAAGTTCTTGTTGTGTTACCAATCATGCGATTCAAAATACTGTGGTCCATCGTTTGCACAGAGATTTACCTGTATCTGATTGCTATCCGAGCAAAGCTTGGAGATCGTGTTTGGATAAAAGTATCCAGTTATCTTCCTTATGGAATATTGGTTATTGTGGGCGGAGTTTTGATGATGGTTATGGGTGCGCTAGGCGGAATAGCGGTCTATGATACATCAATTCTCTCACCAATTCTAGACTGGATTGGAATTCCGTGGCCATGATTAGGAGATTCAGAAATGACAAAACCATATGAACCCCTCAAACTAGAAGGGCTTGATATAGAGCCGACAGTCTGTGCAAAGTGTGGGTTCTGCACATTCGTGTGTCCTGCATACTTGGATACTCTTTGGGATTCTCAGTCACCTAGAGGAAAACTAAACCAACTGAAAAGACTCATCAAAGAGAAAAAGCCAATACCCCCAGATTTTGCTCAGAGGATCTTCTATTGCACTTTATGTGGTGCATGCCAAGAGATCTGTCAGACAAACATACCTCTTCTTAGATTTTGGCAACTCGCAAGGCAAGAGATAGGAAATCTCGAAGAATGGCCAGAAATCGTGAATTACATAGACGATTCTCTTCAGCAAACTCAAAACATCATGGAGATGGACCAAGCAGATAGAACGCTTTGGACTGATATGGTGGATGATCTTGTCGAAGACAGGATTGGAGTAAAGGCAGAAGTTGCCTATTTCGCAGGATGCAATATTTCATTCAAAGGAACACTCGCTCATATGGGCGAGAACACAGTAAAATTGATGAATGCCGCGGGTATCGATTTCACCATCCTCGGTGATGATGAGTTTTGTTGTGGAAATCCATACTTTGTAGCTGGAGGCTTTGAGAAAGGCAGAGAGTTGGCAATTCACAATATACGAGCTCTAGAAAAGCTGGGAGTGAAGACGATAGTATTCAATTGCCCAGGATGTCATAGAGCGTTTGCGGAGGAATATCCTCACCTTCTTGGAAAGGAAGCTGTAGCTGGGTTTGAATTTCTAACATTCTCAGAGTTCACTCTCAGATTGCTACAAGAAGGAAAGATCAAGTTTGAGAAGCCTTACCACGAGGAAGTTGTGTGGCATGATCCCTGTGAGCTTGGTAGACATCAAAACATCTACAATCCAGCTCGGGAGGTCTTGAACTCTATTCCAGGATTGAAACTAAAGGAGATGAAACACAATCGAAACAAGGCTCGTTGTTGTGGCGGAGGTGGACTCCTCAAAGGGACATATCCTGTTGCTTCAGTTAGAGTATCAGCAAGACGAATAGAGGAGGCAGAGAAAACAGGTGCGACCATTATGGCGAGTGAATGTCCATCTTGTACAATGTCTTTGAATGATGGAATAGAGCACAGGAAATCAAACATCAAGTTCAAGGACCTGTCCCAGATAGTGGTGGAGGCACTAGGTCTCTAGGATGTGAGAGATATGATAAGAAACAAACATCTACGGAATCTAGCAGACATAGTTGGTGAAGACTACTTCTCATCAGAGGAGTACATGGTCGGTCTCTATTCAACAGACATAGCGGCACTTCCTGGAATCGTTAATGATGTCTTGAATCCTAATGCTGAGGCTGTCGCTCAGCCCACAACTACTGAAGTCGTTTCCAATATTCTGAAGTACTGCAAGGAGAATCAAATACCTGTAGTACCTCGTGGTCATGGAACGAGTGGATATGGAGGCGCACTGCCTACTAGAGGTGGTCTTGTTGTTGAGATGACCAGACTGAACGAGATCCATCACATCGATAGGCAGAATATGACAGTAGAAGTTGGCTCTGGTATTATATGGGGCAAGCTAATTGAAGAACTTGAAGATGAGGGTGTAACTGTCGCAGCCTATCCATCAAGTGCACCTTCAAGCACTGTTGGCGGTTGGGTTGCTGCTGGAGGAAGCGGGATAGGAAGCACCAAGTATGGCGGTATTGCAGAACAGGTAGTCGATCTTGAAGTTGTTCTTCCTGATGGAGAGATAATTCGGACAAGTGAAACATCTGAGGAGTACTTCAGTATTAAGAAAGAGTCGAATGTTTTCAAAGGCGATGATAACTTCTTCTACGGTGCCAGTGAAAACCTGGTATACTCTGATGATTCTACCCAAATGTTTGTGGATAGCAATGGTACGCTTGGGATCATTACAAAGGTTGTCCTCAAGATAATACCACTCCGAAACATTGTTCCAACCACATCATCATTTCGTAGCCAGAATCTAATGGTAGGTGCCCTCCAAGATATTCTTGAAGCAACAAGACCATTCTATTTGCACTTCATCACTGACAAGTTCTACAAGATGCTGAGAGAGGTTGATCTAGCTCCACTAACAACTGGAGAATTCATAATTCTCTGCGCATTTGAGGGAACTGACGATGAGATAGCAGCTGAGATTGAGAAACTCAAACATGTGGTAAGCCGCTATAGTGGAACACTGGAATCAGAAGAAGTAGCAGAACATGAGTGGGCTGAACGGTTTTATCCAATGAGAATTAAAAGACTCGGCCCTAGTTTGGCTCCTTCAGAAGTATATGTCCCATTAGACAATCTAGATGGTTACATTGACCACATGAACGAACACTTCAAATCGGAAGATTTTGCGTTGGAAGGAGCAATAACAGACCGAGGAGAAGTAGCAGTTCTTACATGGTTCCCAGATGACGAAAGAAAGAAGATTTCTTTCCTGATGGGTTGGTATCGCTCACTTGATGTTATCAATCTCGGACTGAAACATGGCGGTCGTGCTTATTCAATAGGCATGTGGAATGCAGCACATTCAAGGAGCTTCTATGGGAAAGAGAATTACGCTAAGATTACCCAACTGAAGCAGAAGACCGATAAAAAAGGGTATCTGAACTCACACAAGATCTTTGCTGGACCACTGGTTCTCAGCATACGAATGAATATACTGATTATGTTGATTGCGGGTCTTGTTGCGCCAATCGTAATTTGGGTAGCTAGGTTGCTGGTTCCAAGTATATTCCTTGCATACGTACCTTGGATAATTGTCAATGATTTTCCGAGTTTCTTACTTTGGTTTATTGTGGGAATTTTCGTAGGTTTTGCAGTGACAGAATTTGCGAACTTAATACCAATTACAGTGGTGCTTTCAATAGGAACACCATTTCTCAGATTCTTCAGAAGAATATTCCATTAAAGGAGGAGAACAAAGTGTTGGATGTGACTCGAGCGTGAATAGCACCTTGATTGAACCTAATTCCATATTTCATTTAGTCTTAAGATTAGTATTTTCTAGACTCAAGTCCACTCATCATGATTATCCATTTTCGAAACATAATGAATCATATTCTCGGTGTACTACATACCAAACAATTTGGCTTTCGCAAAAGGAGGCAAAAGAATGACAACACCATTACTCATTTCTCAATTCCAACCCCTGCAATTCGATAATTGGCACATGACCATCTTCCTAGGATTACCAGCATTACTTCTTCTGTGGCTTGGAACTGCATTATACTTTATTTCGAAGGAGAAGTATACATTTGCACATGGAATCTGCGCAGGTCTTGCGCTGTTACTAACAACAATCAATATCATCCCAATCTTACCCCTCACCCAGACGGTCCTTACCTTTGGTGGAGCAGATCTCTTTCATTTGATCCATATCGGGATTGGGATCTTTGGTTATTTGGCTGGAGTAGGAGCTTTTCTGACAGGCATCTCTGGGATAAGAACCAAGATACCCGGGTTAACAGCTGCAGTATGTTGGACTATTGTATTCGTAATGGGTTATATTCAGTTTATTGCGTAGAGGTGAATAAGATGAGTACATCAGACCAAATAGAAGATCTGTCGAATGTATCTTGGGTTAGTGATCTCGTTGCTGAACGTCTATCAGCTAGTGGGGACACAACGGGTATACCATACTATCATTACAGATGGAAGAAGAAATGGCTAGCGGACTACGTCGCATGGCCGCAAAGCAATGAAGATGTATCTAGAATTTTGAAATACGCACTAAAACACAAAATCCCCGTGATCCCTAGAGGTGGAGGTACCTGCTACTATGGCTCTGCTAGTCCCACAAGAGGTGGCATCGTTATCGATACAAAGCGAATGGATCGAATCATCGAGGTCAATAAGACGGAGCAATGGGTTAATGTAGAAGCTGGAGCTGTCTGGGAGATTCTAGATAAGCAACTCGAAAAGCAAGGATTCAATCTTCCTGTCGCACCACAGAGTAGAGTGGCATCGACATTAGCTGGTTGGTTGGCAATTGGTGGGAAGGCTGGTATAGGCACTTCGAAATATGGCTCTATGATTGAAAACACACTGGAGATGGAAGTCGTCAGACCAGATGGTACAATAGAAACTGTAACGGGGGACGATATGTTTCAATTCTTTGGTACTTCAGGAATTGCCGGTGTTGTCACCAGAATCAAATTGAAATTGATTCCATCACCAGAAACAACTCAGGGGTTGATGTTTGCATTTCAGGACCTCGATAAAGCAATAGATGCAGTGTCAAGACTAAGTAAGACAAAGACACAACCCATCTATCTGAGATTCACAGATCTTGAATACGAATGGCGAATACAAGGAGGACTACCTCCCAAGACTACAGGCAAGTTCTTCGTAGTTGTAACTTACAGTGGAGCAATAGATGAAGTTGAGGAGTCACTGAAGACTGCCCGAGGGATTTTCGAAGTCGCAGGCGGTATGGAGCTGCAACAATCATATTATCAGAAGAACTGGGAAGATAGAGACATCGTTGAGATGAAACTCAAGCTTGAGGTGCCAACACTTTCGATGCAGAACTTTTGGATACCTATTGGTAATATAGAACCAATAGTTAGGAGAATGTACAAGATAGCTAAAAACTATCGAATTAATTCCTGCTTCTATCTTGTTTTGGGTGGAGAGTCGATGGCACGACTATGTGTCTTTGCACCCTCCGATCATAGACACTGGATGCACTTCATGTCAGGCAAAGCGATGCTGCATAGATTGGTCAAGATGATGTATAAGAAAGGAGGAAAATTGTACACCTTGGGTCTTCAGAATACAGTATATGTCAAGAAATACCAACCTGATGACTACAAACGATTCAAAGAAATTCGAAAGAAGTGGGACCCGAAGGGTCTCATGAATCCAGACAAATTAACGCATTGCAATATGTCGTATACGAGGATGAACTTGATGTTCACAATGAATGGATACTTTCGTCGAATACAATCAATACTACGACGTCCAGAGAATATCTTACCAATACCAAAGGTATACCAGGAGGGATCAGTCTAGATGAGGAGATTCTTTACACCTGAACTTGATGTCGACCCAGATCAGATCGTTCTTTGCAGCAATTGTTCAACTTGTAGATGGACATGTACAAGTTATGAAGAGTTCAAATCAGAAGCAATGTTTGCTGGCGGTAGATTGAGACTACTGCGTTCCTATGTTGAGAAGAACCTGCCAGTGGATGAGGGATTCGTAAGAGCAGTCTATGCATGCAGCACTTGTGAGCAATGCGTTGAAAGGTGTCCTATCAAGGTCCCATATGTCAGAATTATTGAGGATGTCAGAAAGAAGCTTGTACAAATGGGCAAGGGGCCATATGGAAAACTCCACGTCATGGGAGATCTTGCATTCAAACATAACAATGTATTTGGAGAAGAAACCAAAGCACGAGGAGATTGGGTCAAACCAGATACAAGAATTTCAGATGATTCCGAATGGGGATATTTTGTTGGATGTACTGCATCATACAAAAGACCAGAGATAGCTGATGCGACACTACGAATGCTAAACTATTTCGATATCGAACCCCAAATACTTGGAGCTGACGAATACTGTTGTTGCAGTCCATTGATACGAACTGGGCAGGTCACTAGACCAATCTATGAAGAGAATGAGGATGGAGAGAACGAGCTGCTTGGAACTCTGGAAGCTGAAAAATTCATTCTCAATAATGTAGAACATATGCAGGCCCGAGGAATCAAGCATGTCATCTTCTCGTGTTCAGGGTGCTATAGAACTACGACCTTGGATTGGCCACGATTCTATAGAGAGAGACATGGAATTCTTCCCTTTTCAACACAACATCTGACACAGTTCCTCGCTCTCAAATTGAAGAAAGGTGAGCTCAAATGGAAGAAAAGTTTCCCTGAAACTGTCACCTACCATGATCCATGTCATCTTGGACGCCATGTTGGCATATTCGAAGCGCCAAGGCAGGTTCTCAAGAGTATTCCAGGAATCAAACTAGTTGAGATGGAGAGGAATAGACAAAATTCAAAATGTTGTGGAGCTGGAGGCGGTTTCAAAGCAGGCTTCGGTGAGAACGCAATCAACGTTGCTGCGAGAAGATTGAATGAGGCACTTGAAACAGGTGCAACGACAATAGTTTCATCCTGTGTGTTTTGCAAGTTGAATTTCCTCGACGCAGTCAAGAAAAGAGATGTAGACATCAAGGTTCTCAACGTTGAAGACCTATTCATCGATTTAATGGAACTTGGTTGAACACTGAATACTCATGCGTCACATTAAATAGGGAGCCCAAAAGGGTTCGCTCGAACCAAAAGGAGAATCAGTTAGTGACGAAAGCTGTAGTGACACATGAGCTCACACGAAGATATGGCTACAGGGTAGCTCTAAGAGAGGTATCCATTGAATTTTCCCAGAGTGGGATTCAAGGATTATTTGGTTCAAATGGAGCTGGAAAAACAACACTCATGCGAGTCATTTCAACACTACTTCGTCCTCACGGAGGTTCCATCTCGGTTATGGGATACGATCCCCAGGAAGAACCTGAACTAGTCAAGAAACATCTTGGACTAGTTGGAGATAAGCCATTGTTATATGAGGAACTCACTGGTATTGAAAATCTTCAGTTCTACTCCAAGTTATACGGTCTTCAAACTGGATTCTTCGAGCGCCAAGTAGAGGATCTGGCAACTCATTTTGCTATCAAGTCTTGGCTTGAGGAACCTGTAAAGAATTTGTCAACTGGTCTGAAGAAGAGACTTGACATTGTAAGAAGTCTAATTCACAATCCAGAGTTGCTTTTACTGGACGAACCCTTCAGCGGTCTCGATAGGGACACTACAATTGATTTTAGAGAGTATCTAGAAGAGCATCGGAACAAAAGGACAACAATCGTGACCACACACAATCTAGCATTTGGTGCAGACCTGTGTGATGAATTTGTGACACTCAGGAAAGGTATCGTTGTCGCACAAGGTCCTATCTCTGAATTCGATCAGACACTCTGAGGTGAAGTGATGACTTCTGGAATAAGAGCAGCATTTGCTATTGCCAAGAAAGACATCCTTACTCAGTTCCGAAAGAAGTTTGAAGCATTCTCGATGTTCCTCTTTGCACTCATCGCAATCCTAGCATTCTCATTTGCTCTTGTGACTGGAGGCTCGGTTCCGCAGGATGTCGGGAGTGCCATGCTCTGGGTGATTATCTTTTTCACAGGGATGTTTGGATTCTCACCAATCTTCATTTCCGAGTCTGAAACTGGAACATTGCGAGGCCTTGCGACTGCACCAATTCCTGCATGGTCCGTTTATTTGGGTAAGGTTTTCTATGGCTTTGTCCTGATGGGACTTGTTGAGATATTCTTAGTACCTATCATATCTGTCCTGTTTGGGTTTTCGTTCCTGAACGATCTCCCACTGATGATTGCCACTCTACTAGTGGGAACCTTAGACCTGGCGGCAGTTGGTTCAATGGCTTCAGCTTTAACTATGCCTTCAGAATCGAAAGCCACGGTGTTTCCACTGGTATATTTCCCGACTGCTACCTCAGGTCTCATGCTCTTGATTGAGATAACCAAAATTGTAGTTCTAGGGCCAGGTTTGGTTCCTGTTCTGTCAATTTTCGGAATTCTTTTGGCGCATCTGATAGCAATGTTAACACTCTCAGCTTCAGTCTTTCACTTCGCACTTTCACCTTGAAAGATGTTAATTCCAAAACCTTCATATTGCAAGTTTTGTCATCCGCGAACAATTCGAGTTGATTGACTGTGAGTAACAGAAGACTGATCTTCTTCGGTTTTACAGCTGCTCTATCTTTACTCTATGTGTATATGACTTGGATTTATGCACCACCTGAACAAGAACAAGGAGAGCTTATTCGAATATTCTTCCAACATATAGCCCCAGCCCTAGTTGGATATGGAGCCTTTGGAGTGACCCTTGTGTGTAGTGGTCTGTATCTCTGGAAAGGAGAGATGAAGTATGATGTGCTTGGGGCCGCATCGGTGAAGGTAGGTCTTTTCTATACAACGATTACTTTGATCAGTGGTTCGATTTGGGCTGGCGCAGCCTGGAATAGTCCATGGAACTGGGACCCGAGAGAAACTACAACATTAATTCTCTGGATTGCATACGCATGTGTTCTTGTGTACCGTGCATCAGTGACTGATCGTGAGTCAAGAGCTCAGTATGGTTCCATCTTTGGAATAGTCGCCTTCCCAATGGTGATTCTCAGCTATCTATCAATTCGAATTTGGCAAACTCTTCATCCTCTCATCATTGAAGAAAGGGGAATCCATATGGGGTTGGAACATGGAATCACATTGATGGTCAGTATGATTGCAGTCGCCCTAATGGCTTCGATTTTACTTGAGCTCACTTATCGAGTAGATACAGCACACGAGAAATTGATGAGGATTAGAATGTCAAGGAGTTAGTAATAATGCAACAGTTTGAACTATTCATCGTCGCCGTTCTCTTCTGGGGCGGAACGTTCGCGTTTCTCCTATACCTCCTATTGAGAATGATAGGTCTTGAGAAGCATTTGAAGATAGTCGAATCCCAAGTCGAGGGAGACCAATAGACATGAAGAAAAAGACCAGAATGGCACTGGTTACAGTGATTCTCTGTGCGACAATCGGATTTGTGGCGTGGGGCATGCTTAATTTGTTTGTAGACCCCTATCTAAGTGTGGATGATGTGGTTGAGAATCCAGAAAACTACATGGGCCGCACAATCCAACTGAAAGGAGAGTATGTGAATGGTTCTTTGTCAATAACTCTTGAAAATGCGACATTATTACTCGCTGGTGATAATCACACGATTGTTGTTCTAATAGAAGGAGAGGTTCCTGATCTCATAGATGGTCAAGATATAGTAGCGATTGGAACACTAGAATCTGCCAGCCTCATCAGAGCAACTCAGATTTTAACATCATGTCCTAGCAGATACGAACCTGCCAATCCTTAGGTTTAACGCCATTCATCACCAAAACGGACCTTCTGCCCACTAGGACGAGGTTCAGTTACCCATGGCACTGGATTTGCAATAAGAATAGTAGAGAGTTGGGTGACTCTACGACCTACTTGAGTTGCCATTGCAATTGCTTCGGTGTCAGCCCTGATGTCTCCAGCATTGAGAGCAAATCCCACAGGCCAGCTATACGTTCCAGGAACTATCATTTCTTTAACGAGCATAAAGAATTGAATAAGAGAGAGTGCAAGGTCTGTTCCTGATCTACGACCCACTACAATTCCGGCACCTACCTTTCCTTCAAGGTGCAAGAATCTGCCTGTGCGGTCCATCAAGTTCTTCATTGGTGTAGCCATAGATGCATAGTGGTCAGGCGAACCAAAAATAATCCCATCTGCCGCTTTCATAGTTTCAGCGACTTTGTTCAGGTCATCATCAATCTTGCATCGTCCAAGTTGTTTGCACTCATTACAGTGTTCACAAATCCCGATGTTGAGATCAGCAAGCTCAATAAACTCAGTCTTTGCTCCCACATCTGCTGCTGCGTCCAAAGCAGTTTCAATTAGTGTGGAGGTATTGCTGCCCATCCGCGGACTTCCACTAAGACCTAATATACGAGTTATCAATGATTACACCCCGCAACGTCTTCTCGAATCAAAGGGATTCTTATTTGTTACTTTTAACTAATGATATCTTTGTGATGTTTGAATAGTAACTTAGAAATCAAAGATAAAATCCAATAGTTTCATGCTGAAAGATGCAAATATCCCATAACTTACATTTTGATAGTGATTTATGTTGAATCGATTATCTATTGTTCAATAGGATAGCATCAATACTAGCTTTGGCGATGCCGTTATTAGAGAGTCAGTGGATGAAGAGAGAAGCAGGGAGTAAGAGTGAGTAAACAGACCCCGATGCAAAGGCAATATCTTCAGCTGAAACGCCAATACCCTGATTGTATTCTCATGTATCAACTTGGTGACTTTCATGAAATGTTCAACGATGACGCCAAGATAGCAAGTAAAATCCTAGACATAGTGTTGACGTCAAGGGGAGAGGGAGTCGATCGATGGCCAATGTGTGGTGTACCTAATCACTCAGTTGATGGATACATTTCCAAGTTACTCAATGCGGGTTACACTGTAGCAATCGCTAGACAGGTAGAGGATGCGTCTAAAGCTAAAGGCCTAGTCAAACGAGATGTTGTGAGGGTTATCACTCCAGGAACAGTTCTTGAGAGTTCAATGCTTGATGACACAGCCAACAACTATCTCGTAGCACTTGTTCCACATGAGGATTTGATTGGAATCTCAGCAGTAGATGTATCCACGGGAGAGTTCTTGGCGACTGAATTCATGGCAGAACTTGACAGTGAAACCACTCTAAATGAGATAAACAAATACTCACCCTCAGAGGTTCTTTTTCCAGACTCGTTCTCAAAGTCCCCTCTCAAGACCAAGCTCGAAGAAATCGGTATAAGAATCGCTCTCAGGAATGACACCGACTACTCAGCAAGAACCGCTGAGGAGAGGATCAAAGAGCAGTTCGGTGTTACGACTCTTGACGGATTCGGACTTTCAGACAAACGGGTGGCTCTAGGTGCATCAGGTGCAATCCTCGCGTATCTGAATGAAGTCCACAAAACTGGAGCAATCACGGTTTCAGGGATTCGCACATACAGTATTGAAAAACATATGATAGTTGATTCGACAACTCAGAGGAATCTTGAACTCATCAAGAACGCAAGGGATGGAAGCACACGCGGAACTCTCCTCTCAGTCTTATCAAAGACCGTCACGCCAATGGGCCGACGTAAGATGAAGCAGTGGATCCTCAGGCCACTGCAGGACAGAAAGGAGATAGAGTCTCGGCAAGATGCCATAGAAGAGTTTGCTAGAGATGCGATGAACAGAAGGGGGGTCTCAGACAGCCTGAGAGACCTTGGTGACCTGGAGCGAATAACGAGTCGTATCGTGTTCGGGAGTGCAAACGCTCGAGACCTTCTAGCACTAAGGAATGCATTAGGAAAATTACCCAAAATCAAGAAGTCACTTGCTGACTGCAAATGTGAACTCCTGAAGGAGGCAGGGAAATCTATCGATCCGGTTTCTGAGCTACATAGGACACTCAAGAAAGCGGTAGTGGATGATCCTCCAGTTTCAGTGAGAGATGGAGGAATGATCAAGAAGGGATTCAGTCAGGAACTCGATGTTTTGAAGGAAACCATTTCCTCTGACAAGAAGTGGATTGCTTCTCTCCAAGATTCTGAGCGGAGGAGGACAGGAATCAAGACACTCAAGGTTGGCTACAACAAGGTCTTTGGATACTACATTGAGGTGTCTAGATCGAACCTCTCACTTGTCCCAGAGGAATATGACAGAAAACAGACTCTGGCCAATGCAGAGAGATATATCACTCCTGAATTGAAGGAGAAGGAATCAACTGTACTTGCAGGCGAAGAGAAAATCAACCAGGTCGAATACGAAGTATATGAGCAATTACGAGAGAGTGTCAAAGAGGTTGCTGCTGCCCTTCGGAGGAACTCTGAAGCTATAGCAGTTGTTGATGTAGTAGTATCACTTGCTGACGTAGCTGTGACGCGTCGATATACTCGACCAAAGGTGACCGATGGAACTCGAATCAAGATCATTGATGGGAGACATGCCGCTATGGAGATGATTCTCGGTCCCAATGAGTTCGTTCCGAACTCAATCGAGATTGGTGATGGAGGAACCACTCTGATGATCGTGACCGGACCGAACATGGCAGGCAAGAGTACGTTCATGCGTCAGTGTGCAATCATAGTTCTTCTTACTCAGATGGGTTCGTTTGTTCCTGCGAAGAGTGCGGAGATAGGTCTCGTTGACAGAATCTTCACACGAGTGGGAGCCTTTGATGATTTGACAGCACGGCAGAGCACCTTCATGGTCGAGATGATCGAAACAGCCAATATTCTCAACAATGCCACGGAGAAGAGTCTGGTCATACTTGATGAGATCGGCAGAGGAACATCGACATTTGATGGTATGGCTTTGGCATGGGCTGTAGCGGAGAGGATTGTACAGATGAAGACACGAGCCCTCTTTGCAACCCACTTCCATCAATTGACGGACATGGCTAACCAATACCTTGGGGTGAAGAACGTACACACTCTGGCAAAAGAAACAGGTGATACAATCGTCTTTCTCCACAAAGTGGTTGATGGTGGAACTGATAGGAGTTATGGGGTGCATGTGGCAGCCCTAGCTGGAGTTCCAGAAGAGGTCGTTAAAAGAGCCAAGGAACTACTCGTGCGATTAGAGATGCAGAACATAACAGCTGTAGACATCTCTGAAACAGGATTCGAAGACACCGAACAAGCAAGTTTAGAAGCTCTTGTCATAGACGATCCAATGATAGAGAGAATCGAACACATGGACCTCAATCGGACAACTCCGATGGATGCTCTCAATGAACTGAAAGAAATGCAAGATGAAATCAAGCGGCGACGGTCCTAACTGAATAATCTGATAACTGGTCTGCTATCATTAAACGCTTGGTTATTTTAAAAATTCAATTGATTAGACATATATAGGACCACAAGCATAGGTTCTTGTTAGACTGTAAGGAGGCGACATAATGGAGCCAGATCCAAACTACGTGATGTTCTTTGGTGAGTTTGATGCGCCAAAGACAAATATTGAGCCATATCTCAAGTTGATGACAGAAAGCTCCAAAGCGTTTGCTGCATGGCAAAAGAAAGGACTAGTCAAGGAATTCCACTCATGGACCGACAACACAAATAATTTCATCGTTTGTTTAATCTTCGAATCAATAGAGAAATTCGCAGAGTTGTGGAAAGAGAAAGATTTCCATAGACTGACGAGCGAGAGTTCAGTGTTCATGGAGAATATACGGACTCGAATCATGAGACCAGCATTTGCACCTAGTGATTGACCACAGAGAGAGATTGTCATAGTACAATCGATAGCCTATCGGCAGCTCAATAACACATTGTATTCCATATATCATAGGGGTCTTGATTGCGGAGTAATAAGTTGGTTCTCCTATCCCTCCTAGTCATACTCGTGATTGGTATTAGTTCGGACGCGCAAAATCAAGACCTTCCATTTCTTTCTTCCCAGCAAGAGTCAGACGGTTTCGAATTTGTGAGTATAGATAATGCAACAATTGAAGAGGGATTCATGAGTACCTGTCTTGCTGTGGGTTATACTTGGTTGGGGGGAACGGACCAGGAGTCGCTCTGGCCGCATGTGACACTAGCCCTTTCCATGGACAATTCATCCTGGATCACATCTGAAAGCCACACCTTCGACGTTTACGAGAACTCAACTAGATACTTTAGAATATACAATTCATTATTCCAGCCATTTCCGTTTGATGTGGAACCCGGAGAAACCCTGTATGTGAAGATTCTATATGGTTACGGACCTATTGATCTATGGCAACAAGATGATTACAACGACCAAACTCCATGTGTTGCTGTTATTGTAGAATCTGGCATCACTAGACTTTGGTATTTTGTAATTGATTGGAGAATCCCTGGAATCTTTGGCTTTGTTATTGTTTGGATTGCTGCTGTATATCTAATGAGTAGACTTAGGAAGGCCGATTAGAGGGAAGAGGACCTAAGAGCGAAAATTAAAAGTAAGCTCTGACTGAAGTCTTCTTGCTATGAAACCTCTTCTCACACCTTCAATTCTTGCAGCCAATTATGTAAATCTCGAAGCAGATATCAAAGCAGCAGAGAGGGGTGGAGCTGACTACTTCCATCTAGACATCATGGACGGTCATTTCGTTCCCAATATTTCATTTGGACCATGGATTGCAAAACTGTTGAAATCCATGACAGATGTACCTCTTGATGCGCACCTCATGATCACAAACCCTCGAGAGTATATTCCCAAGTTCATCGATGCAGGTGTCGAGCTAATCTATCCACACATGGAAGCATCATTTGACGTTTACAGAACCGTACAGCTCATAGTTGACCACGGTGCAAGAGCTGGCATCACATTGAATCCAGCCACCTCGGTAGAAACTGTCGAAGGAGTGATTGATCTGATTGATTCGGTTCTCCTCATGAGTGTCTGTCCAGGATTTGGAGGACAGAAGTTTATCCCCTCAACAATGAAGAAGATCACAGACCTTCGTACGCTACTAGATGAATTGAAACCAGAGGTCAGAATCGCAGTAGATGGCGGCGTGACCTTAGAGAATGTAAGAGACCTCCGAAAAGCTGGTGCAGACTTCTTTATTGCAGGCTCTGCTGTCTTTAAGACGAAAGACATCGAGCAGCGAGTTCGTGATTTCAAGAAAGCAATGGAATGAACAACTAGACCCTACGTTTTAAATCGAGATTGGTAACTTCCTGAACCTGTAGAAACCACAATATGGTCAACAGAGGAGACAATCAGATTTGAAGTTCTTCATTGATACAGCAAACGTGGAAGCGATTCGCAAGGCTCACGAGAGAGGAATGGTTGATGGAGTCACAACAAACCCTTCACTTGTTGCAAAGGAAGGACGCGACTTCAGAACGGTCATAGATGAGATTGCCTCGTTTGTAAAGGGCCCCATTAGTCTAGAGGTCGTGAGTGAGGATGCAGAAGGAATGCTCAAAGAGGCACGAGAGCTCAATAGTTGGATTGATAACGCAGCCATCAAGATACCAATGACTTGGGAGGGCCTAAAGGCTGTCAAGGTTTGCGCTGAGGAAGGTATTCAGACCAATGTCACACTTGTCTTTAGTCCGAATCAGGCTCTACTCGCTGCAAAAGCAGGCGCAACTTTCGTTTCACCTTTTATAGGAAGGCTGGATGATATCGGTCAGGTAGGTATGGAAGTTATAGAGGGAACAGTTCAGATCTATACTAACTATGGATTCGAAACCGAGATCATTGTGGCAAGTATTCGACATCCGATCCATGTTTATGAAGCAGCCTTGATTGGTGCAGATATAGCGACAATCCCACCTGCAGTACTTGACAAGATGGTGAATCATCCACTCACTGATGTTGGGATTAAGAAATTCTTGGATGATTGGAAAAAGGTTCCTAAGAAATAGTTTAGATATAGAATTTAACTATAGAAATCTCATACATTGATGAGTTGAATGACAAGAAAGATATGGGGATATCTTTCAAACTAGTGTAAGTGCGTGCTCATGAAGATTGAAGCTGACCTGGTGGTTTTCAACGGCAACATCATCACAATGGATCCTCAGAAACCAACTGCCACTGCACTTGCAGTGAAGAGTTACAAAGTGTTGGCGATTGGTGATGATGATACAGTCGTCGACCTCATTCCTGATGCTAAGAGGGTACTAGACCTTGGAGGAAAGACAGTAGTTCCCGGATTCATCGATGCGCATACCCATCTAACCAGTGCAGGAGTGAAGGCGGCGCATGTTCAACTCAACAAGGTTGGATCAGTTGGAGAGGCTGTGAGGTTTCTTACAGAAGCAGCATCAAACTATCCAAAAGGAGAATGGATACTAGGGTACTATTGGGACGAAAGCGAGTGGAAGAAAAAGAGATACCTTGAGGCCAAGGATTTGGACCATGTCAGCAAGGACCATCCAGTCATGGCCACGCGAATCTGTGGTCATCTTGCATCTGTAAACACAATGGGGCTTAAAAAACTCGGAATAGACTTGAACCAAGAGGGCGTCCAGAAGGATAGACTTGGAAGACCCACCGGTGTTTTGATGGACATTGACGAAGTATGGGAGAAAGTAAAGGCAAGTCCAGACGAAGTGAAAAAAGGAGTGGTCAAAGGAAACAAGATAGCAAATGAGAAAGGTATCACCACTGCTGTGGACAATGCCTCAGCTGGGACTATCAGGCATATTAGAGAAGCAGAAACGAACCAACAACTGACAACTAGGATGATTGTGAACCTACCTGTCGAACAGATAGACCACATGATATCACTTGGGCTTACCTCAGGAATGGGAAGTCCCCTTGTGAGAGTTGGAGGAGTGAAGATCTTCACTGATGGTTCGATCGGAGCTAAGACTGCCTACGTTTCAAAGGGATACAATGACGATCCCAAGAATAAGGGGATGCTGTTGTTCAAGCCAGAAGAATACGCATCGATTGTAAGAAAAGCTGTTACTAATAACATTCAAACAGTGACTCACGCAATAGGAGACGAAGCGCTCGAAATGGTCATCTCCACATTTGAAGGTCTTGAAGACAAGAGTTTGTTGAGAGACCAGCGGCATAGGATTGAACATGCAGAGTTGATAAATGAGTATCAGATACGTCGAGCTGTTGGACTGGGTCTGATTCTATCCATGCAACCTAATTTTGTAGGTAGATGGCAACAGATTGGAGGACTTTATGACCAAAGGTTTGACGCTGAAACAGTTCGAGGAATGAACATGTTTCGCGTGGCTTTGGACAACGGTGCGCGTTTGTGCTTTGGATCCGATGGAATGCCATATGGTCCACTCTATGGAATCTGGTCTGCTGTGACACATCACAATGAGAGAGTCCAACTCACAGTGGAAGAGGCTCTGCGTTGCTATACATTAGAGAGTGCATACTCAATTTTCCAAGAGAATACGCTCGGAAGCTTGACAGTTGGTAAGAGAGCAGACTTCGTCGTTTTATCAGATAACCTTCTCGAAGTTTCGCCTGACAAGATCATCGAGATAGATATCGAGATGACCGTAGTCGGTGGAGAAGTGGAGTATTCGGTCGCTAGGACCTGAGGTGATGCCTTGGGTAAAATCAAGGTCCTCAGTGAAGACTTGGTATCACTGATTTCAGCAGGAGAAGTCATAGAGAATCCATCATCGATTGTAAAGGAACTCATTGAAAATGCCTTGGATGCTGGAGCAGATACTATCGATATCGAAATCAGAAATGGAGGCCTTGACTTCATCTCAGTATCTGACAATGGTGGTGGTATCTTGAGAGATGACTGTGAGATGTGCCTGAGGCGACACTCCACAAGCAAAGTCAGTTCCAAATCAGATCTTGATATGATTACCACATATGGATTCAGAGGAGAAGCTCTTGCAAGTATTGCTTCAGTGGCAGATATCCGGATTACGACAAAAACAGAAACTGAGGCAACTGGCACAATTCTTACATCAAGGGTAGGAGAGCATCAAAACCTGACTGATGCCTCAAGACCAAGAGGTACAACTGTTGAAGTCCACGAGATATTCAAGAAAGTTCCAGTAAGAAGGAAGCACCTTCAGAGTGCTAAGGTCGAAGGACTGAGAATTCAGGAAGTTGTGATGAAGCAGGCTGCAATAAGTACAGAAGTTGGATTCAGACTTGTCCGTGATGGAGCTGTCGGTATTGATTGCCCACCGAATCAGACAGCACGGGACAGAATCCTTTCACTATGGGGAGTAGATATTGCCAAAGCTCTTGTTGATGTTCACTACTCGAAAGACAGCATATCTGTTACTGGATTTGTAGCAAGACCCCCCATTGCTAGAGGTAATAGAAGTAGAGAATACTTCTCAGTGGCGAAAAGACCGATAATAGATGAGCGACTCAGTAGTGTTGTAGAACGTGTTTACGCAACTACTCTAATGAAGGGACAATTTCCGATATGTGCATTGGATATCACACTCAATCTCGCTGATGTCGATGTTAATGTACACCCTACAAAGAGAGAGGTCCGCATTCTCGAGATTCAAAATGTCATTTCGGTAGTGAAGAACGCTGTTGAACAAGCATTAGGTCATAAAGAGAAAGTCATAGAAACAGTGTCACTAGAGGAATCAGTAGGAGAGGTTCTTGTTGATTCAACAGCAGAAGAACCTATAACGATTTCAAAAGAAGAGCGATTGGCGACTTCGACTGAACCACTTCAGTTTGTTGAACAGATGGTCATCCAACCTGTCCAGGAGGATGATACACAAGAGGTACACTTTCTTGGAGGAGTCTTCAGGATAATTGGACAAATACACAACCTGTACATCCTCCTTGAGTTCGAGGATGGATTACTCATCGTTGACCAGCACGCAGCCCACGAGCGTGTGCTCTATGAGCAGCTCCGCACAAGTGTCAACACAGAAACTGTAAATGTGCAGGAACTACTAGAACCGTTCATCATCAGCCTAAATCACAGTGATGCTGAACAGATTCTTGACATGGCTGATGAGCTCGAGAAAATTGGTTTCACCATAAGTGAATTCGGAAGAAATGACATATCTGTATCCACCCTCCCAGAGATCTTTGGGAGAATAGCATCAGAAACTGAGCTTGTCTCAATCGTAGACCAGATGCTGACTATTGGGACCAAAGAAGCAAGAGAAACCTTCATGGAAGACATTGTAAAACTAACCGCTTGTCACTCAGCAGTAAGAGCAGGTCAACCTCTTAATCATGAGGAAATCAGAGATATTATCGTGGACCTCTCAAAGACAAAGAGTCGATACAACTGTTGCCACGGTAGACCAGCCATGGTCAAGATTGACAAAGAGGATCTAGATCGAGCTGTAGGTAGATTAGGTCCAGACGCAATAGCGCGATATCGTGCGCGTCATGGAATTTAGAAAAAAAGGAAGAGAGGGAAGTCATTCGACTTCCCGAAATGTTTCATTTCTTCTTCTTCTTGGTTGTTTTCTTCTTGGGCTTAGCAGCGGCACCAGAAGAGCCACGCTGCCTACAAACAATGGCACCAATCACGACAACAGCAAGAACTCCAGCACCGATGAGGAGAAGTGTCGTAGGATCGATTGCGAATCCACCTGTAGGCTCAGTCATCATGAAGACAATTTCATTCTGCCAGAGTTCAACACTATCAGCATAGGTAGAGTCGTCCTCGTCAGTAACAAAATTATCAATAATGATGGTATTAAAGAGAGTTGTCCTATCGTTGCTTACTACAATGGTGGCGGTATCACTTTGTGAGGTTGCAGTTGCTCCTGCAAGTGCAGTATAACCCTCAGAATAGGATACGGTATCACCATCATCAACAAAGAGAGCGCCTGAAGTGTAGTTATCCATTGAATGATCATTTGGCTCTGTGAAGATAGGATGAGATGCATCCCAAATATACATTGATGGTTGACCTGACAGAGATGAACTCCACTCCACACCCATCTTTGACCATAATGGATGTGTAGGATGACTATCCACGTCAAAGGAAGTCAGTATCAATGTGCCACCGGTATTTACGAATGCATACAGCTCATCATAGATTAGGGATTCTGGGAAGTAATTGACATTGTTATAGATTAGCAAATCCCATGACTGTGAATCAACAAAGTCATCCAGATATTGACGTGTATTGAAGAGCGAGTATGAGAGTCCGAGATCTCTAAGAGCTCTACATACAGCATCATTCCAACCGAGATAATCAGTATGCACAAGAATCTCTGCATCATTTGATGACAACCAGTTCAAGACATTCAATGCATACAAGACATTGGATTCTTGACCAAGTTCGCCACTATCAAAGATGTTCATGTCTGCAGAGAGGATTGCTCTTCCTTCACCGAATTCTTGACCTGCCACAACACAGTCAGTACCATCCATCCAAATCTCAGTTGCATTTCCGATTACAACAAGATAGTTTCTATACCCAATATAGAGTGAAGTACAACCCTCAAGTGTCAAATGACCACCTGCAGCAGGAGTCATTGATGCAAAATCCAGGACATCAGTGGTACCCAGACTCATGTCAAAATTCTGAATCAGTTGATTCAGAAAAACATCTCCTGTATCGCCACCACTCAGGCCGGTCCTATCACCCAGAACAAGCAGACTTCCACCGCCTGCTACCCAATTCTCCACTGCAGCGTGTTCTGCTGCGTTGTAATCCAAATCAGGCCAATTCACGATAAGAATGTCGTAATTCGCTAATCGATCAGCAGTCAGATTTCCAGTCGCTGATGGATAGAGCTTATCAAATGTATATGAGTGATTAACAGCTAGATTTCTAAATTGACCAAAGTTTTCTGGTTGTGCCCAGACCGTAATATACGGTGTGTCCCATACATCAATACCGATACGCGCACTATGGCTGAGATCAAATACAATTCTGCCTTTAGGTCTTGGAACAAGCCATTCTACTGAATCGAGGATGATGCTCTCCATGTCTGGTGCAATGGAAGACGCAGTAGGTAGGTAGACAAGCCTCCCGCCTTCAGTTGTTGCTTCTCGAGCGAATCCTGTAATATAGTTCACAGCGGTCGAATTATGCAATAGATATGTGTAGTCCTCTGCATTGTCTAATGCATCCAGATAGGGTTTCCATATCACAGCACAATTTGCACCACTCTCAAAGACTGTATCGTTGACATGGTAATCTTTCATTGTTGGATGTCTGGCGGAAACATTCTGACTGTCAGTTGGCCAGTAGTTCCAGTAGAAAACACGCCAATCAGTGTCATCACTTGAATCCAATATCCTTCCGTAGAATAGATAACTGAGAGAGCCGTTGAAAGTAAAGAGACTCCCACCTCCAAGCCAGAATTCCCGAACTAGTTCTCTGATACTATCTTTTGGCAGCTGATTAGCAAGGATGAAAATGTCATAATCTGCTGTCATCAGTTCGTGATTCATGATGTCACTCGTTGTCAGAGGTTCAACAGTGTGACCTGCACCCTCAAGCAGAGTCGTTACCTCAGCAATGTCGTTTGTGAGACCCTCTGCATATGACAGACTAGGAACTGTGAGATTAGATTCATCATATATTGCAATTCTCGCATTCTTAGGCAACTGAGCCAATGATGCTTGAGATTCAAACGGTCCATCGATATTTACTGGAGTATTGCCTCCTTCAAATACAAATACCGAGGGAACGATTAGTAAGCCTGCTAGGAATATTCCTACAATAAGTATTGGCGTGACGCGTGTCACTGTGCCTCCACCTCCCGTTTGCGTGGAACCTGTAGGAATATAAATTCACTAGAAAAAGAATCCAATGTTTATCAGGAAAGGGTGTCAACAAATTTGTCAATCATAGGTATTGTGATTCCTGTCAGTTCATTCAACCTATTTCGAACTCGCACAATGTGACCAGCGGTCTCCCTCATCATGTCTATTGCTTCAGGACGAAGATTGGACTTCCCATCAAATGAGGAAGTCACGTCGTATAATCTCCTCACAGTGGAAAGCACCTCAAAGTACTCTATCTGCTCAACTTCTCGTCCAAGTGCAGTTTCGTATCCATGTAGTACCAAGTCACGACGTTCCCTGGTATCATATGCATAGCTTAGAAGAAGAGTCCATGCCAAATCTGAACGAAAGTCAGCAACCTTTGAAGCCCCCCAATCAATAACATAGGCTTTCTCAGTCTCATCCACTAGGACATTGAACGTATGGAAGTCACCATGAATGATCGAAGGAGTTTTGCAAGGTACATCCTTGTAA
>JBHLRZ010000026.1:0-49466 GCA_048882045.1 Candidatus Thorarchaeota archaeon | reverse complement strand
AGTTCTCTTTGTCTTCCTTTTGATCCAGGAGCACCTGTGAGATTCAGTGCACCAGTCAGATTGTCCAAGATGATGATTGGTACCTCTGACAATGGATCTAGGTTGCCAATCAATTCTAGAACGTCTGAGAGGCCCATAACATTCCCGACTAATATCCTCTCTAGAACCTCGTTGTCAGTTGATAATGTTCTGACTAACGCGGGACTATAGTTTGATCCAGAATCAAGAAAGATGCATATTGCATCATGATTGGTCTTTGCGACCGAAACTGCGATGGTATGAGCAAGAATACTGAGAGGAGCTCGCTCATCACCATGCAGGACACTGATAGACCTAGGTTGAATTAGACTCCCAAATGTCCTATCAAGGACTCTAGGTGTGAACCGAATCTCAAGGCTCTGAGGTTCGTTAATCGATTCAAGTGGAACTCTCAACGGGTTTGCTCTCCTCCATTAACGATTTGAAATCACGATTCAACAAGATATCGTGTTCATGACCTGTAGGTAGAGTTTCTACATTGAGTCCGGTGGACTCACTATCTGGGACGATAATCATTGGACCTGAGTCAGAGGGGAAGACTATCATCCGTATTGGTGAGGTTAACAATAAGTCAGACACTGACTTTTCATCTCTAGCCAATCTGTAGTTCCTCGTAAAGAGACCGTTCCTCTCATCTATGATTGGAATCATTTGAATCACTTCACCGAGGAGAGGACTGGGAGGTCCGTTCGTGTCAATCCGAGCTGAGACAAGAAGGGACCTGACACTTTCAACAAGTACTTGGTCTTCAGTTGTGATAAATAACACATCGCTGTCCTCAAAATGAGTAAGTGAGACCGGTAGCCGTGGTCTGTCACGCATCAATTGCACAATCTTCTCTCTCTCTGAGTTGTCGATCAAAATCAGATTGTGGATCTTATTGAGAGCAAATGACATGCCATTTCCAACAGGTATTACTCTCTTGGTGAGTCCATCAATTCTTACTCCCAGAAACAAACCTGGCAATCCAAGCTGCAGCTGCTCAAACACTGATGAAGGGTCTCCCATAAATGAACAGAGAACTACTGCAATGACTGATGTCGCGACTGCTGCAACGAGTCCGTAGGGTAGTCCTATGACAAAAGTCACCACAGCTACATATCCGGAAGCCGCATACGAAGCAATGTTCAATATCAATTTGACAGGAGTATTCTCAGACTGGCGCTTTACAAGACGTAGAAGTACGACTGCTATGATGACAACAGTTACGAGTGGTAATGGATTCCCAGATCGAAAGGATAGAACAACCGAAACGACTGATGCCAGAAGTTCTGCTCCTCCTGCAAGTGCGATTGCCCCCGTGATAATCAATCCAATGATCTTTATCAGACCCTTTCCAAACAACACTCACACCTCCAGAACACTGGAATGACTTGAAGTAAGAACAAGAGAATTCTCTTGTAGACCTAGCAATCCCATCTGCACAGTGTCTTCATCTTCCCTAATGATTTGAGAAGTTCCACCATCCCGGCTTTTAATTATATGAAGCTCATAGTCCGCCCACTTCGATATCGTCTTATGATGGACTGCAACAGTTGTCTGTTCGTCCAAGGTTCGAGCTTCGCTTGTTATGATGACATTCACGTTCTTCTTCTTCACCAAACCAACCAAAGACGGAAGAGCCACCTCGACCATCTCTCTCCCCCAAAGGTTTGGGTCTTTCCTAGACATATCCAAGACTCTTGTTATCGGGTCAATCACCACAAGTGAGACCCCTGGTTCGACGACATTTCCCATGTTAAGAATCAGTTCTCTGATTGCACTCCTATCATTTACAATTGAAACAATTACATTGTCCAAATTGCCTCCCTGATCATTAATATCCAGTTTCAGTCGACCTACAAAGCTTTGCTTTGAGTCCGTGTTTATCCACTCGACCTTTGAACACCTTGACTCATCAGCAGCTATCTTGCTTGCTAACATCGTCTTTCCTGAACCAGCTTCTCCCCAGATGTGAATCAGACCTCGGAGACCCAGCTGTTCTATCAATCGATGTCTAGACACTTGCAGATTCACGCTCCTCTCCAACACCACTGGCGGTCTCACCAAGATCGAGGTCGTCCAACAGAGAGAGTTGCTTTGTGTCTTTGATTTTCTTCTTCCGTTTTTTCGCTCTTCCAGAAACAATATCAGCTGCTGTTAAATCCAAATCAGAAGTTTGCTCTTTGGGTTCTTCAGATTTGTCAACTGAAGCTCCACGAATCATCGAGTTTAATTCAACTTCTACTGGATTCTCCATTTCTGGTTGGAACACCTCTTCAGATCCTGATGGGGGAGCCTCTGGGATTTGTGGTTCTTCTTGAGAAAGCTCCTTGTCTATCGCTTCTACTGTTTGCATCATGGCTCGTTTATTCAGGTGACTGTCAATCCCCTCCTTAATATCCGGTCTGAGAGCTCCGACATGATAGAGGGCATTGTTGAGCTCAGCGAGGTGTGTAACAGCTTCATCAAAATCAATCGGTTTTGTCATATGACCAGTTAGACCAACATAAGCAAGTGCTAGTGCCTCCTTCTCTTCTACACCACCCAAGTCTTCGAATAATCCCATAAATTTGCGAAGCCCTTCATCCGCTGATTCCATGAGCAATGAATTTGTGCCACTCTCGATAGGCGCTAGCCTGACACACTCATCGAGCACTGCACATGCTGAACTGACAGCGGCGTCTACATTTCCCTCTTCGAGAAACTTCCCTGCAGCAGCAATGAGGGGTGATACGACGAAATTGAGGTCTCCAATCAAGATCAGCTTGTCCTCATTGGTGATGATTGATTGAGAGATTCTCTCAGCATCTCCTATGCGATCCAACAATTCTTGTTCGTTAGAAACAGTTGTAACAAATCCATTTATCGAGTTTCTTGAAGACCTGAGAAGCCAACCTCCTACAATAACTGAGAGTGCACTAGCTACAAGTGGCAATATGAGCGATCCAGAACCTTGTATGAGAACAATGAGGATTGCAGAAACAGCAACGATTAGACTTGCAAGAGCAAGTACACCAAACCAACCACGAGTGAAACCGTTTTCAAGGAGTCCCCATTTGTAAGCTGTGACGGACTTCTTAAGATTCGGTAGTCTAGAACGTGTGTCACTCTTTCTGATGAGTACAAATTCTTCTGGAGTAACGACACGTCCACTATCTGTGAGCCATGACAGATCCATGGTAGGCTTGGTCCCTTCGGTTATGACATACACTGTACGTGTTTCATGAATGAGCGATGAGGACTTGCCCTTTGCTCCCCTGAGCAGTGGAAGCCGCACACGCCCCCACGGTGTCAAGACTGATTGTTCATGCATAAGCTCCTCTAGCCCGACATCTCCAAGTACCCGGATCAGGGACCTGTTGATGCTTTCAAGAACTGCAGCTCTCATTGCAAGACTACTCTTTCCAAAGGATGCCTCTCGCAAGTCTAGAACGTAGACTGTATCGACATGAACACCTCTCGTTCCAGGTACAGCCTCCAACCGCACGCCCAGGGTCAGACCATTGGGATAATTAGCTGTAAAATGATCCGTCAATCTTAGTGCATCAGTTATGTCGTGAGCAATTGTTGCTTCTGCTGAATGTCCTTTTTCTAGATCTTCTCCTTCCGCTGTTTCGTCCTCTTCCCTTACGATTGTCATCTGTCGTGTTCTCCTCGATTTCCGAATTTGTCTTCTATTGCTTCCAGAAGACTTCTTGACATCCCATGTACTTTCGAGAGACCTCCTAGCTCTGCTACAACAGCAATCGAATGAAGGAGCCATCTAGAGGTCTCAATCAAGCCATACATGTCCCCCAGACTGATGTCATTCTGGTCTGCAATCTGTTTCAATGGGATGTCAGTTGAAACCAATGCAGCCAGCATGTTGTCAAATGAATCATCAAGACCTAATCCACTCTCGAGAGAAACTAGGTGGCGAAGTAACCAGAGAAGCATCCTGCTATCCTCAGTAGTTGGAATGAGAGCAAGGAGTTCTCTCACTGTTGCAATACTTAGATAGAGTCGATTCGTAGCTCTACCAAGTCGTGTAGGCTTTAGCCTACTCTCCTCATCTCCCTCGACCAGTCCCAGCCTTATCAAGAGCCCTAGTGGCGAAGTTTCGGACAGCGCCAGTGGAATAACGTAGTCAGCAAGTGAGCCTAGTTCCTTTGCGGCACTCATACCTAAAGCCACAAGATGGTGACAAAGTATCCCAGATTCAGACATTGGCTTACCGCATGAGCACATTGCTCCTTCTGAGGTACCTGCCGCTGAGAGTCTTGCAGAGAATCGGCAGGTGAATTGTCCGCCTTGAAAACCCGCTACAAGCCCTCCTATGACTGTTTCATGCTGTTCACGAATCCTAGTTTCGCCAAGTACGCCTTTTCGTGCCGAGTGAATGGTGTCGGGTAGTGCGTGGCTCTCGATTGCAGCTTCTGCTGATATCTCTCCGAGATGTAAGACTCTCATAGGAGCCTGTGTATCTCGGATTGCACAATGGATCAGATATGATTCGCCCAATATTCCGTTTTCAACATCATCAATTGAAGCCGAGGTCAACATATCTAACATGACTAGCAACTGCTCAGCCAGAGCATTAGGCTCTCCTAGAACACTGGATATTGGATTATATCTAGGAATGAGATTCTCTGTCTTTCCATCCTCCTCAATAATTCTGTCGAAGTAACGTTCTTTGATCATGTCTGCTTCGCCAGTACTCCCAGCAACTATCACACCAAAACCGACTCGATCATGGCCAGGACGACCAGCTCTTCCAAGCATCTGATGAACACTGTTTGCAGTCATGTAATTTCTATAGTCACGGGGTGACCTCACACTCGAGAGCACCACAGTTCTGGCAGGTAAGTCCATCCCTGCAGCAAGCGTCGATGTTGAACAAATCAAACGAACGAGCCCCCTGTTGAATAATTTCTCTATGAGTCGTCTTGTCTGATAGTCCAGACCTGCATGATGATATGCTGTGCCATCATGAAGTAGGGCTCTGACATCAGATGGTATGTTCACTGTGGAGTTCTCTACGGATTGGAGTTCCAAATCCAGTTGGTCTTTCTCCTTTGTGGAGAATTGGCGTCCGACATCTTCTGCGAGTCGAAGTGCCTGTGCTTCAGCTTCCCTCCTGGTCCTGCTGAAGACAATTGCTTGACCATCACCCTGAACCGTCGACATGACCAAGTTCTTGATGCTGTGATTCTTGTTAGCCGCTGAAATCACTTGACAAACAAGAGGAACAGGACGCTCATCAGACTCGATGAGATCACAACCTATCCATTCGGCTAGTTCGTCAGGAGCTCCGATTGTTGCTGAGAGTGCAATGATTTGGAGTTCTGATGAAATTCGTTTGAGTCTGAGTATCAGACTCTCGAGACGAGCTCCACGACCAGGGTCAGAAAGGGTCTGAATCTCGTCAATTACTATGGTTCCTATCTCGCTAATCCATTCAACTCCACGACGTAATAGTGAATCCGCCCTTTCATACGTAGTGACAAGAATGTCATAATCCACCAAGTCCTCTCCAGAATTCTGGAAATCACCACTACTGAGTCCTACTGCTATTCCAAATACCTCATACCGTTCCTTCAAGATTTGTGTAACCTGGACAGCCAAAGCTCTCAAAGGTACTAAGAACATCCCTTTCCTACCAGTAGTCACAGCCCTGAGTAGTGCCATCTCTCCGACCAGTGTCTTCCCACTGCCAGTGGGACTACAGACCATCATACTCTTTCCATCTAACAACCCCTTGTCCTTTGCGATAGTCTGGATTCCTCTAGGTTTAATGCCTGCTTTCCCAATCATCTGCTCTACCTTTATGGAAACATCTGACACAGCCATCACGTAATAGCACCCACCTCATCGGACTGCTTCAGAGCCATTGATCCTTTCATTGTGATTCTGAAATTAGCATAAGATACTCCACTGTGGTTTTCATGTCCACGTAGTATCATGCTCGCGTGTTCCAGTCTTGCTAGAATCCCTTCAACATCTGGGTTTGGATCGTTTCCATTCGCGATCACAAATCTCCTAACTGCTTCCTCTGTGAGGGGCTCGTACCTCTCAAGAAGCTTCAATACTATGATAGCGAGGTTTCTACCATCTCCAGCCACTGTGTCGAGAAGAGTCCGTTCGTGTATGGACTGATGCTTAGCCTCTGTTGGTACAAGCTTGTCAACTCGATCTGACACGTCGCCACTGGTTCTTGGTTCGAGTAGCGGTGGTGTCGCCAGTCTAACAGGTTGACAGGTCTCTGTGCCATCATGAACCAAAAGTACAGTATCGTCATCCATTACTCTCAAGAAGGATGACTCCCTTGGAGAGATTCTCGCTTTGGTGTGCATACCTGTTGTAATGACGTTAAGTCCGAGTAAATCTGCGGCATAGTGTATATCTACTGATTCCCTGAGTCTCAACGATACACAAGAAGTTAGAACTCCAATTGCACCAGGTGCCATATCTGCTGGATGCTCGAGAGACAACACAAGAGGTCCTCTCCTAACCAAGTTCTTCAGAAGCCGTTCAGAGAACGAATCGTGCTTCATGAATCGACGGTTTCTGATTCTCATATTCTCAGCACCATCGAGAATAACAACCACATTCGGATCTGGATTCAAACCAGCCAACTTCATGCACATCAAATTCCAAGCGAAACTATCCAATCCGGTAGAACCAAGAGACACTCTGATTACTGTCAATGACGGATCCGCGAGTCTCCTTGTAGGAACAGTCTGTGTTCCATAGAATGCTCTTGCAGCTGGTCCCATATGCAGAGACCGTATCGCTTCCATTCCTATCAACGATTTTTTAGATGGTTTTAGGTTTCCAGTTTGTGATCTATCGTCTATTGACTCGGGATTATCAAAATCTGATGTAAATCTGACATCAGCGAGAGTAGCATTACCTAATGATACTGCACGACCAATTGCAATCTCTAGTTCAGCTGCCCCTCGCAGATCCTGAGCTGCAACGACCTGTAAAGCAGAGATCAAAAGAGGAACATAATCTGTTCGTGATACACCTTCTGCATCTATCGGATTCAATACGAGGTCTCTACCAAGTTCCAGATGAACAGACGCGTCAGTCAAGACAGTTAAGTTTGCAAGTGTCGAAGATCCAGTGACTACAATGACCCGTTTCCCAGCCTTGAGTAGTTCGTCTGTGATCAACGTTATGACATTGTTTCTACTTTGTTCTGTTCCTCCACACAGTAGGGTGCCTGCTTCTAAATCTCTATGAGCTAATCCAGCAGATGGACCTGTCTGAAGAGTATCTGGATTTAGTATGACTCCCAATCTATAGTCGTCAGGTCTGCTTCTAATCGGAGCTATGAATTGACCCGGAATATTGCTCCCTACTTCAGCAGCTAATTCACTCCTTAGCTGAACCAACCATTCTGATAGCTCAGAGCCAACTGCATAGAACCATCCTTGTTGTCTGTCCAACTTTTGTTGAATTAACCTTGAATGGAGTTCAACTGGCTTTAATCGTTTCCAATCCCTCTCAGGGACTGCTCCTCTTACTGATGCTTCAAAGGTATCTACCTGTGCATCATCCTTCATATGTCCAATTATTGACACATGTGTAGCCCAGAGCCCGCTTCTTCTTGTAAGATAGGCATCCAATTCCCCCTTTGATAGTGCTGTGAGATATCCCTCCAACATGTTGGAGATTTTTTCTTCATCCATCGCTCTAGTTATCTTCTCTTTCCTCATCGTAACATAGAGTCCAAAACCATTTGAGGTGTCGATAGATCTTACTAGAGATCCAACATTTCCCAACAGTGTAGGACTTGCTTTTCCAAGATCCATTGCAACCGAATAATGTGCAGGTCCTGTTCCTCGTAGCTCAACATTTTCAGGATTCACAATATATGACACATCATCCTCTGGTATCTCCTGCCAGGATCCCTGGAGTAGTTGCGAGATCTCTCGTTGCTCTCTGATCTTTGGCGTAACATAGTGAAAGAACAGGAAGATTCCTGCAGTAAAGGTCACGAGAATCGGAAATGCAAATCCAATTGCAATTGCTAGTAACGATATGATTGAGATGCGGGCCAATGGACGACCAAGTTCTCTGCTTTCCCATCTGATTTCCGTTCCAGTTGTAATCTGTGTTGATTTGCCTGAAATCTCCTGTAGAGGGTCAACCTCTGGTTCTGTTCCAAGAATCAGACGTTTACCCAACAGTCACTCCCTCCGAATTAGCTATGTGACTCTGAGAATGTCTCTGTAGCATTGTTAGAACCTGTCTGAGACGTTCAACATATGCAGGATCGCCTCCATCAACAATCAAAGTACAATCTCCCGACATCAACAGCTCTGGCATATTCCCTATGGTTGGTGCGCCATGTGCGACAACTACCGGATGTTTAATGAGGACAGTCCATTTGTACCCATGACCAATTTCAAGAGCCCTCATGATGTCTTCTTCGCTGACATCAAACGGAATCTCCACACCTGAGCGATACTCAATGCGGGACAATTGATTCTATACCTCCTTTATTCACTATGAGTATATCTTGCTTCTCAGCTCTCTCAACTGGTAAGTGTGGATATGCAGCACGCATCGCACCTTCAAGGATCATGACATCTGCCATCAGGAGTTGCACAAGGTGATCCAACTTAGGTACCAAACTTGGCAGTCGAAACGCAGTTCTCCTGACTAGTAGACCCACTTTTGTGGTCCCATCACCCATAGGACGTGATATGAAGAAAAGAAGAGATCCTCCCTCTTCATTTAGGAAACGTGAGTGCATTGCCTGAAGCACTTTTCTTGCTGAGTGAGATAGGTCAATTCCCAGGGGTACACTACCTAGTAGTCGTGCAGCACACACTTCAACCTGCCATGGTCGAACAGTAGCCATAATCCCTCTAGCATCATCCCAGAGTACTCTGGGTGATTCGATTGAGCGCATGTCGAGGATGAAGGTGTAGACATAGATTACTAGACCTGTGCCAATCAGTGCAATCCCAATGACATCATTTAGTGAAAGCCCTATTTTCAGAATCAATATTATAATGAATAGAGAGAGTCCGAACCATCGGAGTTCTGAAATGTCTTTGAAATTCAATGTACCAAATCCTCCTGCATTTTGACAAACTGGCTGATTGCTAGTTCGAGTTCCTCAACATCTCGATAAGGCCAGACGTCTGACACTATCTCCTCTCCGAACACCTGCAGGTGTTTGATGAAACGGTTATCCAATAACACTACTACTCCAGTGTCAGTCGGAGCTCTCCTCAGTCGTCCTATCAGTTGAGCCACCTGTCTTATCGAAGGAATGACTGATCCATAGTAGAATCCTGAGCCATCACCAAAGCGAGAGTCATACCAATGTTGGAGAGCAACCTGGTAGCTGGTGGGTGGGCCAAAAGGAATCCCGATTCCAATTATCAGGTCTATCTGACTGGAACCCTCACTCACTAGATCTATCCCCTCAGAGAACTTTCCTCCATAGACACAGAACACTGCATGGGGCTTTTCAGAAATTGCCTCAGCAAGGGTTTCGACACGTTCAGTTCTGGTCTCAATAAGCACCTCTCGAAAACCAGTGTCAATGGAATATGACATGACTTCGTGAAGCATCTGGTAGCTTGGAAACGCAATCAGAGCACTCTTGTTTGCTGGCATTGCCTTGAGAGCGATGGATATTCTGAGGGCGAGTTCTCTCCAAAGGTCTGGTCCTCTTGTTTGGTATTTTGTATTGAGATTCTTGTCAATAAGAACGAGTCTGGTCCCCCTTGGATACGGACTAACTAGACTCTCGACCATGGCACCTGAGACTCCAAGGAGTCTGGCATAGTACTCAAGGGGCCTAAGAGTTCCTGACATCAGTACAGCGGCACGTGCCCCACGCAGTATCGGCGCAGTGAGACCCGAAGAGTTCAGTGGTTGTATTGTAAGCTTTGAACTTGTAGATGGGATGTTGTCTTCCCATGATTTTGTATTCTGGAGCGTGACATGCCACCCGTCACTCTTTGCAGCTCTAAGAGCGGCATACAGGAATTCGATGAGTCTGTCAAGCGGGGTTTCAATCAGGTTTGCGTTCTCTGGATCGTTCATTCCTGGGCGACCAGAAGCATGAAGCAAGTCAAGGTCATCTTCTTTGATGAACCTGGGTGACACGTCCCACTTGTCTAAGACACGCTCTTTTCGATTGTACATCTTGTCCAAATTTACCATCAAGGTTTCCCAAAGAAAGTCGATGACCTCTCGAATCCATCTCAGACCAGTTTCTCTGGTCACTAATTGATGGTTCTCCTTGAGCCATCTCAGGTCATCGTTACTAAGATGAGCTGTTTCAGCATCAAGCACATGTGCTGGGAGATTATGTGCCTCATCTACAAGAATGTCCACATCCTGAAGGGCTACTCCTAATGATGCAAGGAGGGCGGTACGAATGCGAGAGCGGAATAAATACGAATAGGGCCCGATGATGACCCTACTTCTTCTTGCACACCATCTCATCATTTCATAGGGACAGACACCCTCCTCCTGTGCCCGTTCCTCGACACGTTCTCGAGTAACAACTCCCGTGTCTAGAAGGTCATCTATTGTTCCTCTAATTTCATCCCTGATAACTGTACGACCGTCTGTCTGTTTCTTGTAGAATCCCCAGTAGTAATTACAGGCACCTGTCTTGATCATCTTGGCGCAGGCTCTCATGAAACCCGTTGAGCTGAGATTCTCCATCTGGTGCCTTATCGGACAGACATGGACTCTGCTGACCATGGTTGTTGCTGTAAGCCTTGGCATAACCGATCTGAGGACTTCGAGCTCACTCTCAAACACCTTTGACTGTGAATGAGTCCGTGTCAAGGCAAACAAACGGGCGGACTCGTCGTGTCCTCGTGCTGCTAGATAGCCTGATAGGACTGCAATGGTCTTCCCGATTCCACAATCAGCGCTCAAAAGTCCGACAGTCTTTCTTGAATAGACATCAGCTGCGAGACCGACCGCTTTTTCCTGTGAAGGCCTTGGTGTATAAGGGAACAAGGCCATTGGATCGGTCAACGCAGTGGTCAATCGTACTCCTCCTCCACCCTCAATCGTTCTTCTGCCTGGTATATCCTGAACTTCAGTGAGAAGAACTTGTGCAGGATTCTCTGAAATCTTAGCATCAACTCGCGAGAGTTATACCCGACCTCTTCTCGAGCCATTCTCTCTACTATCTCCGGACTGAATCCTTTCTGACGGGCAGCCTTCCAGAACCACTTCTCCACCTCTCGCATTGTGGAGAAGAGATGTTCCAACGACTCTTCTATGATTGCCATGAGTCCCTGCACAGCTGTCTTTGGGTCCTTGGGTAACGATGAGACCCTGACTCCAGTGGAGAGATACACCGCCACTCCTTCAGCACTATTCAATCTGATTTCTCTCGGAACTCCCTTGGAACCTCTTAGAGTTTCTAGCAGCGATAGCAGACTAGGCAACTGGGGAAGCATTGGTTTCTCAAGGTCAGGATGTTTCCAGTCGACCCTTGTGACAACATAGAGCTCAGGGTCTGGTCCTCTTGCTCTATCCAACACTGTGATGCGATGTGCGGTTTCTCGCAACAGTAGATTGACCAGGTTGATCATCGAGCTCCCCGGGACATTCGGAGGAGTGGTTGAAACCCAGACATGTTCTTGTTCATCAGTGCTAGACATCAGACCAGGCCTCCGCTGTCAGTGAAACCGAAATGCCATCATTCAGGATCATTCCCTCTGACTCAAGGGAGTCCAAAAATCTCATAGCTCGACCGAGGTCGATGTTTGCCTCACTGCATTCTCTCATCACATTCTCAATACTCACAGGTCGTCCCCGATTGAGGTCGACAAGTGATTCAACTATATTGTAAACTCGGCGCTTGAGTCCGAGACCTCGACTACTACCTGCAGCCTTCACTTTCGACATCTGCGACTCTATGACCAGCTCACGGACGCCTGCTTGGGCTTCTTGTATCGTCGCAGCGTAGACCATACCTGCCTCATGAATAACTACAGCATGGCAAAGGCTGCAATGGGAGGTTTCCTCTTCATTCTCAACAACGAGATATCCTATGTTTCGACACTTTGCACATCTGTAGATTCTGAACATCCCTCGCTCCCGGGTCACGCACCCTCACCTGCCGAAACAGTCTCAGCCTCAATGACGGCTTCTTCCTCAGGTGCGTCATCGTTGTCTACGTCAATGGTTTCTCCACGTCTCTCGAAATACTCGAGAACCTGTGGCTCAATCTCCTTCTTGGTCTTGGAGTCAGCGAATAATCCTCCCCACCCGACAACAAGCTCGGCATCGAACTCTGGCAAGCCCGCATTGTCCTGAAGCTCGATCTTCCTCACATCGGACTTTGTCCTTCTCGTATAGAACCTGTAGTCACTGGCATGGGACACTATATGTCCGCCTACAGGAGCGTTCGGATTTCCACCATAGGTTGAGATCTTGGCCATGACCTGGTTTGTGTAAGCGAAGATGCATCCAGTGGCAGTTGCAGTTCTACGCATCTGGTTGAGCAAATTGTTCATGTCCTGTTGTCTGATCCGCATATTTTCTAAGCCAGTGTATTCGGCTCTGAACAGTCCTGTGAAGGAGTCAATCACAACGAGCTTGTAGTCCTGTTCAGCACACATCTGCGGGACGCTCTCGAAGATCTCCGTTATCTGCCCAGATAGCACGACTTCTGCTCTCCCGATGTTACCCAATGTGATATCCGGATCGAGACCGTGACGTATGGCCTGCGCTCGGATCACCCACGGTTTAAACGAGCTCTCGGTGTCGAGCCACAGGACCCTGCCTTCGAGCCCTCCCTGCTCCCTCGGGAGCTGAGCGGTTACTGCCAGCTGTGAAACCCATTGTGTCTTCCCACCTCGAGCTGGACCAAAGAACTCAACGATCGAGCCGATTTCTATTCCTCCACGCAGTGCAGTGTCTATCTTCTCAACTCCTGTGGTGAGGCGTGGCATCTCTTCCATCTCTTTCTCAATTTCTAGCCCAGAGCGAAAACCGAACTTGCCAACAAGAGACCTTGCATTCTTGATGATTTTCTCTGTGGTTCCTTCTCCCAGTTTTGTTTTCTTCATCAACTCGATAGGATTTTGGACGGCCAGCAACTCTGCAGTTGTGATATAGGTGTCCCTGAGTTTCTTGGCTACAGCCGGCCCGATTCCTTGTACGGCTTCAAGCTCTGTCATGCAATCTCCTCCTGTTCAAGCCACTCTGCCAGGGGTCCTTCTACTGGTATAAGTCTCAGAAACGCTGGCATGTCGTATTCTGGAACGATGATCTCTCCATCCGAACGATGTACTGTAATCCCATTCAGAAGCTCCTTCACCTGCTTCTGACATCTCACTGGGACCCTGAAGTAGAGCCCCTCAGGTGTAATCTCACCAGTGACACTGATGTAGCCACCCAGCGCATCAAAGGCTGATCCGATGAGACCGTCTCCTTCGTTTGGTGCAAAGCCCGGATCAACGGGCTCGACATCACCTACGAGGTGGATCATCTCAGTGATGTCGTTGAAGAAAGCATCCCAAAGCCACGCTGGACTTTTCTTCCCTCCAATCCTCATTCCAGCCGCGGCTCCTGCAAGCCAGGAGACCTGTGGCATGTTGAACGGGGTTCGGGGAACACTTCGAGTAAAATCGTCTACTTGCATTAGATCTCAACCTCCTCTTCACTAGCCTGTACTCCACTGATGACCTCTGGAAGTGGTTCTAGTCTGTCCAACCACTCTCTAAGACCAACTATCATAGGGTCCTTCAGCTGACTGCTGCTGAGCACAGACGCCAAAAGTGCCCTCGATGACACCACCACTCTATTCAGGGCTATCTCTCTCTCCGAGAATGTCATTGGCTTGAACCAGTTCATCGTAACAAACCCTGATTCTCCTGCCAAGTACTCCCTCCAATCCAGATCCCATCCCGAAACAACAGGGTCTCTTCGAATCGTGGTCATGAGGACCTCAGTCCACTCACTCCACTTCTTCATGTAATTCCTCACTACCGCTGAGAGTGCACGGAGACTTCCCCCCTTTCTTTCCGCAAGACCCTCGAACACAAGGATGAATCTCGTGGCATCATCCTTTGCGATAGCACTTAGTGCAAGTCCTGAATTGATCGAGGTGACCATCAACGCCAGACCAGGCACGATCCCTGGAATGTCACAAGGTGCGAACCTACCTTGCCTGTCTGATTCAAATCGCTGGAACGGAGAGAGAATGTCACTCCTCAGCCCGATGATGAGGATGAGACTAGCATCCTTCTCAGACCCATTGAATCGTAGTCGAGCCTTTAGGACAGTCCTGTCCGCGTCACTGAACATGACTTGCAGTGGTAGGGTCACGTCTATCATACCGCGACCATTCGCTTCTCTGTATGCTGCCATCAACTGGTCTTCGAGTTGGGTTATCATCTTGAGAATGACCAAGCTCAAAAGACTCTAGACTTCTTCCTTGAGAGGTAAACAAGAGTATGGGTCTCACGAATCCAGAAAATACGCTCACTAAAGGCTGCGTTTGCAGTTCTTAGTTAGGAAATGATATTCAGAATCTATGAAATACTCTCATACACTTCATCGCTCCAACTCCTGTACCGCATTCTGCAACGGGAAGAAGGATTTGGGACAAAATTGATTGATCGGAATCTATCGCGAGTACCTGGTTGTTGTTAAGTCAGACCTTCTGATATTCAAGATACTCATTCTATGGCCTTAATCGTCAGGTTTGTTTCATTTTTCAAACCTAACAATATCTGAAGCTTCCAACACTCTCCATTGCAAAAAGCGACACACGACCTGGGGCGACAGAGAGTCTCAACCTTCCACCGTCTGAATTGACAGTTATGACTGGTAGATTTGCCAGAACTGGACTTACAAACGAGTATCTACAACGAGTGGGAGGATTCATACAGGAGAGTACCCCCTGACAGAGGACACTTAGTATCAGTCGAGTACGCACTCCTTCAGATGGTGTCTTGGGGCAATCCTAAGAAACCAGAAGGAGGCAAGACTAAGATGTCGAAAACGAGAATTGACTCGGGTCGAAGGAACAGAGTTGCACTACTTCGTTTTGTGAATTCATTGGGAGGAATGGTTTCATAATGGGAGTAATCAGCAAGCTCATTCCTCTATTGGCGAAGAGAAAGGCAAAGACAATTGCGGAGATTTTGAACAACCCAATTGAACTGACCGATGCCAAGCTCATGTCAATCCTGGAAAGACACAGTCACACTGTGTTTGGGAAGGACCACGATTTTGCCAGTATAGCAACACCTGAGGAATTTAGTGAACGTGTCCCACTCTATGACTATGCATCGATGCAGCCATATTGGGAGCAAATACATGCAAGTCCTGAAAGTCCAATTGTCACAGCTGATCCGACTATTTGGTATGTTCAGAGCAGTGGGTCTACTGGAAAACCAAAGGCTCTCCCTATAAGCAAGGCAGGCCTGGCTGATTACTCTGCGGCGAGCATGTTGTTCCTTATGTCATTCATCAATGCCAAACGCGGAAACAACAGAGTTTTCGATGGCACAATGGTTACCTTTGCAGCTCCTGCAAGACTTGGTGAACTGAATGGTGTGCCTTTGGGTTATATGACTGGCATATCAAGAGAGATGATTGCCAATGCGTTGCTAAAGAAGCTCATCAAACCTGGTGAGGAAGTCTTCAACATGACCAACATTAGCGAAAAGCTGTGGGCATATGCCAAGTACGGTGTGCAGGAGAATGTTACTTCTCTTGCTGGAATAACAACCTTGGCTATTTCGTTTATTAGGAAGATGCAGAATGAGTACGGACCAAGTCTGTTTGAGGAGTTCAAGGGGACAAAACATGAACAGCGAATCCGTGATGCACTCCGTGATGACGGTACACTAGACCTTCAGGTCCTCTGGCCAAATCTCATCATGATTGGTGCAACAGGTATCGATGCAGATCCCTACAAGTCCTGGCTTAAAGAAACCCTACCGAACGCAACGCTCTGGGACAACTACGCGGGAAGTGAAGGGATTTACGGTACAACACTCCTTGAGCACACAGACAATGGGATTCAATTACTACCTCACATAAACTACTTCGAGTTCATTCCAGAGAAAGAGATTCACAAGGATGAACCAAAGGTCATCCCGTTGTCAGAAGTGAAGAAGGGTCACAGATACGAGATTGTTCTCACCAACATGATGGGTTATACAAGATACCGTATCGGGGATATGTTGACCTTCATCGATACTAATCCGTACTCAGTGCATCGTATAGGTCGGAAGGGTAGAGTTGTCAATCTAGCTGGAGAAAAGCTCACTGATGCCCATGTCAATGAGGGAATCTCTGCAGCATGTGTGAAGACAGGAGCTCAGCTCTTAGACTATACTGTTGTAGGCACTATTGATGGAAGTCGAGCTCACTACACAATATCTGCAATGTTTCAAAACGACGTTGAGCTTGCAGAGTTCGCAGGAGCCTTTGATGATGCTGTTGGGAGGAACAATGGTGAGTTCAAACACTCACTTGAGTTTGGAGCTCTGAGTCCTACGGTTGCAGTGAGGATGGAGGTTTCTCACACAGAAAGTATCATCGCAAACACTCACATCCAAGCCAAGTCTAGGCCTCTGGCTGCTGAAGTAGTTGAAGGAGGTGTATAGACAGCATGAACGAAAATAGACTCAGACTGCTTGCTGGTGGTTTGTTGATTCTTTCAGCCTCTACGCATACTCTACAAGTATTCGTGTATGGAGGAGTTTGGCATAACATAGGTGCAGCACTCTATGGAGCAATGTATTTGTTCCTTGGAATAGGTTTGATAAGGTTCCTTGACAAGAAGGGTCTTGTTGCCCTCTGCGTAATCCTCCCTCTCATCGGAGGAGTTGGTGGAGTGATTCGTTTCCTCTTCCTTCACAAAGAAGTGGCAAACCTGTTCATCATTCTACATGTCTTGATTGACATAGTTGTGGTCCCAGCCTGCATCCTCATTTTCCGAAACATGAGGACCAGTGTATCAGTAACTGCACAATAGAGTAGAAAGTCTTCGCTCTATCTCGTGAGCGAAGATCCAACATTTCTTTTTAGTAATCAACAGTCACTGCAATTTCGTGTGGCGATTCTGTGGTATCTCTGGTCTTGAGTGTCTTCCTGTACCATGGATTTCCGAATGCTAGTGCTGTGAAGAGCATCGAAAGCATCAGAAATACATCGGGTAGATAGAAGAATAATGTTCCTAACAGTGGGACTCGCAGACTCTGACTGGCCATTCCACATATTATAGAGACCATCATTAGATCACTTCGAACTTCTTTCAATCTCCCAGTCTTCCATGTTATGGCAAACGTTGCTGCCATCACTATTCCGAAGATGAGAATGATTGGAATTGTCGCTATCATGATGAAACTCTCAGTTGCACCAAACAAAGCCATTACACCCCAGTAGGCTGAAACAGCTAGTACAATCCTGTTGTGATACTTCTGTATCCTAGGTGCCCATATTTGTAGGATCGCACCCAGAATGGGAACAACCGATCCTCCGATGATTAGAGAGCGGAGTCGGAATAATTCCATTGTCTGTGGGATAAGCCCTATGTTTGGTAGTGTTAGGATAAATATCTGCAATGCTTGACAAAATGTTGTGATTGCAAACACTAGAGGTAGATCCGTCATCAACCTTGTATCTTGTCGACGCCAGAGTCTAAACAAGTATACTCCAATCGTTCCAGAGATTATGATTGACGCTAGACCTGAAATTATTACTAAATCTGTACCTGACTGCATAATTTGTCATACCTTGTCTGATTTTTTGTCTGTAGCAGCTTCTGTTCTAGTTAATCCGGGAAACACTTTCCCAGTTCTCTCTCTGAACCGCCTCCAAAGGTCTGAGGCATGTTCGATCTTGTATCGCAAAAAGATCGCGAATAAGATTGAGAACGTCGCGAAGAACATGATTAGGGTCACGGTCATCAAGCCTGGTGTGGAGAAGGCAAGGTCTGGTCCCTGTATGACTGGTTCAGGTCCGACCTTGAAGTTCTCACTCACGAAGTTGAATATGGTGTGAGCTGCGATTGCACCCAAGAGTGATCGCCCAGAACTGAATCGCTCATAATAGACACCAAATAGGAGCCCGAGAATGGTTGTGAAGAAGACCATCATAAAGACCTGCATGATGACTTCTCTTCCAGTCCCACCATTGACGAGTGGCCAACCAGCATGCCACAGTCCAAAGATAACAGCTGAAAGGAAAATGGCGCGAGATGGAGTGAATCTTGTCTTGAAACTGTTCTGAAGAAGTCCCCTGAACAGGGTTTCTTCAAGAAAAGCATTTGTCAAGAAGAAGAGGAAGGAGTATCCAAGAAGTCCCTCATTGAGGATATGAAGTTCAAGTGGATAGGTTTGATCTAGAATCAACCCATAAACCACAGTTCCTCCAATATCGATCAAGATTGAGATCAAAATCCCCATTATGATTCCTACTGAGAGTTGTAGTTTCAGCCTGTGCCTTGAAAGACCTAAGACAGAATCGATCTCTTGCCTTCGGTATCTGAAGAAGAAACCAAAGATAATCAGAAATGGGAAGAGTTTGGAGGGCATTATGTTCGTCCACGTATCTCCAAGCCCGAGAACAAACTGGTCAACTATGCGCCAGGCTGTTCCAATGACCAACATGATTCCACTCATGGCGAGAAGATTCATTCTCGACCATACAGAGCCTTCGCTTTTGGTGGATGGTGCGTGCTCTTGCACTACTGCTTGTGCCATAGAAACGGTCTCCTAATTTGGATAGACGCCATTTGGTGTCATTATTAACAATTTAAGGCCCGAGAATCATGAGGGTATAACCAGTTTCTTCAGTTGTTCAATCCCTTCGAACAAGTAGGCTTGAATTCCAACTGCTTTAGCTCCATCTACATTTGGAGGTCTATCATCGAATAGAATACAATCCTCAGCCTTCACTCCGATTGTTTCTAACATACCATGATATACCTCTGGTGCAGGTTTCGTTGCACCGAAATCACTTGACGACAAGATAAAATCGAATGGACTATCTTCACCTATGTCCCTCAGAATTTTGATCTTGCCCTCCTTTGTGCAGTTACTGAGTATGCACGTTACAAGATGACCACTGACACCTCCGATGAACTCAATCACATCACGATCAATGAATGACTTGACTAGTACTTCATCCCAGATGAGATCCTGAGACACACCCTCAAGTCGTACGTCCAATTTTTGAACCTGCTCCCACCAGACATCTGGTGTTGACCTCCCACACAGTAGTTCTTGTGCTGCATCGTTGTCCCAAAGCAAGTCCATCAGCTCATCTAGACTAAAACCGATAGTTTGGGCTGCTCCTTCTGCATACTCAATGTCTAGGTGCCTAATCACACCATCCATATCGAGAACTACAGCTTTCACCATGAAATCAAAACACTTCGAAGGTCCTGATTACTCTTCTGTAAGGAAACTCCCACATCTACCGCACTTGACCTCTCCATTTGCTTTCATCTTCTGAATGGAGTATCTCACTTCATGTCCACAGACTCGACAAATGATTGTCGAATACTGATGTTCCTCCTCCACAACAGGATTTTGAACATAAATCGGATAGACTGTTCCAGAGAAGACCCAATCAAGACACCAACCTCCTGCTGTCACTATTATAACGACTGCTAGGATGAATTGAAACACATCCATCGATGACAATCTCCTTACCACGTTTCTGTCACTTAGGCAATTGTTTTAGATAAATCCTCTCAATCGAGTTCTTCTTCAGAAATTACATTCTGGTTTCGGACTTTGGCAAGTGAGTCGCGAAATGGAATGAGCATCATTACAATCCCGCTGAATGCTATGAGAACCGATATGGACTCGGTCAAGATGTCGAAGAGAGCAAAGAAGAAGCTAGATACCAAAGCGAATGCTGCAACCATCCATATTGCGATTGATAATTTAGCTATCTGAACAGGATCGTACACTTTCTTCTTGTCAATCCCAAGGGTATGTTTGAAATCCATTATTCTTCGATGTATTGCATAGCTGAGTACTGGCCAACCTATCACAATTGTGACTAGAAAAGAAGGGAATTCCGTGTCTCTCCCCATCAAGAATCCGTAATAGCTGGTGTAGAGAATGAAAAATGGGAAGGTACAGAATAGACTAAGGATGAGTGCCTCAACTTTCAAGGGATTGGTTATGAAATAGTGGACCAATCTCTTCTGAGAACCTACATTGTTGACCCCCATCTCCAAAAGCAAGAATATGCTGATACCTGTCATGAACAGGAACATGACGATACCACTTTCAACTATCATCTCCCTCTACCTACTATGAGCTCGGAGTCAGAACTTATGAATCAATCGTTGAAAAAGAAGGAGTGGCTGCAGTTTCCTGCAGCCTGACTAAGCCTATACTGCAGCAGGTGCCATAGTGAGCTCAAGTTTGCTCACCAGCTCCTTGTAGCGGTTGCGTATTGTCACTTCAGTGACACCACTAACCTGAGAGATATCCCGCTGAGTCACCCTGTTGTCTGTCATTATTGATGCGATATAGATTGCAGCCGCAGCCAGACCTCTTGGGTCTCTGCCTGTGACTAGGTTTCTTACCTGCTTTGCCTTTTCTATGATTTCCATAGAGATTCTCTGGACCTCTGGTGGGAGTTTGAGATCTGAGATGAATCTTGGAACATAGTTCTCTGGGGAAGAGATAGGCATTCGAAGCTTCAGCTTGGTGACCAGCATCCTATAGTGGGCTGATATCTTCTTTTTGTTCTCCCTGCTGTGTTCGGCTATCTCCTCAATCGAGCGTGGCGACCCTCTGTGTCTACAAGCAGCGTAAACTGCAGCAGCTGCTGTAGCATCGATCGACCTACTACGCCAAAGTCTTCCAGCTATGAGCTTGCGGTAGAGTCGTGCAGCATGTTCTCGCAGTCCTTGCGAGAGTCCTAGTTGCGAGGACAACCTGTCAATCTCAGTCATTGCCTGTGCTAGGTTTCGGTCCAGCGAGCTATGAACTCGCGTTCTGATCTGCCACTTTCTGAGGCGATATATTTGCGCTCTCTGCTTTGCAGTGAAGGCGGATCCCTTCGAGTCTCTGTCACGCCAGTCTATCATAGTGGATAGACCTTTGTCATGCAGTGCATAGCTTGTTGGCGCACCTGTTCTGGCGCGTGTGTCGCGCTCATCGGAGGTGAATGCTCTCCACTCAGGTCCTGTGTCGATACGATGGTCACTCAACACGAGACCGCATGTGGCACAAATCAACTCCCCTTTCTCATTGTCCCTGACGACATCATTGCCACCACAATCGGGGCATGTCATGCCAGGACTATCCAAAATCACTTCTTCTCTTGTCGATTCATCTATCCTAGATGTTGCCATTTGTTTACTTGTTCCCTCCAACGTGCTCTGGGTTTTTCGAGGTCCCAGTACCCTCATGTTCAAACAGATTCGTTATACTCCTACACACTTGTTTATCACGGCGCCATGGTAATATTGAGCTTCTGTACGAGCTCCTTGTAACGGTTCCGAACCGTTACTTCAGTCACACCTGCAGCCATCGCGATGTCACGTTGTGTCACTCTGTGATCCATAAGGATCGAAGCGATGTATATCGCAGCGGCTGCAAGACCTCTTGGGTCTCGCCCTGTGACCAGTGTTCGATTTTGCTTGGCCATATCAAGAATCTCAAGCACCTTCTGCTGGACCTTGCCAGGAAGGTTCAGTTGGGTGATGAAGCGGGGGACGTAGTTTGCTGGATCTGATATCGGCATTCTCAGCTTCAGCTTTTCGACCAATAGGCGGTAGTGTTGACCTATCTTCTTTTTACTCACCCGTGAGTGTCGTGATATCTCCTCAAGGGAACGTGGTGCTTTTCTCAGTCTACAGGCAGCATATATCGCTGCTCCAACCATTGCGTCAATCGACCTGCTCCGTGCAAGTCTCCTGACTATCAATTTTCGATAGAGTAACGCAGCCAATTCCTTGATGCTCTTTGTTAGTCCCAACTGTGAAGACAACCTGTCAAGTTCCGACATGGCTTGAGCCAGGTTCCTGTCCACACTGCTGTGAACTCGCGTACGAATCTGCCATTTCCTTAGGCGGTATATCTCGGAACGTTTCTTGGCAGTGAACCTCTTCCCCTGAGAGTCGTGGTCACGCCAGTCAATCATTGTCGAAAGACCCTTATCATGGATCGCGTAGTTGGTCGGGGCTCCCGCCCTAGACCTTGCATCCTTCTCATCACTCGTGAAGGCTCGCCATTCAGGACCAGTGTCAATCCTATGCTCACTGACCACAAGTCCACACGTGGCGCAAATGCGTTCGCCTTTCTCGAGATCCTGTACGACCTCACGGCCTCCGCACTCAGGACATGTGAACCCTGCTGAGCTCTTTGAGCGATCAGGTTGCTTACGGTCTGTCCTTGACATTGTCCGACTACCTCTCCTCCGAAGGGTCATGTCTCATGTAATCTAAAAGTCGTTCAGTGCTTCGTGGCGCAGAAGAACCATCAGAATACGTTCAATCCCCATTCAGATTCCGCTAACTTTATATACTCAAATCTGCCTTAAAAGTCTTCCGGTCCTTCCAGATTCCTAATATCAACTAGGAATCTTTCGGTGACGCCACATCTGGCATGGGAGCTTTTTGATATAAGCATTGCGAAAAGGCGGTTCCACTGATTTTTGGAACACTAGCTCGATTTTCTGACAGCTTTTCAGCGAGCTACTCTCCGCTTCAGATATACGATGAAGGTTACATCAATGAATGTGACTCCAATGAGAGTAAGCGTAACGATTTGGACATCGATCATCCCATCACTACTGAGGTCTATGGGTGGTGAGATAACATCTGATGCTGAGCTCGGGCCTGAGGCAAGTTGACTGGAGTCAAACCTCATCACAGTAAGACCGTACGTTCTTGATGTTGCAGCCAAGTATACATTGCCAGTATCATCCATGTCCAATAGAACATTATGCCATGTTCCGTTTAAGAGCAGGGTGGTTGAAGTCAACTCAGTTGTAGGAATAATACTCGACAGATACCACTTTTCGATATCATAACATCCGATCAACATGCCCAAAGATCCATCTTTAGCCACAATGCTCTGAATTACTGTTCTGTTGTACGTCTGACCATTATAGTCGCAGAACTTGATATTGTTCAGATTCAATGGATGTCCAGTTTCGGTGTTCCACGAGAGAATGTCTACATCTGTCTGAGCGAAGGGGCCCTCAAAAGTTGAACCGCTAATACTTGTCCATGTGTAGTTGGTAGTATATCCCCGATAGGTGTACAACATTTCATCTCGAACATTTAGGAGCTGACTATCCATACTATCAACAAACCAGACTATATCACCACGGTTGTCCAATCTCTGTATCGTATTGAGCGAATTTATGTAGATAGAGTTCGAGTCACAGAGAATGTTGGTGTCCACCTCATATGTTGCATGCCAAGAATAATTTCCATCCAGGTCAAGTGCTACTAGTATGCCTTCGGTAAGAGTCTGGTCTGGTTCCGGCTCACTGTATTGGTATCCTCCAATGATTATTGTCCCATCGTCTAGGATTCCTATTGTCCATCCGGTTTCACTCTCTCCCAGATCGATGCTCTTGTTCCAAATTTGTTGCCCAAAGTAATCAAACTTCCCAACGAATATGTCCCCCCGTTCTCTACCAGCAACATAGACATATGTCTCATCAATAGTCATGCCAAACAATTGTAGCCTAAAGCATCCCCAAGTGTGCGACCACATTATGTTTCCATCACTATCCCACGCGATGAGCGAAACGGGTGTTTCTCCTCGAACCAATTCCCACAAGTAACAATAACCTAACATGAAAATAATTCCGTCATCAGTAACCGAGATTCTTGTCGTGTCCTCGTGAGGATAAGCTGTTGAATTCCCGAACATCACAGGCTCAATGGCTTCATCAAATGTTTCAGTAATGTAAACAATAGTGTCTGCATGAACCTCTGGAATCAGAGAAGAGAGTAGGATTATTGCTGCCAATGACAGAAAAACCACACTCTTTCTCAATATGCGACTACCCTCCTTCAACTATTGGTTTCTTTACAAATCAATGTGTCCTTCAGCGCTTGCTATCACGTACAGCCACATATCTCCTCTGTCAGACTCTTGAATACCTTCTCAATATTCTTTCCTGTGTTAAGATTGATGAACATGATGGAAACTGCCAGGGTTTCAGCTATCTCTCGCAGGGCTGCGGTTTGACCCTTTACTAATTTCTTTGATTTATCGACGATCATGATTGTAGGAAGGGGATGTCCAACATGAATCTCAATCGTTCTCATCAAGTTGGAGAGCTCAGACGGAAGGGTTTCTCTAAATGGGTCTGCACACAGAACTACTCCCGAGAACCTTCTGAAATAGTCACGTGGTTCAAGTGTACTATAGAGCTCCCAGACCCAGGGTCCATGGAGCTCCAGGTCTAGCTCATAGGTTGTGACGATTCCCTCATCCATTACAGATTCAAGCTTTATCCATTCGTCCTTGGGCCATTCGTCCTCAAGAGACTCCTTCGCCAGGGTCCTGGGATCAGTGAGGTCTCTATCCAAAAGTTTGGCACACAGACTGAAGCCTAGCTCTTCGTCTCCTGCTATGAGTATCCTATGGACTTGAGGTCTCGAGCTCAGGTTGGTTGCCTCCTAACCGTTTACTAAGAGCTCTTTTGGCATTTAAAGAGACGTAGCTTGATTTTTCAGAGTGAGTGCAGTTTATAGGTTAGTCATGCTGATACACTATCGGAGGAGTATTGGGCATGAGAGAAGACATGAAACCAAAGATTGACGTTTCGAAGGTCAAGACAAAGAAGGATGCACAAGCAGCCATAAATGATCTGAGTAAAGCACTTCATTTTCACAACTATCGGTACTATGTGATGGACTCTCCTGAGATCACTGATGCAGAGTATGACAGACTTCTCTTGCAGCTGATTGAGCTCGAGGAAAAGTATCCTGAGTTGAAGAGCGCAACTTCCCCCACTCAACAGGTAGGTGGACCTCCGAGAGAAGAATTGGGACTGGTCACACATCCTATTCCAATGGTAAGTCTAAAGACAGTCTATGATGAAGACGTCGTCAGATCTTTTGACGAAACATGCCGGAGTGAGCTTGGCCTCTCAGATGTGGAATACGTTGCAGAACCAAAGTTTGATGGACTTGCTGTTGAGCTCATCTATGAGAATGGTGAATTGGTTGTAGCATCGACTCGAGGAGATGGCACTACTGGTGAAGATGTCACTGCGAACATCAAGACAATAAAAGAGGTCCCTCTTGTACTCATGGTTCATCAGGGTCAAGCTCCACCTCAACGTCTTGTTGCTCGCGGAGAAGTCTTCATGAGTTATGTTCGGTTCAGCGAGCTGAACTATCGAAGAGAAGAAGCAGGTGAAGCGACATTCGCGAATCCACGGAATGCAGCAGCAGGGTCTCTTCGTCAGCTCGATCCAACAATCACTGCAAAGAGATCACTCCAGATATTCATGTATGGTGTGGCTGAAGCGACAGGTTACTCCTTTGAGTCACAGATGGAAACTCTTCATACTCTTCCAAAATGGGGGTTTAAGGTCAATACAGAACTTACCCGAGTCTGTCAAGGAATAGATGAAGCAATTGATTATCATACTGAAATTGTAGAGAAGCGAGATGATCTTCCGTATGAGATTGATGGGGTAGTCTTCAAAGTGAACAGTCTTGCGCAACAAGAGATTCTAGGTATGCGAGCGCGAGACCCCCGATGGGCTATCGCCTATAAATTCCCAGCAAGGCAAGCAACGACCAAACTACTGGATGTCACAGTACAGGTTGGTAGGACTGGACGTCTAACACCTGTTGCTGAACTGGAACCAGTGAACATTGGTGGAGTGGAAGTCGCAAGAGCATCACTTCACAACCTCAGTGAGATTGAACGGAAGGACATTCGGATTGGAGATAATGTTGTGGTTGAACGTGCAGGAGATGTGATTCCGCAGGTTGTACGACCGATTGAAGAAAAGCGGACAGGTTCCGAGAAGAGATTCAAGATGCCAAAGAAATGCCCAGTATGTGGAGGAGTAGTTGAGCTGAGTGACGATAAGAAATCAGCATCTTGCACAAACAGCATGTGTCCTGCACAGCTACGTAGAGGAATATCTCACTTCGTTTCTCGAGCTGGGATGGACATTGAGGGTCTAGGGTATAAGAGAGTAGACCAACTTATCGATGCAGGTCTCATCAATAATTTCGCATCAATTTACTCCTTGACAGTGGATCAACTTACAGAAATTGAGCGGTTTGGTGATCGATCAGCACAACAACTAGTTGATGAGATTGCAAAGAGTAAAGAACAACCATTGGATAGACTGATCTTCGGGCTAGGTATACCTCTTGTTGGTGTGCAGACTGCTAGCTTGCTGGCTAACGAATATGGCTCAATGGACGCTTTGATGAGCGCGTCCCGTGATGACTTGGTTCAGATTGAAACCATTGGGCCTGAAATCGCTGACAGTATAGTTCGGTTCTTCTCAGACAAGAATGTCAGAAAGATGATTGATGAGCTCACTCGGTTGGGGCTTAAGATGCGTGCTGACAAGTTACCGAGAACAAACCAGAAATTTGATGGAATGACCTTTGTTTTCACCGGTACCTTGACGAAGTGGAAGCGGCACGAGGCAGCTGCTATAGTTGAGAAATTCGGAGGTAAATCGATAGGTAATGTCAGCAAGAACACTACTTATGTTGTCGCTGGCCCTGGAGCTGGATCCAAATTGAAGAAAGCCAATGAGCTTGGTGTTACAGTCTTATCTGAGGATGAGTTTGCTGAACTAATCAAGTGAATCTTCTTCAAAGGGTCTTCAGAAACTTCTCCAGTTTCTCAATGGTGATAGGATTAACAACATGTTCTATTTCGCACGCATCAACCTTTGCTGTTTCCTCGTCAACACCAATCATCAACAGAAAGTCGAGAAGTGTCTTGTTCCGCTGATCGAGCCTCCTAGCCACCTCAATTCCTCTTTTGGTTAGTTTGACATTCTGATACTTCCTATAATTCACCATACCCATGCTGTCTAACTTCTGTAAGGCTGCAGTCACACTCGGTGCCTTTACACTCAAACGTTCTGCCATATCTGATACAGTAGCAATTCCCAACTCATTCTGTAGTTCGTAGGCTACTTTGATGTACATCTCTAGTGCCTTTGTGAGTTCGCCTTGTGTTTCCTGAGTATCCATTTTCAACAACTACCTCCAATCTTGGCATATGCTTTTCCTTTCTCTGTCACATAGAATGCTTGCCCAACTGATGTCACCATGTCGCATCCTGTGGCATGATGACAACCACTACAAGCAGACTCTTCATTACATCCTTGAACCTCAGTTGTCAGAAATCCCCGCTGGATGAGAAGTCGAATAATGTCATCCAAAGTTTCGACCTGAATTCCAACTCTGCGTGCGATCTCCTTCTTGTCTAACATTCCCTCTGATATGATGAGCTGTAAGACCTTCTTGATCATTGTTCAACTCCTCCTTGGTGCTTGCCAAGTATCTTCTCTCTCATACTTCCGATGATCCACAGTGAACCTGTACCTGCCATCATGATGAGAAACATCCAGAATGATGGTGTGATGTCATTGATGATGTTCCAAGCAAGCCAATCCTGAAACTGGAGAATCCATCCAAGGGCATTACTGAGTATCACCAAAACCTGAAGTGCAAACATGACCGCTGCTAGAATATAGCCCACTGCGACGAAAGCATATCCCTCTTGATTGTTCTCCGACAATGGTCTGAATCCAGTCAGAAAGACAGATGCAACGATGATTAGGAGGAATCCACCAATCGGATCCGTAAATCCAGGTATGGGAGATATGATACCGAAACTTGTCAGAATCTGAATGATTCCTACAACTAGATATCCGAGCCCTATGGACAGTGTCAGAATCGATGGCCATCTCCCTTCTTCAGGTAGGTGCAGATCTTCTCTATGCAATGAACCACCCTCCTATGATCACAACGAACATTGCAACAACGTATGCCAACATAAGTTGATATGCAACAGAGAATCCTGTCCATTTCCATGATCCTGTTTCTTTTCTTATCGCCCCGACTGTCGCGAGACATGGAATATAGAGAAGAACAAACACCATCAGCGTAATTGCTATCAATGGGCTCATGCTTGTTACCAACGCAGTTTCAAGGGCAACTCCTCCTACAGCATAGACTATCGCTAATGCTTGAATGACTGCTTCCTTGGCTATGAAACCGAATATCAATCCCATGACTACTTGCCAGCTAAATCCTAAGGGCCCAAAGAGTGGTTGGAATACCCTTCCAAGAATTGCCGCAAATGATTCATCTATTGGAACTCCGACTCCAGCTGGTCCAAAGGTTGAGAGTGCCCACATGATGATGCTGCCTACAAGAAGGTAGGTGCCAGCAGTCCTCACAAATAGGATACCTCTATCCCACATGTGTCTAAATGAACCATGAGCAGTCGGTATCTGATACTGTGAGAGTTCCATCAGCATTGATGACGACTCTTCCCTGAGGATTGTTCTCTTGAAGATGATTGCTACAATAATTGCCATTACAATGCCCAACATGTACATGAGAAAGACGACTGTTCCTGCTATCGCTGGGAAGAAAACTCCCGCAATCAAGATGTAGATAGGCAATCTCCCAGCACAGGACATGAGCGGGCTGACGAGAATCGTCGTGAGTCTGTTCGACCTTCCATCAACTGTCCGTGAAGCCATCACTGCGGCGACACTACATCCGAATCCAAGGAGCAGTGGAATGAACGATCTTCCATGGAGTCCCATCTTCATCATGAAACGGTCCATAACGAAAGCGGCTCGAGATAGGTATCCTGTGTCTTCAAGAATTGAAATGGCAAGATAGAGGAAGAAGATGGGTGGAATGAATGTGAGAATGAATCCGACTCCTCCGAGGATACCATTTGTGAGTAGTGATGCAACAAGAGGATTCGGTATCATTGATGTGTATGTCCCGAGCCAAGCAAAGAATTGGGTTATCATCTCCATGAAGACAAGAGAGATCTCAAACGTAAAATGAAACATAGCCCACATCACTACAATGAAGATTGGAAGTCCCAAGTATCTGTGAAGCAAGACTTTGTCAAGCATATCACTAAGGAACCACTTACCCTCTCCCTGTTCGTAGACTTCAGATAGGATGTTCCCTATCACTTCATAGCGTTCGTCAGCAAGAAGTATCTGTGGATCAATAGGCTCCACCACCATCTCACTCTTTTGCTCGCCATCTGGATTCACAGAGACACCTCCATGACGCGTTCATGAATCGATGAACCTTCAAGCAGTTCGAGTATCTCTGGGTCTCTCTCCAAGACTTTCAATGCTAGCCATCTTGGTGGAAACCTATCTAGTAGTTCTTTTTCCTCTTGCATTATCAAGACGAGTTCTTTTAATTTCCTCTCCACTTTGGGGCTATACTTGATTGCTGGTGGCTTCAGTCGTTCGAACTCACCATGATGGTGGAATCTTGGATGATAATGTAGATGGTTTCCGTCATCGAGGTCTCCAGCAGTGTGAATGGTACTCTCTCCCTCTTCTACATCTTTTCTCAGGTCTATTGGTATTGCAGATAGAATGGCATCCTTCAAATCCTCAATACCCTCCTTTCGAGTAGCAGTTGTCGCTACTACTGGAGCATCCAGGTGTCTAGAGAGCCCCTCAAGATCAATTCTATCTGCTCTTGACTGGACAATATCGTACATGTTGAGTGCCACAACAAGGTTCACCTGAAGCTCGATGAGTAGGAGCGTTAGGTACAGGTTTCTCTCTATCTGGGAAGCATTGATTATATCAACGACCACATCCGGTCTATGATCGACAATATAGGACCGTGCAACTTTCTCATCCTCCGAAACCGCACTTAGACTGTAAACCCCAGGTAGGTCAATCACTTCGAACTCGATACCATGATGGGTAAAATGACCGACCTTCATCTCGACAGTTTTTCCAGGCCAATTGCCTGTGTGTTGTCTCATCCCGGTCAGGCTGTTGAAGATGACTGATTTTCCCACGTTGGGATTACCAATCAACGCAACACGGACTTTCATTTAGTACCCCCCAACACTTCCACAATCAGCTGACTTGCAAGCCCGTAACCCAATGCAATTCTCGTCCCTCTCACCTCTACGAGAACTGGTCCTCTTCCTCGACTCTGAATCACCTTAAAGCTGCATCCCTTTGTAAGACCCAAATCCAGTAGACGTTTCATTATTTGTCGTCTACCATAATCATGCCCGAACTTCTTCTTTCCCCTCTCGAATTTCCCGTGTTGCCTTCCAGATTCAGCAAACAACCTTCGCGGATTTCCGTGCCTTATTCTTCGGCTTCTGTCCTCAGAAACCCCTACAAGTCTACATATGACTCCATTGCCCACTGAAGTGAGTGGAGTGTGAGTGGATATTTCTGTAGAGGTCCCTTTTTCGTTCATTATTGAGTCCTCCATGGCTCATGAACAAGCGTGTGACAGACGCATCACAAAGTTAGTCTATTCTAACTGTTTTAGTTTTGTCTAACTTATAAGAGTTCCCACATGACCACTTCAACAAACCGGAATAATTACAAGCAAAACTCTATACTCGAAGCTAGGGAACACCATGGACTATCACAGTACTCCTTTGAATTATGGCGGCGATGAGATTGATAATTTCATTCCAAAGAACATTGAAGATGTAAGGATTCTCCAGGTCGCTGAATTCACTCCTGACTTCACAGACTTTGAAAAGAAGCTATACTCTGTGCTCGACTCGCCAATAGGCTCCAAACCTTTCAACGAGCTAGTTGGTGACGTGTATGAGAAAGGGAAACGGATTCTGTTTATGGTCGATGATAAGACTCGTCCCAATATCCATACAAAGAAGTTACTCCCTCTTATAGCTGATCGATTGCTAAGCATTGGTGTTGAGAAGGAGGACATTGGGATCATAATCTCGAGTGGTTCTCATGTTCCTGCAAGTCCAGAAGAAGTAGAAGACAGTATACTCGGCCCAGATCTCAACAAGGTCTGGGGAAATCACGTTCTGACCCACGACTGTGACAGCGGCAACACCCATGTTGGAGAAACAACACGTGGAACACCAATTCTTATTGACCAGCAGGTATTGGATTCCTGTTTGCTCCTCCCACTCAGTGACAGCGAGTACCACTATTTTGCGGGTCAAGCAGGTACTGTGAAATTGTTTTGTCCCGGTGTTGCTGGTCGTGAAACTATCCGTGTCAACCATCCGCGAATGTTTGATCTTGAGAAGGGATTTGTAGATGGATGTCGACTTGGAAATTGTGATGGAAATCCGGTCATTGAGGACATGATAGAGATCACGACAATCATGAAGAAGAGGATTCCTATCTTCTGTATTGACACAATTGTTCACCACGGTGAAGTTGTATATCTTCAAGCAGGTGATATCATTGAATGCCATAAGGCTGCATCAGCTCCACTGAGAGACCTTAGAGTGGTTGATGTAAATGAACCTGCGGACATAGCATTCGTTTCAGTTGGTAAACTTGGTGTCAACCTCTATCAAGCTGGGAAAGGAATCCACGCTGCATGGAACGCACTGCGACATGACAAGAAGGGTTGGATTGTCCTACTAGCTCCTTGTGAGGATGGCATCGGTAGTGCTGGTTATGAGGAGGCAATGTACGCTGCTAAGGACCTTGAAGTACAGGATGCCCTCCGATTCGTTATTGAGAAGTACGGTTCTGAAGAAACCTTCAAGATTGGTAACCAGAAACCTCCGGATTTGTTTAGGATTCTCTTGGATGTAGCTGAAGGTAACATCAAGATCGTAAGTGGACTTGATCCTGATGAGTTGAGAAGCATCTATAGGATGGAGGGCTGCTCAGTTCAGAGTTCCGATGAGGTACAGAAGGTTCTAAGAGACCTCGTGGATAGGTTCCTTGAAGAGAATCCATCTCCCAAGGTCTATGTACTTGATGACCCTGGTCTCCTTATCAATGTGAAAAACCAAGTACACTAAGAACCTCGTTTCCAATCAAAGATCACAATTACAATGAATATTATACCGACGCCGATTCCAGCCAGGAGTACTGGGAGTTCGATTGAGATTGGAGGTGTATAGTTCATCCCAAATTCTATAGCTTGCAAAATCATTCGATAACCGTTAAGTGTCCAGTTATAGTAGTGATCTGCTGACATCGGACAGTACGAGCCATACGGAGAAAATCCGGATACTACAATGATACCAGACTTGTCAAGTCCTGCATTCAGTTCAATTGTGCAAGCAACGAGAGAACCATTATCAAAATTTTCGTGGGCAAGAGGCGGAAGATCATCTTGATCCATAATGAATGCTGTTGGGCTATAATACAGGAATGGTGTCACATTTTCGATTGTTGTATTTTCTAGTAAAACAGGATTTACTATCGAGCTGGGTTCTTCACTATCACTTCCATACAGACAAGTAGGCCCATGCATCAAGACTGCGTCCACACCTTCAACGATATCAGCTACAAGCGGGTCGTCACTCGTTATAGTTGCAGTGGGGCGATATTCCGCTCCGCAGTTCTCTTCAAGATCCCAGACATGGGTATGTTCCCCATAGACGTGGGAACCAACAGCCTCCAGAATTAGTGTCGAATTTCCATTGATGAACGATCCTCCTGGAAGAGGATAATCGGAGTCATAAGCTACCCAAAGAAATCGATCCCCTTGATTGAACCAATTAGCCACTGCAGCTATCTCATCTTCTAGAAATCCGTCCATAAGTCCTCTTATTGATCCCAGGAGAAATCCTTCTACATTCTCAAGAATTGATGCGTTTAAACCACCGTATGCGATGATGACCTCATATCCCATCTCAGTGAGGTTGGCAAATAGAAGAGGATCGAACACCTCACGTCCATAGACACTATCGTCTTGGCCATGAGAGTAATCAATCAGTATCGTCTTTGTATCGTCTGTTTCAGCTATAACAGTAACCAACAAATGTCATGGCAACAAGAACGCTCAGAATCGCGATTGCAAACCTCGTTCGCAACGTTCTAATCCCCTCGGCGAGTATATTTTTCATCCGAGTAATAAGTTGAACCATTTTGAGTATATACACGAAATGAGGTTTGGCTGGAGAGTCTATAGCGACTCTCCAGTTTAGATTTTTGATTTGATGACATGGTTGAGTCTGGCTAACTCATCTTCCACGTGGGACCATCTTTGGTGTCTGTGATCTCAATTCCTAGTTGATTGAGTCTGTCTCTGATAGAGTCCGACAGAGCGAAATCCTTTGCCGTCCTTGCCTCCTCGCGGAGTTCGAGTAGAAATTCGACCGCTCCCTTGAGAGCTTCAGCACTCTTGCCATCAGCTTGGGTCAGTGATTCCTCACTCAAATCAACGCCAAGGATTTCGACCAGCTCGATGAGCACAGCTAATGCTTCACGAAGCACTGCTGCTCCACCGACATCTTTAGTGAGAGTATTGATCTCCCGTATGAATGTGAAGACCTCGCCTAGTGCGCCTGGAGTGTTGAAATCGTCATCCATTTCTTTCTCGAATGATTCTCTGAATCTCTTCGACGCTTCTGCAAGTTTCTCGTCGGCATCTGTTTCACGACTACCTATCTTCTCTAGAATTGAGATTCTTCCGCGCATTGTATCAGCTGCGTTCTTGATTCTCTCCAATGACTGTATAGCTTGCTTCAAAGCCTTGTCATTATAATCCAGTGGTTGTCTGTAGTGAGCAGTCACCAAGTACAGTCGGACAGCCTGATGGTCATAGTTGTCAAGCACCTCTCGAGCTGTCGAGAAGTTGCCTTCCGACTTGGACATTTTGTCACTCTCGATTGTTAGGAATCCATTGTGAAGCCAGTACTTCACAGGTGTTTCGATACCATAGGCTGCGGTAGATTGTGCAATCTCATTCTCATGATGAGGGAATATGAGATCCTGTCCGCCGCCATGAATGTCAAATGGAAGACCAAGATAGTGCTTGCCCATGACTGAACATTCAGCATGCCAGCCTGGACGACCTTTGCCCCATGGACTCTCCCAAGACAATTCTCCGGGTTTCTCAGCCTTCCAGAGAGCGAAGTCTCTAGGATCTCTCTTATCTTCACCAACCTCGACTCTTGCTCCAGTTGCTAGTTCTTCCATTGGGATTTTTGACAGATTGCCATACTGTTCGAAAGCTGGAACGCTGAAGTACACATCACCATTGACTTCGTATCCCATACCATTCTTGATGATGAGCTCCACCATCTCGATGATGTCGTTGATATGTTCTGTCGCTCGTGGGTTGATGGTCGCTGGTTTTAGATTCAGCTGTTTGGCAATAGTGTAATACTCCCCAATGTATCGAGAAGCAAGTTCAGACACTTCGATACCCATCTCCTTTGAACGATTTATCATCTTGTCATCTATATCAGTGAAATTAGTTGTATAGGTAACACGATATCCGCTGTACTCTAGATACCTTCGTATTGTGTCGAATACGGAAAAGGAACGGGCGTTACCAATATGCGGATAATCATATACGGTTGGGCCACACACATACATGCGCACGTGGTTCTTTTCAAGCGGCACGAATTCTTCTTTTATCCGATTCAGAGTATTGTATACTTTGAGCATCTTCGGTACCCATCTTGTCCTCTCCAATTCTGTTTAAAAAGGCGTCTGCAATAATTGCCTATATCAGTCAATCAGGAGTGAGATGTGATGGATCGCGAACCTGAAGATATTCTTAACAGAGCTACAAATCTCTGCCAAGATGAACAAGAGCACGAAGCAGAAAAGCTTGTCAAAGAGGCACTGCTTCACGACCCGACCAATCCATCTCTCTTGACAAAGCTTGGAATCATTCAGGCTCGGCTCTGCAAAGATGACGAAGCAGAAATCACATTCCGTTTGGTGTTAGAGATTAATCCGAATCATGAGGAAGCGCTTTGTAGTCTAGGCCGCCTACTTGACCAGTCTCTTAGAACTGAAGAAGCTGAGAATCTTTACAGAACCTACTTGTCTCGAAATCCGTCATCCCACTGTGCCATGGATGATTTCTGCCACCTCCTATTTTCAGAAGAGAGAACCGAGGAAGCACTCAATCTCGCTAAAACTCATGCTGCACTTTTCCCGAAGGAGCTTGATGCCTATGATGCATTGAGGTATACGCTTGTCATGATTGAAGAATTGCTGAGTGGGAAGTTGGATGACAACAGAGAAAGCAAAGAAGCCACGTTTCAACTACTGGACAATCTCGTGGAGCAACTTATGCTGATCAAACATATACAAGAAACACTTGAAATAACACCAAAAATTGAACATGAACTTCTGGATGAGAAGAGTCGACTTGCTGGGGAGATTCAGTATGTTTTTGACAGTGCTAAATCGCATAACATTTCAATACCTGAAGAGATTGTTACAAAAATCGATACAATGATTAGCATCTCATAGTTATCCGCAATAATTGAGGATATTTTTCTATTTATTATATCAGAAAAATTGGATTTGGTTACACACAGAATCTCTTTAGATACTACTCTGAGCTTCTTAGCTATTATGCAGTAAGTCATTTCACTGGAGCTCTTAATTACCATTGTAGGTGTTGCTGGACTTCTTGCAGACATACGTTTCCAATTTGACTGGTACGAGCATCAATGATCTGAGAAAGGAACTTGCAGAACTTGTTTGTATGGCTCAGCATCTCAGACATGGGACAAAACCAGACTGCGACGATGCTTGTGCAATGTGTATGGACCGTAGGTGCAAAGAACTAGTACCACATATGACGACTACTGCCACTGATATCCATCAAACGTAGCTTCTCTGTTTTCGTTGAAATAGATGAGATGTTGATTAGCTTCAGTCAACAGCCAGATATGGATGTCTGAATTTCGAAATGAATCGAGCATTCTACACCTATCATCCATAGAGAGACCCATTACTTTCATCAAACTTGGTAGATTGACAACGCGGTCAATATTCTTCTTTGCTGTTGCTAGAATCCTATCATCTGAACCCGCTTCCATCTGAAGAATCTCTGAGTCACGAAGAACAGCTTTTATTCTCATTTTAATCAGAATGTTTCCAACCTGGACACCAAGATATGATTTACGTAATCTCTATTTGCTCTGGAACACCTCTTGAAACCGAATCGAGATGGTCAATGAAGGTAGGATTGAGGTTGACTTTGCATCAGATTGGAATCTTTACTCCGAAGCATGGAACTCCTCGATGCAACAATACTATTGGTACAGAGAAACACCGGTCTTTGATTTTAACAAGAACGAAGAGCTCGATGAGATGCGTTCCGATTTTGAAAAACATGACAATCTGTTCCTTGTTGCTCGATACTCCAATTACGACAAGATTATTGGAATTCTTGGTTTGAGATATAGCGATCCCATGGCTCGGATCAGACGATGGGAACCAGCTGTTGTAATTTCGTCCAATACTGATGAAATTCGCAAGGCACTACTAAGAAGAGCAATGGAGCACCTTGCCTCCATTGGAGTCAAGAGGATAGGATATCTACTAAAACATCCTGTCAACTCCCCTGACACTATTGAAGACCTTTCTTCTTGCTTCATGGATCTTGGGTTTGAAAAGACTAGACCCGATTCTGTCGACTTGATCATGCCTCTTGATGACTTGTTTCAGTCAAATGAACCTCCTATTGATGTCACAATTGAAACAGGAGAGAATTTCACGTATGAGGACCTTGCCAGTATCACCGTCAAATCTTTCACCTCTACTCCTGAAGAAAGGGAGATTCATGGTTTCGACAAGACTGTCACAGAATATATTCAAGCCACTTCCCTTATGCAGAGGATAGCAGAGGGCTTCTATGGCCCTTCTCCTGATGAGTTCAGGAAAGTTGCAGTAGTCGATGGAGTGCCTGCAGGTTTTCTAGGTGCATTCGCAATCGAATCAAAATACAAACCACTCACTGGAGTTCTTGGACCGATGGCTGTCCTTCCAAGCTACCGTAGACGGGGCATTGCTTCGTATCTCATCTCCGAGTCCCTCATATCTCTTAGGAATCACGGGTGTGAATATGCCGCTGTCGGGACTCCTGCAAAGAATCTAGGAGCAATAAGACTCTACCAAAAAGTGGGATTTCAATTAGCTTGTAGACTGATCACCCTCGAGAAGGATCTCTAGGCTTTTTTTCGTTATCCAAAACGCATATACTTCGCCAAGTCATGTCGTTGAGAAAGCTCAAACTAAGAGTGTGTGAGGAAAATGGCTTATACTCAATCTCCACCCCTTTCAACAGATGAGGTTTTGGAGTTTCTCAACTATGTGACTGTAGCTCGTGTATGTTGCCACAACAAGGATGGCTCAATACATGCTTCGCCAGTCTGGTTCTGCTATGAGGGGGGAAAACTGATTTTCGGCACTCCTGAACATAGTGTCAAACTTAGGAATATACAACGAGATAACAAAGTCACAGTTCTTGTAGATTCTGAGGGTCCTCCCACGCGTGGAGTTCTAATCTATGGAGAGGCTGAGATTTCTGAAGACAACATGGATGAGATTGCTCTCAAGATATTCAACCGAAGAATGGACAGTCAGCGTGCACTTGACTACCGCGAAGGATTGTTCAAACTCGCAAAGTGGGTTGCAGTTCATGTAACGCCGAAGAAGATTGTTTCTTATGATTATGTCAAAGACACTCGATATCGCGAAGCTACTAAATTCATGAAGAATGATTAAGACTCCAGGTTATCATAGTCTTCATCATATAGTACAAATTCGTCAGTAGCAGATTCCTCAGCTAATTGTTGCAGCTCTCTTGGATGAGGATACTGCAATCCCTTCCTTATCATCAGGCATCCCACTGTTGATATGATACCAATCGATATGAGAGTGAGTGGGATCGAGATTGTTATCAACCATCCAAAGATTGCTATTTGCGGCATTCCCAAAATGAATACTACCGTGGGAAAAAGTGAGTACACTCCATTCCTGACTCTGTTCGGTATTGCATCCACGAACACTCTCGAAGTGAGGACATTAGCTAGCTGAAAGAATATTCCTACCGTAAAGAAGACCACTATCATGAGTATGACAGGTATAAAAGAATCAATGGGTACTCTAAGAAGGAGAATCTCCGTTCCTGGCCATAATACATCAATCATAGGCGCATCTTCTGGAGGTACCGGGAAAATGAACATAATCACAGCAAAGATCCAAAAGAATACCGCACCAGCTGATTGTAAAAATCTAAACCGTGGAATCCATTTATTCGGCTCATACCTCTTTGCCCAAACCCCCGAACGTTCAGAGTAGAAGACAAGGGGAATCATCACAATGGTTCGAAAGCTTGCCACTGCTACATCTGTCAACATATAGCTATAGTACATAGGAAAGAGAATTAGGTTGGACCAGACTGTGATGCAACTATTCACCAACATTGAACCAATCAACAGGTACTTGACATAGTCACTACTGAACAGGTATTGAACCCCTTCTTTCAACAAGGAGAAGTATTCATCCATAGTGGGTCTCTTCTGATCCAGTTCGTCTGTTCCTGGGAGATTACGGACTAGATATAGAGAAAGAATAGCAATGATTATACACATGAATGCTTGAAGCTGGAAGACCCACTCTCTACCTAGAAGAGCAGCAAGAACACTTCCTGGAACGAGAGTGATTGTGTTTACCATCCAGAACATCATACCAAGTTTTCCAAGGAAGACACCATACTCCTTTCGTTCATCATCATCTGGCATCGACACTCGCCAGTTGTTATCCAACCATGCACCCATTGCGCCACTCTGTTGTGAACCAGCGAACCCCATCAATGCATAGATGAGGACATAGAGAATGAATGGGCTCTCATTCACTACAAATGAAACAAGATAGAACGCGACAGCGTATGTGATAAAGGCTGTAGCAAGAATGTATCGTTGCCCCAACCAGTCTCCGATTACTCCAGTCGGATAATCAAAGATTGTCTGTACACCCATCTGTATAATTACCAAGAATCCAACAAAGGTCATCCCTAGGATGAAATTGCCTTGTCCCAGTCTTGTTGCTATGAAAATCAAATAGAAGGTCGTTGATATTACGAATGATATCTGCATGAGTAGTGACAGCGATGTGTAGATAGTCGCTAGTCTGACTACCTCTGGTTTTGCATCTCTGAGACCAAAGTATGACTTTAACCTACTCACGTTGACACCAGCTCTCGTCCCTGCAATGGAAGTGTATTTAACACCCTCTGTTCAATCGAAAGTGAAATCAACTTCTCCTATTATATCTCTCGAAGATACCCCTACTCTGAGTTTGTAGGCTCCTGGTTCGATGAACCAATTATGTTTTGAAACATCGTAGTAAGCCAAGTCTTCTGCTCTTATTGTTATAGCCACCTGCTTGGTTTCCCCCGGACCTATTGTTGTCTTCTCAAACCCAACAAGTTCCTGTGGCGGTCGTTCCACCGATGCTTCAACATCCTTGGCATATGCTTGGACAACCTCTGCTCCTAGACTCTCACCAGTATTTGTCACATCAACATGGACTAGGATACTGCCTTCAGGATTGCTTAGCGATTGTCTACTGATACTGATAGGTCCATACTCAAATTGAGTATACGATTGCCCGAATCCGAATGGGAAGAGTGGATCAATCTTTTTCTCGTCGAACCATCTATACCCAACGAAGACACCTTCGTCATAGAAAACTCGTTTGTTGTCGTCCCCTGGATAGTTCCTCAGGTCGCCTGTGCTGTGAGCTGGAGAGTCCTCCAGTCGTTTAGGAAATGTCAATGGAAGCTTGCCTGAGGGATTCACATCACCGAATAGAACATTAGCGATTGCATGTCCGGCTTCCATTCCTCCATACCAGCACATAAGAACCGCATCCACATCATCAATCCAATCATCCATCGCGATAGGACTACCAGCAATCAGACACACCACAGTAGGTCTTGGAAGCTTTGCAACGGCTTTTATCTCATCTACCTGTTTCTTATCGAGATGCAATGAACCTCGATCCATGGACTCAGAGTCTCCTCCTCTCCCATGATTCAGTCCCGCGAAAATGACAGACAGGTCTGTAAATACTTGCGATAGTCTATCATCAGTCACCAGTTTTATTCTGTCTCCAACCTTCTTGGTCAGACCTTCGAGCGGTGTTATCTCATATGGCGGACTCACAGCAGAAGAGCCCCCATACCCAAGTCTACCAAACTTCTTCTTCAGATTCTTGCCATAAAGACTGATTTTCTTGTAGCTGTCAATTTTGAGTGGTAATAGGTTTCCTTCGTTCTTGAGGAGTACCATGCCTTCCTCAGCAGCACGACGTACGAGCTCCTGATGCTCTGGTGTGTTTCTCTCTCCCTTTGGTAGACTCTCTTGTGAGTCGAACAGTCCAGTGAGCATCATCACTCTGAGGTTTCTTTGAATTCTGTCATTGAGAGTTTCTTCTGTTATCTCACCTTTATCTAAGGCCTTCTTCAATGCACCCGGTTTGTATACCCGCGGCCAAGGCATCTCCAAAGACAGACCTGCATTCATACACCCCTGAGTTGTCTTGACCTTTCGGGATGCAAGCCAATCTGTCATGATTATACCACTGAATCCCCAATTGTCAATCAATGTCTTCTGAATGAGGTACTCGTTTTCGCATCCATAAACTCCATTTACCATGTTGTAGCACATCATGAACGACCATGGATCAGCCTCTTTCACTACATCTCTGAAGGCACGCAGATAGACCTCATTCAGTGTACGTTCGTCTATCTCTGCGCTTAGTGTCATCCGATTGATTTCCTGGTTGTTTGCTGCATAGTGTTTCATACATGCTCCAATTCTCTGACTTTGTACTCCCTTGATTAGAGGTATTGCCAGCTCTTTTGTCAAATATGGGTCTTCGCTAAAGTATTCGAATGTTCGCCCATTCAATGGAGTTCGACAAATATTGATCCCAGGGGCTAGAAGGATATGCCTTCCGACAGCACGAACCTCTTTTCCCATAGCAATACCGATTTTTTCCAACAGGTTTCGATTCCAAGTAGCTGCGAGTAAGACCGTGACTGGAAATCGTGTGTTCTTAGAGAATCCACTGGAATGCATGGCGGCTCCCAACGGGCCATCGGTCACTTTGAATGATGGGATCTTCAATCGGTTGATTGGTTTGAGGGAATACATCCTGAGTCTACCATGACTTGTCAGCAATCGGAATTTTTCATCAAGAGTGAGTCTTGATAGCAAGTCAGAGACTCGATTCTCTATCTCTGTCGTTTCATCTAGGTATTGAGGATTCGCTCTCATTACTCGGTTTCATCCATGAAACCACCATTATTATCTTTCGAATCTCAATTGTGAACGGTTCATACGCATGGTACAGTATATAGCCACTATGACTGAGGTGGAATATCCACGCTCTCCAAAAGAGTGGAGGGAAGAAACTTTTAGGGTACCGATGTGAAAGGATAATTCTCCAACCAATAGTATGGAATGGTCGAAGCGTGGCAACCACGGGAGGTTGAACTATTGAAAAGGGATGTAGTCTTACTGATGATCATGCTCTTGCTTGTAGTTTCAGTTTCAGATGAAGCTACGACTCCGCAGAGCTTTGAATTTACTGAAAAACCGGACTTTGAATTATCGCAGGTGAGTGTACCTATTTACGAGATAATACCTCCTGAAGTAAACCTGACCTATGCAGAGGACATGGCGTACTCTCTCTTTGGATTCCGGGACTCTGAAGCTCAGGACGCTGAGGGTCGCTATGTTGTGAGATCCGGCAACAAGACCTTCGAAATGGATGCTCGGGATGGGTCTATGTGGTATGCAGACTATGACCTCATCTGGAATGTGGCTCTTGGTATAGAAGTCCCAACTCCAAGTTCCTGCAAAGCAGATGCAGATGCTTGGCTCAGTGAGAAGGGACTTCTACCTCCGAACTATGTGTTTGCAAATTATGGATCTACAAATGTGACCGCATGGAATATTGACGCAGGTGCATCCCAATCAAAAGTCCTGCAATGGAATGTCAACTATGAAATGTTCCTTGGAGACATTTCAGTTTCAGGTCCTGGAGAACAGATCTCTGTCATGATTGGCGAGGGAGGTGCCATCGTCGGTTTCAGCTGGAATCATCGCGACCTCAAGGAGGAACCATATGAAACTGCCTCTCTTATTGAGTATGAATCAGCACTAGAGCACTATGGCATTTCAACAAGTGATGTTGTTGAACATACGTTGACCTACTATGCTGACTCAGAAGATGAATCCCTTCTCTTGAAACCTGTATATGAAATAGTGCTCGATGAGGCTGATGATGATGACGACATATTCCAGATATTTGTGATTCCAGCGACCTTGTTAGACCCAGAGATAGAAATTACCTCTCCGGGTCATTGGCTTACTTTTACACAAGGTCAAGAAATCTCATTTGAGTCAACGGTTACATATGGTCTACCTCCTTACACCTTCTCTTGGCATTCTGATTTCGATGGAGTACTATCGACTAGTCAGAACTTCTCAACGAGTTCCCTTTCAGTTGTCGAAAAGAAAGGTGTTCCAGTTCCACACACAGTAGTTGTTGAAGTAAGGGACGCTAAGAATGCTTTGGGCTATGATTACATTGCGGTCTTCATTGAGTATGGTCAGATTACAGCGTTTCCCACAGAACTGACAGTAGCACTGGCAGGTGGACTTGTTTTCATAGGACTTGCAGTCTTACTCTTGAAGCGGCGAGGAGCAACGGGCATACTGTTCTTCCTGCTCATGCTTGGTTCAGCATTCATGATGCTCCCCGCCATCTCCGCTAGCAGTGATTTTACCAATTCAAGGACATATAGTCCAAGCGCACCAACTGGAGCATATGATGATGGTGTCAAAGAGGTTGGTATCGAATGGTGTGGCTGGTCTGTCTGGAAACCACTTCCCAACTCAGAAAAAAACAGTGAAGGTTTCTATAACTGGATGGGTGGACCAGGAGGTTACAGTCAGGAGTTCAACTGGGGTGACTATTCAGCCTGGGAGCGTGATTTCAAAGCTGAGGCTTATGGTGGAATTGATGACGAATGGGTTGATGCTGTAGATTTCGTCTACTACCAAGACCACGGGGGTCCTGATGGGGTCAAATTCAGATCAAATGAGGACGACAAGACACTCCATTTCAGAGAATGTAGATGGGGTGATGGTGATCTCGATACGATTGTCATTGATGCATGTAGTCCACTACGATGGGAAAACAATACTGGACATAACGTGTTCGAACGATGGGCGAACACACTTCAAGGAATTCACATGGTCTGTGGATTCGGATCAACAAGTCACAATCGTCAGACTAGAGGCGGAAAATTCGCCCTGTATATGACCGGTTTCTATACAATTCCAGCACATACAATTAAGGATGCATGGTTCCGGGCATGTAGTGAAACAGAGGGAAGCGATATCATATCTGCTGTTTTCTATGCTTCAAAGTCTTCCAATCCCTTGAATCCACAACAGGATGATCCTGTGAACGACCACGCCTATGGTTTTGGATATGTTTGTACTGATCCTGTTCCAGGAACATTTGGCTGGTATGTGTTGATTACATCGACCTGTTGAATGGGATGGGGAATTCCCCTTCCTGTTCCAATTAGCGTCAATGCTGAGCTACGGTTTCCAGTCATACTTGATGAAATGGTAGGGAGTATACTCCTCTGCGTCAATCTCTGCGATTACTTCTCCAGGCGGCATTGTGATTGTACCGTTCTCCATATACATGATAGCCATCACTTGATCGATGGGAATCTCATGCAGGTAGTCGTACTTTGATTCACCAAAGGCCAATGATCCTTCTCCAATCTCAATCCTATCAAACTCAGAAGGATTCACATTTCTAATGAGGACAGGATTTTTACTTGCCCCTACTCCTTTTTCATCTAGAATTGACTTGATCACAAAACTGGGTCCTGGTGCTTCTCTTGCATCCAACACCTCCGCCAAGGTTCCTTTGATTTCGATAATAGGGAAACCATGACGCACACACAGTCCATGGACTTCATTTCCAATCCGTTCTATGAATATCTTTTCAGCAATCTTCTTGGGATACCCATATACCTCTCTCCCGCCTATCATTGCGATGTCAGTTGTTACAGGCATAGCCACGCAATATCTACCAGCTTCTCCCTTGTATTGACATGGGATGAACACTGCAGCCTCGTTGTAAGGTGGGATGAAATTCGTCCTTTGATACTCTGCAACGAAAGCTACACAAACAAGAGTATCTCCTGGTTCAAGTGGTGGTGGTAATAAGCGCTCAACTGCTTCCATTGTTGTCGAGAACATCGCATAAAGCAACTTGACATCGAGAAGTTGATATCCCTCCTCATACTGTTCGTATCGTTTCTTGATATCTTCTTTAGACCTGACGAGTCCCATCTTCTCTTCTCCTTTTTTGCGAATAGTTTCAGATGTCAATTGCTGACTTAAAAGTTGGAATGCTTGGGATTACAATGATTTGGCTGGCTGTGCATATATGAGCTGTTAAAAGCAGTAGCTCAAACGAGAAAGGGATTGCTGATGTCAGAAATCACTAAGCGTCATCTAGGAAAGACTGATCTCGAAATTACTCCCATCGGTTTGGGAGCCATGGAGTTCTCGGGAGGAAAAGGTCCGTTCAAGTTCTACCTCTCAGCTGTGCCGTATGAGGTCCAAGATGAGGTTATCAAGGTGGCTCTTGATGGCGGAATGAATTGGATCGATACTGCTGAAATCTATGGTTCAGGAGAATCGGAGAGAGCTGTTGCCCATGGACTGAAAGCTGCAGGTGTGTCTCCAAGAGAGGTTCTGATAACAACCAAGTGGATGCCTGTTGCGAGGAGGGCAAAGTCCATGCTTAAGTCTGCTGCAAAGAGCACTAAGCGCCTTGCACCTTACCCTATCGACCTTTACCTTGTACACAGACCCGAATCCCTTTCATCTATCGATACTCAAATGGATGAAATGGCCAAATTAGTTGATGCAGGAACGATTCGTGCAGTCGGTGTCAGTAATTTCTCAGCAAGTAGGATGATAAAGGCTCATGAAGCCTTGGCCGAACGAGGTCTTCCTCTGGCAGCTAACCAGATGCAATTCTCATTGGTGAAGAGAGGTATTGAGAGAAATGGTGTTCTGGAAGCCGCAAAAGAACTTGGCATCACAATAATAGCCTACACTCCGCTTGGTATGGGGTCTCTGACTGGCCACCTCCACCAAAACCCAGAACTCCTCAAGCCGATGCCACGACTTCGAAGATGGCGTGTAGGAAGGCAGCTCGAGAGGACAAGGCCGCTTATCGATGCTCTAGAATCTATAGCAAATGAGCAGGAAGCAACCGTTGCTCAGATTGTCCTAAATTGGACTGTCAACTATCATGGTGAAAAAATTGTGGCCATTCCAGGAGCTTCGAAGACATATCAGGCTGAGCAGAATGCTGGAGCTATGAAGATTTCACTCTCTAGAGAGCAGCTGGAAACTATCTCTACTCTATCCTACGAGTGTCTTTGAAATTATACTTGATTAGAGAAGTGTTACAATCATTCCCCACTTGCCCACACTCATCTGTAATTCATCTCTGTATGATTGAACATATCCTTCCTCGATTCGAATCCTAGTATTGGCACTGACCTGCGGAATCTGCTGGTTCCAGAGAACAAGCTTGATGACTCCTGTATCATCTGAGAGAGTTGCATCTGCGACCTTTAGCTCCTCACCTGTCTTTCTGGACTTGACGGTGCGTGTAGTTGCAACATCCACCACTTGACCTTCAACAATCACCCTCTGTTGTCCTTCGTGAATGTCCTCGATTCTGGACATAGCCTTTGGGAAGCCATCTGCTATTCTCTTCTCATAATAGATGCCATCCCATGAGTATTCATGCGTCTTTCCAATCTGAACGAATCCAATGCTCTGATAGAATGGATTTGTCCTAGTATTCCACTCGGGAGTTCCCAACACCCACAGCTCTGCGGAGGGGTAAAGATTCCAAATCATCTTGAATGTTTTCGAACCGATATGTTTCCTCATGTGGTCGGGGTCTACCCAGATCCGTTCGCATACCTGATAGTTCGGACCCCTCTCCCCCACAATGAACCCTCCAACGATTTCGCTTCCTTCAAGTATCTTGTAGTACTGGAGGTACCGATTCTTCAGAATGCGAATGTTCCAGTCCAGTGAATCGTATCCCGGGGGACCACCAGACCCTGGCGCTCCATACTCTGAGTCAGAATCAAAAGCTCTCTTGCAAGAGTGAGTCAGTAATTCAGCATCCTCCAGTGCTGCACGCTGCAATGCTATCATGTTGTTGTTCATCCCACTTGCCCTAGTAACGCACCAGAACCTCTAGGTAATGTTTCCTTCTCTCACTGAATCCGAGAATAACAGTGTGGGATTATTGTTACTGGATTGAGGGAGAGGTTTGAGCGGATGTGGGATGAAGCAATAAAACCAGATCGCAATCATAGCCACCGTCTGACACGGTTCTTGAAGTCTCTATACTCCTCTCCAAATTCCTCTTCTAAGATTATCTCCTCTCTCTTGATGAAATACTTGAACACGAAGTAAATAAGAATCAGTCCAATTAAGGTGACAATACTGCTCCACACAATAACCAATCCGAGGAGCATGATTAGATTTCCCAAGTAAATCGGATTTCGTGTGAATATGAATGGGCCTGTCTGAACCAGAGTTGAGGGTCTCTGCATAGGCTCTCGATCTCTCAAACTAATTCTACCAATGTGCAACAACGTATAGTTTGCCCAAACGACCAGAAACATTCCCGGAGGTAGAAGAAGAAGACCAGTCCAATTGTAAGGAGGGGGAATGAAGTCAGCTGGGAAAGTGAAGATGTCAACTAAGATCTGATCATCAACGCCAAAAAATAAGAATGGAGAAAACATTACATAGCCAATAATTGTTGAAAATATGATTATCCACACTCCCTGGGCGATTATCCACATGCGTGGGTGTTTCTTCTTTAATTCCTCAAAGTCGACCATCGAAACACAACCCAGATTTCCACAGAGATCGTCTAGAATTCTGCAATTATGATTGATAATCCAATCTTCTCGCTATATATCTGTATCATGCAAGGACAAGATTGATACCTCTGATAGTCCTCCGTTCCTGATAGTTATTGGACGGTTTAACCCATGGCTCAAGATTCAGGTCTTCAGATTCACGTGAGACATGTTCGATGGTTTGTCAGTTTCCTTGCGGAACCAAGACTAGCAGGTGATGAACTTAGTACAATATGCTCTAACTTGGAAAACATAATTGCTCCCTCGTTGGTTGATGATCCTGCAATCGATAAACTCGCTCTCGACGTTGAAGTGAGTTGGAGTCGTATCGCAGAGATGAATCTTGAAGAGATGACTTGGTTGGGTGTCCTAAAGATTCAGACAGACCTAGGTCATTCCTACATCGATGTCAAAGATATTCAGAATGTGTCAATTCGCTTGAGTAAAGTGTTGATGAAGAGTTTTGGGGATCTTAATCAGCAAGGTCGAATAATGATCGATATTGACTCACCATTCTACGTTGTCCTATCTTCAGATACGACCGAACCTGGACCTCAACATTGGGATACTCCAACAATCCAACAACACAAGAAATCATTAGGACCGTATCTAAATCTGTATAGTGGTCAATGGCCAGACTACAATGAAGATTTGTATAACCGTCGAATCGAGAACAATCTCTCTAATAGGACCACTGAGTTACACTTCTACGCAAGAAACAGTGCATTTCTCTATATTGAAGGAGATGGCTACGAGAAGTACTGGAACTATGTCGAAGAGGTAATGGATCCACCTCTGGTTCGAGCTCGCGGAGTAATCTTCGTTATGTTGAAACTGCAGGATTTGATTCAACGATTCCTCAGGGAACTTCCTGAACTCAAAATGGAAGACATACCCATAATCGAAGAAAAACAAGCGGAGCTCGAAAAGACAAACCGATCTCTAATGCAGCTTGTTGCAGTGATTCGTCGAGAAGAGATGGTCAATATGAGAGCACACGCTCGAGTATTGAACGACCACTTGATCAGAATCTTCCGGATTGAGGAAGTGCTCTCCAATGTAAGCAATGAATTGAGGTATGTCCACGAATCGGTTGAGTCAATACATGAGGAGAAGAACCGAAAGCTCCAGGAACGTCAAGAGCGCCTCTTTCTTTATCTAAACATAATCTTGGGTGCATCAATCCTCACTGAGGCAATTAATATTATGATAGCTCCATTTGAGGACACTTTTGAGTTCCTTTTGATCCGGTACTCAATGGCTCTTTCGATTATAGCTATGTTTGGGTTCATCCTGTTCAGAATCTTCAAGAAGTGACAACAACCTCAGAAAATGGTATTTAAGCAGACTGCGTTTCTCCAGAATTCACGTTGAGTTTTCTCAGTTATTCCCGACTTAAAGGAAAGGAGTTCACGGGACTCTCCACATTCCAGATTCTCACGAATTTTCGAAGAGCAATCGTATACACTTTTCTCTCAATCTATCTCAGATCATTGGGTCTTTCGACCACAGAAGTAACACTGATGGCCACCATAGGCATGATCGCAAATGCATCAGCTCAATCTTTCCTCTGGGGTAACTTGTTGGACAAATACCGGAAACCAGTCGAGTTTGTAGCAGTTGGTGAGCTGCTAGCAGGTATTGGGCATTTCTTCATGGTTGCTGGTTACATCCTCTTCCTCGGATTGAATCAGTTGATTATTGCTGGATATGTGATTATCTTCTCATTAGGTGCTATCGAGGTTTTCTGGTCTATGTCCAACGTTGGTTGGTCAGCATTGGTGTCGGAACTGACTGACATCGATGAGAGAAAAAAGCTCATGGGCCAATTTTCCATTATCGGGGGATTTGGGGGAATTGGTGGTGCAATTTTGGGCGGAGCTCTTTATGACGCAGGAGGATTTGCCGATGGAAGTATCTTCAATATTGCTGCAGTTGTTATGATCTTCTCAAGTCTTATTGTCTATTTCACAATTCGCCTAGACAGGGACGAAACGGATCAGAAATCTGGTGAAAATGAAATCTCAGAAAAGCACTCGCTAAGTGAACTCCCCTCACAGCTCCGTGTCGCATACCTAATTTTCATTGTAGCCTTGGTCTTCATTAATTTTGGAAGAAATTCCATTGCAATCATCACTGCGCTCTTTGTCCAGGATCCTACAGGTTTCAATGCATCTGGAGTAGATATCGGACTCTATAGTAATGTTCGGAGTATCGCCAACATGATTGCTGGATTAGCAATCGGTTCGGTAGTCGCAAAGACTGATGACAAGAAAGTGATGATGAGTGGCATTGCATTTTCCATTGTCGGCATTGCTTGGCTAACGATTTCTCCTTCCTTTACTCTTGCATTGATAGCATCTTTCCTTAGAGGTGCGTCAGAAGTCATCATTAATGCATCAAGCTACTCCATTGTTGCTAGAATGGCTCCCAAAGAATATCGAGGTCGACTGTTTGCATATTACAATACAACCTTCTTCTTATCATGGGGGATCGC
>JBHLRZ010000025.1:0-49534 GCA_048882045.1 Candidatus Thorarchaeota archaeon | reverse complement strand
TCTCATCCACTAGGACATTGAACGTATGGAAGTCACCATGAATGATCGAAGGAGTTTTGCAAGGTACATCCTTGTAACGATGCTTTGCCCAGTCCACAATAGGGAGGAGTTCCTGCTTCCCATTAATGTTGAGAGTTCTTTCCATATCTGAGAGTGTTGTTTTGATATAGAAGTATGAGTCATCAAACAGGGGAAACATGTCTGGGGGGATCATCTTTTTCCAGTCCAACTGGTGGAGGTCAACAAACAAATCAAAGAAAACAGATGCCCATCTGTCTTGATCTTCATACATCTTGTCGTCGAGTGTCCCACCATCGATACGATCCATAATCATGAATGGATTGCCAAGATGTGACTTCTCTGTTTCGACAAGGTGCACAGTTGGAACTGGATATCCAATCTCCTGAAGTTTCATCATGATTGATGACTCTTTCTTAGCTTTGTGGACTGCGTCCAAACCAGGATAGATTCGGGCCACTAATTTCTGCACATGTCCTTCACTATCTTCAAGATCGAATGAGAGTATCTCAGTTTCCCAACCACTTGTGATATTCTTAAGATTGGAAATCAACAAATCATCTTGGTCATAACGGAACCGTAGATACTTGAGGAGTCTGTTAATTTCCATATCTAGACACTTGTAATCGAGTCAATTTGTAGTAATATTATAGTTACGACTTGTACTCTAACAAGAGTTTTCAATGAAAGATTTACCTGAAATTTGACAAACCATGCAGATGTTTGATTGGATGCTCATCCTAGCGATAGAAATTGTTATTGTCATCTTTGTGACCTGGATTGCATGGTCGGGGGTTGTCGGAGCGCCATGGCTACCTACACCCAATAAGAGAGTACGGTCGATGCTTGAGATAGGAAAAGTAAGTAGCAGCGACACTCTTTATGATCTGGGTTCAGGGGATGGTCGAATAATCGTCATGGCTGGGCGAGACTTTGGTGCAACGTCAATTGGGATCGAAATCGACCCACTGAGATTGATGTGGTCCAGATTCAAAATCTGGCGTCATGGATTGAAGAACAAAGTCAGAGTGATCCGAGGGAACTTCTTCAATGTCAGTGTGACTGATGCAACTGTAGTCACTCTATATCAAGGATATATAATCAACAAGAAGATTAGAGACAAACTAGCAAAGGAACTAAAATCAGGAACTCGAGTCGTATCCTATAGATTCATCCTTGATGGTTGGAAACCTTCGGAAATTCATGAAGAAGAGTCGATCTTCTTATACATAGTATGAGTCGAAAATCTGATGAGAGTCAATCAGGTCAATGCAAAGGGTATCATCACAAAGTGCAATATTCCTGGTATTGACTTTGTCATCAATCCATACATTGGCTGTCAGCACGCTTGCATTTACTGCTACGCTGAGTATATGAAAAGATTCACCGGACACCTTGGAGAAACATGGGGGGAGTTTCTAGATGTCAAGAACTATGATTTCGAAAAGATAAGACCTGAGAAGTATGATGGCAAGACAATCCTATTTAGTTCGGTCACAGATCCTTATACTCCCCTTGAAGTCAAGTATGAGAACACTCGTAGGATTTTAGAGAAACTCGTAGGGACAAAGGCAAGAGTAGAGATTCTTACAAAATCAAGACTTGTTGAACGGGATATTGATCTGTTCAAGCAATTTGAGAATATTAGTGTTGGAGTGTCCCTGAATTCACTCGACGAGGATTTTGCGAGGTTGACCGAACCTAAGGCATCTAAACCGAGGGACCGTCTTAAGGCTCTGCAAAACATTGCTAATGAAGGAATTCCCACCTGGATTTTTATTTCACCAGTTTTCCCCAGAGTGTCAGATTGGGCAGAAATTATCGAAGCTTCACAGTTCTTCAATGAAGAATTTCATTTCGAAAATCTGAACTTTCGTAGCCATAATGTTTCAAGGATTATGAAACTGATTGAAAAGAACTATCCCCATCTCTTAGACTACTATAGAAAGATCAAGAGTGATTACACTTTATGGAATGAGATTGAGGAAGACATTGAGAATTACTGTGGGGCACGAAGGATCAATTGTAAGATAGAGTTTCATCATGGTGGTTTTACAAATTCGTGAAATAGCTAGCAATCATATTCCTTAAATATAGTTAACTCTCAAAACAAGCTCGATCAAGAGAGGTGTTGAAATGGCAGTGACACTCAAGGCATCCACCAAGATTCTGGATTTGGCTAATGAGTTCCCTTTTCTGTTTGATACTCTTGTAGAGATTTCACCTAAACTCAAGAGGCTACAGAATCCAATCCTGCAAAAGACGATAGGTCGTCGGGCTACACTGAGCGATGTTTCTAAGATGTCAGAGGTCCCTTTGAATCGACTCTTTGTCTTACTGTCAGAATCAATTTCGAAACAAGCCAGCGAAGAAGTCATCATAGACAAAGAAGATGCAGACAAAGGTACCTGGAAAGAGCAACTAGCTAGTCGACAGCGAAAGCTGAAGGATCTGATTCTTGGATTGCATAGTGGAGAAGATATGAAGGAACTCCAATCCCAGTTCAAGGAGATTCTTGTCGATGTAAGTGCTACTGAGATTGCTGAGATGGAACAGTCACTTATCGATTCGGGAGAACTGACTGCTCAACAGGTCACAGCCCTCTGTGATTTACACGTATTGGTCTTCAAAGAATCACTAGATGTTCAACAGACGCCGCAGACCACACCGGGCCATCCAGTTCACACCTATATGAGTGAGAATGAAGAAGCTCAGAAATTAGTGAATATCCTGAAAGAGAATCCGAAGGACCAGAGTACGTTTGAAGAACTCAAGAGGATAGTTATTCACTATACTCGACTACAGAACCAGCTCTTCCCTCTCCTAGAGAAGGTTGGAGTGACAGGACCATCGACTGTGATGTGGGCTAAGCAGGACGAGATCCGTGAAATGTTAACAGAGTCAGACGTAGCGAATCTCGATCAATTACTCACCGCGATTGAGGAACTCATCTATAAAGAGGAAAACATCCTCTTCCCAATGTCTCTGGAAAACCTCTCGGAATACGATTGGGTAAAGGTACGAACTGGTGAAGAAGAGATTGGATATGCGTGGATCCTACCCGGAAATGAATGGAAACCCATATCCCCAATTGATATTCACCAAGTAGAGGAGAAGACCGAATCTCCCAAGATTAATCTAAACACTGGAAATCTCACCTTGAAAGAGATTGACTTACTACTCAGACACTTACCACTTGACATTTCATTTGTAGGACCAGACGAGAAAGTCAGGTACTACTCAGCAACAGATGACCGCATTTTTCCACGAAGTCAAGCTGTGATTGGGCGTGATGTAATTAACTGCCACCCAAGTAAGAGCTATGACAAGGTAAAGAAAATCCTAAACTACTTCAAAGAAGGCAAGAAAGACAAGGCTATGTTCTGGATTAGACTGCGTGACAAGTTTCTGATCATAGGCTACTATGCAGTGAGAGATGATAAAGGGAATTTTGCTGGAACTCTGGAAGTGACACAAGATGCTACCGAGATACGGAGTTTCGAGGGTGAACAGAGACTCCTAGACTGGGATTGACGCTCCTATCGAAAAAGAATGAGTCGACCGCAGAACGTTGTATTTTTCGAATTTCTATACAACGAAATCAATGAAATTGTTCAGAAACAGCATGAGGAGTTAATCGAGAACCCGTTATTTCCAGCAGGTCATACAGGATGAAACAAATCTAGTAAATTCATTCGCAAAGTTTTTACCAGTCTGTTTCCATAGTGCCATAGGTTAAACTGCGGAAACGACTGGAAAGTAGAGGGAGGTCTGCTTCCTAAGAGGACAGAAAAGAAATGAGTACGACTTGGTTCATAGCAAAAGAGTACCTCAAGAGACTGGAGATCGACTTTGAAGAACATGGTAGGAAGACCTTCAGTCTGTATCCATATAGCCCTACTGAAACCAAAGTCATTGAAGTGTTTCCCGGGAAGAATTGGATTACCCTCACAACTCGACTGATGGATTTGTCTGATATCCCAACGAGGAGTAAGAAGGGGATCTATGAGAAGGTACTCAAGGCAAATGCTACACTTGTTGAAGTCAATTTTGGACTGGATAAGAAGGACTGCCTGATGATTCGAAATGCAATTCCAGTAACTGGAATTTCTTATGACCTCTTTAACTGCACATACGAGGCTCATCTTGCAGGCGTCAAGTTCTTCCATGAGAAACTGCGATCTCAACTTGTGTGAGATTCCTTGAGATAGGAAAAAGAGAGTAGAGCGGGCACTAAGCCCGCTTCTTATTCTACTTACGTCGCTTGACAGCAAGAATCACAACAATCAGCACAAGTGCACCAAATGACCCATAGATCATTAACATCTCCTCAGAGATGGGGCCCGGTCCAGGTGGTGTCGGACCACCAGTTGTTGTGGTTGTAGGTGTAGTCACATCCTCGCCTACAATGTAGAAATTCTCGACTGATATTGCTTCGTTTCCTAGTCCATCCTGTGCGACCACTCTGTAAGTCACCATTGCTCCATCAACCTGCGGAGGGATGGTTCCACTGTAGGTATCACCTACGCTCGTCATGGGGATATTGTTCCATGGACTATCATCGACCCTATACTGTAGCACTGCACTGCTTATTCCTGATATGTCAAAGATCTGGGTTGATACAGTGACATCATCAAAGGGACCTGGAATGAGTGGAGCATGAGAAACAATTCCAAAGATTGGCGGCTCATTGTCAGCAGTACCAGACGAAATGTATCCAACGAAGATAGGATCTACAGAAACAGCCCATCCGTCCCACTGTGGGAATCCAATCACAGTATAGAACTGTGTTGATGCAACAGAGAATGTTGTGGCAGATTGACCACCACCAGAAACATAGATAGCACTAAATGCATCCAAAGGAATAGTCTGAGCATCCACTGTTGTAGGCATCGAAGTGTTCTTTGACCAATCATATGATGCACCACCCAAACTCATTAGTGCAACATTACTCAGACCACTTGCCATAGTGAAGTTGTATGATGCGGCAGCTTGATCATTAGTAACAGTCTGACCCAGATCATCAATGTAGGTTGCATTAGCAGTCATGCCGCCACTAGTGAGTATTGTGATGTCACTGTAGAATGCAACTGCAAGGCTTCGACCTTCGAGTTCATCGGATCCGCCAGGAGTATACAAGTCCCAATCCCCAACTGTGATGTCGAATTTGACAGCAGCTGAGTTGCTACCACCAGTTTCATTGACTTCACCAGTGAAGTGTACATCGATTGCGAACTCCTCAGTCAGACATTCAGTAGGTCGTTCTTCGAAGTCAGAAAAGTCTGAACCATAGTATGCATCTTCATACCAATCGAAATATGTTCTCTCACCAAATGGATAGACCTCTCCTGTGACATTCGCGAATGAAACACCGAAGTCTATTGTTTCTCCAACTGGCCGATACTCAGAATCAGTTGTGTTGTAGTTGCCCCATGCTTCACCAGGTGTGGTGAAACTGACAGATTCGACATCGACGGGCATCCAGTAATGGGTCAGTTCTGCATCGCCTAGATTCTCTGACGATATGTCCATGAAATTGTCCGAGTTCGTATCGTTCCACGCAAACATACCTGCATATTGGTATGCAAGGTTGATGTCCATTAGGTCCGAATGAGTTCCATTACTCACCTCAGTACTGTACTGTTCATCAAGCTCCCACCAAAGCCAGCTCCATTCCTGTGAGTTGTCCTCTACCCAGTCCCAACCTTCATCCTTGGCTTGATTAATCATGTCAGTGTATGTTCGGTTTTCAAACATCCACGAAATGCCCCAATAGCCAGGCTTTGGATTGCCATAGGAATCGAACAACACGTTATAGACTGTTAGGTACTCTCCTGCAGTCAGTGTAGCTCCTGTGTCAGCATGAGTCCAAATGTTCGTCTGGCTCCAATCATAGGTCCAATTGAATGTGACCATTCCTGTGAAGGAGTGAAGAGAGAACTCATCAGACACATTTCGATTATTGGGTTCCCATAGGATGGATACATCAAGATACTCCTGAGTTATATTGAAGTAGTCTGTACTAGTGTGGATTTCCTTCACATAGTACTGATCCGTTGTAGTTCCAAGATCACCGTCCAGGTCGAGTGCACCAGATAGTGGATCAACAGTCCAGACTTCATGGTCCCACATGCCTCGTGATGGAACACCGTATACGATGACCTCCTGAGATCTGATAACAGTAATAGGAAGTGGTGCATAATCTCGCTTCATACTGTAGCCCTGAGTTTTGAAGGCTTGATAGAGCACTTCCTTCGCTCCAAAGGCATGATACTCGGTTCCACTCACATTGAAACCCCACGACGGGAAGTTGAACTTGTAACTTTCAGGAGTATTCCATAAATTGACTATCTCGTATCTAGACCCATTAATGGCAGATTGTAGGAAGTTGTAGAAGTATGGGACAATGTTGTCCTCTGTATTGGTCCTATTATTCCACTGTATTCCATCCCACTCCCAGTAGTCGACAGGATACTGGATAATTGGAACACTTGCACCATCGAACCAGAAGCTTCCACTCCATGGATCGCCAGTAACATTCTCAACGAAGACTAGCTCTGCTGAGAATTCCATCCATCCCTGCCATCCCTGATAGTTGCCGTAAATGTCAATCATGAAATAACGGTCAATGTCTGGTTTAGAGATGTCAGTTGGTTCTGCTATTGGGTGGTCCATTCTTGAGTAGAAGAATGTGCCATTGGCCAGTGTGATGTTGAGGAACGTAGCTCTCCAAGTTTCATTATAGAAGAACTTGTCACCACTCATCGTCATGACATAGTCATAACCACCAGTCGCATTATGGTCAGTAATCATAGACATCCCCGATAGGTAGTCTCCATCGTAGTACCCGGTCTGGAGATCAAGCCAACCGTCTGCAACAAATTCGTACGTCATCGTGTCACGATGACCGATGGCAATTGTCCAGTCCTCTTGTACGACATTTGGAACCCAGATAGTACCATTTGCAGTAGTGGTCCATGGAAGGTTCATCATATAGTCACCATAGTCGTAATTCAGCTTGAATATTGGGTCCATACTCCAATCAGTCAGGTTGTATACGACGCCTGTATCAATCTGATAGACATCATACCCATAGCCATTGATTGGCTCCCACTCTTGCATAGGCAGTAGGATTGCTTCATATGGAGTTCCATCGACGTATGCATATTCCTTTGCAAAGTATCGCTGATTCACATGGTCCCAGATGTTCTCGAGATTGTTTAAATCATAGACACTCCACATAGGAATTCCTGGTGCAGGGAGCGGGTACTTTACGCCTTGAATCAGTGTATAGACATGAGTCCTGGTCAGGAAGTGAGGGATGAAGAATTCCTTCAGCTGATAAGTTCCAGTCATCAACTCCCATGGCCATTCAATTCTGTATAGATGCCCATCTGTCATATTCCAGTAGTGGTACCCCCATGTTGGATTCCAGAAGAAATCAACAGGCTCGAAGGTTCCATTCAGGTACATCCTATAATGATCAGGACCAATGTACTCAGGCCAACCCCTCATATAAATTGGAATTGTACCATTCGCAAAGGTCACGTAGGTATAATCCACTAATGTTGCTGGAACTACAGCGTAGACAGTCGCTGTATACATGTCCCAGAATGTTGCCCAGTCTCCAGCAATCCAAGTCCCGTTTACAGCCATCATTGAATGAATATCTGCAATACCTGTATAGAGTGTTTGTTGGCCCCATGCAAGGAAGGATGCATCTCCTTGCATTGGTAAAGTGATGTTGTAGACGACCGCGGTCGTTCCAGTATAAACCTGGATCTCAGTACCGTTAGCAAATCGGATGAAGTATTCCTCCTCACCTGTATCGTAGTTGAATTCTGAATAGACTACCTCTTCCCAAGTTGACTCCAAATCAGTGAAGTAATACGGTTTGAGGTCAATCTCTTGACCATTTATCTCGACAAAGGGGATTTTCTCACGCTGATAGAACTCTCCTGTCTGGTTGTTCCTGAAGATTTCAGCTTTGACTGGTTCGTCCATGTATAACTTCGAAGTGCTATTCAGGTAGCTGTATACTGTGTCTTCATTCCAACCTAGTACAGTGTGTTCACCCCATCCTGATTCGTAATCCACAACCCAAGTGAGGTCACCATAGAAGTATTGCCATCTCCATTCCAGCTGTGGGAGCTCAGGAGTTGGCAAGATGTCAAAGATAATTCTGAGATCGTTGCCTATTAGGTCAATCATAAGACCAGCAACATCAAGCCAATGAACTGGCATTCGGAGATTTGGTGATTCGAATGACAGCCATTCTTGAGTCCAGTCATTTGCAATGAAATCCCAGGTCAACTCTTCCCAGTGCCAGTCATCTATTAGTGTCCATTGAGGTTCCCATCTACCTGGCATGACTTCAACCATGACCCAGTCCCAGTGTGATCCTGTAATCCACTGATTTCGGACAGTTCTATTGTAGACAGCAACATTGACTAAACCGTAGGGATCTATACGTATTTGGATTTCAATTTCAGACCATTGATGCCAGTCAGAAGTCCCGTCAAAACCCCAGTCATCCTCATAGGCCTTCATAAAGAAACCAACACCGTCAATCTCCTCAATGTATTCAGCGCCGCCTTGAAGCCAAGACTTGACAGTGAAGGGAACTCCAATATCAGTATAGAACATCCAATCTGGCTGGTATGGCTCACCACCATGAGTCAGTGTTACAATGGAAACAGGTGACTCGACAGCCAAAGAATTCAACATATCATATTGCGCTGCAGCTTCAGGGGAGGATAATGGCAGACGAGCTTTGGGAGCAAGGCTACGACCATGAATGTCTGTAATTACCTCCCAAACTTTGAGTGGCCAATTACCATCATCAGATGTGGTCGGAAGAACATCATTACCGATGTGACCTCTGAAGGTAACGACGAGATTCCCATTGTACCAATAAGATTCACTTGTGATCTGATCCACGATGTATGGTAGGGGGATGCTGCCGTCCATTGGCCAGGGTTCATACTCAAGCCATTGAATTCTTTGCCAATAGCCACCATATTCATCATCTACCCAGGTCATGTTCTCATAGACATAGGCGAGCATTGTGGTAAATGTGTCTGCAGCGAAGTCATAGACAATCGCAGTCATACCACTGGTCCATCTAGTTTCTATGCTTCCTCCGTTCCAGAAATTGTACTCCTTTTCAGTGTGAAGATAGGTGTATCCTTCCTCATAGTGGAAACCTTCCTTTTGAGATGTCCAGTTCACTGTCTTTGTAGCATTCCATACATAGGTTTCAGTAACATCATCAAATTCCCAGACTCCTGTTACTCCTTCAGTAACTGTGTAAAAGCCATATACCCAATTCAGCGTGCGAACCTGATCTGGTATATCAAAGAGCACTGTTGCAGTACTCAGTACAGTTCCATTAGTGATAGTTGCAGTCATATTGAAGTCAATGCCTCGAGTGGCTGAATACAATGGAAAACCATCATCAGACACTCTCGCCCATTCATAGTAGCCTCCGACTGCTTGATCAACAAGGAAATCGAATGTAGTCCCGATAATTCGTCCACTATTGAACTCCTCAAATCGACTTTCAGCAAGTGAATTGAATCTTTCATCTTGAACGCCACAAGAAATTGTGTAAAATCCGCCGATTGTGGAAGAATTGAATCTTAGTCGAACATTGGCCCAGTATGACTCTGCTCCTGCAATATAACCTGATGCCCCCATGTTCATCTCCATGAAGGGTGTTATTTCTGCCCCAAATACATCACTCAATGAGAAATCAGGAGGAATTTCAGTAGGGGGACTTTCAGGCCAGGTAGTGTTAGTACTACTGAAGGTCAACCAATTACCTCCAGAGATATTATAGTAGACCATGAACATAATCGGAGAGTTACCAGACATACGGAACTCACCTTCACTGTTGGCTAGTGCAGACATGTTGAAGTATTGTCCCATGAGATATACTCCGAACGGTGTCTGACCACCCAGAGAGCTATATGGAATCTCTACTCTAAAGTCAACATATTCATCTATAGCAATCTCATCATTCCAAGTGATCAGACTGGAATCAGTCGTATTTCTTGTATGCCAATTTACCGTTGGTCCGAATTGATAATGGCTCGAATTCCAACTATGTGTGTTTTCTTCATTTACTGTCCCTAGATCCCAATCGACTCTTGTGTAATTTTCAGGATAATCTGCGACGGTGCGAGGATTATACCTTTGATAAGAGATAGAATTTGTGATTGACTCCTCATTAGTTGTGTCTATAGCTGGAGGAGTCATAAAGAGTGATAGTGAAAAGAGGGCTACAACAACAAGAGAGAATCCCTTTGTAATGAGCTTCGTCGTCTACACCTCAAGTAAATCTTGATTGGCGACCGCAGCTACATCATTTGAGCACTGAAACGTACAATCTCAAGTAGACCAAGAAAACTTGTTTCCGGACAACAAACCTTCTTGGTACTAGCAGCGGCGCTTTGCTACCTTTTCGCTTAGTTAGAATATAAGCCTACGTCGAGTGAATCGAGTATTAAAAAAGAAAGAGAGATGGAGCGATTTGAAACCGCTCCATGTCAATTCTAGATTCCGAGTACATAATGGAAGATTATGGGCGTGACGAATGCTTCGATGAGGGCTGCAATTGCTAGGAAGAAAACTATAAGCAAGTAGGTCCTCCAGGTGCGTTCGTCACCAAGCAGGGAACGAGTTTCTGCAGGTAGTGAATCCCAGTCTTCACTCTCGATTGTAGGCCAAAGGTCTCTAGCAATTCTAATCGATGCGGCTGCAGCTACCAAGAATGTGGGAATTTCCACAATTGCATGAGGCACAATTCTGGACAAGAATTCCAAGAGGCCAATTCCAAAAGAATACTCAATGATGGCCAATCCTCCAAGTGTCAATGCAGTCGAGAGAACCTCAGCTATTGCTATCGACATCAAGCCAAATTTGATGTATGAAATCAGGAACTCCTCATTTCGACCCTTGGATGTGAACTTGTAGCCTCCAGCAAGAAACATCGGCAAGATGATGAGGGCTATCACAGTAAATTGATCATCATAGATGAAGTACTCTGCTGCAAATAGGGTGATGAAGAGTGGGAACCACCAGACTCCAATCCCCCGTCCAGCCCATCCTCTCACTGCTGCTACAAGTCCAAAGATCAGGAACAATCCACCAAAGACAAACACTGCCCTAAGACCAAGCTGAGCTGCGAATCCCCATCTTGGATCGTATGGATTGAACACTCCTTGTAAGAGATCATACTGAGTCCACATATAGGTGAGTACACCACCTATAGCAACCGCTGCTATTGACCATGTTCCCACAATCTTCTCAGTGCCAGACTTCTTAGCTCCTACATACCAAAGAACAGCGGACCAGAAAATCGGACCCATCACCAGCATCAGTAGAATTCTGATCATGTTGTGCTCAGCAAAGACCACAAACCATCCAAGTGGATTAGCATTGGGATCGAACCACCTTGGTGCAAGGAAGTCAACCGGAGGAGGTAGCACACCCTCAAGTCCATCAGGATTCGCAATCTTTTGAAGGAGGCCTATCAAGAGTTCATTGAAATATCCCGGATTTGCAAAAATAGTAGATGCGATATAGATTCCAAAGATAGATACAATTAGACCCCCAAAGAACATGATTGCAGATTGAGTAATGTCCCTTAGACTCACATTGAGAAGTGGCCCTCTGGTTTCGCCAATCGTTTCTCTCCAACTCTCTCTAAACATGAAGAAGTACATAATGAAGAGAGTTGCAAAAACGAACACTGGGAGGTTAATTATGAACTGTGCAGCATATCTATACCAAATTTCTCCAGTTGGCAATGTCAAAGTCGGACGCAATCTAGTGAAAACATCACCCGCAAACGATGCAGGAGTCAGAGCAGCACTCACAATGTAATCCAAGTTTGGAAGCAAGAAGTAGGTTGATACAGAAAGAGTAACACCAGAGAACAAAGCGAATGTTTCAACACCACTGTTCAAACGATCACGTACGTAATGCCCAATCACCCCGAGCACAATTATCATAGCAAAAGGAATCGCTAAGATCATGAGCAACCAAATTGTTTCTCCAAGAACATCTGCATTATTAAACGGACTTCCTAATGCACCTGCAATATATTCATCATCAACTTCACCGGGGAAGAACAGAAATTGAAGGTGTTCAATGGCGTAGTTCATGGTCACAGCGAATACAGACGCAATAAATGCGCCCGTAACTACTAGTCCAGTACCGATACCAGCTCCAATATTTTTGAGTGCTCCACCCTTATAGATACCTGATAGTTTTGAACCTGCTTGAGTCAGAGAATCAAAGAGTCTCTTATACAGAACGACTGCGAAGTCTTCCACTAAGGGAAGAATCAGGATAGCGAAGATGATTGGAGGTACTGCATATCCGATTCCCAGCAAGTAGTATTCAATCATGATAGGCCAGATATCAGCAATACCTGAATTCAATGCCTGAATGGTCTGAAGACCTAAGAAACCTAGAGTAAGTAGAATGTTGAGTCTAAAGAACCAACCTAATACTCCACGCATCATCTCTCCGCCGATATCTCGATCACCAAGTCTAAGACCTGCACCCTTGGCAATTCTGTTTGATGCAGGATATCCGAAACGATAGATCCAGGTCATGAAGATTAGGATGTTGAGGATGTATGTATTTGGCTGCCAATTTGTCAGCCATTCAGCGAGATTAGTCTTATAGATTATGAATGAAGGTAGACTACCAACATAAATCGACATAGATGGAACAAGTGTCGCTAATCCAATTATGAGATAGTCTCTCCATGCGTCTCTCCACGCTCGGCCTTGCACTTCAGGATTGAGTGGTTCGGGTTCGACGCCTTCGAATGTGATGTGTGCAATTCTATCTCGGAATCCAGTGTAACCATCACTCTGCGGTTCTTTGCGTGTAATCCCCCGAATGAGATTACTGAACCTCATCTTCATTGGGTCTTGGAGAGCTAATTTTGCAGCCAGGACAACCATTCCAAACAACACAGCAAAGAATGACACCATAACCCAGATCATGTACTCTTGCAGCGAAGTTACAAATTGGAAGAGCATATCTGTTAGGAGCAACCAAGACAGAATGGGTGCATTCACATTGGAGTCGAATCCTCCGGGTATTCCAAGTGAGCCCATTGCAATATTGAAAATGAAGAAAGTAACCGTCTTCAAGTACATCAGAGCGATGAATGCCTCGATGAACTTACTCTTTCTCTCTCCGAAGAAGAGGAAGTAAATGAGTGAGGCCACGAGGGGCGGTACAAATTCAAACATTAATGTCAAAATGGTGAGGTGGGTAAGTGCCATACAATTGTCACTCCGGGCGTTATACAGAGTCAACAAAGTCTATCATTTCAAAAAAAGGTTCGTAAGACAAATATGACAAACCCAGCCAGCAAATAGAGAAATGCAGTTACAACTTTGATAGTCATGGTTATCTTTGCAATAAGAAAACGTTCTATCTAGTGTGTCGTACCGAAAGTTTAAAGTCAATAGAATTAGCTATTGTGAAGGAGTTCAACTGAGGGTTGAGAACATTAACACCGAAGTTGAGGTGTATTATTCATGGAGATAAGTAAGGAACTAGTTGACGCAATTAATGATCAACTGAATTTTGAGCTATACAGTGCTTTCATCTATATGTCAATGGCAACCTGGTTTGAACAACAAAACCTCACTGGCATGGCTCATTGGATGGAGGTACAGTACCAAGAAGAGTTCAATCACGCAATGAGATTCTACAGACATCTCACTGAGCGTGGAGCGAGAGTTGTGATGAAAGAGATTGCAGCTCCAAAGACTGAATGGGAATCAGCCCATGAAGTATTTGCTGACGCTTACCATCACGAAACTATTGTCACAGAAAGAATCTACAAGATTGGAGACATTGCTGACAAATTAGGTGACAGATCGACACAGGCAATGCTCACTTGGTTCTATAATGAGCAGACTGAGGAAGAAGCAAATACAATGGAACAGAGGGACAAACTGAAGTTAATTGGTGACTCAATTCCAGCTCTACTTCAACTCGATGCAGAGCTAGGTGCTCGACCACCAGCTCCACCAGTCCCAGTAGATTCTACTGCTCCATAAGTCTTAGAATGCTTGATTATACGGAGCTACCGGAGGTAAAGACGCACCTCCGGGACCTGTTTTTTCTGCAACTATGGTGATTTAGCCATAGGCGTAGACTACTTATGTTAGATTATCACCCGATTTTTCCTGTGTGAGAGGATAATATGTTACCACACGAAATCATCAAAGCAGTTGCGGATACAATTTCTGGAATCCGCGCAAAGGACTATGCATCAGCAATCTCAACATATCACAGGATACAAGGAAGCCCTGGATTTCTTGAAGCAGTCGAATATGTCAAATCAACAATCAAGAAAGTTTCAGAGGCAGATATTGAGATGTTCGAATATCCAACGGATGGTAAGATTACAATTGGCACATGGCAGAACCCATTCAGTTGGGAAGGCGAAGAGGGCAGACTTGAGTTGGTGGAACCTGAACATAGACTTCTTGCGGACTTCGGAGCGGAACCAATTTCTCTGGTCGCACATTCAACTAGTTGCGAAATCGAGTCAGAGGTCATTGATGTAGGAAAAGGACTTACTGCTGCAGACTATGAAGGAAAAGATGTCAGAGGGAAGATCGTCCTTACTGAAAGCCTCGCACGTCTTGCACATGAAGTCGCATGTATCAAACATGGAGCAGCGGGGATATTGACCTATGTACCTCCTAATGGAAAAGATGAGATAGCTGAACTGAGAAGATATGACGCAATCTGGCCAGCAAGTGATAAGATGGATAAGGCCAAGTTTGGTTTTTCGTTGAGACAGAGTGACGGAGTCAAAATCAAACAGCTGCTTAAAGAAGGGAAGACTGTAAAGGTCAAGGCGAAGGTAGATGCTAATCTCTACATTGGTAAACTTCAGGTCCTCTCAGCATTACTTCCTGGTGATGATAGGAAGAAAGAGATCTGGTTGGCAGCCCATCTATGTCATCCTAATCCAGGAGCTAACGACAATGCTTCAGGAAGTGCAGCTCTACTTGAGATCCTACGTACTCTCTCATATCTTATCAAGAATGATGAGATACCAAAACCAGCATACTCCATAAGATTCCTCTGGATTCCTGAGTGGTCAGGCACTATCTATTTCATCAACAATCAACCAGAGATGCTCAAACGTTGTAGAGCGATGATCAACCTTGACATGGTTGGTGCAGATCCTACAAAATCTGGTTCTGTCCTGAATCTATACAGAACCCCGTTCTCACTTCCAACTACATTGAACAATGTCGTCCGATATTGGTCTAAGAAAGAAGCAGAGAGAGAGGATGACCGACTTGTTGGCGGGATGGTTGCACCACTTCCTTTCAAGTATAAACGATATTCTGCTGGTAGTGACCACTTCATGCTGACAGATAGTACAGTGGGGATACCAGCTGTAATGTTGAATCAGTTTCCAGACCGGTTCTACCACACCTCAACTGATACGCCAGACAAGTTGGATACTCGTCAATTGGCATATGCATCGAGGATTGGAGCTCTGTCAGCACTATCACTAGTTCTTCCGAACCACGTCTATGAAGAAACATTGCTGACTGAGTGCAGAAACGAGTTCGTGGAGTTGATGCAGGAGGTTAGCATGCGAGGAGTTACAGAGCTCTCACGCTGTCTCGGGGACCCAGAAAAGATCTATCCAAGGGTTCTCCGATGGTTAGGACTTGCTCATGATCTTGGTCAAGAAACCCTTGACAAAGCTACAAAAGAATGGTCGCTCATTTCTGAGCAGGAATCTCTTCGCCAATCACTGAAGACAAGTCTGCAGATGGTCTATACAACAGAGATGGTAGTAGCTAGGAAAGCCTACGAAGGAGCATGTGCAGAGGTGGGATTGGAAGCAATGCAGGAAGACCAAATTTCTCTTGATGCAGAAAGCTTCGGAATAGAAGTAAAGAGAATCCATGACTATGCAATGAGCCCTGGATATGTCATTAAGAGCTTGGGAGATAAGGGTCCAGAGTATTTCAAGATGAGCCAGGATGAGGAGCAGATATTCGCATCCATGGATGAGATGCTCAATATGTCAAAAGACTGGACATCACTTGATCTTGTTTGGGACATGATTTGTTTCCAATTCAAAGAGATTGACTCTCGAAAGATGATTAAGATTGTAAAAGACCTCACCGAAGCAGGGATAATAGAGTCAAGGAGTGTGTAAGCTCTGGGAGATGGTCATTGGCAATACAAGAAGGTTGTCTTTGCTGGCACATTTGACCATCTACATGAGGGGCATAAACACATCATCCGTACAGCCTTCAAATTGAGCAAAACGGTGGCTCTGGGTCTGACGACTGACGCAATGCTCCAGTATAAGAGTGATCGTCACCTCATTCAGAGTTATGCTGAACGGTATGCTGAACTTGAGAAGTTCATCCAATTCGAGTTTGACCCAGAAAGGTTTAGCATCTTTCCAATAGAAACTACGGAAGGTGGGGCAGACAAGATGAAGGACCTCGAAGCGCTCATTGTTTCAGATGAGATCGGGGTGGTCCAGAATGCTTTTGACATCAATCAGATGCGAATTGACAATGGACTCCGAAGGTTCCACATTATAGTCATCCCGAGGGTGCGGACTATGGACGGGAGACCCCTCTCCTCATCCAGAATACGACGTGGAGAGATATACCATTTGGATGAACTCATCTACTAGGGAATTCTAGAGATTTGGTAAACTTTTCCTTAAACGATGGATTGTCAGTGAGGTTAATGTGGGTAGTTTCTTGAACAATCTTATCCGCAAGGTTCCTGTACTTTTCTATATGAAGGAGATCTGCACCTCTAATAGCTCCACCAAGAATTTGACGAACCTCAGTAGAAGGCAACTCGGGGAACAGACCAATTCTAACAGCATCATCCATTGATAGGCCCGTTCCAAAGACACCTGTTAGGTTGAGTTGATCAATATCTTGTGGAATGATATCTGCATGTTCAAGCAGCAGGTCAAATGCTCCACGTATCGCTGCTTTGGACTGCTGTAGCATTCGAATATCAGGTTGTGTCAGGATTATGCTAGAACCGGTCAATGACTCATTTTGAGTTGCTAAAACGTAGTGAACGATAGTACTATCAAGAATCAACTGGGGGGATGATAGCTGCCTGTTGAATGATCCTCTTGGAAGTAATATCTCTGTATCGAGCATACTGGCTATCGCGGAAACTGCCCCAGTGCCACAGATACCTGATGGCTTTCCACTTCCCATCACCTCCAACTCTGGTTTCTGATCACTTTTCTTTATCGACACTGCAGAGATAGCACCAGCTCCTCCAGATATTCCGCATTGAACTGACATCCCTTCAAACGCGGGTCCTGAGGCGGCTGAGGCGATCCAAATCTTGTGATCTTTGAGGATTGCAATCTCTGTGTTTGTACCAACATCGATGGATACGATTGTCTTCTTGGCATCAGGAAAGCCTGTTTCAATCATCATGGCGACTGCATCAGCACCAACATAGGATTCAACGATGGGAGGAGAGTAGCAACTTGTCAGTTTGCTGAAGGGCAAATCCACATCAGCGGCAGGAACTAGGACAGCTTCTTTATGGTCAGCGTTGTAGGGCGGCTTCAATAGGGAGGCGATTGATTGCTTGTAGAAGAGATGGTGCATTGCAGTGTTACCGACGACCACAATGGAAATGACTGAATCACTAGACTGCATTGTCTCAATCAGCATCGAGTTTATCGTATTCCCGATTGATTGACGAACGAGTGATGCGAGCCTGGATGCTACTTCTGAATCTCTTGCCGCATCCATTCTTGAGATGATCTCATCTCCATATTCGCTCTGAGGGTTTGGAATGACTCGTTCAGCAAGGGCCTGCGAACTTTGAAGATTAATCAGATGCAGAGTCAAATTACTAGTTCCAATGTCAACTGAGATCCCGAGGGATTCAGAATCTGTCATGACTTCTACCGCACAATCATTACAGGACAATGAGCATGACTAGCAACCTTGTCGCTTATCGATCCAACAAACAATCGTTTGATTCCACTCAATCCTCTTGAACCGAGAATGATAATGTCCACATCCCTCTCCTTAGCGATGTCTATAATCTTGGATGCAGGATCGCCATGGGTTATCATGTCGATGACTTCACAATTCAAGTCTCTGGTAATCGTCTTTGCTCGAGCGAGTATGTCTTCTCCTACCTTCTGAAGGGATATGAAAGGTTGGTCTGAAACTGTGTCATGGTATGGTGTTGCTGAAACAAGCATCGGAACTACATGAAGCAGGATGACCTCTGCACCTAGAGGTGTTCCTAATGCGCAGGCATATCGAACAGCCTTGAGTGAATGCTCAGAACCGTCGACAGCCACAAGAATAGTCTTCACTTGAACATGTTCATCTGTATCGTTCATCAATCACCCGCTCTCAGAGCCCAGATGTGCTGCGGACCTTATCTCTCTTTCCCATAATTGGATGCACTTTCACTCGGCTGCTTTGAGTGAAAGAGCCATATTTGAGAACCGTCTTTTCTATTCATCGACAGTTTGGAGGAATAATCGTTGGACCTTAATAAGATCAAATCTGCGGTGGACGTGAAACGTACAACCTTGGAGATTCCTGGCTATACTGAGTTCGATAGCAAAGTCTATGCAGCCACCTTCAAGATTCCGCAAGGAAAAGTGAGCACTTATGGTAGAATTGCCAAAATGATTGGGAATCCAAAAGCCTACAGGGCTGTTGCGAACTCCTTGCATAAGAACCCACTATTTCCTGTCGTCGCGTGTCACCGAGTTGTGAAGGAAGATGGCAGCTTTGGTGGTGATAGGAAGAGAGCTGAGGGCAGATGTAAACACTGTGAGGATGAAGGAGTACCCATCGAGAATGGCAGAGTGAAGATGAGTGAGGACACAATCTTCTGATTGCTAGAGAGAACGAAATATTGTATCAGTCGATATCAATCCCAAACACAGACTCGACCAATTCAGCGAAACGTGCCACGAAACGAGCTGCAGGACCACCATCAACTACGTCATGATTCATGAAGATAGTGACACAGAGGTATTCCCTTATCTTTATGTCATCATCATCAATCACTGCTGGTTTCTTTGCTATTCCTCCAAGTGCAAAAAGCACAGGAGAGATACTGATAGGGACTGCCCATCCACTTTTTCCTTTGCCATACATTCCTACTGCTGTTACCGTGACAGTACCAAGGTGTTTCTTCACAAAGAAAGGATCAGTCCTAAACTTGCGCCAAAAAAGGAAATCACGCAGAAACTTGGGTAGAGCAAAAAGTCTTCTCATCATTTTTTGATTAACCGTATCAGAGATGTCGCCATCCTTCCGAGATCGAATTGCCCAAATTTCCTCCTGAATCTCATGCACTGTTTTTTCATTAGCTTTTCTTACAATATAGGTCTGAGCCCCCATCTCTCCATCTATCTGCCTTTCAACCATGACAGAAACATCTACATCGTTGAAGATTATCAATCGCTTTCCTTTTCTAATTGCATGAACATTCCTGTGTTCGCTGACAGCCTGTGCTATACATTTCGTTATCCAAGCTGTAAAGGAGAGTTCTTTTCCGGAGGATTCTTCATATTCTCTGATTAATTGACGACCTTTTGTGACATCTACTTCAATTAGACCAGATATGTAGTGAGAACGAAGTCCTTGTTCCATTAGTTCCACAACAATCTCTCGATCAAAGGGTTTCTCCTCATATTGGTCCTTCAAGTCTATCACAAACCTAACAATCAGGATTGCTAGTCAACCGTATTACTGTTTTGTCCTATCAAAATCTCATTATTTCAGAGATTCAAACTGAATTTTCCGTCGAACAAGACCTCTCAATGTATCAACCAGTTGGTCCCTGTGAACACGGACTTGTTCCATGGAATCACGGTCTCTAACTGTGACAGTTCCATCCTCAAGTGTTGTGTAGTCGATTGTGACACAATAGGGAGTTCCCACCTCGTCTTGACGTCTATATCGCTTCCCGATTGAACCTCCTACGTCGTGTTGACATACAAATCCAGAATCCATGACCTCATCATAGATTTCTCGCGAAGGACCCAGGAGTTCATCTTTTCCCATGAGAGGGAATACAGCAACTTGTATGGGGGCAACTTCTGGGGGGAATTGTAACCAATCAGTGTCACGCTCCTTGGTTTCGGGTCTGAACGAATTATCTAGCAAACAGAAGAGGGGTCTCTCTATACCGAAAGCAATCTCAAGGACTTCAGGCACAACGGGTTTCTTGTCCACCTTCACATGGAGATTCTGCTTTGAGAATTCCTGATGTCGCGATAAATCATAATTGCCCCTATCATGAACACCGCAGCATTCTACCCAACCGAAACTGTCAGTGTGTATCTCAATGTCCCATGCATCAGCTGCATAATGCGCTCGTTCAGTCATGAGGTGTTGACGCAGTCTCATCTTGTCTTCTGAGAATCCCATCCTCCTGAAGATGTCATATCCCACGTATACACACCATGCGTAAGCTGGTTTCTGGAAGTAACCCTTCTTGATAGCTTCAGACATCTTGGTCATGACCACTTTGTAGTCACCCTTCTCTTGAGCCTGGGATGTGACAAGAGGAAGTTCTTCATTCTTGATTTCATCGAACTGTGGCCAGTCCATCTCATCCTGTTTAAGCAGAAAGATCTGACCTTCAGTCTGCGTGAACTCCCGAAGACGTAACATACCTTGTCTGGGAGATATCTCGTTTCTGTATGCTTTGCCAATCTGAAAGACTGAAGCAGGAAGTTTGTCTCTGAAGAACGTTAGGAATCTTTTGAATAGAAGATAAGTTGTGGTTGCAGTTTCAGGTCTCAGGTATGCTTCCTGATCCAGACCCAAACGTGTCTTCATCATGAGATTGTAGGTTTCCACAGGACCAAGAGTTCCTTTGCAGACGGGACAGACGAGTCCAATCTTCTCAATCGTTTCAGTCAACTCTTCCACTGTCTGACCAGCTATCTGTGTGTCTGGAGATTTCTCTTCTATGAGGTTGTCTGCACGGTAGACCTGTCCACATTTGGTGCATTGTGTGACTGGATCGATGAATCCATCAAGATGGCCAGACGCTTTCCACACCTGAGCAGGGCTCACAGTGGGACACTCGACCTCCCAGAAGTTTGCACGGACAAAGGCTGAACGAATCTGGTTCTCAAGTCTATTTTTGAGTAGCTTTCCAAGAGGACCTAAATCATAGAATCCAGAGCTACCTCCGTAAATCTCAGGTGATGGACCCCAAAAGAATCCGCGTTTCTTCGCTAGACCTGTGATGATTTCGTTGAAATCTCGCTCTGAACTCATAGTCCTCAACTACTCAGCATCCTCTGCTGTTGTCATCTTAAACCCTATGGTCGAACTTTTATGGAATACCCAATTTGGTGTTATAACGCTGTGAGGTTGGTATGATGGTTAAAGATTCAAGGATAACAGGATTCTATAAACTCTCTAGAGAGGACAGAATCAAGAAGTTGAAAGAAGTAACAGGTCTCAGTGATGATGACTTAAGTCCGTTGATTGACCCTGGAAAAGTTGATCTAGGTGTATTGGACCATATGATCGAGAATGTAGTCGGGTCCATGACTCTTCCACTTGGAATCGCTACCAACTTCTTGATTAACGAGAAAGATTACCTTATCCCAATGGCTATTGAGGAACCATCAGTTGTTGCTGCAGCAAGCAATGCAGCTAGAATGGCAAGAGGGCATGGAGGATTCACAGCGACAGACACAGGTCCGAACATGATCGCTCAGATACAGGTCGTTGATGTCTTGAATCCTGATGAGGCGAAAAACAAGATAATGGAGAGGAAAGAAGAGCTACTTGCTTTTGCTAATGAACAGGATCCGATTCTAGTACGATTCGGAGGAGGTGCGAAAGACCTCAGAGTCCGTATCTTTGACTCTAAGGTTGGGGTGATGCTTGTGACCGAGCTCATTGTCGATACAAGAGATGCTATGGGAGCGAATGCAGTCAACACAATGGCTGAAGCTTTGGCTCCAAGAATCGAATCCATAACAGGAGGAAGAGTAATCCTAAGGATTCTATCAAACCTCGCAGAGTTCAGACTTGTTCGAGTAAAGGCTACATTTGACAAGGAGTTATTGGGCGGAGAAGAGGTTGTCAATGATATCATTGCAGCATGGGCGTTTGCAGAGGCAGATCCATATCGGTGTTCCACTCACAACAAGGGCATCATGAACGGTATCGACTCAGTTGTCATCGCTACAGGGAATGATTTCAGAGCCATCGAGGCTGGTGCCCATAGCTGGGCAGCTATGGATGGATACAGCTCACTCACTAAGTATGAGAAATCAGCTGAGGGGCACCTACTCGGAAGTATAGAGATCCCGATGGCAGTAGGTCTTGTAGGAGGAGCGACCAAAGTTCATCCAGTAGCCAGAGCCTGTGTCAAAATACTTGGTGTGGAAACAGCAACGGAGCTTGGTCATGTCATCGCCAGTGTTGGACTAGCGCAGAACCTAGCAGCCCTCAGAGCGCTCGCATCAGAAGGCATTCAGAAAGGTCACATGGCACTCCATGCACGAAATGTTGCTGCTACTGCAGGTGCTCGAGGTGAGGAGGTAGACCTAGTCGCCGAACAATTGGTTAAGGAGAAAAACGTCAAAGTCGAGCGCGCTAAAGATATACTGGATGAACTCGGTAAGTAAAGAGTGTCGGGAACGTATGTTCCCGACTTGGTCAGCTTATCCGGTTAGTGACGGGCAGAGCCAGCTTCCGAAACTGCCTCATCACTCTCTCCTCCTTTTCGATACCCATACACGAATATAAGCTATATTACAGATTACGTATTTCGTATAAAAATCCTCTGTGCGATGGCTCAATAACCCAGAAAGTTGATTTTTATATCATCATCTCGCGAACAGACTTCTCTTCTTCGATAAATCGAGACCAACACATCAGAGCAACATATTTGTACAGCACACACACCCTAGAAACAGCCTTACAGAGTGAGAGAAGGCTCTGTATCAAACAATTCTCGAGGTCAAGTAGCAATGGATGATGAATGCACACAGTGGGAAAGGATTGCAGAAGAGTTTCTCGAGGCAGAGAGATACTACCAAGCAGCCAACCAGTTCAAGAATGCTGCCAGTTGCTATCTCGACCGAGTTCTAGATATGACACGAAAAGCCGCTGAGTACTATCACATGTATGCAGAAGAGAGTGTAGAGAAGGATGACCACAGATCTGCCGCAACAGCCTATATGGAGGCAGCTAGTCAATACAGACAGGTAAGTGATTTTTCAACCGCCTTGACACTCTATGAGAATGCGGCAAAGGAAGCACTTCTAGAAAGAATGACCGAAACTGCTGCTCAAGCCTATCTGTGGGCAGCATATTCTTGTCACAAGACTGGTAACACCAAGTACTTCTTGACCTGCGCCGAGAATATGGGAAACCTCTATGACAAGGCAGCGGACAAAGCAGTCGATGCAGGTAATGCAGAGAGGGCAGTTATCAACCTCTCACTTGCAGCTATGGGATTTGCCACCATTGAAAAGATGGAGAAGGCAAAGGAACGGATAGAGAAGGCAAAGAAGATCATCACCAAAACAAACTGGGACTGGCTCGAAACCTTGCTCTCATTCAGCGAGGCTCTGGCTGAAAACAACCTTGATGATGCTGATGATATGCTGAAGACCTTCGAGGAAGAGGAGGCTATTGAACAAGTGATGACAGCCTGTTTGAACATCCGAGCTGAGATTGAGAAGGAAAAGCGAAGGAGCTAGTCATTCAGGAAAGATTGCTATCCTACTCTGACCATGGATGTTTTTACAACTTCTTGTCCAGAGCGGCCATCTCTAACCTTCATCGTTGCGAGTTCTTCTCCTTGACCGACTGCCCGTACAAATAACTGGAATCTTACATTCTCTCCACTGCCAAGGAAGTTTATCAGCTTCTGTTCATTTCCAAGAGAGATTTCTAGTCCATCTGAGAGTTCCGTTGAAAATTCGATGTTCTCTGCTGGACCATCACCTTCGTTCAGAACTGTCACTTCGAGTACAGCTTCTTCTCCTAGTGTGCAGGAAACCACTTCTGGTTTGACAATTAGAGCAATCTGTGATGGAGCTTTGGCAATATTGAATTCAATCTTATTGCTATGTTTGTTCACAAGGACTCGGTCGCCCTCCAACGTTACAGTGAAGGGACCAATTGATCCTAGTCCACTAATCACTGGTTTAAACTCTAACAACCAAGATTCTTCGGTGGCTGGTTCAGAGGAATATTCAGGTTTCTTTGTAAGTATCACACTGTTTGAAAGAGGAAGCCGATGGTCAACGATTCTTACTTTCGCAGGACATTTGTAACGTAATTCAAGTTCGAGTGGTTCTTTCACATTAACCTCTTTCTGAGATGCTCCAGCCCATTCAAGAATTACTTCGGTGTCAATGGCTAGGCAGGTCGATTCAGTTACAAACTTGACAAGTGGTTGTTCACACTCATTTGGTTTCGCTTTCTTTGCAGCATTCTCATATGTGTTCTTTTTGATGTCTTCGCCTTCACAGAGAATTCTTACACTCATCTCAGCCAGTGAATACAGTGGATCCCTCTTGGATGGGGTATCCTTCAATCGTTTCTCAGCTTTTCGCATGATATTAGTGGCGGTATCGAAATTCCGCGCAGCTAGGTATCCAATGATTGAAATCCCCAAATATCTGTTTGATTCCCTTTCCTTCTTTTCCCTAAATAGATGATCAGAGCACTCAGAATAGAGACCTCCGGCTTCATCATACCTACCTTCACTGACCAAACTCTCAGCAGCCAGTATTTTCATCTCAGCACATCGATAATGATCACCTTTCTCGAGAGCATAGAATGCTGCTTCTCGGAAGTATTTGACAGCAAAATCAGTCTGCTCAACCTCAAGAAAGCGTTTTGCGGCTTTCTCATATTCAATACTGGCATACTCAGGATATCCATCCTCAAGCTCTATGAGTGCCTTCTCGATGTGCTTCTTTGCCTTTTTTACAGGATCGGATTTCATGAACTTGAACATTTCATAAAGCCTCTATTCTAGCCTCTTGGAACTACTTATCCGCTATATCGGTTTCGGCCAACAGGTGGAAACAGTTTTGACAGAGAGATGATCGGTCAAATGATAGAGGTGACATTGTATGGACGAGCGACCACCTTATTGGACTGACCCAACACGGGATTCATTCAAGGTCTTCATTGATGATGTCAAAAAAGACGAAGATGCGTACTATATCACGCTCAGGGAGAATGTCGTTAGACCTGCAGGGGGTGGACAGGCAGGTGACCGGGGTCTCCTTAGAATTGAAAACAAAGTGGTCACAATTCAGGATACAATCATGGATTCGGATCGTATCACATTGATAGCTGATGACTCGCTTCCAAAACAGAGTAAGGCGGTTCTTGAAATCAATATGGATTGGCGAATGGCCATGATGCAAAACCACACATCTGAACATCTCTTTGTATCCATCATAAAGAAAACATATCCAGATCTTAAAGTTGGAAACCTTTGGATTGATGGAGATCATGGAACTCTAGAACTGTGTAACGTTCATGCATCGTTTGATGATATCTTTGAAGCTGAGGAAGGAGTTCAGGTGCTAGTTGATATGTCGATTCCTGTGAAAACAGATTTTGTCGATGCAGAGAAGATCGATTCATCAGTTAGAGCTCGGGAAGACCTCACATCAAAACACGATATGCTACGGATTGTCAACGTAGGTGACCTTGACAGCTCAGCTTGTTCAGGAATCCATGTGGAGTCAACCGAGTACATTGGGTACTTCAAGGTGGTTGATGTAAAGTATAGTAATGGAAACACCAGAGTCGAATTCGTATCTGGAGAGAAAGCTATCACCCTGACGCGGAATCTATACAATCAAGTCCTCCTAAGGAAACACACCTATCCATTTGAGATGGAGCAGGTAGGAGCTATTCTTGATGGAGCCAAAGCTGCTATTGATGATACATCCAAGTTGATAGATAGAATTGGAAAACTCATTTCATCAGGAGTAAGTGTAGAGATGATCGGAGGTATTGCTTTCAGACATGAATACCTGCCTGGATTTGGTTCGAAAGACCTAAGGAATCTAGCAAACAGACTTTCATTCGAGGAGCGGTCTGTCATACTATTATTTTCCCCGGGTCCAAAGGCTCACGTCGTCTTTCGAACGAACAATACAACTCACGACGCAGCGTACTATATCTCTGCTGCAGTGAAGAAGTATGGCGGAAAGGGAGGAGGCAGCAAGGACAACTTCACTGGTGGTTTTGTAGATGTTGCTGAGTATGAGGAACTCTATGAGAAACTAGTATCAGCAGTTCGGGAATCCCTAAGTCAGTAGCTTGTGTTTTCCCAGTATATTCGATACACCGACATGGTATCTCTCCCTGCACTGGCATAGATTTCAGGTGGAATGTGGACGGTATACAAAGTCTCAACCGCATTCCAAGGGAGATGATAATCCCACCATGCAAATAGCTCATTAAAGAAAACAAAGTAATTGCATCCTTGCTGTCGCAAGTAGCTCAGGGTTTCATGAGCTGTCATATTGCCATGAATAATGTCAGGACTCAGGAGACCAGCTATGTCAATCATTCTCCTACCTGATATGTAACGGATTGCACCAGCATCATGCGTTGCAAAGATTGCATCTTCAGGAGTGTTTCCAGCCAACCAAGTTCCTATTTCGACATGCATGTCGTTTATTGTTCGGACTGACTTTGTGAAATATGTAGACTGAGAAACATAGGATGGAATCATGGGCAATACAAAGACCAAGAGCACAAGTATTGCTGCAAGATATTTTGTTTCTGGGATGTCTTGTAGTTTCAAAATCCGAACTAAGAAAAAACTGACTAGCCAGGCTGAAAATACAATACCAGCTATAAGAAACAGATCAAAGATGGGTACGAGATATCGAGCATTATTGATAAGAGAGGCATAGGGAGTAGATAAACGATATAGGATGGTCAATGCCAAAGCTAGAATCCAAGGGAATGGTTTGCCTCTTATGATCAGGTATGCACCAGCGGCGAATCCGAATAATAGGAAGTTCATCTCAATGATGAAGATATTCCACCAGATATCCCAAGCTTCCCACTCACTGGGTGTGGGAGTATGTACCTTTGCATAGAATGTGTCGGGAAGGGGGTAGCCAGTTACACTCAGGCAGTGAAAAATCCACGGTGTAACAATCACAAGAGCGATAACTCCAGATACAATGAGTGAAAGAACTCTATTGCGGTCAATCTGACGTTTGTATCCCAGCATCATGAATCGTAGAGGAATAAGGACAACTGCAACAAGTACTCCTTCAGGTCGAGAGAGGTAAGCTATACCTGCTATGACTCCAAGCATATAGTCTGCCTTTTTGTCCTCTCGGTCCAGGAAATAAACTGCGAGTAAGAGAACTAGCATAAAGAGAGGGGTTTCCATCCCCGAAAGCATGAGCCATGTGTTTCGGGGAAGAATGACAAAGCCAAAAATCCCAACGACTCCCCAGACGACTTGTTCTGTGTAGGAATAGATGATATAACCCAACAAGTACGAACAAGCGATAAAGAAGATTATTGAAATTAGAAATACACCCCAGATGACTGAAATTGTGTCCTGAACGAAGAAGAATATCGGTGACAGAATCAACGACCAGAGAGGACTGGTGGATCCTGTGCTTGGATATCCTGGTGAGTATTCCCACGGCGTCCCTTCGAATATTGTTCGCGCAAACTGTAGATGAATCCAAGAGTCATCCAAAGTGAAACCAGGATTGCCAAGTCCAAGCATCATTTCGATATAGAATGCGCATGAAACAATAGTCGCAATCGATGCAGTAACGAAGAGAATGACTGGATTTGGGTTTGTGAGAATCCATTCCTTTATCCGAGTAACTATTGGTTGAGCCGCGTGCTCGTCATGGTCACTAGGGGTTTCGTTCAAGATCTCCCACCGTTGCTGTCAAACGCCTAACTCGTTATACTATATGTCTTTCGAGGAAAGAATACTTTCAGCTATCTCTCTCACCTGTCTCATAATCTGTTCGAAAGGTAAAGAATCGTGGAAAAGCAACATAGCAGATGTTGCCCAATTAAACATGGGTCCACCTTATTCGGGGGTACGGCAATGGCAATTGGCCACGTTCGAACGACGCAGATGCAGCTTGGACACGCAACCTCTCTTAGGCACGTGACCGCATATAGTCCACCTGGAATTACTGTTGAGGCAGCTAAATATCCAATGATGAATGCGGGTATACTAGCCTCAACTGATGCGCAAGAATACCTTTCAATATATGACCATCCTGAATCTTGGTGTGGTCTTAACCGTGAAACCATTTTATCAATGAGACGTGAGCTCTATAGATTCACAGTCCCAATCAATGCCCGAGTGATGGAAGCCTCGGAATTTGTTGAAGTCCTGCAGACGATAGCCCTTTCTGTCAGTCCAGTGGCCATCGAGGTGGAAACCGCCAGCCTACCCCCTCGGGGACTTTCACCTCTTGGCGGCCAACTCCCAGCGAGCCCATCTGTTGATATACAGAGTGTGGAGATAGTTTCGGAACCTGAAATTAGCAAGGTTGCTGAGAATATTACTCAGCTTGACATCCCATCTTCTGAGTCAGCATGGAAGCTTCTAGATTATGACTACTCTTTGGATCAAGTTGCGCGACTAATGTCAGTTGGTCTTCTCGGACGAATCGACAGTAGAAGACTTGTTCCGACTCGTGGTGCGTACAAGGCTGTAATTGATGGTTACATAAACCGAAGTCTAATTGAGCTTAATGAAAAACCCGTACCTCCGAGCTTTAGAATATACTCTAATGAACTACTAGATGAGAGTTTCACAGTTCTTGTTCAACCAGGGGAACCCCGAGTAGACTATTTTCGTATAGAAAGAACTCCGAAGGGACTTGAACGAGGAGCAAGCTATGAACGGGTGAAGAATGCTACTACAGATCCAAAGACTGCAATCTATGGAGACCATGCTAGATTCTCATCGTACCAGCATCTTGTTAAAAAACAAGAAAGGTCACACATCACGGTATTTCATTTCGCAAGAAACAACAAGAACAACGTTCTCGGGCCATGGATAGTTAGAGCAGGCATAGATGCTGCACTTGACTCGAATTCAATAGAGTTGGACACACGAGAGAATGCAATCATGGTTCTTGAATCTATTCTAACCCCAAGCTTGCCAATCTGGATAGAAAGTGATCCATTGTTGGACAACTTCAGTGGGTATTATACAACCGTTGAGCAGAGTTCACCACTTACTAGAATTGGTTGAAAAAGAAAAGGAAGGGAGTGTAGGTTTCCCTACACAGCCTCTTTAGCTTCTTTGCGCGAAGCTCCCTTATACATTAAGACTAAACCAATGATTAGAAGTAGTCCGCCTGAAATCAGACCACCGCCAGGAAGGATTGGACCAATACCTAGGAGGTCAAGTGCAATTGCGATTAGACCTGCGCCTGCAAGCAACATAATAAGACCGACTCCTATTCCTGCTGCTCTGAATGCCATTGACCGTGGATACTTGCTCTCAATCACGTATCCTGTTGGAGCGGACACTGAGGCTAGGTATTTACGGTTTCCATAGCGATATTCAAGTTCCCAGACAGGCACATGAATGAGAAAGGTTTCTCCAACCTCCAACCTGTCCTCCCTCTGCTCAATCTTATCAACCTCTTGAAGTACTAGATTTGTCTGTTTGTCCTTCGCTATCTGTTCAGCCATGCCTTTTGCCTGTTCCATGGTCATGTTGCTGTGGAGCACCTTGCCATCGAACTCCTCTGCATGTGCATGACTGAAGAACTCCTTTGCCCGTGTTGGTATTGGATGATTACGAACATCAGAATCAATGTCCTTTACAGCGGCTATGTTAATCTCATGCCTTCGAGTGAATCGACCTGACTCAGGTTTCCAGAAATACTCGATATTTTTGTAGGCTCCTCTACGTTGAGGCCACTCATTGTGGAAACGAGCATCCTTTCCAAGACCTCGGTATGTCGTATCGGCATCGACACGACTAATCCAGAACGGGTACCAGATCTGCTCAGCTTTGAGGAATTTTGCCTTTGCAGCCAAGTCATCAGGAGCACCAAGTTGTTTTGAAACCCAGTCGAGTAGTGTTGTCTGGCTTTCGTATTGGTCAAAATGTACACGTATCATGTAGTGATCAGTGAACTTAGCACCATCCGTTGTCTGTGCGGTTCCACAGTATGGACAGACAAGCAGAAGGTCGCCGGGACCAGTTTGAAAATCTGCATCACAAAACGCACATCTAGCCATGATATCACCCCTTCTTCGTCCGCTGGGTCATTATGAGTACCCTGAATCCAGCGAAGGTCATTATTATTCCCAGGATTATTGCTGCCATTCCAACAATGATCTCCATCGTGTTTGCTTCAGGAATGGCATTGATTCCCATTCCTGTTCCCATGAAGAATTCGCCTCCAACACCCGATACGATGATGCCAATGATTCCTAGTAATGTCCACATTATGCGCTGACCCATTGTGATTGGGATTTCACCCTGTACAACTTTGCCTGTGTGACCATCGATGGCTGCCTTGTAGAGGTCTCCTTGAAATTTGTATCGAATCAAAGAGAACGGAGCCTGAAGGTAGGTTGTACCTCTCACATTTGTGGTGGTCCTGCAGTCAAAGAGCTCTGCCAGCCCACTTGCTGCTTGAGCCCTGTGTCTGTCAGACACCTTACTGTGAACTGCGAGTTCGAACTCCTGTTGTCCAATCTCAGCATTCAGCATTGTTGGCTCAAGATCCTTGATTTTCTCAAAGTCATAAGGAACGGTTTCGGTGAGCTTGATTGTGTCTAAATAACCTTCAAGCCCATAAAACCTCGCACCTTTCCGAGCCAGGAATGGCTCGTCAGTGTCGGTATGAATCTCATCCTGAACAGGGACATAGCCTGTTTCGTAATCAGTATAGGTTTCGGTCCTCGTGTTTCCATCAGAGTCCCGTACCGTTCTCGTTTTTTGTACTGGAACCTGGACTGTCTTGTATCCTTTGTAGTATGAGTCAGCCTTTACCTTGGCTGTCCATACTGGCACATAGATCAAGCGATTCTCAACAATTTTAGCATCTTTCGCAAGGGCCTTGTTCATTCCCTTGTTTTTGTCGAGGAAACCTCGGAATCCTTCAGATCGGATTTCATCATCCACTGCAGTTTCCATTAAGTGGTCCCCTATCGCCTTGCCTTCTATTGTAGTCGTTGAACCACAATAGGTGCATGTGATAACAACGTCGTCGGGTCCAGTCTTTACATTGCCATTGCAGACAGTACACTTGAACACGTCTGCGGCTTGTGTTTCAGAACCCATTGTATCAAACTCTCCGGAGTCTGTATCTGAAGGCAAATTGCTTCGTACACATTTAAGAGTTCGTCACATGGCTAAGAACCCGTGTTTGGCTCTTGTTCATGCAATCAGACTATATTCCAGAATGAATACAATGATTTTCAGAACTGAAGCAATCAATCCCCCAACGAATGTGAGATATCTTCCTAATGATGCCATTTCCTTATTGCTAGCTTCAAAATACCAAGTACATCTGCAGCTTCTTTCTTTAGGTCTGGAGACCAGTCCTCTACATCTCTTACGTGGTCCCTGCCTGCTTTCTCAATGATGAATCTCTCAAAGATTTCCAAGTTGTGTTCATCTAGCTCTGCAGCCTTCATAGCATCTCTTCCAGACGGATATCCACCCCTAGGAGTTTCTGACATTGCATTGACATACCAGTAATCTCTGATGATCTTCACTGCAACAATACGAGCTGGGAGATTTGGCATGTTTTCCACAAATAGTACCGTATCTCCTGACTGGATTTCAGATTCACTTGCTCTTGGTTCACCATCCATGTCGAAGATACTCTCATGAAAATCAAAAAGGACTTTCTTCGCAGCTCCTCTGAGAATTTCAAGAGGGGCTTCTACAATGATGCCTTCATCCTGCAGTAGCTCCTCTTTGACCTCTTTATCAGTCATGATAATTCTTCGTGGAGAATCCTACAGTTTAATCTTTGTACTTGAGATGTTGGAAAGTCTACCTACGAATGTCTTCTCTTAACCGATCAGCTGAAAACTCGTGCACACGGTCCACGACTTCATCTCGAGCGGCTTGGTGCTTCTCAAGGAACTCCATCATCATAGGAGCGAGTATCTGTTTGCACTCACCACAAAGAATCTCTCCACCGCGACACTTGGCTTCGATGTCAGCCAAGTCCTTGTCATCAGGCATGAAGATGAACATGTAGTATTTGAACACACTGCAGATATCAGGATTGGCACCTAGTTCCCTCTGTTCCTCCACAGTCGTTCGACCGCCAGTGAATGCCGCCATGACCTTCTTCTTCGCCATCTTGGGAGTGTCAGTAGTGAAGACTGCAGACATTGGTTCGCTAGAGGACATCTTCCCGCCCTCCTTCAGGCCAGGTACAAAGGAACACTGAATACTAGCTGGTTTGTAGTAGCCCATCCTTTCAGACACATCACGGGTAATCCTCCAGAAAGGATCCTGATCAATTGCGCATGGAATGATGCAGGGTGTTGTCTTTCCATATAGCCATGAATGTAGAAATGCAGGAACGGCTTGAATTGCTGGATGCCAGGAGGACCCGATGTTTGTGCTGTTGTCGAATCCGAATACTGCCTTAACGGTTGAGAAGGTAACCTTCCTAGCTACTTCCACTGCAATCTCATAGAGCAGATCAATGTGCTCGATATCCTGAATGACGAAAGTGTTCTCAGGTTCGAATCCTAGTGCTAAAAGGTCTAGGGTGTTGTCGTAGGTGAACTTCCGGACATCGTCCAGGCTAAGGTGTGATTCAAAGAAGTACTTCTCGTCGTTGGTCATCTGGAAGTACAGACGTGTATCAAACTTGTCCTGCATCCATTTGGTGAAGACCCACGGTACTAAGTGTCCGATGTGGGTGATTCCACTGGGACCCCTACCAGTGTAAAGGACAAACTTGTTCCCCTTCTTGTACTCATCCAGAATCCATCCGAGGTCTCTGTGAGAGAAAAAAAGCTCACGATCTAGGAGCATGTGCCTCTCTTTTGTAATCTTGTAGATTCTCTCTCTCAGCTCTTGAGTAATCCTCTCGGTTCCAAACTGCTCGATGAGACGATCGTAGTCCACAATACCCTCGACCTTCCAGGGTGTGACTATGAAGTCTTTATCTTCTCCCATTAGGATATACTTCCTTTCGATGACTGAAGGCATGTGAAGTGTGATTTACAATTAAGGATGATGGTCAAAATCAACCTCTCAAGTACAAACGGTTATGCTAAAAAGGACTCTTACAAAGATGCATTAGCAATTGCATTGCGTTTCAAAGGAGAATGCAAGATGCGTATTGAAGAATATGAATTCGAAGAGGAGAAAACGTTGACCAACCTAGCAGATCTCCTTGTCGAAATAGCAGAGCAAATGCGAGCTGGAGAGAAGCTCGAACTCCCAATGCCCACTTTGAGGGAAGGAGTGATCGAAGTGCCCCTTGGTGAACCCATAGAAACTGGGATTGAGGTGACAATTCGACGCCACTTCATCCATGTTGATCTTGCATTAGCATGGAGAAGAACTGAAGGAGAGGAAGAATAGTCGATGTCAACCGAAACTCTGGACAGAGAAGCCATCATGGGATATCTGACCAGTATACTTGAGGTTCAAGAAAAAATCAGCGAGTATATCCACAAAAGGCTTTGTGTGAATTGTGATGAGTTGGTTGATGAGGCATGGCTCAACAAGCGTAAGGAAGCCTTCAAGGGTATTCGGGGTTTGGTTGACAAGTATGCATTTTCTAAAAGACTTCCACGTGATGAACTCGGAATCCTAACACAGTCGATAATATCTCACCTTTTGAATATTCAACATACATTTCTGAGGGTTCTAGTTCTGATAGACATTCTGCAGGATGAATCATTTAACGAGATCTTCATGGATTCTATGTCAACAATATCGTCCAAAGTTAACGAAATGTTAACAGCCTTGAAGAAGATGGTCATTCAAAGAGCGGAATATCTTGATGAAGCTGAAGAAACACTTGAGGTATTGATCAAATTAGAACGGGAGATTGACGAGGATAATATTGTCATCTGCCGCCAGATATCTGTTGCAACCGGTAGCGATTGCGATTTTGCGAGCTATATTATGAGGAAGATTGTAGCTGAATTGGAGCATATTTCTGATTATGTGAAAGAATGCGCGGAGATAGTTGCGGAGATTTGATTTTTCTTGATGCAGGGTGGGGAGCTACCAACTACAATTCTGGTCTTGATAGCTGGTATCCTTATCATCGGAGTAGCAATTGCGAAGGCTGCTGAAAGATATCGAGTACCTCATCCAATACCATTAGTTCTGACTGGTCTAGTCATGGGTCGTGTATTGATTTCTCTGAATCCTGGTACGCAACTAGTGCAGATTGCTGGATTTGATTTCATCGCACAATTGACACTTGCGACAGTACTGTTCTATGCAGGACTGACTCTGAATCTACGCGAGCTACGACTATCGATAGTGAATGTAATGCTACTTGCAACAGCAGGAGTGTTTGCTACAGCATTGATTGGAGGATATGCAATAGAAGCATCGACAGCAGCCATTGGCATTCCTGTGGGTATAGCTGCATTTCTTATAGGAGCGATACTTGCGCCCACAGATCCTGCCGCTCTTTTCTCAGTTTTGGAGTCAGGAGGTGTCAGGGTAAAACGAAAACTACTATCTATCTTAGAAGGTGAAGCGGTCTTCAATGATGCCACCTCGGTGATTCTTGTATTATTGGTCTTTGAACCCATTGTGTTAGCCTCATTAGCCAACGAAACTGGTGGTATAAACTGGGGATACGTATTAGCTGAATTTGTCGTCAGTATGGGCTTAGGTGTTGTTCTGGGTTACATTGTAGCACGAAGTATAGGATGGGCAATTCCAATTGCAGGTGATGATACCAACGTAACAATATTGACTGCTACAACTCCTTTTCTGGCCTATGGATTAGGAGCGCTCTTCACAGTCTTTGAAATTCAATCTGGTGCTTTAGCTGCAGTCTTTGCAGGAATCTTCATGGCAAATCAAAGAAGGTTTGGCCGCGAGCCCCTCCCTCAAAGGTCGATGAGAGGAGTCATGAAGAATGTATCATTCTTCTTTGAAATTTTAGTCTTCATACTCCTAGGTTACTCATTGAGTGTCCCCCTCATTCAGGGAGATGCCTCCACTGAAACAATTGCTTTCATTATGGCAAATCCAGGAATAATAGCACTCGGCCTGCTAACTGCAGCATTGGTCATTCTAGTGGCTCGACCAATCTCTGTCTTCATTATGACTGCTGGTGATAGAACGATGGGGATGAAAGAGAGGTTCTTCCTGAGTTGGGCGGGAATAAAGGGAGTAGCCAGTGCTGCACTAGCAGCGATTGCAGTCACAGTTATCATACATTATTCCTCGGAAAGCAGTTTTGTTACTGCGATTTCAACTGTCGTTCCAACAATCTATGCTATCGTGTTCATCGTGTTGCTAGTTAGTCTAGTTGTACAGGGATTATCCACTTCATTTTTTGCCAATCTTCTTGGACTTGTAGAAAAACAAGATCGTGCACAGGAAATTACTGTACATCGAGATGCAACAAGGCAAGCCTTACTTCATCTAGTTGACCAATATACTGAAGGGAAAATAGACACCTCAATGTATAGTAGACTCAAAGCGGAATTGGAGGAAGAAATCTTCAATTTGGAAGATGAGCTAAGGAGAGTTGTTTCTGAAAGAAGGTCTAGACTACAAGAACTTGGAGTTCGTGAGGAAATCCTTAGAACCAAACTAGAATTCTATGAGAAGCAATTCGAATTAGGTAAAATCTCTGAAGGTGTATATCAGAATTTCAAGAGCGAGTTGGATGTAGAGATTGAAGAGATAGCCAACCGGATAAGAATGCAGAAACAGGGCATATCAACAGATACTGATTCTAACTAGCCATATCGTATCTCTTAAATTTAAGAGGGAATTTTGTCGAAGGTGAGAGAGGGTTTATGTCTGAAGAAGGGACTAGGACTACAGAAGAATATGTAGATTATAATGAATGTCTATTAAGTCTGGGTGACAATCCTGAGGGGCTTAGTGAAAACGAGGTCATCGCAAAGAGAAAAGAGTTTGGTCAGAACAGACTTACTTTAGAAGCAAGCGCAAATCCTCTGTTAATGTACCTTCGTCAGTTCAAATCACCCCTTGTCTACGTTCTTATTTTGGCTGCTTTAGTTTCTTGGATTGGGAATCATATTGAAGATACAATAGTGATAGCAATCATTCTGTTCATCAATTCCATAATTGGCTTTGCGCAAGAGTGGAGAGCAGAGAAGACCATCGAGTCGGTTAAGAAACTCATAGAGGAGAAGTCAATAGTCATACGAAATGGTGAAGAGCAAGAGGTTCCCTCTTTGGACATTGTCCCTGGAGATCTTTTGCTGTTACGAGCAGGTGAGAGAGTTCCAGCTGATGCTAGGGTGATCTTCGAGCGGAACCTCCATGTTGATGAAAGTCTATTGACTGGTGAAAGCGTCCCGGTGAAGAAGGATGTAGTCTGTCTGATAGAAGAACCCCATTACTATGAAGAGTCAAACAAGGTTTTTGCAGGGTCATATGTCACTCAAGGACGAGCACGAGTTTTAGTTGAAAAGATTGGAGACCAGACGTCATTAGGAGAAATCAATCGAGAACTTCAACGTGTGGAGAAAGAAGAAACCTCAATCGAGATTCGATTGAAACGTCTGAGTCTGTTCTTTATAGGATTAGCATTTACTTTCCTCATTCTCACCATACTCTTGGGCACATATCGTCAGATAGAAACTTTGGAACTCATCTTGTTTGCGTTATCTTCATTGGTTTCAGCCATTCCAGAGGGCTTAATTGCTGTCATAACGATCGTGCTCTCTGTAGGAGTCTATCGCTTATCGAAGAAGAACGTCATAGTTCGAAACCTGAATGTTGTAGAAACCCTCGGTCTTGTAAATGTGATTTGTTCAGATAAGACAGGAACTCTCACCAGAAACCAGATGATGGTGAGAAGGATATTCACGCCCAGGCACTTCTATGAGGTGAGTGGAGTAGGTTTTGATGCAGAAAGCGGAGGTATCTTTCTAGAGGGTTGTGGTCCAGAAACTTGCCTGCGGTCGGAACACATTCACGAAGATATCGATTTCGATCAAGAAAGTGGAGTGAGAATCACTCGGGAGGGTCTTACGAGATTTACTGATCTCGAGAAAATCCTGTCATATCTGGCACTTTGCAATGATTCAGATATATATACAGAATGTCTTGGTGAAGATGATCCAATAAGGAAATGTACTGGAGATAATCGAATCTGGAGAATTCGAGGATCTCCGACAGAGGCAGCACTAATTGTCGCGCTAGAAAAAGCCGAACTTCACAAGTATGTTCTTGATGAAGCTTGGGCTCGTGTTTCTGAGATCCCCTTCAGTAGTGATAGGAAATACATGGCGACTCTTCACAGACCTAGTCAATCTGTGCAACAAGAACACCCCGCACTTAGCTCAGAGGACCTAAATCTTCTCATTGTAAAAGGAGCTCCTGAAATCATAGAAGCATTCCTTACTAAACCATCGGGAAGTGAGGAAGTTGTGAGTGAGTTTGCCTCTCAAGGAATGAGAGTACTAAGCTGCGCGATCAGACACCTTCCTCAGTATCATCTTCAGATAACTGAAGAAGACTTGACGGATATGGAATTCATTGGACTAGCAGGAATCAACGATCCTCCAAGAGAAGGAGTTAGAGACTACATCACAAAGGCAGAACGAGCAGGTATCAAAGTCATAATGATAACTGGGGACAATGAATTCACTGCAAAGGCCATTGGAAAAGAGGTAGGCATCTTCAAACCAGAGATGGATGATGTCAGTCTGACAGGAGATGATATCGATGCCATGGATGATGATGAATTACAAGTCACGCTGGAAAGACGAGCGACTGTCTTGGCAAGAACAAATCCTATTCACAAACTACGTGTCGTAAAAGCGCTTCAAAAGTCTGGGGAAATAGTAACAATGACTGGGGATGGTGTGAACGACTCACCAGCCCTTCGACAGGCAAATGTTGGTATAGCCATGGGGATTACGGGTACAGACATCGCAAAAGAGGCTGCCGACATTGTTCTACAGGATGAGCGCTTCGAGTCCGTCGTGGATGGTATTGATGAAGGTCGTCACATCCTCAACACATTTCGGAGAGTCGTGCTTTTTCTTACATCTACGAACTTCGCAGAAAGCTTCCTAATTCTGGCCACTCTCTTGATTTTTGTAAATCCAGTGTTGCTGTTACCTCTTCAAATCCTCTGGGTAAATCTAGTTACAGACGGAATGCTTGACATTGCAGTTTCACTTGAACCAAAGGAAGCTGGATTACTTGATAGACCACCAAGTTCTATCAGAGAAAGAGTACTTTCAACACAGACTCTGACACGTGCCCTCTTCTATGGAAGCATGATGACTACCATTGTACTAGCCATTTACTTTGTCTATCTTGGAAGTGGAGAACCGAAGATAAGAACTATGATCTTCGTTTCCCTTATTGTTACTCAATGGTTCAGTGCTCAGAACTGTAGGTCACCCACGAAATCAGCCTTTACTCTGGGTCTGTTCAGAAACAGGATTTTATGGATTGTGTATGTCATCGACATTCTCCTTGTGGCTGTCCTCTTCATCTTCCCACCTTTGACAGCACTCTTCGAACTAGTTCCTGTGGAACCTGTTGAGTGGATACTTGTGTTTCTGTTAGCCTCAATTGTCTTCATCATTGAAGAGGTACGAAAGAAAATAGCAATGCGAAATCAGAGCTGAATCTTCTTGTAGGCATCAGGGATTCGAATGCCAGTCTTCCCAGCAAAGACATCTCTGAGAAGCTCGACATGCTCATCTAGGTCCTTGAGGAGTTTATCACGTGCACTCTGTTCGATATTGGGTTCGATTCCCCAGACCGTGAGATAATTACTCACAACTCCAATCTCGATTGCTCCTTCTTCGAAGTCTCTAAAGATTGTGAGCTTGACTAGGAACTCAGACTCATACATGTTCAGGATGTCACGAACACTGATCATAATGAGATCAAGGAATCCGACCAGGTCCTCTAGTTCTGGAGACTCTGTTAGGTTGCCCCTCATCGTTTCGGTGAGTGTCTGAATCTTCGAAGATGTGTGACGTAGATTCTCAAACATGTGCATGAGTTTTGTAAACTCACGAATGGAACTCTCGAGGCTAGGCACGAGGCGGTCATAGAGGTTCACAAGGAGAATGCCTTTCGCGTTCTCTCGAATGTTTTGAAATGATTCGAGCTTACCTAGTGGTCCGTCCAAGTGTTCGACCTGCATGATAGTGTTAGTAACAGCTTGAATCGACTTGACAGACTTCCTTTGAATATTGGCCCATTTCTCAACAAAAGTGTCGAGACCTTCGCGGAGGTCGTCAAGGGAATCTAGGTAATGTGCCATTGTTTTCCGAGTGAACCTTGCTTACAGTCCATATAAGACATTCTCTGGGGACCAAAACGGATGATTTGTAAAACAAAACAGGGAACTGTAGACTTCCGATTGATTAATTAATTACATTGAACTTTTAGAGAAGGTATGAGGTCAGGAGGGTTTGATTCGAGAGCTGTAATTCCAATGCTGTTAATATTGATTATGTGTTGTGGAACTGCACAAGGAGTAACCAATCATGGACTAACTTGGGGGATTGAGATTGGCGATCGTTTTGATTACCATTACGCAACTCGATACTCGGTTTCGAGTAGTAATCGTGATTACTATTATTATGTAGAGATTGACAGTCTCCCTACAATTCCGATTAATGTCACTGAATCTCCCAGAATTAATGCAGCATCTGGTAATGAATACAACACATATTTTTCCTTCTATTTTATGAATGATACAGAGATAGAATTCATGGCTTTTCACTGGTCTGCGTATCCCATAGGGAACTGGAGTCTTGTGAAAGACCTATCTCTTTTGATGTGGAATTACACTGAAGATGAAATTGATATAATTGATACTGAAACCGAGTGGGGAATGGCCATATCAGTTGACGAAACTCGTGGTGTTCATACCGACACTGTAAGATACTCGAAGAGTGATGGTGCTCTGAATCTCTTAGAGATGAATTGGCAATATTATGATGGTACTTTTCGCATCATTAGAACTACTCGTTCAACTGGTAGCATAGTTCCACTCTTGATTGGAGTTGGTACAGTTACAATTGCAATAATAGGGGTCATAGTAGTTGTAATCAAAAAACGTTAACGAGCAAATCTACTAGGTCAATTTCAGAAGGTCGGACCTGGTAATGATTCCACGAATCCGTCCTTGGTTCTGAACAAGAATTGCTTGGTACTTTTGAAAGAGAGGAGTGATAACGTCAACAGGAGTAGTTTCATCAATCATTGGGACTCCCTCTGGGCTCATGACAGCTTGAACTGACAACTCCTGCATATCATGCTGGAGATTCCTGATGATGTCACGTTCTGTAACGAGGCCAATCATTTGAGTACCTCGGAGAACTGGAATTTGAGAGTAGTTATGTTTCTGCATCAATCCAACAGCTACTGATGCAGGATCTCGAGCGTCAATTGTAACAGGGTCAACGGTCATAATATCGGCGCAGGTCTTACTAAGTCTACTTGATAATACTTGGAATATCTTGTTCACAATGGAGAGTTTAGGATCTAAGGTTCCCCGTTCAAGTCTAGCAATGTATGATTGTGACACACCAACTTCAATTGCCAGCTCCGCCTGAGTCATTCCGACTTCGTGACGAAGATTCTGAAGGCTTTCTACAGACATCATTTGCTTCAAGTCTATATTCCTTAAGGGAATAAAAATGCTTGGGAATATTACTCATGCGAATGACCCATGAAAAGTTATTTATGCAGTTTTCTGCGCGCTCGTGGGAAAGACGAGTTGATTATTATGAATCTAAAAGTCACGCGTGGAGCAGGCCCGTCCGTTGACAAGCTCCCTGTAGAGATTGTGGAACGAAAGGGTAAGGGCCACCCAGATACTTTATGCGACAAGGCAGCTGAAGAATTGTCAGTTCGCCTAAGTCAGTATTACATGGAAGTTTTTGATCAGGTTCAGCATCACAACGTGGACAAGGTCCTTCTTGTTGGTGGACAGTCCAACGCCAAGTTTGGCGGCGGGGATGTCATTGAGCCCATTTACATCCTGATGAGCGGCAGAGCAGTTGATGTTGTTGACAAGGATTATGAGCGAATCGTACCAGTTGGTAAGTTTGCAGTGGAGCACACACGAGAGTGGCTAAGTGCAGATCTTCCAAATCTGGATGTAAACTCTGATGTCATCATCGACTACAAAATCCGTGCAGGGAGTACAGACCTCGTTGGGAACTTCGATTTGGAAAGCGGAATACCAAGAGCAAACGATACAAGCTTCGGCGTCGGATACGCACCTCTGTCACCAACTGAGCTCATCACCCTTGAGTCTGAGCAGGTTCTGAACAGTGAGAAGGTCAAGAAGGAGTGGCCCCAGATTGGAGAGGATATCAAGATCATGGGTACACGGATTGACGACCGAATTCATGTTCAGGTCGCTGCAGCAATAATTTCGAGCAAGACCAAGGATGCAGACGAGTACGCAAATGTAATGGAAGGAATCTCTGATATCATCAAGGACTTGGCAGTCAAGATCACTGACATGCCAGTTGAAGTGAGTGTCAACACTGCAGACAGTCCAGAGGATGGTCTGTTTTATCTTACAGTTACTGGTACATCCGCTGAGCATGGTGATGATGGGCAGGTTGGACGCGGTAATCGAGCCAATGGTTTGATCACTCCCTACAGACCAATGACTCTCGAAGCAGCCGCTGGTAAGAATCCAGTTTCACATGTTGGCAAAACATACAACGTTGCAGCCCGTGAGATAGTTGAACGTGTCTACAAGGAACATCCTGACCTGTCACAGGTCTATTGCTACCTTGTTAGCCAGATTGGTGCTCCGATTACAGAACCTAAGGCAATCAATGTCGAGCTCTTTGGTGATTGCGATATTGAAGCTGTAAAGGCTTCAGCTGAGTCAATCACTGAGGAAGTCATTGGTAAGCTTCCACGAGTCTGGGAAGGTTTTGTCAATAGACAGTACCAGCTCTGGTAGACTAAATCAAAACAAGACAAGTAGGGCAGGAATACTGCCCTACAATGTTCTTTCTTTTACTTTCCATCTAGTCCGAGGGATTTCATAAAAGCGTCAGTATTCATCTCACGACCTAGAAAGTCTCGGACCATGTCATCTGGATCAAGACTGCCACCTGGAGCAAGTATTTTCATTCTATACTCGACTCCAGTCCTGGTATCCATGAATCCATTCTCTTCAAACTTTGTAAAGACATCTTCTGCATATGCCTGTGACCAGAGGTAACTGTAGTAACCAGCTTCATAGCCACTCATGAGGTGTTCAAATCCAGCATCCATTCTGGTTCCATCAGGCATTCTTATCCTAGTTAGCTCAAAGAGCATATCGTGAAACACTGCAGTGGTGTCATCAGCACCTTCAGTATGATATGCCATATCAACCAGCGAGTAGCAGACTTGTCGGAGATACAAGGACCCAGCATCGACTAATTTTGCAGCAATCAGTTTCCTAATCAGTTCAGATGGCAACTTCTTGGCTGAGTCCTCAAAGTGTCCAGAGATGTCTGCTAAAACTTCCTCCTTCCATGCCCAGTTCTGGAACATCATTGACGGAGTTTCAATGAAGTCTGGCAAGACTCCATCAAGGCTAAAGGATGCATACTCCGACTGGTTAGAAATGACGTGCATCAAATGACCAAATTCGTGAAAGAAGGTTTCAACCTCTGAATGGTTGAAAAGAGATGGGTGTTTTTCTGATGGCTTCTGATAGTTTGATACCATTGCACAAAGGGGTAGCAGTTCCTCTCCATCAACAACTCGACGACTCATAATATCAAAAACTGCATAGTGTTTGAACTTTCCCTCCCTTGGAAAGAGGTCCAGATAGAACACGCCCAGAGTCTTTCCATTTGTTTTGTCAATAACTTTGAACTCCCTGACATCCTCATACCAGCTATTGGTGTCAGATGACTCCTCAAAATCAAGATCGAGTACTTTCTGATAGATTCGAAGTACACCCTCAATAACAGAATCAGCGGGGAAGTACTTCTTCACTTCGTTCTGGTCAACTGCATACTTCTCTCGCAAGAGCATCTCATGGTAATAGAAGAGATCCCAAATTTCGATGACGGTCTCCTCTAATAGTATATTTTGTTCCTTCGCTTTGAGTTCCCGTAATGTGGTCATCTCTTTCTCCATCAGGGGAGTCAACTTCTCTTTCAGATCATTCATGAAATCGATTACACGTTGAGGTGTCTTTGCCATCTTTCTCCGAATTGAATACTCAGCATAGTTGGAGGTCCCAACAAGTTTAGCAAGTCGATCTCTGAGAGCAAGGGCATCAGCTAGCCTCTCGCTATTCTCTTTCCCTCCACGTCCATAGAATGGGATCAGTATCTTCTTCCGAGTCTCAGGATTAGTAGCATAGTCTCTTACAGGAATAACAACCGGATAGTCGAGTGTAAGAAGATACTTGTCACCATCCTTCTCAAGGTTCTCATATGCAGAAGGTGGGACACCATCCAGTTCCTCAACAGCACACGGAATGGTCGTAGTGATCTCATTGATGACTCGACCAAATTCAGATCCAAGGACTGATATGTTGTTGGAAATCTCGAGGAACTCCTTTCTCTTTTCTTCGTCCAAAGCAGCCCCTCGATGTCTAAATTCCTTGAGTGCTTTATCAAGCAGTGTCTTTTCCTCAGGATCAAATGAATCAATTCGTGGTTCCAAGCGAACTAGAACATCAAACAGATCCTTTCGACCCCAGATTTCGTTTTCTAACTTGAGGGAGTCCTTTTCGACTTCATCCGCAATATCGCGCTGTTCTTTGTTTGCAGAAACATACTTGAGAAATCGAAGTTGACTTAGAGTCGCACCTACTGAACCCAACACCTCTTCAAATCGCTGGAGTGTTTCTAGGCTCTCTTCACCAACAGGTGTATTGGCTATCTCTTTCAGATTTCTCTTCGCCTCTTCAATCGCTTCATCCGCGGTGGACCGTATCTTCGCAGGTTCAATTGTCCAGTCCGGTTTGCGGATTGTTCCCTGCATTGTCATGGTTCTCGAGACAACTTGGCACCATATTTAAGCTCAATCATATGCGCTGTAAGGCCTGTAGAAAAGGTAGAACATGTTGTGACATGTTTTTTAAGGACTCAAGTATAGTCCCATGCAGGTCAACCCTACATGTCGTTAGGGATTGAATACAATCAGGAGAATTATCAGCATGGTCAAAATAACTGACCCCATTGCCAAGCGAATCAGAAAGAAGGCTGCCAAGGACATCAAGGGAGGCTTCTTTGGCAAAATCACTCACTACATACCCGGCTGGCATGGATATCAAGAGAAAGAAGAACGTCGCGCCGCGGACAAGGTCCTTCGAGAGTTCATGGCAGACCAGCTCCGTCTGGTCAAGCAGGACTTGGAGAAGCTCCAGATGATGGCGGTCGACTACAACTTGAGTAAGACCTGGGAAACCTTCGACAGGATGCTTGCACTCACTGACAAGATTGAGTCAGCCATCAGATACGCCGACTATGGCTATGCTGCATGGGGCTCTAAAGAGAAGATCAATGAGAGAGAGCTCGACCAGGCATATGAGTTCGATGCGGTACTCATTGATGACATTGGTGACATCAATGATGTTGCGGAGGAGTTTCTCGACCAGATGAACCAGGGCAAGTTCGATGAGGCATGGAACTACACCTACAGAATGTGGACCATCATGCAACGTCTCGAAGAGAAGTGGAACCAGCGTGAGGGCTACATGAAGGGTTATCAAGATTAGTCTGAATACACCATTCCGGAGCAAATGCTCCGGAATCAACTTCTTTTCTTCCACCCAATGACAAGAACTAACTACATTCATGAATAGTTAGGAGTATGCAGAGTGGTTACCTGGTCATCACAGTTGGATTCCAGTTCTTCCTTTTAGTTGGATATTTGTTTTACTTCATGTTCAGGAAATGGTCAGAAGTTGAAGATCAAGTGATGTTAATGACTTGGGTAGCTCGTTTTGTAGCCATTCTTACACTTGGACTCTTGACGATAGTCGTGATCATTCTACCGAGACTGGTGTTGGGGGAAGCAATCTTCATAGCGCTTCTTATGATTGTAGATAGCATTGGACTCATTCTTCTAGCAAAAGAAACATGGAACAGAAAGATGACTATCGAACATGGGTTCATTGATGATGAAACTTGACGTGAAGTCTAGTTCAGAGAATATTAAAGACTCAAAATATACTGACCCCCTAAGTAAGGAGAGGAGATATTGCAGGTTACAATCACAGGGGATATTGGTGTGGCTATCCTTGTTGGGTCAGGAGTACTTCTCCTTCTTGGTGCAATGCTCTTGGAGAGAATAATGAAACGGTATTTCGAGAAATGTATCAGGAAGGGAATGAAAGAGTACTCAGGTCGAAGAATCAAGCATCTCTCCGAGGATGAGATGGAAACCTGGCAAAGGGTGTACATGCTCTTCGTAAAGAAGCCAAGAAGAATAGGAATCTATGTTCAACTTCCATACTACATAGCGTTTACATACTTGGCCATTGTTTCATATATTCCCATGGCCATGGGAGGGGCTCCGTGGTTGATACTCTTTCCAATCTGGATGATTATTCTAACAATAGCATCTCTTGGAAGGGCTAGTCAAACAGTGAGAGAGTTCGAAGAGATGAAGAAATGATAATCTCCTTCCTCTAATCAAACAGACTAGATTTGAAATCATCCCATGTCTTCCCATCATATTCTTTGAACCAAGATGGATACTCAGCAATCGTCTCATCAACATTGAGGACTTTTGTTTCATAGGTTGGAGGTCCACCAAGTTCGAGCTCTACAAACTTGGCTACTTCCTCATTCTCCTCCTTCCGAAGTAGTTTCTCAATCAAGAAGCTCAACCTTTCATCAGTCATAAACTCTGAAGGATCATCATATTTCTCTAAGAGATCCCAGATTTCTTCCAGAAAAAGAAAGACGACCTTTTTCTTGTAGAAGGCTTGAGACATATCGTTCAGTGTGATTTCTACTGAACCTCTGTCTACAATCAAGGTCCAACCATCAAGGATGTCAAAGAAGGTTTTCTTCATATGTCACTAAGAAATGCATGCCCTTTCAATATAATGATAGAGTTGTCACATCTCTGTGATCTCAAAGGAGCGCATACCGAGGTCTCTCATTGCGCGTTCAACAAGCCTCATACTCAGATATCTATCACAAGAGCCACAGGAGAACGTATCTGGACCATACCATTTGACAGGACCGTTGAAGTCAATAGTATTCTTGCATGAAGGACACTTTATCTGATTGCTAAGCGAGGAGGAGAGAAACTTCTCTGTGAATGACTCAAATCTGAGTGATGATTCTTTGATCGAATCAAGATGCGGCTTCCTTACCGATACTCGTTCTTCCATCTCAAGTCACATATTCGATTCAGTTGATGTCACTATAAGACTGAGCAATACATTGACTGCAATTGCTTGGACAAACATCACTTCAGTTGCGTGAAAAGATATGGCATTATTAGCGGTTACAAATTGAAACTATTCATTATGTGTCCGACGAGAATAGAGGTTTGAAAATGGTTGACCGGAACAAGGTTGTTGCTTTGATAGTAGTAGCTTTAGTAACTGGATTTGGAACTTATTTGGGCATGTCTACCCTCCTGATCCCACCTGACTCACTGGGAAATTCAACGCTAACGAATACAGTCACAAATCCCACTACAGAACCTCCTGATGACACTGTTGAACTGACACCTGACATACTTCACTTCAATGGTATAGAAATGATGTGGATTATCATAGGAGGTTTCAAGTTCAAGTTTAATGACACAGTGATCTACATAGATCCATACAATATTGATGACAAAGAAAGTCCAGTACTAGAAACTGCTGACTATATTATCATCACTCATGACCATCTTCCACATTATTCAATCTCGGATATCAACGCACTCCGAGATAATGAAACAATAACAATTTCATCCCGTATTCCATCATACACGTTGCGACCAGATTACATTGTGTACCCTGGAGATACTCTGGAGTTTTCTGATGTCAAATTTGATTTCGTATCCTCATATAATGTCGACAAATATAGACCGGGAACTCAAACTCTCTTTCATCCACCTTCTTCAGACTATATTGGAGTTATTACGGAACTCAATGACACCCGAATATATCATGCAGGAGACTCTGACAGAATTCCTGAGATGCAATCTATAGTTACTGACATTGCTCTCCTACCGGTCAGTGGATATGCGTGGATGGAACCTGATGAGGCTGCTGATGCAGTTGAGGACCTGAAAGTTTCTTCAAACTTAGCGCTTGCAATTCCAATCCATTGGGGTTACAACCAGGGAACAAGGTGGCATGCAGAACAATTTGTAGAACTTGCAAATTGCACAACTATAATCTTAGAGAAACTCTTTGAAAGGTATTAATGAAAAAGAAAGAGAGAGGAAAAGGAGAAACTCTCCCTTTCCAAAAATCTTACAGACTATTGTTCAAACTTGGAGGCGATCTTGCCCATCCCATAGATGAAGAGGATGATTAGTAGGATTCCTCCTAGGTTTGAGGTTCCAAGCGAATACATACCCGCAAAGAATCCAATAGAACCTGATGTCCATGGCAACGTTGCACTCCATGGATTGGTGAAGTAGGCTGAAACAGCGTAAGATACGCCATTGTAGGTGATTCCAAGCAGGAAGACAAGGACCATCAGCATGTAGAAGATCTTTGCCAGATCTCCGAAGTACATACCTACTGTGTCACCGGTGTACATCTTGAAGATGTTGAACAGACCGTACAACATAAGGGTCACTGCAAATGCGACCATTATGCCTCCACCCATGTAGATGAATTGAGGCATAATGTGGTTTGCACTTGTAACTCCAATCATCTGATCAAGATTGAAGGGAGTGGGAGTGGTATACATGCCAACGGCCAATAATAGGAATAGTCCCTTCAAGAAATGGAACAGATTCCTTACAAGGTCCCAGTTACCAACTCGGGTCTCAAGGAAGGGTCCAATGAAGAAAAGGAGTCCTACAATGAGAACCATGGCTGCTGCAGCTGCTTGTGCTGCTTGCAATACCATCCATATTATGGAGTTGAGAATCAGGGATAGACCTAAGCAGATCCACGCCATGTTTTCTTTCCCAATTGCATAATACATCGGGAACAACAGTCCAATTACAAGAGTAAAGTAGTACACCCATGTCAGTGCTGCATCAGTTAGCACAGCTGCGGACAAATATGTCCATGGTAGATAGATCAGATAGAATAATGCAAGTGCTATTGCTGACAAGTACTGAATGAGTGTCTTTAAGTCATACTCACTCAATTTCATACGCTCCTTTGGCCATAAGGCCCACGCAGTAATTCTCCTGATGGAAATGGAAGTATAAATTGATTTGTTTTTGAAACAGGAATTCGACAATAGCCGAACATTCCGCGCGAAATGGGTTTTCTGATTTTATAGAGATTTTGTACAAATTCTAGAACAATTTGTTCAAAGATTAGACTAATGTCTTAGTTTACCCATACGGTTTGGTCGAAGGAGAATATCACTCTTCATGTGTATCGAAGAGCACGAGTGGAGGTTTATAGAACCTCACCAATAGGGTTGAGGGGAGTGGATTGTATGATAGAAAGAGACAACATTCCGTTAGTAGCTGTCCTGTTGGTAGTTGTACTCGTGGGTGCAACTGTCTTTGATAGGCAGACCACTCCAGAGTCAATGTCAGGACAAACGAAGATTCTGTCAGATGCTGGCAAGATCGACCCATATGATGTTTCGATCCAGGGCAGCATCATAGACAATTACGCAAACTTGAGTTATCGAATGATGTATGATAATTATGCATCTCCGGAAGACAAGGAGATAGATTGGTACCTTGGTCTCGATGACGGACTCAGGTTGAGCAATATATCGGTCCTTCTAAATGGGGTTGTCTATTGGGGAAGAGTTCTTCCCGAGCAGCAGGCTGTACAGATCTACGACGAAAGTGTAGAAGCCAATAAGAGCGCAGTTTTGGTGCAGCGGCTGTCAGACGGTTATGAAGTCAAAATGAATGTCGAGGCAGAAGCTGAAGCAACACTTACAATATTCGTTGAAGGGCTGCTAACCCGAGAGTTTGGTCTCTATACACTTGGTCTCCCTGTTGGCAGGAATGGAATCGTTAACACTGGTTTCTCGTTCCGGTTCGAGATAATCTCAAACTTCGAACCAGTTTCGGGATATTCTGTGAGAGGTCTTCCCGAACTTACTGTTTCGGACATCTACAAGGGAATCAGATTGGAGTATACAACTGATATTTT
>JBHLRZ010000024.1:0-51893 GCA_048882045.1 Candidatus Thorarchaeota archaeon | reverse complement strand
TGGTACTGTAAGTGGAATGTAGCTTTGGTGGTCACGGTATAGTCCAATGAATCCGACTCCAACAAGAACATATCCTCCACCCGTAAGGAATCTTCCGATCAAAGAAGGACCTTCAGCAAGTATCGTATCTATAAACATGAGACCATAGGCTACGTCTATGATCACCATGATAGCTCCAATGATTCCAAGAATATACAAGATATTACTAGTTGAATCTTTACCCAATAATTTCACCCCTAAACACGCGAAATTGAAAACCCTCTATTTCTGAACTTCTATTTAAATTGTTTCAATTTTTAATAATAATTTCAATTAGTTTTACATTATGCAAGTTAATGAGCGTGTGCACAGAAATAAAATCGATATAATCAAAGCAAAATACGACGCGGAGTTGTATTATGTAACTTATGCTCAAAATATTTGACTGTTTAATCACAATGACTAAACCCAAATTGACACAGATTCAAAGAGATATGATCCAGTCCTAGAAACAAGTCTATTGACATGCGATATAGGATTAGTAATCTACTCTTCAGGACCCATCTCTTGTTCCTTCAGTTCTCTTCGAAGCACTTTTCCTACGAGAGTTTCAGGAAGCTCTTTTCTAAAGTCTACTTGTCTTGGTATTTTGTATGGGGATAGATTTGTTCGGCAAAACTCCTTGATTTCAGCTTTGAGTTCATCACTTTCTTTGTATCCGTCCTTGAGAACAATATACGCCTTGACAATATCGCTACCCATTATCTTTGGATCTGGAAGTCCAACAACGGAAGCATTCTCTACAGCCTCATGTTCGAATAGTACATCCTCAACCTCTCGCGGATAGACCTTAAAGCCGCTGACATTGATCATGTCCTTCTTTCGGTCCATGATGTAGAAGTAGCCATCTTCATCCATTCTACCAATGTCACCTGTCAATAGCCACCCATCCTTGATCTGGTCGGCAGAAGCTTCAGGCTTGTTCCAATATCCCATCATCCTCTGTGGACCTTGGATGATAATTTCACCTGTTTCTCCAATAGGTAAAATCTTTGTATAGTCCTCAACGTCTACGATTCTGACTTTAGTGTCAGGAAGTGGTAATCCGATAGACCCAATTTTCCTTGTTCCACCGAGAGGATTGGTATGAGTGACCGGCGAACACTCGGTCAGTCCGTAACCCTCGACTACGATGCAGCCAGTTCTTTTTTCAAACTCGTGTAAAACTTCAGGAGGCATAGCCGCTGCACCCGTGTTGCAGAAACGTATTGATTTCAAATCCTTTGCGTAGTCTTCAAGGTCATCGCGCTCTAGGAGTCGCATGTACATTGTTGGTACACCAGGAAACATTGCTGGTTTTGTATCGCGAATTATCTCAAACAATGATTTCTGATCTCGTGCGTCAGGATTCAGTGCAATTCGAGAACCATTGTATATCCAGAGATTCATGCAAACTGTCATTCCGTAGATGTGGAATAACGGAAGATTGGTTAGACCCGTTTGCTTTCCTCGGCTCATTTCAGAAGCCACAAAACTATAGACAGCAATAGCATTTGATACCAGGTTATAGTGGGTAAGCATCGCACCTTTCGGAAGTCCAGAAGTCCCACCAGTATACTGGAGCACTGCAATCTGCTCCTTGGGATTGATTTCAAATTGTGGAGGATCTGGTTTTGTCTTACTTATCAGATTGAGGAATTGCATTGTACCTGAAATCTCAGGGGGATCTCTTGGAGCATTTGGTATGTAATCCATAACACTAGTGATGATTATGTTCCGAAGTCTTGTTCTGTCCTTGATGTTATTGATTTTGTCAAGTTGGGCATCCCAAGCGATGATGGTTTCAGCTCCCGAGTCATTCAACTGATAGGCGAGCTCTGGCTCTGTCAATAAGACACTGCAAGCTGTGACAACTCCACCAGCCTTCAAAATTCCGTAGAAGCTAAACAGAAACTGTGGGAAATTGGGTATCATAATAGCGACAGTGTCACCTTTCTTTACACCTAAATCCCTCAGAGCAGTCGCGAGCCTTTCCGCAATATCTTTGAACTCATTGTAAGAGATCTTTCGTTTCTGGAACCAGATTGCTGTCTGCTTCCCAAACTCTTTTGCTGTATTATCCAGAAACTCATAGAGATTGATCTCAGGATAATCTATACTCTCGGGTACACCTTCATCATAGAACTTGAGCCAAGGTTTGGCTGCATATGGATCTTCGGACATCGTACTTCTCTCTGTGCGTTTATTAACCACCTATTAAATCGAGTGCCTCTTGAGCTGCTTCTGCGACGAAGTCTTTCTCATCGTGTGCTAATATCTCTAAATTCTCAATCACTTCGACGCTTGCTACGCCGATATTCCCAAGAGCTTCTGATGCTCTCCATCTCACGTCTGGCTTCTTATCAAATAAAGCACTCAGTAGAGAAGGAACTGCACTTGATGCACCGGGGCCCAGTTTTCCGAGACTCAGAGCAGCCTCTCGACGAACCGGACCTTTTGCATCCTCTAACGCTTCTATGAGTGAACGGATTACAGACTCGTCTGTCAAACCAATCTTCCCTAGTGATCGTGCAGATTCTATTCTTACCTCCGTTGGCCCCATCTTGAGATTTTCAAAAATGTGCGGAAGGGCTGGTTCTGCATCTTGACCAATACCACCCAACGCTGAGAGAAGTAAAACCTTCATCTTTGTGTTTGCTGAAGCATAGGAATCAATCATTGCTGGGATAGCCTCCTTTCCTATACTTCTCAAAGCATCTGCAGTTTTTCCACGTACTTTCTCATCTCTGTCCATCAATAAGAGTGCCACTGATCTGATTATTTCAGGGTCTTTGACCTTCATCTCTCCGAGGGCATCAACTACACCCTGTCGTACAATCGGATTTTGATGATTCAGAACTTCTAGAAGGGGAGCTATCGAGGGCTCTCCAAGTGTGACAAGTGTGTTTATGGATCGTTGACGGACTCTCCAGTCCCTATCCTCAAGAGCATATACAAGAGCTGGAATTGCATCAGTAGAATCCTTGCCAATTCCATCAATTGCTTGAGCTGCAGCAGTTCTTACCAACCAACTAGGATCTTTGAAACATTCAATCAGATTTGGAATTGCAGCATTAGCGCCTTTACCCATCATACCGAGTGTATTGACAACCTCCGTTCGAACGTCCTCGTCCTCATCTTCAAGAGCAGCAATAAGACTGGACACAGCAACATCAGATGCCACGCCAATTTTACCAAGGGCAATTGCGGCTTCTTTCCTAATAGAACATTCATCATCAGTTAACAACTTAGCCAACTGTGGAATTGCATCAACTGCTGAATCTCCGATTTTCCCAAGCGACTTGGTAGCCTCTCTGCATATACTCCAGTCTTCGTCTTCCAGACAAGTAATCAGACTAGACACGCCTTCAGCAGCCCTTTCACCCAACTCACCCAAAACCATAGCTGCATTGAACCGTATTGTCCGGATTTCATTGTTCAGATGGCCAATCAACTCCTTAATAATCGCTGGATCCTTCTCACCTCGGGCGACAGCAAGTTCTACCTTCGCATCGCGTAAAAGTTGTTCAAGAGTAGCTGAGATTTTGATTCCTCCTATATTCCTAAGTATACTTTCTTTATTCGAGGTTCTCTCTCGAGCTCCTCTTTTGTTCCACTCATCTCAATCTTTCCCTCTTCAAGAACATATATGGTATCGGCAACTTCCATAGCTAAAACTGCATCCTGTTCAACTAGGAGAGTCGTTGTGCCTTCGTGTTTGATCTGTTCAATGGCTTCAAAGATTTTGAACTTGACCTTAGGAGCGAGTCCAAGCGACGGTTCATCGAGTAACAGCAGTTTTGGTTTGGACATTAGGGAGCGAGCTATCGCTAGCATTTGCTGTTCTCCACCACTAAGAGTTCCTGCTCTTTGTTTTCTCCGTTCATCTAATCGGGGAAAAATAGCGAATACAAAATCTAAGAGGTCTGGATATTTCGACTTGTCTTCCAGTGAATACGCACCAAGCTCTATGTTCTCCATGACAGTCATATCATAGAACAGTCGTCGACGTTCTGGGCAGTGTGCGATGCCCCTTCTTGCTATTTCATGAGGTTCGAGATCATCAATTCTCTCTCCCAAGAAGGTGATTCTTCCTCTGTCGATTTCTTCCAATGCAGAGATACATCGAAGGAGCGTGGATTTTCCTGCACCATTAGGTCCTATAACCGCATCAAGAGACCCTGCTTCAACTGTCAGGTTTACCTCTTCCAAAGCCTTTGCTTTTTCATAGTAATGATAGACTTTTCTTAATTCAAGCAAATCCTTCACCTCGACCGAGATATGCTTCAAGCACGATTTTGTTGTTAGCAACCTCCTGTGGAGAACCTTCAGCAATGAGTCTGCCCTGATGCATAGCAATTACTCTTGGAACCAAGGTCATCAGTTCACGTAGAACATGTCCCGTTATGAATATCGTAACTCCTTCGCTACTCAATCGTCTGATTAGCCTATGTATCCCTTCTTTTTCTTCATAAGCCAATCCACTAAAAGGCTCATCGAGAAGAAGCATTTCAGGATTTGTGCCCAGAGCTTTCCCAATCTCAAGCTTCCTGAGGTCTCCATGCGGAAGTATAACGGGGGGTAGTCTTGCTTTGTCAATGAGTCCAACTGAGGTCAGTATAGAGCTTGCAGCAGCATCTATCCCTTCCTTTCCGAAAGCATCCTTTCCCCTGGGCGACAGACACGCTACTGCAATGTTGTCAAGGAGACTCAGATAACGAAATGACCTTACAAGCTGGAAAGTTCTTGACATCCCATGATTCACAATTTTGAAAGGTTTCATTCCTGTAATGTCGATTCCGTCAAAGAAGATTGAACCAGAATTGGGTTTCTCGAATCCGGATATCAGGTGGAACAGTGTTGTTTTGCCAGCACCGTTTGGACCAATCAAACCTACCATTTCGCCTCTCTGAATCTCGAAATTAGCATCATTGACAGCAGTCAATCCGCCAAATTTCTTAGTTAGATTCTTGACTTCCAATATTAGACCCATCTTACCTCCTCCTTATGATATCCCATAGATCATGCACTCTATCGAGGACTGGATTCATGACTCCTTCCTCAGCGAATCGTACAATTAGAATTAGGAGTGTCGCAAAGATCAATAGTGCAGCCGCAGCCAACGGTCTAAGAAGCTCACTGAGTATTACAAACAGAAATGCTCCAATGATTGCACCGTATATTGTCGCCATTCCACCAATTGCAGCCATTATTATTGCATAGAAAGAATACAGGGTCCCAAAAAATGCAGGATTCACTGCCGTCGAGTCCAGGGCCAAGAGAGCTCCTGAAATCCCAGCGAAGAATCCACTGATCATGAAAGCGATGAGTTTGTAGATTGTAGTGTCAATTCCTGATGCATCTGCACATGTCTCATCATCTCGAATTGACTTCAAGATTGTACCAAGTCTTGAATCAACAGTAGCACGCATAATCACTAATGAGCCTATCATGAATACTGCTACGATATAGAACGAAACAAAGACATCTACACTCGTTGGTAGTCCCGAGATGCCTTCGTTTCCTCCGAGCCACGTACCGGTCGCAAATAGATTCAGAAGAATCAAGGCAAAAGCTAGCGTACCTAGTGCCAAATATGGTCCTTTCAATCTTAAACATGGAATCCCAATCAATAGACTAAACACAACTGCCCATCCAGCACCGACAAATAATGCAATTAACCAGTGAAAACCACCAAATTTGACTGATGCTGCTGCAAAGTATCCTGATATACCAAAAAAGGCTGCATGTCCAAAACTGACCTGTCCTGCGAATCCTGCTATGAGGTCCCAGCTTGCAGCAAAGATTGTGAGAATCATTGCTGTGACAAGAACCTGTGTCCAATACTCACTCCCGGTCAGGGGAAAAAACATCAATCCCACGAGACAGACAAGAGTCAGTCCTCCTCGAAATGTTCGTGCCCATGCTTTGAAACGATCCATGTAGACAAGTAGATAGAATCGAATGTCAATCATTAGCTAATACAGCTCCTTCTTCCCTAGCAGTCCTTGAGGTCTGACTAAAAGCATCACAAGTATCACAATAATGGGGATTATCACAGAGAAAGAAGTACTGATGAAAAAGTCTGTGAATGTTGTTGTATATCCCATGATGAATGCACCAAGGACGCTTCCTGTGGTACTACCCATCCCCCCAAAGATTGTCACTGAGAATGCAAGAAGTAGATATCTCCATCCCATGCTTGGCCAGATGGCATTCCCTGGAGCGTAAAAGAGAGCAGCAGCGCCGACAAGTAATGAGGATATTATCAGAGTTGTCATTAAAACTAGATCCGTATTTATTCCAACTAGTTGTGCTGCCTCGAAGTCTTGTGAAACTGCTCGAATTGACTTTCCCATCTTTGATTTATTGATGAACACAGTAACGACTGTGACAAGAATCAGAGACGCAGCTACCAGGGCAATTAACTGTGCAGGGATATTGTTTCCAAGAAATCTTACAGAGCCCGGGACAAATGGTACGATATAGTGCGTTTTCGGATCTCCTACAAACTTCACGAACTGTTCGAAGAAGAATGCTAAAGCAAATGTCACCAAAACTACACCAATATGCGATTCTTGCAACGGCTTAATTAGACCCAGATATGTAATGGCAGCGATTCCAACTACTGAAGCTAAACCTAATGCAGCAGCTGGCCAAAATCCGATGATGGGAATAGTCCAATAGACAATGTAGATGGAAATGACATAGAATGCCCCATGAGACAGGTTCAATATTCCACCTACACCATAGACCAAAGAGAAGCCTATTGCTAGGAGAGCTAGTAGTGCTCCCTGCACCGTTCCGAAGATTAGTATTTCTTCTATCAATTTGTCCACCTTTTTTGTTACCAGTAGACTAAGACTTGTTTCAAAAGAAGAAACATCCCCCCTTAAAAAAAGGGGGGGAAGTTTTAATCAACTGATTTCTGTGTTTTCGCAATTCACGGGTTGATTCCATTATCTACTATCCACTGCGGCATTTCGAATGGAGCAGTTACAATAGAGTCAGGATAGATCAGACCACCACTTGACACACATTGCTTCGTACCATCGGACTGCCACTGAGTGAACAATGTGTAGCTATAGGATGGGGATTCCAGCAGGTCATGACCCAAGGTCCATGCAACTCTACCACCTGCACCGATAAATGGAGATGCACGGGTAAATCCTTCCATAGCCGCTACAACGTCATCAGAAAGGAATGACTGAGCATCCTCAATAGCTTGTGCATACATATACATAGCATCATAGCTTCCAACTGCAGTGTAGAGAGGATCTGAGTTGTAATGGCTTCGGAATGCATCCCAGAATGCTATCGTCCTCGCTGTCTTGTTTGTACGCAGTGTTGACTGAAGAATCACTTCGTACGCGCATTTGCCACCAGTCTCGGTCCAATAGGAGTCGAGTTGTGACATCACATCTATTCCAGCGAGTACAGTCCCTGGTTGAGCATCCGCATATTGCGTCATCATCACAATTCCACCCTGAGCAGATATGATTGGAATCGTTATCTGCGCTCCGGCAGCATCGATCTGTGACCAATATGTTGCAAAGTCTGTAGCTTCAGCTGTGATAGGATAACCCACATCTGCCACGACACTCAGGTTGTATAAGGGCAAGTACCCATTTAGGAATGCATCCATGCCAGCAGTCCAGCTAAGATCTTCCCGAATGATAGCGACTTTCGAGATGTTTGCGCCAGTTACTGCTGTCAGGTAGCCGTCCAGATAAAGGATATACCTCAATAGTGATCTTGCCAAAGATGTTGAGTTGATTGGCATCGCACGGAAGAAGTACTTGTACCTAGCATAGTTATCAATCACATTCTGACAGAAGATATCAGTAGAAGCTCCTGTATCAATGAACATCATATCCTCGTCCATCACGGTTTCAACGTAAGCTGTAAGCGCTTCAGTTCTGAATCCACCGAGAAGGAATTGGGCGTTATCTTCCGTGATTATTTTCGTTGCAGCTGCAATCCCTTTTGATAGGTCAAGTTCTGTGTCAGCTTCAGACGTATCTTCTGAGATAAGTCCGAAGTAATATGTTTCGCCGCCGACTGTAATACCACCAGCGGTGTTAATCTCATCGCATGCCAAATAGGATCCATACCAAGCTCCTTCACCTTGAATCTCCGTCATAGGATCCAATATTCCTATAACGATGATGTGATCGCTTGCCGTTCCAGCAGGAGCACCTGGAGTTACTAACTGTCCAATAACCACTGCGCCATAGGCAGATGGTAAGAACAGGTATAATCCAACAGCTGCACCTGCGATAATGACAATGATGAGAACTACGGCGACAATCTGTCTGCTTTCCATAGATTTCTCTCCTTCATCTCTCCTCACATGTGAGATGTGTTCAGAATTGACATATTAGCCGATATTTAAGTATTGGTTAATTTTTGCTTTTTAACCTCATAAGAATAATCAACTTTCATATCGTATCCTTTGCTATTCGGACATTCTTTTTTTTGGTAGTTGCTTAGCCAATGTAGGAATTCAGCTGCAATCTATCTAATCGTCGCCAATTCCAGCGAGGTATTTCGCAATTTTCTTCCTCGATTCGAGATCATACTGTTTCAAGATAGCTACATCTTCCATCGCAGGACTTCCTCCACCATGAATACCAGCGACTGCTGCTACTCCTCCAATCGAGGAACACAACCAATCTGATAGGGTACGATAGAGTTTGTAGATATTTTCAGATGGTACGTCCTCTTTTCGGCTGATATATTTCTGAAGAAATGGTCCGATTGTTTCATCATAGAAATCTGCTTCATGAGGGAGTGTTGCAGGTAGACCACCAGATAGGTCTGCAAGAATCTCAAGCTCGTGGTAGTAGCTCTTTCCTGCATGTTTTCGACCAACATTGCAGAAGACAGTATCAGGAATCATTGTTCCCGAGTCATCCTTGGTCGCCTTATAGGCAGCAGCAATACCAGCTGCAAATACAAGTTCAGTCACACTGATTAAATCAGCAAGTTTAGATTGAACATGTTTTGCATCTTCGATTCCACTGTACTCACTAACCAATGCACTGAAACCCATGATAATTTCAGAGCTAGCTGGTTTGCATCCTGTGTAGCTGTGTCTGTGATACAACGCAAATAAGAGTGCAGCCCACCCTCCAAATGTATGTTCACCCTTGCCTCCGCTAAGAAAGACGCGATCATTTGGTACAAAGACATCATCAAAGATGATGTAATTTTCCACATCCCCCATATCACCAGATGGACATTCATAATTGTCGCGTTTATGGCTAGATGCACGAGTCACAAGCTTCACGCCATCCCAATCTCCCGGAATTGCAAAGGCTACAGCATACTCATCCTCTTCTGGAGTCAGAAATCTTGTAGGTACAACAATGATTTCCTCTGCCACAGCTGCTGCAGTAATATGATTCTTCGCACCACGGACCACTATACCATCGTCTCGACGCTCGATAACATGCAAATACAGGTCTGGATCAGCTTGTTGATGAGGTCTCAATGCTCTATTACCTTTGACATCAGTCTGAGCGCAACAACCAATAATATCGTTCTTTTGCCAGAATTTCAGATATTCCTTGAATCTCTGATTATAGGGTTGTCCGGTCATCGCTTCGGCTCGATGTGTGATGACGGACAAAGCATTCATGGCATCAATTCCCATGCAACGGAAAATACACCCTCCAGATAGGCGGCATATGTTTCTAGTTAGTTCTTGCTTCTTTAATAAATCATCAACACTTTGATGAATGTGGGTATATCGATTAATCGTGCCAAACTCTTCAGACTTCACTGTGAGAAGGTCTTTGAAATCCGGGTCATCAACCTTGTCCAAAGTCAGAGCCATAGTTTTTGCAACCGATTGCAATCGAGGATCATCTCGACCAATAGTTTTACCATTGATGATAACGTTAGGTTTCATCTCATACAATTTCTTTAGATATTCATCTCTGGTTTTCATCATAATCAACTGTAGCACACTAAGATAACTGGTACTTAACTTAACCGGCACATTGTAACCAGTAGTTTGGAATTGTTAAGTCATGGAAACAGCACTTCAAAAGTATGAACCAGAGTGAGTATTTCTTCATGGTAGGATGGAGATAAAGAAATACTCAAAACATGGAGGAATTTCTTTAGGAACATGACTTCTGCTACTAGATTTGAAGACTATCTTGCTATTGAATCAGCAGGAGGTGCTACTTGGCATCCTAGCGGGAAACAGATAGCCTTTGCATCAAATGCTACCGGTGTCTATCAGATATACACCTGTGATGTTGAGAGAGACAGGGCAATGCCGCGTAATCAACTAACAAATGAAGAAGACAGATGCACAGATCCTAGGTATCTCTCAGATGGCTCTTTGATATTCACTCGAGATCGTGGTGGAGATGAGAACTTCCAATTTGGTCTTATTGATGAAGCAGGTTCTCTGTACTGGTTGACCTCAGAGCTTGAAGCGAAACATCGAATCGTTGGTATATCCAAGGAGTATCTCTACTTTGTAGCTAACCTGATTGATAGAGCACGACTCGACTGTTATAGATGGAAGATACCTCTCCAAGACAATGAGCCAGAACTGGTCTATATGCCTAATGCTGGTCTAGTCTATCAGATGAGAAGTTCACCTGATGAGTCACAGGTGCTAATGAATCTCTATCTTGGGAACATGGATCAACATGTCCTACTTCTAGACTTGAATAGCAGAAACATTTCAAATCTCACGAAGGAGATCAGTGGAACTCAACAGGTGCGTTGGGAGATAGTGCGCTGGTTGGACCATACAAACATCCTAGTCCTCACAGATTTCAAAAGGGATTTCAAACAACCCGCCATCATTTCGACCTCTGGAAAATTCATACCATTGGATGAGATTACAGAAATACTCAATTTTGGTATTGAAACGTACGCCTATGCAGATGACTCAGTTTGGACCTATTTTGCAGAGAATCAGGAAGGATATAGTACCCTTCACCGTGTGAAGTTCACAGCAGAGGGAGCTACTGACCTCGAAACTCTTCAATTCCCACTCAGAGGAGTCATAGTAGAAGGCGATGCCCGTTCGTGGTCATCGGGCCTTCGACTTTCCAAAAACGAACACTTGTTAGCTATCACAATCAGCTCAGGTGTTCAACCAACTAATGTTTGGATAATGAACATCAATGAGATGACATACTGGAAAGCAATCGAAACCAGCATGGCTGGTCTGGATCCGTCTACATTTGTTGAGTCTACACTCCATCGGTTTGATAGTTATGATGGATTGAGTGTTCCTTACTTTCAATACATTCCCATGGAAGCGATGCCTGAAGGAGGTTGGCCAACATTACTATTGATTCATGGTGGCCCAGAGGCTCAGATTCGACCTAACTTCATTCCTGAGATTCAATTCTTCCTATCAGCAGGATTTGCAGTGGTTACGCCCAATATCCGTGGGAGCCTAGGATATGGTCGCACCTATTTAGACCTGGACAATGTTGAGAAAAGGCTGGACTCAATAATGGACATCAAACATCTGGCTCTTCATCTCAAGAGTGAAGACAATGAGATAAATGGAGACCGTCTTGTTGTCTATGGTAGTTCATACGGAGGGTTTGCAGTACTATCTGCAATGACTGAACATCCTGAACTATGGAAGGCTGGAGTAGACATCGTCGGTATCTCTAATTTTGTCACGTTCCTTCAAAACACGGCAGCGTGGCGTAGGTCTCTTCGAGAAGCAGAGTATGGAAGTCTCGAGCATGATATGGACACCCTGATCAAGATAAGTCCCATTCACAAAATTGACAGGATTTCAGCTCCACTTTTCATCATTCAGGGAGACAATGACGAAAGAGTCCCTCTCTCAGAATCTGTACAGATGCATGACAAGCTGCGGGAGAAAGGACTTCCAGTGAAGATGCTTCGGTTCGCAGATGAAGGTCATGGTCTTGCAAAACTTAAGAATCGGATTAAAGCGTACAGTGAAGTTGTCGCATGGCTAAGAGAAATCTTGTGAACCATCCGCTCTAGCAAATCCTCATTATGGATTCACCGCTGCTATTTTGATCATTGAAGAAAATCAGGAACTAGTTAGGTTCTCTTGCATAATTGTTGCTATGACTGGAAGGTTAATCTAGCAACCATTTAGGCCAAAGGACACGTAGGGGATGAAGATATGGTTGTATTTTCAAACAAGAAGATATTGCTTAGTATCGTGTTTATTGTGATTATTTCAACAGGAGTGATAGCTATCTACTTCTTGGGAAGTGGAGGTACTGAAAGTCCAACAGAACTCACATTTACAAAGCACACACTAGCAGAACCCGAGCATGCCTCATCAATATCATATGTTGATCTAGATGGAGATTCTGATATTGATATTTTGGGTGTTGCTGATAGTATTTTTTGTTGGTGGGAAAATCTAGGTGGTGCAGATTTTGAATATCATATTATCGCTGATGACATTCCATCTGCTTTCTTCTTGGAAGGTATTGACCTCGATTTAGATAATGACATTGATTTAGTTGGGAATACATTTGATACCCATCAGCTAATCATCTTCGTCAATGATGGTTCACAATCCTTCTCAAATCAGACAATATCTAATTCCTTTAACGGTGGTTTAAGCATCAGCTTTGGAGATATCAATGGAGACACCTATCCTGACATTGTAGCTTGCGCCTATGAGGATGACAAAGTTTGTTGGTTTGAGAACAATCAAAACCTCACCTTCACTGAAAGGATTATTGCCGACGATCTTGGAATGTCGAATCGAGCTTGCGTGGTGGATTTTGATCTTGATGGCGACTTGGATATTGTAGCGCAAGGATTGACCACTGGAGAGATTATGTTCTATGAAAATGATGGAAGTCAGACCTTCAGCTCACATGTGCTATATATTGTTCCTGAAATGGTGCATGGAGTTTCACCAGCAGACCTAGATGGTGATTCTGATATTGATGTTGCAGGATGCACGATAAGTGGAGATGGTTCTGTCTTTTGGCTTGAATATTCAGAAGATGAAGGAATGATCTACTTCGAAATGCATTATTTGACAATAGATTTCGAAGGTGCAAACTATATCTCAAGTATGGATTTTGATTTCGATGGCGACATTGATATTATTGCGAGTGCCTCTGAATGTGAGGAGATTGCTATCTGGGAAAATCTGGGAGGAAACACATATCGAAAGCACAACATCACTGGTTTTGCTGCGGCTTCATTCAGAATTGCCGATATAGACGGAGATGGTGATTTGGATATTCTCAGTATCACCCACCACCCAGCGGAAATCGCATGGTTTGAGAACACATCTACATGAGTGGTTTGGAAGGCATTGATGCCTCTGTCATAGCACTCATAAGATGTAACTATAGCGAATTCTTAGGTTCGAAAACAATGACTGAGTCCGAGAATATGAGCTGGGATCTCTCTCAGCTCGTTAAGGTTGATGATCCAGGCTACATCGAGGAACGAATGAAAGCAGCTGTCAAGGAGATGGAAGATTTCCGGGACAGGTACCGTGGTAAGGTAGTTTCCTTGGATGCAAAGCAGCTCCATGAGATGCTCGACGAGTTGGATCGATTGGAACTTGAATATGAAGGACCCTTTGTCTATGCTCAGCTTGCTTACGATGCAGACATGAACAATGATGTCAATAAACATCTGTTCGGTGTGTTCAGAACTGTTGCAACTGCATACCTGCAGAGCGTTGCATTTGTGGACCTTGAACTTGGAGCACTTCTGAGCAAGAATCCCGAAATCGTGAACGATCCAGCAGTTGGAGAATACAAACATAAGCTCGAGAAGATTCAACGTGAAATTCCTCATATGCTTTCAGAAGAAGTGGAACAAGCCATCATTGCGAAAGACGAGAACGGTGTACGCGCTTGGTCAATACTTCAAGGAGACTGGTTAGCTTCTCGTACCTACGGAATTGAGATTGACGGCGAGATGAAAACGCTTCCATATGGCGAAATAATAAGTCTCTATGAGCATCCAGACCGTGACTTGAGGAAACGTGCTCATGAAGTAGTATATGGAGGTCTTGCAAAAGATGACATTGTTTGGGCCTCAGCTCTTCGAGCTATCTTTACTGATCATCTCACAATGGTTAAGATGAGGAAATGGGATTCACCAATGACTCAGAGCTTCATCACGAACGATGTGGATGACGAAACTATCACCGCTCTAATGAATACTATTGAGAAGAATGTTAGCGAGTATCGAAGGTTTCTCAAATTGAAGGCCAAAGCATTGGGTCTCGATGTCCTTGGCAACTGGGACATTTATGCACCAATGCCTACTGAGTCTACGAAGAAATTCACATGGGATGAAGCAAGAAAGCTGAATGTCGACTCATACGCGAAGTTTGACAACCAAAGCGGTGGATGGATAAATGAAATGTATGAGAGGCGTCACATGGATGCCCTGGTACGTGAAGGTAAGAGGTCTGGTGCGTATTGTGCTACTTGGCATGCTGGAGAGAGTGCATATATCCTTCAGAGCTTCAACGGAACAATCGGTGATGTCTATACCTCTGCTCATGAGTTAGGACATGCTCTTCATGCCTATCTGGGAACTCGGGCTCAGAAACCAACGAATTACGAGATTGGGAGTTGTATCGCTGAATGTGGTTCAAACTTTGGAGAGCTGCTCCTCACAGAAACTCTCCTGAGTCAGATTGACTCAAAGGAAATGAGAAAGACAATACTAGCATCGGTACTAGACAGCTTTGCAGAAGGGGCATTCCAAGTTTCAACTCGTGTCTGGTTTGAAACTGCTCTCTATGAAGCTCTCGAGAAAGGAAAGTATCTTGATGGGAAATCAATCTCAGACCTTTGGGTAGAAGCAAGGACCAAGATGTATGGTGATGCAGTCGAATGGTTACCAATCATGCGCTGGTGGTGGACATTCAAACTTCACTTCTACATGGCGAATTATAGGTACTACAACTATCCGTACGTTTTTGCGGGTCTCTTTGTCTATGCGATGTATAAACTATACAAAGAGCAGGGCGAGGCATTCGTACCCAAGTTCAAAGCATTCCTCGCAGCAGGTTCAAGCAAGAGTCCACGTGAGCTGGCGGCTGAGATAGGTTTTGACATCACAACCGAGGAGTTCTGGCAGAAGGGAATCGACCAATTCTCAGAGTTTATCGATCTCTTCGAAGAAACTTTGTAAAACGTCATGGAAGGAGTATGAGAACTCCTTCCGCACCTCTTTAGCTAGAATATATGGGTTCTGAAACGATGAATAATGTCATGTGTACTATGTTATGCTCCTCAATCTTACCGAAATAGTTACCCAGATTTACTCGAATCGAATCTACATTCATTCGCTTTTCATCTATATTTTCCCCATGCTCCATTTTTTCCATAAACATTCCGATCAAGAGTGGATTTGGATAGTCCGTTATGAGAATCGTTGGGATGATAATAGCAAGCTTACCATTTGGTTTGATGGCTCTTCGCCACTCATTGAAACAGTGGTCTGCTTCCTCTTTTGGTGGAAGGTCTACAACGAGAAGCAAATCAAGATAGTCATCTTTCAAAGGAATGTTTCCCTGAGAACCGTCAAGATTCTGCCAATCTTCAATTGAGAATTCTCTCTCTGAGTAAAAGGGATGAATCAAGAAGGTATTACCATTGGAAATCTTGGACCTGAGGTCGCTCAATATCTGTTTGAGTTGTACTGATGGTTTGCGAGCAATACATGCAGCTACGCCGTTTTTGCCTAAACCGTTCGACATCAATCTGCTTGTCTTTTTGAAAACATCTTCTTTAGGAGGCAAACTCAGGAGATATTCCAAGTAGAAGTCATGTACGACATCGATGGCTTCAAAAAGTAATTTGTTGCGTTCAGTTATTCCTTTTCTAGTCAATACATAGATTCGTTTTTGGGGTCCTGAGGTGCTCTTTTCCCACCGATCTTTAAGCAATCCCGACTGCTTCATCTCATCCAAGATACGGTAGAGTCGACTTACGCCAATACTCTCTCCGTGGAGCTCTAACGCTTTGTGGACCTCATATCCATAGAACTCACCACGTCCAAAAGAGCTAAGGATGAATTGCTGCACTTCCTTAGTTCTCATTAGATTCAAATCCTTTTTTTCTGGATATTATCGTACAATATAAACCGAACTATAGTCACTTTGGAACAATAGTCGAATTCTGATAGCCGCTTATTAATACGATATCCTATGTTGAGCGATAATCCATTAGAGCTTCAACTGACTTCTACACGATTCAATAACTACACCTTGAATTCAGAGAAGCGTAGGAGGAAAAAAAGTGAAAAAATTTGAGAAGATGAAATCCTGTCTTCTGATGTTGTGCTTGTTTTCTGTCTTTTTGATGGGAATTATACCCTTAACCAACACAAACACAACATCAACCAGTCATGATAATTCACTAATGCTGAATGATCCAAATGGTGCAGCACTAGCCGCCAGTACTTTCGCTGAACCAGCTGGAAGAGCCAATCTCATGATGGCATATGACAATGAATCCGATGTTGTTATCATCTACGGAGGCTGGAATGAACCACTACCTTATGAACTCGGAGATACTTGGTCTTACGACTACAATACAAACAAGTTCGTAGATATGTCGCCCGCTTCTGCACCACCTGTCAGGGAAGTTGGTGCAATGGCGTACGACTCTCAGAGTGATAGGATAGTAATGTTTGGAGGGATTGAGGATTATGCAACGCGCCTTGATCGAAATGATACATGGGCCTACGATTATAACACTAATACATGGACCAATATGAACCCGATTCTTGCACCCGACGTTCGAGATGCATTCGGGATGGTCTATGACTCAGAGAGCGATCGAATTATCATCTTTGGCGGATATGATAGTGCTCACCATGTAACTTTAAACGACACCTGGGCCTATGACTTGGAATCGAATACATGGGAGGAGATGAATCCTGCTACAGCTCCCAGTGAAAGATACTTCCCAGGTATGGCATATGACGAAGAGAGTGATAGAGTTATTCTCTTTGGAGGAGTATTTCAAGGAGGTTTGGGTGATGACACATGGGCTTACGATTACAACACGGACACGTGGGTTGAGCTATCACCAGGAACGAATCCAGTTGGACGCAAAGCACATGCAATGACATATGATGACGAGTCTGATAGAGTTGTGATGTTTGGAGGTGCTGGTGGCAATAGCTTGGCTTTAGATGACATCTGGACCTTTGACTTCAATTCCCTAACGTGGGAGAGGAAGTATTCATCATATCAACCAACAGCTAGGCTCCGTCACAGCATGGTATATGATTCTGAATCAGATGTGATTATCTCGTTTGGTGGGACTGAAGTGACATATGAAAATGGCCCAATGATTGATGATGACGTGACATGGGCATACGATATGAATGCAAACCACTGGAGGCAAATGTCACCAATAACGCAGACCGAGGGAAATGAGGTCATGATGGCTTTTGATTCAGAAAGCAACATGACGATCATCTTCGGCGGAAGAGACATGACACCATCAGTGAGACTATCGAAGATGGACACATGGGCATACGACGCAAGTACAGATTCATACTTCAATATGTCACCTATTGTAACTCCAGCAATCAAGTCGATGGGAGATATGGTATATGACTCTCAGAGTGATGTATGTGTGATGTTTGGTGGTCTTGAAGATCCGATGGCTGCTACTCCTACAGCAGAAACATGGTTGTATGATTTCAATAGCAACACATGGACAAATGCATCTCCATCAGCCGCACCTCCGGTTCGTTATGTCAACAGGATGGCATATGACAGTAAAAGCGATAGAACAATCCTCTTTGGAGGATATGACGGCAGTCTGCTCTTAGGCGACACATGGGCTTATGATGTTGAATCCAACACATGGGAAGAGATGAGTCCAACTCTTTCACCGGATGGGCGTGTAGATCATATGATGACCTATGACTGGGAGAGTGACAGAGTTATCCTTTTTGGAGGTCAAACTACAATCTCTCTAGGTCAGACAAATGATACTTGGGCGTATGACTATGATACAGATACTTGGCAAGAAATGAGTCCAACTACCGCACCGCCCTCTCGTGCTATAACATCCATGGCATATGATAACGAATCAGACACCATTGTATTATTCGGAGGGTTTGGAGAGTCAGGTGTAAACCTGGATGACACTTGGTTGTATGATTACAACTCAGATACATGGACTCAAGCAACGCCAAGCACACATCCAAGTGCAAGATTCCGACACAAAGCAGTATACGACAGTAAATCGGACACTGTGATCATCTTTGGTGGAATCAACGGAGCTTGGAATGGACCCGACAATGACATCAGTACTGACACAACGTGGTCGTATGATGTGAATACAGACACTTGGACAAAAATGTCAGAAATACCAGAACCGTCACTCCCACCGACAACCACAACAACCACTCCCACATCACCGACTTCACCTACCGAACCTTCACAATTACCCCTTGAGCTAATAGCCATTGTAGTTGGTGGAATAGTGATTGTTGTACTCGCTGTGATAGTGGTAAGGGCAAGAAGGTGAGGAAGCGATCATACTTATCCAGTTAGTCTGCTGGCTTTACTCGAAGCGTCTATGATTTGGGTACAAAGAGGAGATGACTCATGTGAGTTATCCCCTCTTCTTTTTTGATTCGAATAGTCTATCTAACCAATTCTGTATCTTAACACCTTCCCAGGCATTTTTTCATTCTGACCTTCATCAGTAACAACAAGAACTCCGTTTACTATTACATAATCTATCCCAATTGGAAACTGATGGGGATTCATGAATGTTGATCTGTCGATCACAGTTTCAGGATTGAAGATGACGATGTCGGCCCAGTATCCTGGTTTCAAGAGTCCTCTATCTTGGAACCCTAGTCGTTGAGCAGGAAAGCCGGTCATTTTGTAGATGGCTTCCTCAAGTGTCAACACTCCTCTCTCCCTCACATAGTGTCCTAGGATTCTTGGGAAAGTACCATAGTGTCTTGGATGGGGTTTACCATGACTGAGAATCCCTGTGGGTGCTACACCAGCGCCATCAGTGCCTACCATGGTGTATCTTCCCTTCATGATTCGTTCAATGTCCTCGTCGCCCATGCTCTCAATCGTCATGGTGACCTCAGCCTTTTCATCGATGAGTATCTCAAAGAGAGTTACATACTCGCTAACGAATCCTCGTTGCTTTGTGATCTCTTTGAGACTGAGACCTTCGATATCTTTCCACTTCTCGGTCTTAACCGACGCGATGAAGACCTTGTCCCACCCAGCTTCTTCCTTGAGATTCTCCCATCCTCGATCTTCTTCGATATCTCGTTGTATTTTTTCTTGAATCTCAGGTTCTGATATTCGTTCAAGGAGTTTCTCAATTCCACCCTCGTGGACCCAAGGTGGGAGCAACGATATCAGAGAAGTTGAGCTCCTGTTGTATGGATACTGGTCACATCTGATATTCAGTCCTCGTTCATTCGCATCCTCTATCAATTGGAGAGTGTCTATGCTTGTTCCCCAAAACTTCTTTCCTGCAACCTTGTGATGACCAATCTGGCCTCCAACGCACCCCGAAGCCTCTACGATGTCTATAACTTCCTGCACTGCCTTCACTACGGTCTCACCCTCTCCTCTGATATGAGAAAAGTAGAGTCCCCTATACTCAGCTACAACTTTTGCTAGTTCAATAATCTCCTCAGTTGTCGCATAGACCTGAGGAGGATAAATGAGTCCAGTACTCAGACCGAAGGCTCCAGCTTCCAATGCCTCTTGTGTGTATCGTTTCATTTCTTCTAATTCTAAAGATGTCGGAGGTCTGTTGTCATATGCTGGACCACCAGCAATCCGGATAGCACCAAATCCAACCAGGTTTGCAATGTTGGATGAAATCCGGTTTTTCTCGAGTCTATCAAGATACTCTCCAAACGATCTCCATGAGATATCAATCTCAGCTCCTGGTGGTGTGAAGATCTCAAACTCTTTCCGGAGCATATCAATACGCTCTTCATTGACCGGAGCCATTGAAAAGCCACAGTTGCCAATTACTGAAGTCGTTATTCCTTGTCGTATGGTTGACTCAAGTCTATTGTCAAATGGGAGGGACATGTCTGAGTGACTGTGCATGTCAATAAATCCCGGACAGACAATAAGGTCTTGAGCATCTATCTCAAACGAAGCTTCTGTCTTGAGCTCTTCTCTAATGTGACTTATTCTCCCGTTACTAATAGCAATGTCCTGTCGTGAGGGATTTGTCCCAGAGCCATCATGTACAATCCCGTTTCGAATTAGTATGTCTACCTGTTCCACCATCCAATCTCCTCCAAGAATTCCTCTAGTCTGTCAGGATACAGAGGAAGACCTTCCTCCTCAATATCCTCGAGCGTCTTCCAATAGGCCAACACCTTCCTTTTTGATTCGAGGCCATCAACACCTTCAATCACATCCTTGGAATAGAAGGTCCGATCAACAAAATCAGCGTCATATAACAAGACAAGCTCATGACCTATCTGACCTTGGACCTTGAAGATGTTCTCTATTGTTCCGAGGTATTGCACATCTTTAATCTCCGCAAAAATCTCTTCTCGAAACTCACGCTTGATAGCATCCTTACCGGACTCTCCATATTCTATCTCTCCACCTAGAGGACGATAGAACCTATCTTTTGGCGTGGGCCATTCATAGTACTCTACAAGGAACTTGGAACCATTCCTGACAATGCAGAGTGCTATTGGGCGTACGTTCGGAAAGACCATTTGTGTCTACAAAAGCTATGTCCTATCTAAAACCATCGATGAAAAGGATGATCAAGTCAGAATGCCCTTCTTTGAAACTATCTCCCCATCCTTGACAACATACTCGATATTACTCAGATTCCGAAGACTTTCTAGTGATTCGACTGGGTTAACTCCTACAACGACCAAGTCTGCTTCCTTCCCAACTTCGACCGAACCTATCTGGTCTTCCAACTTGATGGCTCTTGCCGCGTGAATCGTTGCACATTGGAGTGACTGTGTAGAGGTCATTCCCACATTCTTCACCATGTAGACTAATTCCTTTGCAGATGTTCCGTGAGGGGCATCTACAGGTCCTGAATCAGTTCCCAAAGCGAATTTGACTCCTTTCTCAAATGCAACCTTGTGGTTTTCAATTTCTATTTCAGCTACCTTATTCATCAACTCAACAAAACCGGGTCTATCTTCAAACTTTTCAGGACTGTGACGAGAATCAGATACCATATGAGTTGGAATTAAGTAAGACTTGGTCTTTGACATCCTCTTGGCTGTTTCCTCAGACATGAGCGAACCATGTTCTATTGTGTCTACTCCTGCATCTAATGCTTCATTGATACCCTTATCTGCATGTGAGTGGCAGGCTACATGCATGCCATTTCTGTGAGCCTCATCAACTAGTATCTCCATTTCTTCGGGTCGGAAAAAGGTATTCTCGATATTTGAACCTAGGACCATACCGTATACTGATCCTGTATTCATTACCTTGATGAAATCTGATCCCTTCATTCTTCTTTCCCTGACAGTGAGTATCATTTCATCGATTCCGGTTGGATATGCAATACCCGCTAATTTTTGATGCTGCAACCATTGAAAAGCAAGATCGAGATCTGATGAAAAATCATAGGTGAAACTTCCGTACTGAGTTATCGCCCATTGCGCTGACAGCACTCGTGGTCCACGATACAGCCCAGAAGATATCGCCCTGTTTAGTGATTGTCCCCAGTAATCGCCACCACAATCTCTGACAGTAGTAAAACCGGATCTAATATGGTCTTCTGCACTTTTCAAAGCCCGAAACCCTGCGATGTATGGTGATGTTGTTGCCCATTCTTCCCAAGGATTGACACTCTTTTCTTGACGCGCTTCCAAATGAACATGACAGTCAATCAGACCAGGGAGTACGAACTTTTTTTCTAAATCAATGACTGTATCATTCTCTTCTCTCTCAAATTCTGACTCATCCCCAATCCATTCTATCTTTCCGTTCTTGAGAACAATACTCTTTCCGTCTTCGAATTTTCCAGCATTTGAATCGAAGTAAGAAGTGTGATGTAAGATTAGTCTCTTATCAGACACAGCTCCACCTCCAAGTAAAGTGCACTGATACATTATCCTTCTAATGAATGTTCGGAAGCTCAAAATTCGTAAACATCAAAAGTACTCAAATGAATCCTCAAACAAGGATGGAGAGAAGTCCCAATTGAGAGATGTAGAGATTTTCACGACTCAGACTCAGTATAGGGCAGGAGATTCAGTCGAAGGCACTGTCATCATTCGAAGTGATGATGACTACAAACACAATGGAATACGTATCACCTTCAAGGGAAGAGAACATACTCGAGTCGTTGTGAGTCATGGAAAGCATTCAACAACATATACTGAGGAATATGTCTACTTTGATGAAACAGTGTATCTTGAGGAAGCAGGAGTCATGCAGCCAGGTGAGAAGCACCTTGACTTTCGATTCCTATTTCCGGATGACATCGAGGCAATCCTGACCAGCTATGATGGACGCGGAGGTTGGATAGAGTATACTCTCGAAGCTGTGGTTGAGAGATCACTACGATTAGATCCAAAGGAGAAAGTGCATCTTGATTTCAGACAGGGGATGGTCAAACCAGCTCCACAACCTCAACGTCTCTACGCAGAGAGAGATGAGTCCATTGCTCTGGATGTAGAGATAGAAGATACAATATTCTGCATTGGTGATTCAATACCTCTTAGGTTCCGTGTAGCACATGATGTTCCCATTCGTGAAGTGCGTGCAGAGATTTATTCCAAAGAAGAAGTTCATGCTCAAGGACACACGAGAAGGTCGAAGAAGACTCTCATGAAGAAGAAACTTGATGTCGAATATGTCCAGAGAGACCGATGGATGGATGTGACACTAGAAACCGATGAGTCCATGGAGCCATCCTTTGACCGACCTCTCATAAAAAACACAGTGATAGTAAAGGTCACATTGAACATCCCTTGGCGAACAGACAGGTCTGTTGAGATTCCAATTACCTTGGGATATTGCGATATGCGGACAAACCTTGATTACGATATCTTTGACATGTGAGATTCTACGCTAAGGGAAAGAAAGAAGTAGCCCTCAAAGTTTTGCTAGTGCGCAATGTACGACATAAGAGAGGCAAAAGATGAAGACAGAGACTCTGCCATTCGTCTTCTTTGGAAAGCTCACAGCGTTACAGATCCATTAGACAATGTCAGGAAGGAAGACTGGGCTCAGGGATGGCATCGACCAGAAAAGAGGGACTGGTCATTTGTTGCTGTTGATCGTGACGAGGTTGTAGCCAACGTTTCTTTCTTTGAGGACAAAGCGAATGTCATCAGAGGAAAATCTGTTCCCTTCTCAGCGGTGTGGGGAGTTGCGACTCTGCCGCAACATAGGAGAAAGGGATTGATTCGAAAACTCTTCATCGAATCTTTCAAGAAGATGAAGGAGTTAGGTCTCTCACTCTCCATATTGGCTCCATTCTACAAAGCGTACTACGAGAAATTTGGTTATTCCCTCGCTGAAAAAAGACTGAAACACGAATTCCCGCGACCCCTGCTACGACTAGTGAAAGGAGAGGAGAATATCTCAAATCGGGAACTGACAGATCCAACTGAGGCTAAGGTTGCCCAAGAAGTGGAGTGGACTATGAGTCGTTTTGGTTCTCGAAACTTCCATACATTGTCAACTCTTGAACGAATGATAAAGGAGAATCATTTTCATCTCTTTGAATGGAATTCAAGACCCGTCGGCACTGTAAAGTTTCACTTTACACAGGTGAAAGATGAGCACCTAGACCTCTCTGTCTATGCTACTGCTTATACATCTGATGATGTATTTCCATCCATCGTTGAACTTGTAGGCCATTATGCAGCAAATGCAACTACAATCAGATGGTATTGTGATCCAGAGGTTCCTGTACGGTACTATATGGATGATCTACAGAATTGGAACAGTGTTGATTGGGGTGGGATGATGATGCGCGTGGTCGATTTTGAAACCTACTGCGAGTCGATCTCGATTCCAGCAACTGCAACAGAAACAGTGACTCTAAAGTTGGATGATTCTATGTGTCCTTGGAATAGAGGAATCTACCTATTATCACCTACTAATGGAAGGCTTGAATGCATTCGACTTGAGGACAAAACCGAACCGGATGTTTCGGTCGATGCCTTGGGTCTCTCGGAGATCATAGGAGGTCTGACACCTGCACTCACGCTACGTAATCTTCGAAGACTGGAGTGTTCGGTAGATACAGCAAGAAATCTTGAAGCGATGTTCCCTGAGGACTCATTCGTTTCCTATCAGAGGTTCTGATGTTACTTCCACTTGAAATGTGGAACGCCCCAATTACGAAGCATGACAGATAGCTCACCACAGTGATGGGCTGAATGTCTTAGAGCATATTGAAGCTTTTCTAGAACACAGGAGAACCAATGGAACCTATCCTTCTGGAGGAGTGCATCATCAGATATGTTCGAAAAGAATTGATGTAGCGCTTCTTCAACCTCAGAAACGTAACTCAAGACCATTGTTTTCGTGATTTTCGGAAGTATTTCATCCTTGATCTTGATATCTTCACTCCATGAGTAACCAGCCCTTTCTCCCCAGACCATCCCTTCGTGGTCGTCACGCAAATAGAACTCGATTGTTTCTACTATATGGTATGTTGTAAGAGAGTAGAACCACTTCTCTGGTCCATCATGCCATCGTGAATCAGGAACCATCTCCACTGCGTCTTTGGTCATATCGAGAGCACGAAGATATTGATTCAGCAATGAGTTAGCTAGAACTGTCATTTCAATCCGAGCGTGATTACGTCCAATCCTACATAAATTGTAGCACAGATGAGAGGGAGGATCCTCCGTAGTGGAGGATTCCTAACCCTTCTTCTCTTTCTCGTAGGGAACAGCGATTGCTTTCGGTGGAACTGATCTTCGAATCAATCCGAGTGCTACTACGACCAATACGAATGGCAGCATTGCAATGAAATTCGAGAATGGGAGTAGTGAGGGGAAGTAGATTTGGATGAAGTAGTTTAGTCCGTCTAGAAATCCGAAGAACAGGCCTGCTCCGAGAACGCCAGTAGGTGTCCAATTTCCAAAGATCATCGCAGCCAGTGCAATGAATCCTCTCCCTGAAGTCATTTGTTTAGCAAATGCTGAACCAAATCCTATTGACAGATATGCCCCTCCCAAACCTGCAAAAGCCCCACTGATGATGACTCCAATCATTCGGGTCCACTCTACACTAGCTCCAGCTGAATCAAGAGTACTTGGATCCTCGCCTGCTGCTCGTAGTCGAAGTCCAAATGGGGTTCGATACAGAACATACCAGCTGATGATGGTTATAACGAACATGAAAATCACAACTGGCGATATCACACTGAATGCTGGTCCGAAGAATGGATGGTCTTGTATCGGTGGAATGATAATGTCAGGAATCGTATTCGTCACAAGCTCTCCTTGGCCTTTCTGTTTCCAAGTCAGTTCAAGCATGATTGTGGAGAAACCCGTTCCGAAGAGGATCACTCCAGTCCCGCTAACAATGTGGTCTCCTTTAAACTTGACACAAATCACTCCATGAACTGCTGCCAGAAGTGCACCTGCAGTACAGGCTGCCAAGACACCCAGAAATGGATCTCCGATATACCATGCCACAGCAGCTCCAGTGTATGCTCCCATAAGCATCATGCCCTCGAGCCCAATGTTAACGACTCCACCACGCTCACTGAACATGCCGCCAAGTCCTGTAAGAACAAGTGGAGTTGCCATCTGCATGGTTATTGAGACTAGCCACCCCAAAACGTTCTGTTGATCCTCTGGGAATGTGAGTATTGCTGAAACACCAATCAAAATGACTAGGAGGATGATCACATATCTCAGGTGTGCTTTGAACCAGTCCAGAAGTTTCGAGATGAAAGTTTTGCTCATTGAACAACACCTCCCTCTTGATTAGTCTTGGCAAGCATTCTCATGAAAACCCAGAATACAAAGGACAGTCCACCCATTAGGAATGAGGTCACGTCAAGGGTTCCAGAACCTATGTAGAACGTAACCCCACCAATGACCCATCCTATTGCTGTTAGCAGAAGAAGCAATTCACCTCGTGGATTCTTAGAATATGCCGCGATGAAAACGAGTACTCCAGTCACTGCAACGATCATGAGTGTGAAAGCCGCGAATGCTACTACAGGAGTCAGAACAGCTGTGATTAGGATTATGCGTGACACACCAAGTCCCAAGAATACTGATGCTAATCCAAAGATGGACACCAATAACCTTGGAATGACCTTTACTGGCTCTTTCTGTGCATCTTCCTGAACATCGACTGTATGGTCCTTAAGCCAAGAGATGATTCTTGGAGCGGCAACGAAGAGTACTATGAGTCCCTGAATTACCTGAACCATTTCAACTGGTACCCGTGCAATTACTTGCATAGTGTTGCCGCCTGCTTTCAATGCACCAAAGAATATTCCACCAACCAGAACTCCCCATGGATTATTGTTGCCTAGGACTGCGACAGTGATTCCATCCCAGCCAATTCCCGCGCTCCAGTTGGCAATGAATCTATCATACGTACCAATGATCTCTGTTGAACCCGCAAGTCCAGAGAGACCTCCGCTGATTGCCAAGGTTGTCGCTACTTTCTTTTTGCTATCAATGCCTGCAAACTCTGCAGCGTCAATATTATGACCTACAGCTCTGAGTTCAAAACCGAGTACAGTACGATTGATGAAGTAATCGATAACAAAGACAGCCATTAGCGCGATGATGAATCCAAAGTGGAGATTGTACCCAAAGAGTACTGGAAGTAGAGCAGTGTCTTCAAACTTGGGAGTCTGTGGAACCATACTCCCATCCCAAAATGGGCCATTGGGACCAACCAGCCAACTTGTGAACAGGATAGCAGTGTAACTCAACATCATTGTGGTTACAACCTCATGAGCTCCACGGTAAGCCTTCAATAGACCGGGAACGAATCCCCACAGTGCTCCAGCGAGAACACCTACCGCGAGACATACTATTGGATGAATCACATATGGCATTGTGAAGAGATATGCCATCAATGCTGCTGCCATAGCGCCGATGTACAATTGTCCCTCTGCTCCTATGTTAAAGAGCCCGCATCGAAATGCCAGTGCAACAGACAATCCTGCGATGATCAACGGAGAAGCATACCATAGAACCAAATCAAATTGGCTGAATGCTCCAACTGCCAACCACAAAAAAGCAGCACCTGGATTGTATCCACCCATGGTCATAATCACCGCTGCAACAATCAAAGCTAGAACAACAGAACCAATTGACCAGATGACTTGGTTTCTGAATTCTTTACTTGTCAGATTGTCAATAAGTCCCTGGAATACAGCTTCTACTCTCGAACTCTCTCCAGCTTCAACAGCCAGCTCTTCAGATATTTCACCCATTATGCAGGCACCTCCTCCTCTGATTCACCTTCAGCCTGACCCGCCATTAGAAGTCCAAGTTCAGTTGGCGTCGCTTCTCCAGGCATTTTGATTGCTGCCATTTGGCCATCATAGATTACACCTATACGGTCAGCTAGGTTGAGAATCTCATCTAGTTCAGCTGAAACAAGAAGCACAGCCACACCTGCATCTCTCAACCCAATCAGAACTTTGTGAATGTATTCAGTTGCTCCAACATCAAGACCTCTGGTGGGTTGAGACGCAATGACAAGTAGGGGATTTGTAGCTAATTCTCTTGCCACTACTACCTTTTGTTGATTCCCACCAGACAAGGTCGATGCCAAAGCCTCAACACTTGACAACTTGATTGAATAATCCTTAACAAGGTCCTTGGTAACTTCGTGGATGCTATCCATTTCCAACACTAGATGTCCGGGACCTCCCGCAAAAGGGTCGCGATAGTGAGTCCCTAGTGCGATATTCTCCTCGATCGAGAATGGAAGGATGATACCCCTCTTGTGTCTGTCCTCAGGAATATGGCTGATGCCTGCCTCCCTGACGACTCTTGGTTTTTTCCCCGTAATGTCCTTGCCAATCATGGTGACTTGACCAGATTCAGTCTTTCTCAACCCAGTAAGGGCTTCAACTAGTTCTGTCTGTCCATTACCTTGCACACCTGCTATCCCGAAAATCTCACCAGCTCGAACCTCGAAACTCATGCCCTTTACTTTCTCAATCCGTCTATTATCAAGCACAACGAGGTTGTTTACTGAGAGAACAACATCCCCTGGTTGTTTTGGCTCCTTTTCAGTCGTAAAGACAACTGGACGTCCAACCATCATCTGAGCAAGCTGCGCTCGAGATGTGTCTTCCTTTTTTACAACTCCAACTAGTTCTCCATCACGGAGAACAGCGATTCTATCACAAAGAGCCATAGTTTCCCTTAATTTGTGAGTAATCAGAATTATCGTCTTTCCAGCATCTACAAATTCTTTGAGTGTGACGAATAGCTCATCAACCTCATGTGGAGTAAGAACCGAGGTTGGTTCATCCAGAATGAGGATATCCGCCTCACGATAGAGCATCTTGATGATTTCTACCCTTTGTTGGAGACCAACTGACAAATCTCGTATCTTTGCCTTGGGGTCCACAGGTAATCCATTTTCATCCCCTATCTCTTTGATTCTTTTTGCAGCTTTCCAAAAATCAATGGGCATTACTCTACCTATTGTCCTACCACCAGGCATACTTAGAGGATCCATTCTCCTCAGTATGGGTTCCATACCTAGCACAACATTTTCAGTCACTGTCAATACTGGTATTAGTTTGAAGTGTTGGTGAACCATACCGACCCCTCGAACAATAGCATCTTGTGGGGATTCGAGTTCAACCTCTTCACCATTGATGACGATCCGTCCAGCGTCTGGCTTTAGTAACCCATAGAGTATGTTCATCAGTGTACTCTTACCAGCACCATTTTCTCCAAGAAGCCCCATCACCTCGCCTTTGCGAACTTTGATTGTTATGTCCTTATTTGCTTCAACACCACCAGGAAATGTTTTGAAGATTCCTTCAAGTTCTACGGCATACTCGCTACTCATGAAGACGACCTCTCATTTTGAAGTTCAATCCACCGGGATGCAAATAGATTCCCCATTTCGATAGGGCGTGTATGTCATACTAATTAACGCTACGGTTAACAGAAAATGAGAAAAAGAAGAGGAAGAGGGGCGAGCCCCTCTCATTTTACTTTATGTCCAGTAGATTGCATCGGGTACGGTAATCGTGCCAGCGATGATATCAGCCTTCAAAGCTTCAACTGCAGAAATGATTGATGGATCCAGTGTCAACAGATCAGTGTTAACTTCGTATCCAACACCATCGTTTGCTAGGTTGAATGCATATAGTAGGTCGAAACCGGTATTCCATGTACCATCAATAACCCAGTCTTCAATGACTGTATAGACTGCAACCCAGACCTTCTTCAACATTGAAGTGAGACATAGAGTTGGAGGTTGTGGATCTGTTGGATCAGCTGTACCTAGGTACATCTGCGCATCATCAACACCAATACACCAGAGTGGAACACTTGAGGTAGCGTTCTTATCTTTGACACTGTCAAACACTCCTAGGCCTGCACGACCAGCTGCTCCAAATACAATATCTGCACCTGCATCGTACATACCGTCAGCTAGAGTCTGACCTGCTGTAGTGTCAACCCAATCATTTGTGTATGCAATGGTGATGTTACTACCATCAATCATTGGGTTGGTGTAATTTGCGCCAAAGAAGTAACCAGCGGCAAATTTGTTGATCAATGGAATATCCATTCCACCAACAAAACCAATCTTGTCAGTTGTGGTTGTCAAACCTGCAATTGCTCCAACAAGCGCAGAGCCTTCATGCTCATCGAACAGCAGTGATGCAACGTTCGGATAGACTATAGGATCGATGAACATGTCCAGAATAGCGAACTTCTGATCAGTTGATTCGTTGGCAACAGTCTGCATTGGGACCTCTTGGTCAAATCCTATACCAATGATTAGATCGTATGGTTCGATATATTGAGCATGTTGCGCAAATCCTCTGAGAAACGGTTCATAGTCAGAAATTGCTGTCGGTTCGGCCCAGGTGAATGTGATGCCTAAATCGTCAGCAGCATTCTCCATGCCTCGCATTACTCCGTCATTGAAGCTCTTGTCACCAAGTCCACCAGTAGCAAATACGACTGCTACATCATATGGGTTTGGTTGGGGACCGAAGGGGTTAAACATGATGATGTAAGCCCCTGCGCCACCAATAATAATGATGACAACAACAATGGCGGCCATTGTTCCTTTACTTACCATTATTTCGTCTCCTTGCAAAGGTTCGAATAATGAACCAAAACCAAAGGCACTTGAAAATCAAGTCCCGTAGTTCAATCCAAATAGCAACCATCTCCTTAAAAGATTCGTGGAATTTAGCTTCAGAATTAGCGAAATTCATTACTGCAAACAACGATGTTTTTACTCAAACGATAGTAAAAGTAAAATCGAGTGTACTCTGTATAGGACCCTCTATTGTGAGCCTGCGTAGTGCCTTTAGGTTATATAGTAATCATTACTGTTTCTAGACGTGATATTACGATGATCATTGAGAGCTCCAAGCAAATTCCTGCAGAAATGAAGACTAGACTATCACGGGTCGTCTTGGAGGATAAGATTAGCTCAATTGAAACAATCTCCCAATTGACAGGAATGGAAGAAGAAGAGGCTAGAATAGCGCTGCAAGAACTAGTTTCAGAGGGTTCTCTTGAAGGGAAGTTCTCTGATGATGGTTCACGCTTCTACCTTTCAGATGTTAAGGTTTCTGACGCACCAATTATGGCTCCTGCAGATACTGGTCCAGAGATTATTGTAAAAGACACAAAAGCTTCCAAGACTGTCGCATTAGCTGGTTTCATCCTCATCATTGCAGGCTATATCCTCAGAGGATTCACAATAATGGGCGAATCTATGCAAAATATAGGGTTTGGAATCATCATGATCGGTCTAGCAGTACTTATCGTTGGTGTTTCGTTGTTCAGTAGACTGAACCCGCCAACCAGTAATAGTCCTCTTGCCTGATCATTCATACTCCACTAACCTAGGCAGCCTTTTTGCAGCTTTCACAGCATTTGCTGCTTCCTTCGGTAATGGAGCGATTCCATCGAATCTGGTGTTCTCAATCCACTTCTGTAGATACGACCTGAGTTCAATCGGATCATACCGCGCCATTTTATCAATGGTGTCAACTCCGGAATCATGATAGAGTCTAGCTCTGACTGCCCTTACAGCCCCTATTCGAGTCAGATCAGACAATTTGACGAATTCAAGCACTGAGTCAAGAGGGATTCCAGATTCTTTTGAAATCACCCTCCTTTTCGCAGGGGTATTTCCTCTCTCAATCATTTGATTAACATTCAAGATACCAAGTTGTTCTAGTCGATTAACATACTCTTTGTTTACGCCGCGAAACTTTGCGAGAAGGAAGGGTGTTGGTTTTATTCTCTTTCCTCGTAATGATCTAGCATATCTTGCCATTTCTGATTGTTCCAAGAATTCATACAAGACAGAGATTCCCCAGAGGCGTCTGTTTGCTTTCTCCCCAAGATCGTTTTCAACCCAAAGAACGAATTGATCCAAATCATTGGGTAGAGCTACATCAATCGCAATTCCTTCCTCAACAAGATACGAGTCATACTCGTCCAAAATCTCTATGATAGATTCCGCAGCAGACTTCGATTTCTTCTTCTTCTTAGTTAAAAAGTCGCGGAAAGAATCGTTGTCCATTTGAATCCCAACAACCACACCCTTACGTGAACCAGTGTAATTCTTTCGGTTGGAGAGATATCACGCTATAGAAAGAATTGATATGGTCCTTCTCATCCACTGCAAGCTGGGAGATTAACAATGATTGAAGTAACAGTAGCAAATGCAATGGGATATTTCGATGAAGACCACAACTGTGCACAGGCTGTTCTTCACTCTGTATTAGAGAACTATGGTCTGTATTTTGATGACGCTGTATACACTATCGCTGGAATGGGTGGAGGTATAGGTCTACAAGGTAATGTTTGTGGTGCTGTCGTAGGCGCAGTAGCAGCGTTTGGTGTTCTAAACAAACAGAGAATCGTTGATGTGAAAGAACACAAAGAAGCAACCTATACATCTGCAATCAAATTCATGTACAAATTCAAGAAAAAACATGACACCATCATCTGTGATTCTCTTACAGGTGTGACAATGGCTGACAAAGAAGCACGGGATGATGCTATAGAAAAGGGTCATTTCCATAAGGTTTGCCCTCAGTTTGTTGAGGATGCAGTTAGAATCGTAGTTGATATGGAGGATAAGGCTAGGTCGGAGTAGATGATTTGAGATTTGGAGTTCAGATTGAACCACAGTTTGGCTTTGAGTACAACGATGTACTAGATGTATCTGAGAAGGCACTAGAAAATGGATTTGAGGTGACTTGGTTCTCGGACCACTTCATGTTGGATGCTGATGCTACCGACAAAGTTCTGCTGGATCCATGGTTGATTATGACGACATTGGTGCGAGATAATAGCAAGATACGAGTAGGTAGTCTGGTATTTTGTAATAGCTATCGAAATCCTGCTCTTCTGGCAAAGATGGGTGCAACAATCGATGTCCTCTCAAATGGACGACTTGAGTTCGGAATTGGTGCTGGATGGAAAGAGCTTGAGTATAAGGCATATGGATATGATTTCCCTGAGTTTCCAATCAGGATGAAGCAATTAACGGAGGCTATTCAAATCATCCGAGGTGCATGGACTGAGGAGAAATTTACTTTCAAAGGGGACTACTATTCTGTTGAAGAGCTAGTATCATATCCAAAACCCGTACAGAAACCTCATCCCACTATTTGGGTCGGTTCAAATATGGGAGGACCTCGCATGATTGAACTAGCTGCGCAGTATGGCGATGGTATCAATGTTGCCTGGGGATTCGACCCGGAGAAGACTGATGAAATATTCAAGCAATTGGCTGAGTTTGCTGATAAGAAAGGAAGAAATCCTGAGAAAATTCTGAAATCGGTTGGTTGCTGGACACGTATTCTAGAGTCGGAATCTGAGATGAATGATCAAATCAAGAGAGGTGCAGCGTCACGTGGAATCACTGAGGAGGCTTATCGCAAGAGAATAAAGACTTCACTCTGGGGAACTCCCGAAATGATTGCTGACCAGCTTGGCAAGTATCAGGACCAGGGAGTGTCTGACATAATCCTGATGTTTCCATACGATGAAGAACGACAGCAAATCAAGATGTTTGGTGAGAAAGTCGTTCCACTACTCTAGTTGGACAACGCCCCGACAATCAGTCGCAATGATTCGAGAAAAATCCGAAGATTCCCACCTCTGGAATCAGAGGGGGAATCCGTTTATCTATTAGACAAATGGTTGATCGTCTTCCAAGTAGACCTTCGCTTCTCCCTTTACTGGTTGTCGTACTTTCAATAGAAGGAGAATTGCAACTACGAAGAATAACAGAATGACCAGCATAGCCGTTAGATGTGACTGAGCTACCAGTGCAGCACTCTGGGTCGGATTGGCAAGCAAGAGTACGCTAGCATACACGAATGGTCCTAAAATGGCTGCAAACTTTCCAGTCAGTGCATAGAACCCGTACATCTCTGATTTTTTGTCCTCTGGTATAAACTGTCCATACATGCTACGAGCAGTGCTCTGGGATGAGCCCATACCCACACCAGCAATCATACCAACTGTCCACCACACAAGTGCTCCATATGCGACAAACAAGTAGGCAAGTGCTAATGCAATCACCCAGATGAAAAGTGTGATAATCAGTGTCTTCTTTGTTCCAATTCGATCAGCCACGACCCCAAAGACGAAAGCCCCAGGTATTGCAGCGAGTTGAGTCACAGCGAAGAAAACAAGTATCATTGTTGTACTGAACATGTACACAGCTTGTCCAAAAATCGCGGCATAGTAAATCACGGTAGTGATTGCGTCGCTAAAGAGAAAGTATGCAACTAGAAAGAGAGGCAGCCCTTTGTAATCTCGGATGTGCCGTAGAGTGTTACGCACTCTTCCATAGCCTAAACTGACTAGAGATTTACCTTCTTCTCCTGGAAATACTTTCGGAGGTCTGTTCTTTAACCATTTGATACTTGGTATAGCAAAGACAAGAAAGAATATTGCACTTGCAAAGAATGCGTATGTGTAAGGAAGATCAGCTAGGATAACTCCTAGAGCAATGACAATTGTAGCCATAGCTCCAACATATCCAGCTGCAAAGCCATAGCCCCCTATTCTACCGATGTTCTCCTCAGTGCTAATCTCTGGCAACCAAGCGTTGTAAAAGGGTAATGCACCTTGGAATCCAACGTTTGCGACAATGAAAATGATCCAAGCCCAGACCCAGATGTCCAAACCTAGGAAGGGTGGAAAGTCGAAAAGAGGTAATGGGCTAGGAGGTCGTATATCTGGAATTGTGTCAATTTGTGACTGCGTGAGACCTGGAAGGAACACCATGAATGAAGTTAGAGCAATACATACAGATGTATAGAAGATTACAAACTTCTTCTTTGTTCCTCCAAAGTCAGCAATCGCTCCAAGTATTGGAGCTGTAAGTGCTATTATCAGCATTGTCACGCTACCGGCGTAGCCCCACAAAGCATCTCCAAGAGTTTCATTCCAGACAAGTACTCTGAAATATAGTGGAAACAATGCTGTTACTATAAGAACTGTAAAGCTAGTGTTTGCTAGATCATACAAATACCAACCAAATCGTTCTTTTCTATCAGTTGGAACAACTTCTGATTCTGTCATTCGTTTCTCTCCAATTGAAGTTTGAAAGACAGAGTCATTGACCATTGCCGATATTTAACAATGAGGGAAGTCTATTTGTGGGAAGGATTAAGAACGGGTGTCGGTACTTGTATCTGGAGGAGTCTATCACAATGAACAAGGACGAGTTGTTGGAATTTTGCAGAGAATGGTTAGAGGCATGGACTGGCAACAATCCTAAGAAACTGCTATCGTTCTATCATGAAGACGCTCTCTACGTTGATCCAGAAAAGAGGGGAGGGCTCAGGGGACATAAGGAAATTGGCAGATATTTTGAGCGTCTCTTGGATGTCTATCATGATTGGGTGTGGACTCCGATTGAAGTATTTCCTATAGAAAGAGGAACTGTCTTGAAGTGGGAGTGTTCCATTCCCGTGGACCAAGAAGTCATCGAGGAAGTAGGGTTAGACATCGTTGAGATTCAGAATGGGAAGATAAAGAGAAATGAAGTCTATTTCGACAGGGCTAAACTCCTAGCTGCAGTCGAAAGGAGAAAACGACTAAAAAATCGCTAGTCCAATGTGTTTATCCATTCTACAATGAGTTTGTTGAAGGTTTTAGACTTCTCTAGCATGACTGCATGACCTGCACCCTCAATCACTTTCATGGTTGAGCCATCAATCTTGTCCTTCAGGAATGAGGAATATTTGATTGGAGTCATGATATCACTAATTCCAACCAATATCAGAGTAGGAATCCTGATACCGGAAACTTTGTCCATTATATCGAACCTATCACAGAGTTCGAAGTCTCTTCGGATTATATGAACTGAACACTTTCTAACTTCATGCTTCGAAGCCTCTCGAATTTCATCTGATGTGCTCTCATGAAACATAAACTGATCAGTAAGATTCACGTATGTTTCAAGATCATTGTCAAGACTCTCGAAGACCAATGGAGTCACTCTGAGCCTAGCGCCAGTGCCAACGAGAATGATTCCAGTAAGATGTTCGGGGTGATTCAGTGCGTATAGTTGTGTCAAGGCACCCCCCATGCTATGACCTGCCAATATTGGCTTTTCATACTTGGACATTACTTCGTGGATATCATGCAGGTACGAGTGTAGAAGATCTCCCTCGCCGCGGTCAGAGGTCTTTCCATGGCCATTCAATTCAATGGCTACAATGTGAAAATAATTCGAGAGACCTCGAAGCTGCATGAACCAGGTAGCGGCTGAACCGCCAGCTCCATGTACAAAAATGACAGTTCTCTTCTGTGGATTTCCAGCTTCTTCAAAGTTCACAGACATGGCTCCACAGAGGTACAAAAGCTCTAATGAACTTCGTTCTCTTAATGCATTTATTTCGAGATTTCTCGAAGTCCGATTTCAACTGAATTGGAATAGAACGATTATATAGTCTTTTGAACAACTGCAAACTATGCGATTTTATGAATGCATGAGGAAAGTATCGCGATCAAACCAACAATATCTAGGATAAGGAACTTTGATGGGGGATTATTCTGAAAGAAAAAGACTCCACAATGGATGATGTACTGAGCGCAATATCACACAAGATTAGACGCCAGATCATCATGATGATTGGAGATCAAGGAGCAGTCTCATACACTGACCTTTCAGAGTTAGGATTAGAACCTGGTACATTATATTTCCATCTGGATAACCTTTCCAAATCGGATAATCCCTTAGTGTTACGACCCGGAGACAAGCTATATTCACTTACAGACTTGGGACAGGCAGCATACACAATAATCCAGCATAGTGAGGATCAGGTTGAGGGAGTTTCACCTGCAGAAGAGGGAGAACGCACAGCTACATACCTCATTCAAAAAGCGCTGAGCATGGAACCGATAATTAAACGAATTCAAGCGGATCCATTTAGGTTCTTTTTTGAGATTGTAGTATTTCTCGGGCTATATGGCTACTTTGCTTCAGAGGTGGGTTTCCTACCGGTCTTCCTATTCTTTCTGCAAGGAACCTTCGATACAGGAATTACGATACTTGCAGCTTTGGTTGCATGGTTGAGTACATACTTATTCGTTGAGGGTTTGTCAGTTCCTATTCTGAAGAAGCCGGGTCTTTCAAGAGAACTCCTTGCATCAGTGCCCATGGCTTTTATACCTCATATCCTCATCGAGCTCATGTGGTACTTTATTCCCACTTTGAACGTTCTTAGTGGCTGGTTGCTTACGATAATCTTGACTTGCATTATCGCTTGGAGTACAGGAATTCTAACAATAGCTCTTGCTAGAGCAAAGACAGTGAGGAAATCGCGTGCAGTAATTGTAACTCTGATAGTCACAAATCTGAATCTTCTCCTTCTCGCTGTCATAAGTGTTGCATTGGTCTGAGGTGTTCGAATGAGTTCGAGAAGTATCGAAATGGCATTTCAACTGAATTGGAATAGAACGATTATATACCTAAATCGCTTCGTACACACAGGTGACTATCAATGACCACAAAAAGGCGAGTAATAATTGCACTTGCTGTTTTGGGTCTAGTAGCAGCATTGCCATATACTGAAGCCCAGCAATCAATCGGAATTCGTATCTACATATGTGATTATGATATGTGTAGTTATACGATCAGTACCGGAGCAATAAATGTTAGAGCTGGTGCATACGGAGTTTGGTTACCAAGTTTCTCAATTTCAAATTCTAGTGATCTATGGTTTGATAACAACACAAGTCACTATTCCTTTGACTTTTCGGGAATATTCGAAGCGAATGATATAAACAATGATGATATGTTCAATCCTGAAGAAGACCAGCTTGTGGGTTCAATAATGCCAACGTGGGGAATAGGAGAGTGGGTAAATGAAATTCCATTACCTTGGGAAGTCACCGAGTATCTATACGAATTTGTAGAACTGGAATATTCAAACGAAGCTCAAATCGCACATCAAGACCCTAACATGATACCAACTGTGAGCGGATGGACTAGTATTCCTGGTCATGCAAACTATATGGATCTCGCACTCGATGTTGATGCTCAATTCAACATTAGTTCACTAGACCAATTCGACCTCAGAATTAAAGTCACAGGATGGGACTGGACGTTCAGTGACTCTCTTCTTGTGTTCATCTTCATTGTGTATAACTACGTCTATACTGTAAATCCAATCTCTGGAGGTCACGATGAATTTCTAAATTGGAATGTCAGTCATGTAGGAAATAGATTTGACTATGGTGACGCATGGATGGAGTACTCATCAACTGCTTCAACTACTATTGGTCAGATTCAGGTGGAAGGTTCAAGTTCCGCCACGAATCCATTCTATGACCATACTCCGGGAAATCTTACATCTGAATTAGTCTTTATCTCGTTTAAGAACTTTGGTAATGAAATGTTAGAATTTGATGCAACGTTTGGTATGAATACAACGATACCTTCTGGGACAATCCCTACAGATATTCTGCCATCACCTTCTATACCTTCATCACCAACTTCCCCGACTCCCCCACCGATAGATTACACTCAACTTGTATTGGCTGCAGGTGCAGTCAGCTTTGCTGTAATCGTTATCATCATCATACTAGAGAAGAGAGCCAATGGCAAAAGGAATTCGAGAAGTGTGTGAATTAAGGATTCACGGGTTTTAGTTCGAGTGTTCTCAATCTGACTTCGAGAACTCTCGAGGTTACAATTCTATCGAATTTGAATAGAACGATTATATACCTACTTGGAATCTCGTTGTAGACACTGCAAATTGTTGTTGTATGAAAACTACAATGAAATTTGGAGAGGAGGTAAATCTAATTTGCCAGATTTGAAGGAATATAAACGTGAAATTTTTGCAGGAACTATTCTGATTGTGATGACATTCGGATTGGTGCCCATTGCATATTCAACTCCTAGGGCTACTCCCTATACGTTCACCATTTCGGAAGACGAAAACCTTCCAACTCGAGGAAATCCTGGGATGGCATATGACAACGAATCAGACCGTATTGTAATATTCGGAGGATGGAACAATACGCCCACAACTGCAGCCAAGAAGGATGTCTGGACATATGATTACAATAATGATGCTTCTGTACGAACGAGTCCTTCTCCCGCTCCAGATGGGAGAGCTGAACCCGGTCTTGCATATGATTCCTCAAGAGACAATATAGTCCTGTTTGGTGGTATGAGAGATATAAACATCAATGATAGACTAAATGACACTTGGCTATACGATACAAATTCGGACACATGGACTGAGGTCTTTCCTACATCAGCTCCTTCAGAGCGACGAGCTCACGATATGGTGTATGATTCAGAGAGTGATCGTTTCATTGTATTCGGTGGAGAAGATGGTAATGTGCTCAACGAAACCTGGTCTTACGATGCAGGGACAAATGTGTGGACAGAGATGAATCCTTCAGTTGCACCACCATCAAGATTCGCTCACAAGATGGTATATGACTCAGAGAGTGACAGAGTGATAATGTTTGGAGGATATGATGGCACTGGAGCAAATCAGCTAAGTAACTACTTCGGAGATACTTGGGCGTATGATTTCAACACTGACACCTGGAGCAACATTACACCCTCAACTAGTCCATCTGTCCGAGGTGTTCCTTCTCTCACCTATGACAGCGAGAGTGACAAGATTATACTGTTTGGGGGTTCGGCTGGTGGTACTGCTTATTCTGACACATGGGTGTTTGATTATAATACAGTGACTTGGACAGAGATGAGTCCGTCCATTCATCCAGACACCCGTAGTCGTCACGGTTCAGCATACGACTGGGAGTCAGACAGAGTGGTCATTTTTGGAGGCACACGATTGGGATTCTCTAGCACTGTTCTGATAACTGAAACTGACGGTATGATTTGGGCATATGATGTAAATGCAAATACGTGGGAGGAAATGGGACCTACAACAACACCCACAACTACAACTCCAACTACTCCAGCTACTCCGACAGGTAATGGAGTTGATTGGACTCTGGTGTATGTTGCTGTCGGTGGGATTGCTGTAATCCTCATACTGGCTGTCATCTTCGTAAGGAGAAGGTAACCATTATTGGAGCGCTACATGCGCTCCTTCATTTTCTTTCTCTGAGATTCTACTTATTAGGAGGTTTGATTTCGCGCACCTCAGAGGTATGATCTTGAAAACTCTCATTGCATTTTCTACACGATATGGAGCAACCGAATCAACATCTAAAGAAATTGCCAAAATTCTTACAAAAGAAGGATTTGATGTACGTGTTGTCAATCTCAAGAAGGAAAAATTGAAGGACATATCAGAGTATGACCTTGTTCTCATCGGTTCTGGTATGAAGATGGGGAATTGGTGCAAAGAGTCAGAGAAGTTTTTAGAAAGGTTCCAAGAAGAACTTCGAAATAAAAAGACTGTAATTTTCGTATCATCAGGTGCACGAGTCATATTAGAACACGACAAACAAGTTGAAGAAATGGAAAATGATTGGCAGAAGTATCTTGTTGAAAAAGGGGAAGAATATTCTCTCAATCCTGTAGATTATGTTATGTTCGGAGGTGTGTGGGATTACAACAAGATGGGTTTCTTATTTCGAAAGACTCTGGTCCCATTTAAGATCAAACTAGAAGAAATTGGTATTGAAGAACTCGAACCTGGAGTATATGACACTCGTAATTGGGAGATAATTCGACAGTGGTCAAAAGAGTTAGCAGAAAAGGTGAGATGAAATAGACAGCAAGTCCATAGTTTTACACCTTTAGAATACAGAGAAGCTATCTTTAAAAAAGCAACATTGTCGAAAGCAACCAACATGCCAATTCACAATAAGAATTCCCTACTCCTTAGTCTTGCAGGAGGTTCTTTGATGATTTTAGCAGGAGTGAGCGGAGCAATTGGGGTGATTGGCGAGCTCTCCGACACATTACAGTACTTCTTTGGATTGGAGTTTTTCAATACATTCGAGAGCTTCATGGAGGGACTAGCGATGTGGGCGGGTCTTGGGGGTTTTGTTGTAATCCTAGGAGGAATCATTCTCACTACCGAGAAAGTTCGATTAGGTCGAATGGTCATACTTGCAGGTGTGACCGTAGGAGTAGTGGGTCTATTGATGACACTTGTTCAAATGGCAACAACTGGTACATTTGTTATGGGCATGTTCGAACAGCTACAGCAGTCTGTTGGGTGGGTCGGTGCGATAATGGCATACATTGGGAGAATCATAGCTGAACAAAAGCCCATCCTTGATCCTGAGTAGTCACACATCAAATATGGACACCGAAACCTCTAGGTTTTTCGCAGCTTGAATACACTCCCTCAAAATTCCATCTTTGTCGACATCCATTGGAGCAAACACCGCAACAAACCACACTCCCTTATTGGTCCCTACAATGAGGCTCACTGCTCCTTCTGGATTGATTGCAACAAACTCCTTCTCAGTAGATAGGGCAGTAATGAAGGAGAGGTTCTTCAACATGAAGTTGGGTTGATGTCCATTCCAAGCCTGAATGATTGCAGCGAGCTCGTGGGCAATGTCCATGTTATCACTTGCATAGGCAACCTTCCCCTCGCAGTTGAAGACAGTAAATCCCGTGATCTCTGTGTAGTTACTCATCGCGATGTCTATGGTTCTTTTGATGCGCATCACCATTGTAGAATCAAATGGACTATCAACTCTCTGCTAAAAGGAGTATCCTGATTGTATTGCTACTCTACGCAGCTGGCGCAGCCATCATCATCGCTTTTGCGAGAAGAAGAGTGCGGTGGTGGAGTTCATCGTTACTGACGTTGCCAACGATCCTTTTCTTACTTGTACTGAAGCCATGACGGAGTGCAATATTCCTTAGATCAGCATTCTCTATCTCCGCGGACACGAGTCTATAGGAGAACCATTCGTCTGTGCCCTCAATCTGAATCTGACAGTTAATTCCAAAGGTCATTCCGTTCTCAAGTGTGATCTTAAACCGTTTTCCAATCGTCTGCTTAACTACAGCTTTCGGACCAAGAATGCCTTTCAAGACTGAGAGTGTGTAAAGAGTTGCAGGACCAGGCAGGAAAGCCCACGACCAGAATTTGTATACAACAACGAGTAAACCAACCGCGACAATTAAACCTACATTGTTGAAAGACGTCATGAGCATGAGCCCTGAGGTTGAAGGCGCAAGGGGTTCAGTTCGCTCTGGGCCTTCACCTATTCCAAGCCTTGCAAGTCCAGAGGTATAATAGAGAAAGAATGTGATAGAAAATACTATGATAAGAGCTGAGAGTACAATTCGTATCCTGTCTTTGTAGAGAGCCTTTGCCTCTTGCAGGAGTTTGTCCATCACTCTTCCTCCAACGCTTTCAGATACACCTTTTTTGCGTGACCCCCGTGCACCTTGCAGAGGTTGACGAGAACAGACAGAAGTGGATGCTCATTGTTCACCCGAATGGCGTAAAGTTTCGGTGTGAGCTGATCTATCTGTATCATCTCGTTTTCCATGAGGTGTGAGATCACGCCCCTGTACAGACTTCTTGATTTTCCGCTGTAGCCGATGAGTCGGCTGAGTTGAACACCACTGACACTTCGAGGGTAAATATGAGCAAGTGCTAACAAAATGGCCCTCCTTGTGTCATTAAGGGAAGCCATCAGTTGTACCAGCTCATACACTGATGCGTCGTTGGTGTCTCTCTCCACTTTCCGCAAACCCACTATTACCTTGTTTGTGTCCTGTTGAACACATCATTTTTGCGCTTTTAGACAGCAGAACATTGGATTCAGGACTATATCTCTGTTGCGAATCCCTAGCTACAGAGGTTCCGATTTTCCGAAGGGTGACATAGGACAAACCGTTATTAATGTATAAACAATTGATGAGAGTCAGAACCTACTCTTTAGGAGGTATATGCTACGTCATCATTTTCTAGCAAATGGTTTGGATGGCTAATTGCCATGGTTATAGTCCTAATTGGAGGTTGGTTCCTACTGCCGGATGGTTATGAATCGGTAATTGCCATCTTCGCACCTCATTTCGGAAACTATGTGAGGCCAACTGCAGTCATGGTCAATCTGATACTTGTCAATCCGATGAGTAACTTCACCATGGTCGCTGTATGGGCAGGAGCTGGCTTTGTCGGAGGGATTATGGCTGGGACCAAAAAAGGTGCATTTGTTGTTGGTCTTGTGACTTGGTTGTCCAGTATTGGACTATTAATCCTGTGTATCTATCTAGTATTTCAAGGAGCTCTTACACTAGGCTCGTTTGTCATACCACCTGGATCTTCAATCGTTGACATTCTTTCGATACCATTAATCCAAGGATTGATTTCGGATATGGTTCCAATGATATCTGGGATCTTCTCTGGCGGCGGTGGACTCGATATGAATGTATTATTGGCACTTGCCACACCACTCATAATTTGGTTCCTTACACCAGCTATCATTGTAATAGTGGCTGCTATCGTTGGAGCAGTAATCCGACCAAAGGAGGACTTCTAAAATGAAACTCAACAAAAAGCACGCATTCATTGTAATCGCACTTGGTTTCCTACTTTCAGCACTTCCTGTGTCTGCATTGAATACTGGTAGTGCAGTAATAGCACAGGATGGTGGACCAGATTTCTTCTTCAATCTACTTGATGAAGGTGCAGAGGTAGTCGCGGCTATGATAAGCCCCGATGGTGAGCCTGCTGTAGTCTATGGACAACTTGGAATACCATCCGGAGCATTAGGATTACAGTACTCAGGTCCTGGTGAAATGTATGAAGGATGTGTTGTCACCGCACTGATTGCTACCCAAGGAGAACTCTTAGACTACATGATGGACGTCTTTGGAGCGAACCTCTTCAACTTCTCAGGAATGAATTTCGCAGATGAGGACTTCATGATCAATCAATTTCCATTTGGTGGTGGTGAAGGAGGATTCCAGTCAATCTTCGATATGTTGGGAACAGACTTCAATCTGCTCATTGATGTCTTCATTAATGTAGATGATGCTCAAGCCAAAATGGCTGAAATCAGAACTCATCTACACAATAGTTTCGATTTCTCGTTTGCAGAACTAGTGAATCTAGAAATTACTGAGGAGCTTATTCAGAGTATGGTAGGTGAACCTGTTGACCTTCCATTCACAAGCATCAACCTCTTCATCTATCAGGTAACAAACGAGTTCGAAGATGCAGTAGATAGTGTCCTGGATGTCATGGATCAAACAGGTTTTCTTGCATCAATAGACAGGTCAGTATTCTACACCGCAAGGGCATCCGGCGCTGGAATCTTGGCTGTACCTGACATGGGTAACCTAATGGATCTGATCGGCGGTTTTGGTGGAGGTGGTGGTTCAAACCCAACAAGTGTTTCCTCGTTCCTCCTGTCGCAAATGCCAGTTCTGGATGGACCAATGGCTATCGCAGCCGCAGGGTACCTAGGAGATCAAGTCTTATCGACATCAGACGTCGAATTGAAAATATTCGAAGACCTGCTAGGCAAAAGTCCAAGTGTTACTGTGAATGGTCTAGCTACAGGACAATCACTGGTCGCTGCATTTGTACCTGGTGTGAACGTGACTGGATACTCACCTGTGGGTGTGAATGCATCTTACTACGACGCTAATGCTAGCTTAGTCTTCTGGAATGCAACACAGTTCACTAACGAACCAGACTACATTTTGAACTTCGATGAAGGAAGCTTCCCACCGTTAGTGACCATTACGAGGTCGTTCGATCCTACAGGGATTGACCCTGATATTTTAGCCGCTGGTGGAACAGCAGACATCACAGTGACAGTTCATAATGAGGGACTCGTACCAATCTACAATGTGAGTGTTCAAGATCTGATGATAGGCACGACCTACCAGACTGTCGATGTTATCGGGGATCAGTATGACAATTCCACAGTTCTTGCAGCTGATGCAACGCTTACAATTACGTATACTGTCACCTTTCCGAATGAAGGAGTATACGCGTTTGCACCTGCAGAGGGGTCATACGACTACAATGGAACTACGTACTACAAGCATACTCACATCGATGGATACACAGTGACTTCAGACCCACTTGCATTGCTACAACAGATAATCAACGATGGAATGCCTTTCACAGGCCTAATCATTGGTGTTGTCGGGATAGGTACTATCGTGAACATTGTAATGATGGCTCGAGGTCGTGGTGGCGGAACCTATCAAGTCTAATCAATGACAAGATCTCTGTTGAGTTCTCTCAGCAGGGATCCTCTCTCTTCTTTTTCTACATCATCTTTATCTTGAACTGAAGACCACAAAACCTCATGCCTCTCAAGGATGAACTCAATGGGTATCTCAGGTTGCCGAGAACCTTCTTTGGAATACCTGAACCTGAATCAGGTCTGCCTGATGTAGGTGTAGTTGGAGTTCCATATGATTTGACCTCCAGCTATATGCCAGGTGCAAGGTTCGGTCCCGATACTATACGCAAGGCAACTGACAGTGAGAGGTCTCACAGCTATCCTCTTTCACTTGATAGAAAGACTGCTGAAGAAATGCCTCTTTCCAAGAGAATGACACTGGAGGATGTAGGAGACCTCGAGGTCATGATGCGACTTCCTGAGGCTGCTTCAATAGACATCTCCGAAGCCGCTGCCAAATTGGCAAAAAAGGATAGTAGATTGTTATTCCTTGGAGGTGACCACTTCATTACCTATCCGATTCTTAAAGGTCTCACAAGAGGTCGGCAGGGTCGATATGGCCTTGTCTATCTTGACGCACATGCAGACCTCTATTCTGACATGGGAGGATACCAGCTCTCACACGCAACGACAGTTAGACGAATCGTGGATGATGGACTAGTGAGAATAGAAGATATTGCAGCATATGACCTGAGATCGGCTCTTCCAGAACAACGAAATGAACTCACAGGGAGTGCGCTTCCTAAGCTCTCGCTTGATGGATTTGCTACTAGGATAAAGACCATCGGGAAAAATGTTGATGAACTATACATGTCCATAGACTTGGATGTACTATCACCTGAGATAGCTCCCGGTGTCAGTCATCCTGAATCAGGTGGTCTATCTATTATCGATCTCGTCAAAGCACTTCGAGCAGCCTTTTCCACAGGAAAGGTAAGATTCGTCGACATCGTCGAGTTGAACCCTTTGATAGACAAAACCGATCTGACAGCCACTGCAGCACGGGACGTCACTAAAGAGATTCTGACCGGGTTCGCACCGTAGTGCTTTTAAGTAGTAATTGCACATAATTTTCTGAACAAAATGGGTCTTTCAAGTGTTAAACCTGCAGATGAGATCAGTATACGAGCTGGTACGACACTACGTGAGCTCGGATTTGGTGCGCATGAGTCTGCTGTTATTCTCGCTCTAAATAGAATCGAGTCTGCAACAGTAGCGGTTCTCTCAGACGAGACTGGCATACACCATGCGAATCTCTATGCAGTGCTTGATACACTTGTTGGAAAAGGCTATGTCGTTGTACACCAGGGGCGCCCAAAGGTCTACCAGTTTGCACCTCTGGACCATCTCAAGGAGATGTTGACTGCAAAGCTCAAGAATCTGCTGGAGGATCTTATGAAGCTCCAAGAAGCAAGGGAGTCCAAGAGTGCAGTTCCTTCTCTCATCTATACCATACGAGGAAGTGCTGATGTGACTGCGAAAATGCAGTCAATGATTGAGAGAGCCGCCTCGACAATACTTCTTGTAGCACCTGACCTCAGTGACTTCGAGGACTCAATCATTGAGGCTCTGAAAGAAGCAGGACAGAGAGGGATCGAGATCAAGTCCATTCTTGCAGTGAAGAGTGATCTCAAGATTCCAAAATTCCAACAGCGTGTCAAGGAGGAAACACTAGCTATTGACTTAGTGATTGATTCAGTTGAAGCATTGATTTCGATGCCAGACCTCAGCGTGTGTGGTTGGGCAGACAATCCGCTTATATCGATGCAGCTGGAAGGTTTTCTAGAACAGACTTGGGAGATGTCAAGGAAGGTTTGATTCATGACTGACTATGATGTTATTGTTGCAGGTGCTGGAACAGGAGGAGCAACCACTGCGTACACACTTGCTAAGAGAGGTCATTCAGTACTTCTCATAGACAGAAAGGAAAGAGACAACATTGGGAACAAGACCTGTGGAGACGCACTTGGGTCACACCATGTTGAAGAGTTGAGAGAACTGGTTGGAATACCTCAAATGCCAAAGGGTATTGTTGAGTATACGGTCAATGGGATTGATCTGATAGCTCCAGACCGTGAGCACAGACTAAGAATGCAAGGTCCAACAACAACAGGAATGTCATTCAATAGACTCAAGATGGGTCAGTGGTTTGTTGGACTTGCGGAGTCTGCTGGCGCGGAGGTCATGGCATCAACTCGTGTCAAAAAGCTAGTATTTGATGGTGGAAAAGTAGCAGGAGTCAGGCTCGCTGAGGAAGGTAGCACAGAAAAAGACGTTACAGGTCGTATTGTGGTTGATGCTACAGGTGCTACTGGAATGCTTAGAATGCAACTCCCTGAAACTTCGCCTGTAGAGCGTCAGGTTGCAAGTGAGGACAGGATGGTTGCTTGGCGTGACATCTACGAGACCCCAGATTTCGACTTTGAAACCCCTGATATTCTTGAGATCTTTTGGAATCAGGACGAAACTCTTGGAGGATATACCTGGGTCTTCCCACAGGGCAAGAACAGGGTCAATGTTGGAAATGGAGTCATGACGATTGAGGGCCATCGAAACCCAAAGGACATCCAGTATGACTTTGTGAAGAAGACCTGGATTGACAAATGGGGAGAAGTCAAAGTCCTTGATAGCAGCGGAGGAGTTGCTCCAATTCGTAGACCCATTGACACGATGGTTGACGACAACTTCATGCTTGTAGGCGATGCAGCCTGCCAGGTGAATCCAATTCATGGTGGAGGCATTGGCTCTTCACTTCTCGGTGGTGCTCACGCGGGAATCGTAGCTTCAGAAGCACTCGAAAAGAATGACACATCAATCGAAGCACTTTGGGACTACAACCCACGATATCACAAGAGCTATGGAACAAAACAAGCAGCACTTGATGTCTTCAGATGGTTCCTACTCAATGTTACAAACGAGGACATTGACTTTGCTTTTAGGAAGCAGGTCATAAAGGCTAGTGATCTTCTCGACACATCAATGACTGGAGAGGTCAGGTTTGGAATTGGCGAGAAGTTCATGAGACTGCTATCTGGGTTCGGGAATATACCTCTTCTCCGACGTGTGTCCAAAGTTGCGGACCTCATGAATGATATTCGGGCTGTCTATAGCGAGTATCCCAACTCACCGAAGGGCTTAGATGCTTGGAAGGCAAAGCTTGTTCCGATTTACGCTGCAGCAAAGGAAGCATAGAGTTAACAACTGCTCCTTCAACTCCATAAGGAGGAAGGTGTAGGAAATGCGAGTAGTGGGAATTGCATCTGAAACTGAAATCTACGCTCCAGACAATTCCTACTTCTCATTCTACAATAGCCCCTACATTAGCCATGGACAGGGATCTTCTGTTGACATCTACCCATATCATCAGTCATGGGCAGACATTGTTGCTTCTCCAGCTACTGGGAAAGTAGTCAAGATCAAAAAGATGAAGATGGGTCACCCAAAAGAGTTCCCTACTGAAGACCATGACTTCGGTATTGCAATCCAACCCGAGCATTCACTTACTGACATTGTCCGTATCCTACATTGCAAACCAACAGTAGTTGTCGGAGATCTAGTCGAAGCTGGAGATGAAATAGGTGAAACATTACGCTCTCGTTTCTTCAACTACTGGACAGGTCCCCACTATCATGTAGAGGTGATGCCTTTAGAATCGTTTGAAAGGTCAAGTCAATCGTATACTTTCAAGCAGATTTTCCATTACTCTTCAAGTGAAGGAACCAAACCGTCAGCGGAAATTGAGTTCGAGGTCATTCAGGTGACAAAGGACTTTGTCAAGGGATTCCCAAAAAACATAGAGCATGTTTCAATTTCTGGTCTCATCGGTCTTGCGGCGAAGAATCGAAAAGACATGAAACTGGGAATTCTGGATGGAGGTATATCGCACTATAAACAGGGAGGGGTTGTAGGAGGACTAGATATCAAGGCGAATACACAGGTGTACCTTGCAAGAAATCCCGTTGGCACAATAACAGAATCGAATCATTTTCTCACTGTCCCTGCAATAACATCTTCACTTGACGGGAGCAGCTTACGAGGTCTCTCTTGTTTCATCTACCCAGAACTGTACACAAAGAAGGCTGTACCTCCCCTCGTACTGGTTCCCAAAGAATATGACCAGTTCACAGGAATAATACAAGAGGGAGACCTTTGTCAGCTTGAGATAAAAACCAGAACAACATGATTAAAGCCAAATGAATTCTAAGGTGTTTGATTGTCTTGGTCGATAAGGTCCGTCTGTCTATTGGAACCGCAATTCAGCTTGGACTAGAAACTGGAGATCAGGACCCGAATTTTACAACCGCCTTTCTCATGACCTATCGAGAAGGAAAGTGTGACGCCAACTGTGCCTTCTGTCCTCAGGCGCAAGAGAGTACATCACCCTCGGATAGACTATCACGATTGTCGTGGCCTGAGTATGATCTAGACCAAGTTATCAAAAATCTCGCGACATTTCATCACTTGAGAAGGATTTGTGTTCAGACACTATGTTACCCCGAAGTTGTGGATGATGTTATACAAATCTTGGTCGCTATTCGCAAGGTTTCCAAACTCCCAATCTCAGTGGCAATTCATCCCATTTCGAAAGAAGATATGGTTCGTCTAAAAGAAGTTGGAGTTTCCAATATTGGAATCGCTCTGGATGCGAGTACTCCTGGCTTGTTTGAAGAAATAAAGGGCAGGAAGAGGAGTTCGCCCTATCGATGGGAGAACCATACTGAGGGTTTGAATGATGCTTTGGACGTCTTTGGCAAAGGACGTGTGACAACTCACCTCATCATTGGTCTGGGAGAAACCGAAATCGAAGCAGTCGAGTTCATCATGAGCATGTATGAAATGGGAGTCAGTGTCGGTCTTTTTGCATTCACCCGTATCAAAGGAACATCTCTCGAAAATAGAGAAGCCCCAAGTCTATCATCCTATAGACGGATACAGGCAGTTAGACAGCTGGTATCGAAAAGACTTCTCAAACGAGATCAAGTTCAAGAAGCTGAGGATGGGACAATCTCAATCAGCATTGACAAAGACCAGCTTCGACAAGTCTTATCATCTGGAGAAGCCTTTCAAGTAACAGGTTGCAAAGGCTGCAACCGACCCTACTATAATGAGAGACCTCGTGGTCCGATGTATAACTATCCATCAAATCTGACTGAAGAGCAGATTATACAGTCAATTGAGGAGACCCAGCTGGTGAAGTGAGTGGAAGAGTTTCGATTCATCGATCTGGAAACGTATGATGCATTCACAAATATGGCGGTAGATGAAGCGATCATGCTGTCGATGAAAGAAGGAAAATCACCTCCTACACTGAGACTCTACAGATGGAATCCTTCAGCTGTTTCAATTGGGACCTTCCAGAGTATGTCGGATGAGGTTGATGTTGAGTTCTGCGAGAAGAATGGAATTGATGCAATCAGGAGAATTACCGGTGGCGGAGCGGTCTTTCATGACTATGATGGAGAAGTGACATATAGTATCATTATGCCAAAGCAACACAAGCTTGCCTATGATGACATACTAGAATCATATCGTTTTCTTTGCGGGGGGATTATTGAAGCACTTGATCACCTTGGAATAGAATCTGAGTTTAAACCGATCAACGATGTGAATGCAGGAGGAAAGAAGGTCTCAGGCAACGCGATGACACGACGACATGGATGCATCCTCCAACACGGAACAACTCTGTTAGATCTCGATGTCACGCTCATGTTTTCAATTCTCAAAGTCCCCCAAGAGAAAATATCTGACAAAATGATATCAGATGTTAAAGAACGTGTTACTTCAATCCGAGATATTCTGGGTCGCAAGGTTGAGGTGATTGAGTTACGGGATGCATTGAAGCATGGATTCTCAAAGGCACTAGATATCAAACTGAAAAGTGGAACCCTTACTTCTGATGAACAAAGGCTAGCGAAACAACTTGCAGTGAAAAAGTATGCAACCAAGAAATGGAATTTCTCGAGGTGATGTTTTTGCTCAGTTCAAGTTACAAGATTCCAGGAGGAAAACTTGTCAAGATCAAGCTGTGGGTAGATTCTGGGAAAGTTCAAAGCATCACTATTCTTGGTGACTTTTTCCTCCATCCAGAAGAAGTAATTGAAGTAATTGAGAACTCTCTTATTGGGATGAAAATAGAAGCCGATATATTACTGACAACTGTATCTAATGTACTTGAAAAGACAAAAGCCACATTCATCGGAGCATCTGCTGAAGACTTGGTAAAAGCAATTATGATGGCTCGGAACTCTCAATGAACCTTACTCGACTGATTCCACCGTGATCTTCAATCGGTTCCTTCCAACATCTACTACATTCTCAATTTTGATGCAAGATTTTTCAAGTGCGAGCTCGAACTTCGTCTCGACTCCCAGGTATACATTTTCTAGTTTCTCAATTGGAGGTTCATCAATGAGGTCTTCAGGACTGTGTGGTTGAATCGAGATGACATGGTCACTTGAGCCCTGAATGTTCCATATTGTAGAGATGACTCGCTCGGCTTTCTCTTTGTCAGTTTCGGGAGTCACTGCTGCAATGAAACTCTTCGCAAGATCTTTTCCGAAGGGGCTGATCGTCATCGGACCTCCAATCCAATCCCTGTCAAGGTAGAGGACCCCTTCATGAACTGTCTGAGACCTATCCACTATCATTTTGAGGTCTATGAATTCCTGAAATCCTCCAGGCTTGAGGTGTATCTCTTGCATATCTCCACTTATTCGCCTTCTTCCGCTCTCTGAGAAATTGAAGAATTCGAACAAGTCAGTCTTTCGAAGCTCATCGTAGCTCAACAAGAACAATCCTCCTTCAATGGGAAACGTATACAACTTCTAGACTGATTAGCCTTTCCCAATAGTAGTTGGACAGGAAATCATCCCTCTAACTCTGTTGTAACTCTACCTTCTGCGGAATAGCACTTACCTGCTCTTTCTTGTTGTTTGCTTTCGAAGCTTGAATGACCTGTACAGCTGCAACCGAGAAAGCGAACAGAATCAAGCCTATCCAATCGAGAATATCCAAAGGCTCAGCCAAGAAGATGATAGACAACACAACTATCTGAGGCATCATTGTACTGTTGATCAACGTCATAT